>JAZKIO010000024.1:0-58521 GCA_040384825.1 Pseudomonadota bacterium
CGGTTGCGCTCAGCGTGCCGCTGACGGTCGGCGCGGTGTTCTCGGTGACGGCGCCAACGCCCGACGAGATGACCGGTGCGTCGTCGGTGCCGGTGATGGTGACGGTGACTTGCGAGGTGGTGCCGTCGATGGACTGGACGGTGAAGACCTCGTTAGGCAGCGTCTGACCTGCGCCGAGGGCTTGGACGGCCGGGTCGGCGTTGTCGAGCGTGTAGGTCCAGACGCCGGCGGGGTCGATGCTGAACGTGCCGTGGGCGCCGGCGATGACGCTCTGAGCGACGAAGCTGGACTGGCCCACATCGGCATCGCTGATGGTCAGCGTGCCGCCGGTGGTCAGCGTCGTGTCCTCGATGGTCGCGCCGGTGGCGACGCCGCCGATCACCGCGGCGTCATTGGTGCCGGTGACCGTGATCGTGACGGTCGTGGTCGAGCCGTCGTTGAGCGTGACCGTGATCGGCTCGGTGACGACCTGGCCCTGCAACAGCGGCTCGGCGCGAGCGTCGAGCGTGTAAGTCCACTGGCCGTTGGGCTGCAGAACCAGCGAGCCATAAGCGCCGCTGATCGTGGCAGGCACGAAGGCCAGCGCCGGGTTGTCCACGTCGGTTGCGCTCAGCGTGCCGCTGACGGTCGGCGCGGTGTTCTCGGTGACGGCGCCCACGCCCGACGAGATGACCGGTGCGTCGTCGGTGCCGGTGATGGTGACGGTGACCTGCGAGCTCGTGCCGTCGATGGATTGAACGGTGAAGACTTCGTTCGGCAGCGTCTGGCCGGCGCCGAGCGCCTGCACGGCCGGGTCGGCGTTGTCGAGCGTGTAAGTCCACACGCCGGCGGCGTCGATGCTGAACGTGCCGTGTGCACCGACGATGTTGGTCTGCGGTTGGAACGCAGCTTCGCCAGCGTCAGGGTCGACGACGGTGAGGGTGCCACCCGTGGTCAGCGTCGTGTCTTCGACGGTCGCACCGATGGCCACGCCGCCGAAGACGGCCGTGTCCGGCACGGGTGTGACGCTGATCGTCAGCGTGTTCGGCGCGGCATCGAAGCTGCCGGCGCTGTCTTGCACGCTGAAGGTGAAGTTGGCGTACGGCGCGCCGTTCGCGTCGGCGACCGGCGTGAAGACGAGCTGGCCTGCGGCAATGGCGGCGACCGGGATCAGCGCACCGGCGGCCACGGCCACGCCGTTCAGCAGCAGCGTGCCGGCGGCGGGCAGGGTGTCGATGCGGACGTTGGCGAAGGTCTGGCCGGCGTCGGCGTCGGTGAAGCCGAAGTCCGCGGTCTTGACCGTGTGCGAGCCGTCTTCGGGGATCGTGTGCGCGCTGTCGGCACCGATGGGCGGCGTGTTGGCGCCGACCGTCACGGTGACGGTCGCGGTGGAGCTGCCGCCCTGGCCATCGGTGATCGTGTAGGTGATGACGACCGGGCCGGTGACGTCGGTCGCCGGCGTGAAGTTCAGCGTGCCGTCCGGATTGAGCGTGACGGTGCCCTGGGCCGGGTTGGTGAGCACGGCGCCGGTGACGGTCAGCGGGTTGCCGTCGACATCGGTGTCGTTCGGCAGCACCGGGACGTTGAGCACCGGCGTGTTGATCGGCGTGGTGACGGCGTCGTCGACCGCGACCGGCGGATCGTTGACCGGCGTGACCGTGAGCGTCAGCGTCGAAGTGGACGTGAGGGTGCCGTCGGTGGCGGTGTAGGTCGCGACCGGCACGGGGCCGTTGTAGTTGGCGACCGGGGTGAAGGTGTAGCTGCCGTCGGGCTGGATCACCAGCGTGCCGACGCCCGGCAGCGTGGCGGGGGTGCCGGCCGGGTAGGTCGTGCCGCCGACGACGAACTCGCTGACCTGCAGCGGCGTGGCGTCGACATCGGTGTCGTTCGTCAGCACGTTGCCGGTGATCGGCGTGTCTTCGGGCGCGGTGCCGGTGTCGGGCGCCGAGACCGGTGTGTCGTTGACCGGGGTGACGTTGATCGTCAGCGCATTGGGCGCGGCGTCGAAGGTGCCGGCGCTGTCCTGCACGCTGAAGGTGAAGTTGGCGTACGGCGTGCCGTTCGCATCGGCGACGGGTACGAACACGAGCTGGCCGGCCGTGACAGCGGCGACCGGGATCAGCGCGCCGGCGGCCACGGCCACGCCGTTCAGCAGCAGCGTGCCGACGGCGGGCAGGGTGTCGATGCGGACGTTGGCGAAGATCTGGCTGGCGTCGCTGTCGGCGTAGCCGAAGTCGGCGAGTTGCACGGTGTACGCGCTGTCCTCGGCGATCGTGTGGACGCTGTCGGCCCCGGTCGGCGCGGTGTTCGCGCCGACGACGACGGTGACGGTCGCGGTGCTCGTACCGCCCTGGCCGTCGGTGACGGTGTAGGTGATGACGACCGGGCCGGTGACGTTCGTCGCCGGCGTGAAGCTCAGCGTGCCGTCCGGGTTGACGGTGACGGTGCCCTGCGCCGGGTTGACCGGCACCGCGCTGGTGACGGTGAGCGGGTTGCCGTCGGGATCGGTGTCGTTCGGCAGCACCGGGAAATTGACGACCGGTGTGTTGATCGGCGTCGTGGTCTGGTCGTCGATCGCGACCGGCGCATCGTTGACCGGGCTGACGGTGATGGTCAGCGTCGAGGTGGTCGTGACGCTGCCGTCGCTGACCGTGTAGGTCACAGATGGCACGGGGCCGTTGTAGTTGGGCGCGGGCACGAAGGTGTAGCCGCCGTCCGGGTTCATCGTCAGCGTGCCGACGCCGAGGATCGGCGCGGGCGTGCCGGCCGGGTACGTGACGCCGGCGATCGTGACCTGCGTCACCGTCAGCGGGTTGCCGTCGATGTCGGTGTCGTTGACCAGCACGTTGCCGCTGACGGGGGTGTCCTCGGGCGTCGAGGCGGTGTCCGGGTTGCCGATCGGCGCGTCGTTGGTCGGCGCGAGGTCGATCACGACGCCGCCGGGCACGGTCACGCCGCCGTCGGTGACGGTGTAGCCGAACACGCCGACCGGTGTTCCGGCGGTGTAGTCGGTCGGCGGCACGTAGACCAGGCCGGTGAGCTCGGCGACGGTCAGCACGCTGCCGACCGTGACGGGCGTGCCGTCCGCGCGCAGCAACTCGCCGATCGCCGGCAGTTGCGTGACCTGGATCGTGGCCGTGGGGCCGGTCCCCGTGGGCGGTGCGAGGCCGAGCGGGACCGGCGCGCCTTCTTCGGTCGCCTGGATGGTGCGTGAATCGGCGTCGATCGCCGGGTCGGACAGGTCTTCCTCGGCGACACCGATCGGCTCGGGGCGCAGCGCGAGTTCGCGCTCGGGCAGCGTGAGGCTGGCGGGCGTCACCGCTTCGGTGATGCGGGCGACGCGCAGGCCGGGCAGCAGATCGCCACCCCCGTCGGTGCCGAACAGACCGGCGGCGGTGGCGCCGGTCGGATCGGTTTCGTTCAGGCCGCTGATGACGCGCTCGAGATCGGGCGCGGGCGCTGCGGCCTCGGGCCGGGCCACCGCCTCGCCGTCGTCCGGGCTCAGCTGGACGATGCCGTCCGCAGAGGTGAGGATCACGTCGCCGCGCTGCACCAGATCGCCCACCGCGAGCCGGTGCATCCTGCCGTCCTTGCCGCGCATGAGGGCCGTGCCCCACAGACCGGTGACACGACCTTGGAAAGTTTGAACGATGGTGGGCATGGGACAGCGGCGTACGCGAAATCAAGTGATACGCGAGCCTATGTCAGCCGACCTTCCTTATGTGCACAGACACGGCGCTTGCCGTGAACCCATTCACCGAATCGCCGGATTCAGGATTGCCTTATGCGCGCGAATTCAGCGAAGAACGAACACCGAACGATTCAACGTTCGCGCAGCGCGTAGGCCTTGCCCTTGAGCACGGGCTTGAGCAGGTACGACATCACCGTCTTGCTGCCGGTCAGCACATCGACTTCCGCCGTCATGCCCGGGATGATGGGCAGCTTGTCGCTGAAGCTGGCCTTGTGGGTGCGCACGCGGACCAGATAGAACGCGTTGCCTTTTTCGTCGACGACCGTGTCGGGACTGATGTTCTCGACCTCCGCGTCCATCCCGCCGTAGATCGAAAAATCGTAGGCGGTGAACTTGACGGTCGCGGCCTGGCCGGGATGGATAAACGCGATGTCGCGCGGCAGCACCTTGGCCTCGAGCACCAGCACGTCGTCGAGCGGCACGATCTCGACGATGTCCTTGCCCGGCTGCACCACGCCGCCGACCGTGTTGGCGAGCAGGCGCTGAACGCGGCCGCGCAAGGGGCTGCGGATCTGGGACTTGTCGACCTTGTCCGTCAGCGCCACCGCGCCCTGGTTCAGCGCGTTGAGCTTGCCCATGACCTCGGCCATTTCCTTGCGCGCCTCGTTGCGGAAGGTCAGCTCGGTTTCCTGCGTCTTGCGCTGCGCCTCGCCGATCGCGGCCTGCACGCGCGCGATCTGGGACGTGGACTGTTCGGAGTCGCCACGGGCCTTCGAGACGGCACCTTCGAGGCGCAGGATGTCGACTTCCGAGACGGCGCCGGTGGCCAGCAGCGGGCGTGTCTTGGCCAGCTCCTGCTGCGCCAGGTCCAGGCTGCGATCGGCCGAGGCCTTGCGCGAGCGCATCTCGCCCAGCTCCTGCTGGCGCTGCTGGAGTTGCTGCTGGTTGATCGAGAGCATGGTGTTCAGCTCGGACAACCGGGTCTCGTACAGGCGCCGCTCTTCCTCGACGATGCGGCTTTCGTCGGGCAGATCGCTGGCGGGCGGCGCAGCGAAGGCGGTGCCTTCGGCGAGCGCGCGCAGCCGGGCCTGGCGCGCACGCAGCGCGAAGCCCTGCGCGGCGCTTTCGCGCACGCCGGAGGTGGCGCGCGTCTCGTCGATCTTCAGCAGCAGCTGGTCCTTCTCGACCACCTGGCCTTCCTTGACGAGGATCTCGGAGACCACGCCGCCGTCGAGCGACTGCACCAGCTGCAACTGGCGCGAGGAGATCACGCGCGCGTCGCCCTTGGTGATCTCGTCGACCTTGGCGAGCGCGGCCCAGACCAGCAGCAGCACGACCACGGCGACGGCGGCGCGCACGATCTTCTGCGCGCGCTGCGTCTTCTCGCGCGACATCAGGTCGCCCGCCTCGAGATCGAAGCCGCGGAAGCCCGCGGCGTCGCGCGTGTCGGGCGACGCGGCGAGCGCATCGGTCAGGCGCCCACGTAGGCCGGCCTTCGGCGCTGCGGCAGGTCGGGGTGTGATGGGTTTGTCGCTCATGCTGCCTTCGCCACGCGCCCGCTCTGCAGCGCTTCCATGATGCGTTCACGCGGCCCATCAGCCACGATCTTGCCGCCGTCGATCACGATCACCCGCGTGACCATCGCCAGCAAGGACGTGCGATGGGTGACGAGCACGACGGTCTTGTCGCGCGCGAACGCGCCGATGCGGGTGGTGATCTGCGCCTCGGTGGAGAAGTCCATCGCGCTGGTGGGCTCGTCGAGCAGCAGCATCGGCGCGTTGTGCAGCACCGCGCGCGCCAGACCGACGCTCTGGCGCTGCCCGCCGGACAGCGACTCGCCGCGCTCGCCCACGCCCATGTCGAAGCCGCGCGGGTGGCGGTTCACCAGATCGCTCATGCCGGCGACCTCGGCCGCCGCCACGACTGCCGTGTCGTGCGCGTACGGCAGGCCGAAGGCGATGTTCTCGCGCAGCGAGCCGTAGAACAGCGTGACGTCCTGCGAGACATAGCCGCAGTTGCGGCGCACGTCGGCCGGGTCGAGCTGGCGCAGGTCGATGCCGTCGAGCATCACCGCGCCTTCGCTCGGCTGGTACAGGCCCATGATGAGGCGCTGGATGGTCGACTTGCCGGAGCCGACACGACCGATCAGCGCGACCTTCTCGCCCGCCGCGATCTTGAAGCTCAGCCCGTCGAGCGCGGCATCGGTGCGGCCCGGGTAAGCGAAGCGCACGTTGCGGAACTCGATCTCGCCGCGCAGCGTCGGGCGTTCGATGAAGGTCTGGCCGGCCGGTCGCTCGACCGGCTTGTCCATCACCCGGTCGAGGTTCTCGAGCGCGGTGCGCGCACCCTGGTACTGCATCATCAGCCCGATGATCTGCCCGGCCGGCGCGAGCGCGCGCGAGGCCAGCATGCTGCAGGCGATCAGCGCGCCCATCGTCAGCTCGCGCGCGCCGATCAGGTGGACGCCGATGATCACCACGCTCACCGAGACCAGCTGGATCAGCGTGTTGGTCGCGAACATCGCGCGCGACGACAGCGCGCGCGTCTTGACGCCGGTCTTGGCGAGGAACAGGTTGGCGCGCTCCCAGCGCGTCTGGACCACGCTCTCGGCCCCTTGCGCCTTGATGGTCTCGATGCCGGTCAGGCTCTCGATCAGCGTCGCGTGGCGCATCGCGGCGGCGCGGTAGGTCGTTTCCGCGAGCTCGTGCAGCCGCTGCTGGCTGACCCAGCCGATCGCCAGGATCAGCAGGCCCGCCACCACCACCGGCAGCACGAGCCACGGCGAGATCCACAGCATCACGCCGACGAACAGCAGCGCGAAGGGCAGGTCGACCAGCGCCGTCACCGTGCCCGAGGCGATGAAGTCACGCACCTGCTCGAAGCCGCGCAGGCTCGCCGCGAACGAGCCGACCGATTCGGCGCGGTGCTCGAGCCGCATGCCGAGCACCTTCTCCATCAGCGTGGCGGAGATCTGCACATCGACGCGCGCGCTCGCCTCGTCGACGAAATGGCTGCGCAGCAGCCGCATGGAGAGATCGGCGCCGAGCACCAGGACCACGCCGATCGCGAGTGCCCAGAGCGTCTCGAGCGCGTAGTTCGGCACCACGCGGTCGTACACGTTCATCGAGAACAGCGGGAACGCCAGCGCGAACAGGTTGATCAGCAGCGCGGCCCAGAGCACGTCGCGGTAGACGAAGCGCTGTTGCAGCAGCGCGCCCCAGAACCAGTGGCGCGAGCGCGGCGTCTCGCGGTCGGTCATGCCGTCGGTGCGCTTGTCGAAGCGGAAGTGCGGCCGCACGAACAGCACCACGCCGGTGTGGCGCTGCGCGAGTTCGGCGCGCGGCAGCGCCACGCTGCCCTGGCCGGTCTCGGGCAGCAGCACGCGGGCGTTCGCGCCGGTCTCGTCCCAGCCCAGCATCACGCAGGCGCGGTCGCCCTGCAGCACGAGGATGGCCGGGAGCGTGGCCGGGTCGATCTTGTCGAGCGCGATGCGCTGCAGCCGGGTCGACATGCCGGCGCGCGCCGCGGAGCGCTCGGCGAGCTCCAGCGTCATGCGTCCGTCGACCAGCGGCATGCCGGCCGACAGGGTCGCGCGCGACGCGGCGCGGCCGTGGAGGCGGCAGATCTCGACCAGGCCGTCGAGCAGCGGGTCGGCATGGATCAAATCTTCGCGCAGGCGCGGCGACGCGGTCGTGGTCATGGACGCGAGGGATGAGGGAACGGGTGGGGCCGAGCGGCGTCAGGCGATGTCGGAACAGTGCAGATCGAAGCGGCCGAGCCGCTTGTCTTCGAAGTAGTGCTTCAGCGTCTCGCGCACGGTGCGGAACGCGAGGTCGTCCCAGGGAATCTCGTCCTCGCGGAACAGGCGGGCCTCGATGGTCTCGGGGCCGGGGTCGAACTCGGTGTCGAGCAGGCGCGCGCGGAAATACAGGTGCACCTGGCCGACGCGGACGACGCTGAGCACCGTGAACAGGCCCAGCATCTCGAAATGCGCGCCGGCTTCCTCGACCGTCTCGCGGGCGGCGCCCTGTTCGAGCGTCTCGCCCAGCTCCATGAAGCCGGCCGGCAGCGTCCACTTGCCGAAGCGCGGTTCGATGTTGCGACGGCACAGCAGAACCTGGTCGCCCCAGGCCGGAACGGTGCCCACCACGTTGAGCGGGTTCTCGTAGTGCACCGTGTGGCACGCCGTGCAGGTGGCGCGCTCGCGGTTGTCGTCCGCCGGCACCACGTAGACCGTCGAGCCGCCGCAGACCTTGCAGTGCTTGATGCCGTGCGGGGTGATCAACATGGGCGCGAGTGTAGCGGCGCGCCTCCGTCGCACAGGGCGTGGGGCGCGGCGAATCGGCGTGCTGCATGGCATCATTCCACGTTGTCGGCGCCTGCTGGGTCGACCTGAAGATGGACAACCAACCGGACCTCATGAGATGACATTTGTTATCAATCCTGTCGCTGTCGCCACGGTTCCTGTTCAAGGGGGAGCGGCCGGCGCGCTGTTCCCGGTGCACCGCATCTACTGCGTGGGCCGCAACTACGTGGAACACGCGATCGAGATGGGCCACAGCGGCCGCGAGGCGCCGTTCTTCTTCATGAAGCCCGCCGACGCCGTGTTGCCGGTCGCCGAAGGCACGGTGGGCGAGATGCACTACCCGACCCTGACGAAGAGCCTGCACCACGAGCTCGAGCTGGTCGTCGCCATCGGCAAGGGCGGGCGCGACATCCCGGCGGCGAGCGCGCTCGACCACGTGTGGGGCTACGCGATCGGTCTGGACATGACCCGCCGCGATCTGCAGAATGATGCCAAGAAGCAGGGCCGGCCGTGGTGCATCGGCAAGGGCTTCGACGAGTCGGCGCCGATCGGCCCGATCCGCCGCGCGGAGGAATGCAGCCTGACGCCCGAGACGAAGATCGCGCTGCTCGTCAACGGCCAGCCGCGCCAAGCCAGCACGCTGGGCAAGCTGATCTGGAGCGTCCCGGAGATCATCGAGCACCTGTCGAAGGCCTGGGAGTTGCAGCCCGGCGACCTGATCTACACCGGCACGCCCGAAGGCGTCGCGGCGGTGGAGGTCGGCGACACGCTGAAGGCGAGCCTCGAAGGCGTCGGCACGCTCGAGATCCGGATGATCCCGACCGCGTGACGATGCCCCCCGACTGGTTGCGCCCGCCGTGGCCGGTCGACCAGGTCGGTGCGCTGATGACCACGCGGCAGGGCGGTGTCAGCGCCGCGCCGTTCGACAGCCTCAATCTGCGTGACGGCATCGGCGACGACCCCCTGGCCGTCGCGCACAACCAGCGGGTGGTCTCGGCGGCGATCGGCGTCGCGCCGGTCTGGCTCGATCAGATTCACGGGGCCACGGTGGCGCGCCTCACGGGCGCGGATGCGGAGCCTGGCGCGCCGGTGCATCGCGCCGATGCCGCGGTCACCACCGAGCGCGGCATCGCCTGCGCGGTTCAGGTCGCCGATTGCCTGCCGGTGCTGTTCGCCGCGCCCGGCGGTCGCGCGGTCGGCGCGGCGCATGCGGGGTGGCGGGGCTTGGCCGCTGGCGTGCTCGAGGCCACGCTGGCGCAGGTCGCGCAGGCGGCGCACTGCGAACCCGGCGACGTGCGCGCGTGGCTGGGCGCGTGCATCGGGCCGGCGCGGTTCGAGGTCGGGCCCGACGTGCTGGCCGCGTTCGGCGTGACGGTGGAAGAGGGCGCCTCGCCGCGCTTCGTCGCCAGCAGCCCGGGCAAGTGGCTGGCGGACCTGCCGGCGCTGGCACGCGACCGGCTCCGTGCCGCCGGGGTGGCCGACATCACCGGCGGCAACGCCTGCACGGTCAGCGATTCGTCACGGTTCTTCTCGTTTCGGCGCGACCGGGTCACGGGGCGGATGGCCGCCTTGATCTGGATCAACGACCGGGGTCGTTGAGGCTGGATCAACGACCGGGGCCGTTGAGGCCGGATCGACGACCGCCGCCGGCGAGGCGCTCGCCTCGGCCGCGCGCCGCGCCCGCTTGCGCGCCGGGCTGAGCACCAGGTAGCCGACGATGCCCAGCGGCAGCACGCCGTACAGCAGCACCGTCACGAGCGCGCCGAGCAGCGTGCCGCGCGCGCTGGTCGCCTCCACCACAGCCACCATCAGCACCACGTAGCCCCAGGCGATCGCGATCAGCACCATCTCGCGTGGGCCTCGATTTTCTGCCTGATTGTGAAATTGAATGTCATAATGCGATACAAGTAGGGATAGCCTGCGGATGTACAAAGCCGGCAGACTCACGTAAAACAGGTTCGTGAGCGCTCCCTCGAAGCGCCCCCGCCATGCCCAGGAGACCCATGAAGACCCCCCTTGATTCTGCGGCCGCGTCCGCCACCGACCTTGCGGCCAACGCGCAAGCCCTGGGCCACACGTTCGGCGAGATCTGGAAGTCAATGTCGGGCCTGAGCATGCCGGTCCCGGCGGTGGCCGAACTGCAGAAGGCCTACGTGCAACAGGCCACCGAACTCTGGAACCAGACGTTGCAGGCCAAGCCCGCGGCCCCGAGCGACCGCCGCTTCGCCGCGCCTGACTGGGTCAAGAACCCCGCCGCGGCCTACACCGCGCAGATGTACCTGCTGAACGCCCGCACGCTGATGCAGATGGCCGACAGCCTGCAGGGCGACGCCAAGACCAAGGCGCGCATCCGCTTCGCGGTGCAGCAGTGGATCGACATGGCCTCGCCGAGCAACTACCTCGCGCTGAACCCCGAGGCGCAGCGCAAGGCGCTCGAGACCAAGGGCGAGAGCATCGCGCAGGGCATCAAGCACCTGCTCGACGACGTGCGGCAGGGCCACGTCTCGCAGACCGACGAGACCGTGTTCGAAATCGGCCGCAACGTCGCGACCACAGAGGGCTCGATCGTGTTCGAGAACGAGCTGTTCCAGCTCATCGAATACAAGCCGCTGACCGCCAAGGTCTACGAGCGCCCGATGCTGTTCGTGCCGCCGTGCATCAACAAGTACTACATCCTCGATCTGCAGCCCGAGAACTCGCTGATCCGCTACACGGTCGAGCAGGGCCACCGCATGTTCGTGGTGAGCTGGCGCAACGCCGACGAGAGCGTCAAGAACTACACCTGGGATCAGTACATCGAGGACGCGGCGATCCGCGCGATCGGGCTGGTGCAGGAGATCACGGGCAGCAAGCAGGTCAACACACTGGGCTTCTGCGTCGGCGGCACCATCCTTGCGACGGCGCTGGCCGTGCTCGCCGCGCGCGGCGAGAAGCCGGCCGCGAGCATGACGCTGCTGACCACCTTCCTCGATTTCTCCAGCACCGGCGTGCTCGACCTGTTCATCGACGAGACGATGGTGCAGATGCGCGAGATGACGCTCGGGCCCAAGAGCCCCGGCGGCGGCAACCTGCTGAAAGGGCAGGAGCTGGCCACCACCTTCAGCTTCCTGCGCCCGAACGACCTGGTGTGGAACTACGTCGTCGGCAACTACCTCAAGGGCGAGACGCCGCCGCCGTTCGACCTGCTCTACTGGAACAGCGACGGCACCAACCTGCCCGGGCCGATGTACTGCTGGTACCTGCGCAACACCTACCTCGAGAACAACCTGGTCGAGCCCGGCAAGGTGACGGTGTGCGGCGAGAAGGTCGACCTCGGCAAGATCAGCGCGCCGACCTACATCTATGCGTCCCGCGAAGACCACATCGTGCCGTGGGAGGGCGCGTACCGGAATACCGCCGTGCTCAAGAGCCCGACGCGCTTCGTGCTCGGTGCGTCCGGCCACATCGCCGGCGTGATCAACCCGCCGGCCAAGGGCAAGCGCAGCCACTGGATCGGCGCGACGGGCGCGCTGCCCGCCGACGCCCAAGCCTGGTTCGACAAGGCCAAGGAACATCCCGGCAGCTGGTGGACCGACTGGGCCACCTGGCTCAAGGGACACGCCGGCAAGCAGGTTGCGGCGCCCAAGGCGCCGGGCAGCCGCCAGCACCCCGTCATCGAGGCCGCCCCCGGCCGCTATGTGAAGCAGAAGGCCGCCTGAACGGCAGCGCCTCGCCCGACCCCTTTCATCATCCCAACCTCTGGAGAACTCCCATGTCCACCGACATCGTCATCGTCGCCGCCGCCCGCACCGCTGTCGGCAAGTTCGGCGGCTCGCTCGCCAAGGTGCCCGCGCCTGAACTGGGCGCCGCCGTCGTCGCCGACCTGCTGCGCCGCGCCAACCTGTCGGGCGACCAGATCAACGAGCTGATCTTCGGCCAGGTGCTCACGGCCGGCTCGGGCCAGAACCCGGCGCGCCAGACCGTCATCAAGGCCGGCTTGCCGCAGAGCGTGCCGGCGCTGACGATCAACGCCGTGTGCGGCTCCGGCCTGAAGGCCGTGATGCTGGCGGCGCAAGCCATCCGCGACGGTGACTCCGAGATCGTGATTGCCGGCGGCCAGGAGAGCATGAGCATGTCGCCGCACGTGTTGCCGGGCTCGCGCGACGGCACCCGCATGGGCGACTGGAAGATGGTCGACACCATGATCACCGACGGCCTGATGGATGTGTACAACAAGTACCACATGGGCATCACCGCCGAGAACGTTGCCAAGAAGTACGACATCACCCGCGAGAAGCAGGACGCGCTCGCGCTCGGCTCCCAGCAGAAGGCCGCAGCCGCCCAGGAAGCCGGCAAGTTCAAGGACGAGATCGTGCCCTTCAGCATCGCGCAGAAGAAGGGCGATCCGATCGTCTTCTCCGCCGACGAGTACATCAACAAGAAGACCAACGCCGATGCGCTGGCCGGGCTGCGCCCGGCGTTCGACAAGGCCGGCTCCGTGACGGCCGGCAACGCCTCGGGCCTGAACGACGGCGCCGCCGGCGTGGTGCTGATGACCGCTGCCAAGGCCGCGCAGCTCGGCCTCAAGCCGCTCGCCCGCATCGCCAGCTACGCCACCGTGGCGCTCGACCCGAGCATCATGGGCATGGGCCCGGTGCCGGCCTCGCAGAAGGCGCTGCAGCGCGCCGGCTGGAAGGCCCAGGACCTGGACCTGCTCGAGATCAACGAGGCCTTCGCTGCGCAGGCCTGCGCCGTCAACAACGAGATGGGCTGGGACACCAGCAAGGTCAACGTCAACGGCGGCGCCATCGCGATCGGGCACCCGATCGGTGCGTCCGGCTGCCGCATCCTGGTGACGCTGCTGCACGAAATGCAGCGCCGCGACGCCAAGAAGGGCATCGCCTCGCTGTGCATCGGGGGTGGCATGGGCGTTGCACTGACTGTCGAGCGCTGAGCGCGCGAACAGCCGCTCCGTGACCCGGGCGATCCACTCGCCCGCCACAGCATCACCGGCGCAGCGCGCCGAAGCGCCGCACGCAGGCCATGGTCCTGCGTGCGGCGCCGTCATTGGACATCACAGGGAAGCACCATCATGAGTCAGAAGATCGCGTACATCACCGGGGGCATGGGCGGCATCGGCACGACCATGTGCCAGCGGCTCCACCAGGACGGCTTCAAGGTCATCGCCGGTTGCGGGCCGAGCCGCGACCACGTGAAGTGGATCGGCGAGCAGGCCGCCCTCGGCTTCACGTTCTACGCGTCGGTCGGCAACGTCGGCGACTGGGACTCCACCGTCGCCGCCTTCCAGAAGGTCCGCGCCGAGCACGGCCCGGTCGACGTGCTGGTCAACAACGCCGGCATCACGCGCGACGGCATGTTCCGCAAGATGAGCCGCGCCGACTGGGACGCGGTGATCGAGACCAACCTGACCAGCCTGTTCAATGTGACCAAGCAGGTCATCGACGACATGGTCGATCGCGGCTGGGGCCGCATCGTCAACATCAGCTCGGTGAACGGCGAGAAGGGCCAGTTCGGGCAGACCAACTACTCGGCCGCCAAGGCCGGCATGCACGGCTTCACGATGGCGCTGGCGCAGGAGGTGGCGAGCAAGGGCGTGACGGTCAACACCGTCAGCCCCGGCTACATCGCAACCGACATGGTCAAGGCGATCCGCCAGGACGTGCTCGACAAGATCATCGCCGGCATCCCCGTCAAGCGCCTGGGCACGCCGGGCGACATCGCGTCGATGGTGTCGTGGGTCGCGTCCGACGAGTCCGGCTTCGCCACCGGGGCCGACTTCTCGGTCAACGGCGGCCTGCACATGGGCTGATCAGAACAGGTGGCCAACGTTGAACAGCGTTGCCACCCCGAGCACCATGAAGATGGCCGCGGCGATGCCGTGGACCAGCTTCATCGGCACCGTCTTTGCCAGCCGATCCCCGACGAACACCGCCGGCACGTCGGCCAGCATCATGCCGAGCGTCGTGCCCGCCACGACGGCCACCAGATCCTGGTAGCGGGCCGCCAGCGCGACCGTCGCGATCTGCGTCTTGTCGCCCATCTCGGCGAGGAAGAACGCGATCAGCGTCGTGCCGAACACGCCGAAGCGCTGCGCGGTGGCCTCGTCCACGTCGATCTTGTCGGGGATCAGCATCCAGCCGGCCATGGCGATGAACGAGACGCCGATGACCCAGCGCAGGACCTGCGGGCCGAGCGCGTTGGCGATCCACCCGCCCACCAGACCGGCCGTGGCGTGGTTGAACAGCGTCGCGACGAGGATGCCGAGGATGATGGGTACGGGCTTGCGGAACTTGACCGCGAGCAGCATCGCCAGCAGCTGGGTCTTGTCGCCCATTTCACCGAGCGCGACCACGCCGGTCGAGACCAGAAAGGCTTCCAGGTTCAATTCTCCAGATTCGGAAGGACGGTTCAGCCGGCCACGATCGCGCGCCTGGCGGCGGCCTCGAGCGAGGCCTCGCTGCCGTCCCATTCCAGGTCGGCGAGCAGGGCGGACACGCCGCTGAAGTTTCGCTTCATCGACTGCTCGTAGATCGGGTCGTAGTGCTGCACCAGCAGCTCGCGCACGACGTCCGGCGTGCGCCCGCTCCGCGCCGCTTCCTGCCAGGCGTTGACGACGTCGTGACCGCGCGTCGCGCGCAGCGCGTCGAGCCGTTCGCAGAACGCGCCCGTGTCGGTGACGAAGTGGCCGTAGTCCTCGAGCAGCAGCGCCACCCGGGCGTCGAGCGAGAGTTCCAGCCGGAGGCACGGCGACGCGCGCATGCGCTCGATCAGCGCCAGCGGCACGCGAAGGTCGCCGACCTTCTTGCTTTCGCTCTCCACGTAGACCGGCCTGGAGGGATCGAAGCGACGAAGCTCGTCCCACACCCGCGACTCGAACTGCTTCTGCCCGGGCTGCGGGCTGCCCGGCACCAGGCCGAGCACTGAGCCGCGGTGGTTGGCCAGGGCTTCCAGGTCCAGTACCTGCGCGCCCTGGTCGCGCAGCACCTGCAGCAGCCGGCTCTTGCCGGCGCCGGTGCTGCCGCAGATCACGCGGTACTGGAGTGTGGCGGGCAGCACCTCGAGCGCGGCGATCACCGCCCGGCGGTAGGCCTGGTAGCCGCCTTCCAGCTTGTGCACGCGAAAGCCGATCTGGTCGAGCACCAGGGACAGCGAGCCGCTGCGCGAGCCGCCGCGCCAGCAGTAGACCAGCGGACGCCAGTCCTTGGGCTTGTCGAACACCTCGCGTTCGATGTGGTCGGCGATGTTGCGCGCCACCAGCGCGGCGCCGCGCTTCTTCGCCAGGAAGGGCGACTGCTGCACGTATTCCGTGCCGACGACGATGCGCTGCGCATCCGTCAGCGACGGCCAGTTGACGCTGCCGGGCAGCCGGTCGAGCGCGTACTCGCTCTCGGAGCGGGCGTCGATCAGGGTGTCGAATTCGTCGAGCCGCGCGATCGCGTCGGCGGCGTTGATGGTGGCCAGCATGTCGTCCTCGAAAGCGCGCCGCCTACGACGCGAGTGCGTCCAGCAGTTCGGTCTCGATCTGCAATTGCACGCGGTTCTGCTGCAGCGCCGGGCCGTCGATCAGGAAGGTGTCCTCCACGCGCTCGCCGAGCGTGGTGATCTTGGCGAGCTGCAGGTTGATGTGGTGGCGCGCGAGCACCCGCGCGATCGAGAACAGCAGGCCCGAGCGGTCGCTTGCCGAGACGCCGAGCAGCCAGCGCTGGGCGCGCTCGTCCGGCCGCAGCGTGATGCGCGGCGTGATCGGGAACGACTTGACGCGACGCGAGATGCGCCCGCGCCCCGGTTCCGGCAGCGGCCCGGTTTCGGCCAGCGCGATCGCGAGCTGGTTCTCGACGAACAGGATCAGGTCGCGGTAGTGCGTCTCGTAGCTCGACCCGCTGATCTGGAAGGTGTCGAGCGCGTAGCCGATGCGCGTGGTGTGGACCTTGGCATCCAGGATGTTGAAGCCCGCGCCGTCGAAGTAGCCGCAGATGCGCGCGAACAGGTCCTGCTGGTCGCGGGCGTAGACGAGCACTTGCAGCCCCTCGCCGAGCGGCGACACGCGCGCCTGCACGACCGGCGTGACCGTCTGCACGTGGCCGATCGCCGAGCGGGTGTGCCAGGCGATGTCGGCGGCGTCGTGGCGGGCGAAGTAGCTCAGGTCGAGCGTGTTCCACAGCTCGTGCTGCACGCCCGGCGCGAACGACGCCAGGTTCAGCATCTGCCGCGCCTCGAGCTTGCGCGCCTCGACTTCCGCGTCCATGTTCGGCCGCGCACCGCCGAGGGCGCGCAGCGTCAGGCGGTACAGGTCTTCGAGCAGCTTGCCCTTCCAGGCGTTCCAGACCTTGGGGCTGGTGCCGCGGATGTCGGCCACCGTCAGCAGGTACAGCGCGGTCAGCGTGCGCTCGTCGCGCACCAGCTTCACGAAGGCATCGATCACGTCCGGATCGGAGAGGTCTTCCTTCTGCGCGATGCGCGACATGGTCAGGTGCGCCTCGACGAGGAACTCGATCAGCGCCGCGTCCTCGCCGATGACGCCGTGGTCCTTGCAGAAGCGCCGCGCCTCGATGCCGCCGAGCTCGGAGTGATCGCCGCCGCGGCCCTTGGCCACATCGTGGAACAGCGCCGCGATGTACAGCACCCACGGTCGGTCGAAGCTCGACGCGAGCTGCGAGCAGAACGGGTACTCGTGCGCATGCTCCGGGATGAAGAAGCGCCGCACGTTGCGCACCACCATGATGATGTGCTGGTCGACCGTGTAGACGTGGAACAGGTCGTGCTGCATCTGCCCGACGATGCGCCGGAACACCCACAGGTAGCGGCCCAGCACGCTGGTCTGGTTCATCAACCGGAACGCGTGGGTCTGGCCCTCGGGCGACTTCAGGATCTTCATGAAGGTCGCGCGGTTCACCGGGTCGTGGCGGAACTTCGCGTCCATCAGGTCCCGGGCGTTGTAGAGCGCCCGCAGCGTGCGCGCCGACAGGCCCTTCGGCCCGATCGACTGCTGGTAGACCAGGAAGGTCTCGAGGATCGCGTGCGGGTCGCGCTGGTAGAGATCGTCGCTGACCACCTCCAGCATGCCGCCGCGCTCGAGGAACTTGTCGTTGATCGGGCGCATCGGCGCGTCCTGCGAGCCCTCGATGCGCTCCTCGATGTTGAGCATCAGGATCTGGTTCAGCTGCGTCACCGCCTTGGCCGCCCAGTAGTAGCGCTTCATCAGCACCTCGGACGCGCGCTGCCCGTGCGTGCCGCGGTAGCCGAAGCTCTCGGCCACGGCGGTCTGCAGGTCGAACACCAGTCGGTCCTCGCGGCGGCCGGCGATCGCATGCAGGCGCGCGCGGATCAGCTTCAGCAGCCCCTCGTTGCGGTTGAGCTGCTTGACCTCGAACGGCGTGATCAGCCCCTTCGCCGCGAGCGCCGCCCAGGTCTTGCCCAGGCCCGCCGCGCGCGCGACCCAGATCACGACCTGCAGGTCGCGCAGCCCGCCCGGGCTCTCCTTGCAGTTGGGCTCCAGCGCGTACGGCGTGTCCTCGTACTTGCGGTGGCGCTGCAGCATCTCGAGCGTCTTGGCGCGCAGGAAGGCCTTGGGGTCCATCGCCTGCGTGTTGGCGACGCGGAAGCTGTTGAACACGCGCCGCGAGCCACACAGGTAGCGCGATTCGAGCAGCGCGGTCTGCACCGTCACGTCGCTCTTGGCCATCGCGATGCACTCGCCGACTGTGCGCACGCTGGAGCCGATCTCCAGCCCGATGTCCCAGCAGGCGGTGATGAAGGACTCGATCGCGCTCTTCAGCGCGTCGCCGGTCGCGCTCGGCGGCAGCAGCACCAGCACGTCGACATCGGACTGCGGGAACAGCTCGCCGCGGCCGTAGCCGCCGACCGCGAGGAGCGCGGTGCCGGACGGCATCGCGGCGTGGTCCCACAGCCCCAGCAAGGTCTCGTCGACGTGCTTGCTCAGCGCCCGCAACAGGGTGGCGGCCGCCGGCGCCGAAGGCCGCGCCTCCAGGAAGCGCGCCATCAGCGCCGCCTTGCCGTCGCGGAAGCGCGCGCGCAGGTCGGTGACGCTCGTGGCCGCCGGCGGCGGCGCGTCCAGCACGGCGGCCATCGGCGCGATCCTCAGGCCGTCGCAGTGGCCGCGGCGGTCACGAAGGCGGGCGGCGGCGGGCTCCCGGCCGACAGGGTCATCACCTCGTAGCCGGTCTCGGTGACCAGCACGGTGTGCTCCCACTGCGCCGACAGCGAGCGGTCCTTGGTGACGATGGTCCAGCCGTCGCCCATCTCGCGGATCTCGCGGCGGCCGGCGTTGATCATCGGCTCGATCGTGAACATCATCCCCGGCACCAGTTCCTCGAGCGTGCCCGGGCGGCCGTAATGCAGCACCTGCGGGTCCTCGTGGAACTTCTGGCCGATGCCGTGGCCGCAGAACTCGCGCACCACCGAGAAGCCGCTGTTCTCGGCGAAGGTCTGGATCGTGTGGCCGATGTCCCCCAGGCGCACCCCGGGCTTGACCTTCACGATGCCTTTCCACATGGCCTCGTAGGTGATCGCGCACAGGCGCTTGGCCGCGATCGAGCCTTCGCCGACCACGAACATGCGGCTCGTGTCGCCGTGCCAGCCGTCCTTGATCACGGTGACGTCGATGTTGACGATGTCGCCGTTCTTCAGCGCGCGGTCGTTCGGGATGCCGTGGCAGACCTGCTGGTTGATCGAGGTGCAGATCGACTTGGGGTAGGGCGTGTAGCCCGGCGGCGCGTAGTTCAGCGGCGCGGGGATGGCCTGCTGCACGTTCACGATGTGGTCGTGCGCGAGCCGGTCGAGCTGTTCGGTGGACACGCCCGGCTTCACGTGCGGGGTCAGCATGTCCAGCACTTCGGAGGCGAGGCGGCCCGCGAGGCGCATCGCCTCGACGTGCGCTGCGGTCTTGATCGTGATCGTCATGGGGCGTGATTATCCACGGCAGCCGTAAAATCGCGGGTTTCCACCGGGGCGACCCCGAGAGCGCCCTGGCCATGACTCCACCAGCGAGCCCGCCGCGTGACTTCCACCCCCAAGCACCTGTCTCACTTCGAGGGCGGCAATGCGCTGTCCAGCTTCCGTGCCGCGGCGCTGCTGCCGCGCCTGCAGGCCGTCAACGCCCGCATCGTCGGGGTGGCCGCGCGGCACGTGCACTGGGTCTGGAGCGACACCGAACTGGCCCGCGACGCGCACGACAAGCTCGCCGGCCTGCTGCGCTACGGTGACGCCTACGCCGGCCCGACGGACGGCACGCTGATCGTCGTCGCGCCGCGGCTGGGCACCGTCTCGCCCTGGGCCTCGAAGGCGACCGACATCGCGCACAACTGCGGCGCCGCGATCCGCCGCGTCGAGCGCGTCACCGAGTACCGGCTGACGCTGAAGAGCGGCCTGCTCGGCGGCGTGAAGACCTTGACCGCCGACGAACTGCAGGCCGCCGCCGCGCTGCTCCACGACCGCATGACCGAGAGCGTGCTGCTCACCCGCGAGGACGCGGTGCATCTGTTCGACGAGCAGCCGGCGATCCCGATGGCGCATGTGAACGTGCTGGCGCAGGGCCGCGATGCGCTCGTGCGCGCGAACGTGGACTTCGGCCTGGCGCTGTCCGACGACGAGATCGACTACCTCGTCGACGCCTTCGCCGGCCTGAAGCGCAACCCGACCGACGTCGAACTGATGATGTTCGCGCAGGCCAACAGCGAGCACTGCCGGCACAAGATCTTCAACGCCCGGTTCGTGATCGACGGCGTGCCGCAAGAGCGCTCGATGTTCCAGATGATCAGGAACACCGAGGCGCTGAGCCCGCAGCACACCGTGATCGCCTACAGCGACAACGCCTCGGTGATGGAGGGCGGCACGATCGAGCGCTGGCTGCCGCAGGGCTACACCAATGCGCCGGCGTATGGAGCGCGCACCGAGCCGGTCCACGTGCTGATGAAGGTCGAGACGCACAACCACCCGACGGCCATCTCGCCGTTCCCCGGCGCGTCGACCGGCGCCGGTGGCGAGATCCGCGACGAGGGTGCGACCGGCCGCGGCTCGAAGCCCAAGGCCGGCATCACCGGCTTCAGCGTCTCGAACCTGCACCTGCCCGGCACGAGCGAACCTTGGGAGCAAACGCCCTATGGCAAGCCCGAGCACATCGCGAGCCCGCTGCAGATCATGATCGACGGCCCGCTCGGCGGCGCCGCGTTCAACAACGAGTTCGGCCGGCCCAACCTCGGCGGCTACTTCCGCGTGTTCGAGCAGGACGTGGCGGGCCTGCGCCGCGGCTATCACAAGCCGATCATGATCGCCGGCGGCCTCGGTTCGATCGCCGCGTCGCAGACGAAGAAGATCGCGTTCCCGCCGGGCACGCTGCTGATCCAGCTCGGCGGCCCGGGCATGCGCATCGGCATGGGCGGGGGCGCCGCGAGCTCGATGGCGGCGGGCGCGAACGCCGCCGCGCTCGATTTCGATTCGGTGCAGCGCGGCAACCCGGAGATCGAACGTCGCGCGCAGGAGGTCATCAACCACTGCTGGGCGCTCGGCGAGAGCAACCCGATCCTGGCGATCCACGACGTGGGCGCGGGCGGCATCTCGAACGCGTTCCCCGAGCTCGTCGACGGTGCCGGCATGGGCGCGCGCTTCGACCTGCGCCACGTGCCGCTCGAGGAGACCGGCCTCGCGCCCAAGGAAATCTGGTGCAACGAGAGCCAGGAGCGCTACGTGATGGCGGTCGCGCCCGAGGCGCTGCCGATCTTCCGCGCGATGGCCGAGCGCGAGCGCTGCCCGTTCGCGGTCGTCGGCGTGACGACGGCCGAGAAGGAACTCGTGCTCGAGGACGGCCCCGGCGGCGAGCGCTCGATCGCGATGCCGATGGAGGTGCTGCTCGGCAAGCCGCCGAAGATGGTGCGCGACGTGCAGCGCGTCGCCCTCGACGCGCCGAAGCTCGACCTGAACGACGTGGCGCTCGACCAGGTCGCGTTCGACGTGCTGCGGCATCCCACGGTCGCCAGCAAGCGCTTCCTGATCACGATCGGCGACCGCACGGTGGGCGGCCTGAACAGCCGCGATCCGATGGTCGGGCCGTGGCAGGTGCCGGTGGCGGATTGCGCCGTCACGCTGGCGGATTTCAGCGGCTTCCAGGGCGAGGCGATGGCGATGGGCGAGCGCACGCCGCTCGCGTCGCTCGATGCGCCGGCCTCCGGGCGCATGGCGGTCGGCGAGGCGATCACGAATCTGCTCGCCACGCCGATCGAGCTGTCGCGCGTCAAGCTGAGCTGCAACTGGATGGCCGCGTGCGGCGAGCCGGGCGAAGACGCGGCCTTGTACGACACGGTGACGGCGGTCGGCATGGAACTGTGCCCGGCGCTGGGCATCGGCGTGCCGGTCGGCAAGGATTCGCTGTCGATGCGCACGCGCTGGAGCGAGCAGGGCGCAGCGAAGCAGGTCACCGCGCCGGTCAGCCTGATCGTCACCGCGTTCGCGACGCTGACCGACGTGCGCCCGACGCTCACGCCGCAGCTGCAACCCGGCGACACGACGCTGATCCTGATCGACCTGGGCAACGGCAAGAACCGCCTGGCCGGCTCGATGCTCGCCCAGGTGCTGGGCCAGTTCGGCTCGCGCGCGGACGACGGCGTGCCCGATCTCGACGACCCGGCGCAGCTGAAGGCGCTGGTCGCTGCCATCAACGCGCTGCGCGCGCAAGGCCGCCTCCTCGCGTACCACGACCGCAGCGACGGCGGCCTCTGGGCCGCGGCCTGCGAGATGGCCTTCGCGGGCCACATGGGCCTGAGCCTGAACGTCGACCTGCTCGTCACCGAAGGCGACGGCATCAGCGACAGCCGTGCCGAGTACGGCGACTCGAAGAACTGGGCCACGCAGGTCGGCGCACGCCGCAACGAGCTGACGCTGCGCGCGCTGTTCAACGAGGAGCTCGGCGCCGTGATCCAGGTGCCGACGGCGGTGCGCAACGAGGTGATGCAGCTGCTGCGTGAGCACGGCCTCAGCAAGCACAGCCACTTCATCGGCAAGCCGAACGACCGCGGCGTGATGGAGGTCTGGCGCGACGCCAAGGCCGTGTTCAGCGCGCCGCTGCGCGACCTGCACCAGACCTGGGACGAGGTCAGCTGGCGCATCGCCAGGCTGCGCGACAACCCGGCCGGCGCGGATGCCGAGCACGAGGCCGCGGGCCGCGTCGACGACCCGGGCCTGCACGTGTCGCTCAGCTTCGATGCGAGCGTCGACGTGGCCGCGCCGTTCATCGGCAAGGCGCGGCCCAGGCTCGCCATCCTGCGCGAGCAGGGCGTCAACAGCCACCTCGAGATGAGCTACGCGATGGACCGCGCCGGCTTCGAGACCTTCGACGTCCACATGAGCGACCTGCAGGCCGGCCGCGCGCGGCTCGACCAGTTCCAGGGCTTCGTCGCCTGCGGCGGCTTCAGCTACGGCGACACGCTGGGCGCCGGCGAGGGTTGGGCGCGCTCGGTGATGTTCAACCCCGCGCTGGCCGAGCAGTTCGCCGCGTTCTTCAACCGCACCGACACTTTCGCGCTCGGCGTGTGCAACGGCTGCCAGATGATGGCGGCGCTGTCGCCGATCATCCCCGGCGCCGGCGCGTGGCCGAAGTTCACCCGCAACCGCAGCGAGCAGTTCGAGGCGCGCCTCAGCCTGGTCGAGGTGCTCGAGAGTCCGTCGATCTTCTTCACCGGCATGGCCGGCAGCCGGCTGCCGGTCGCCGTGGCGCACGGCGAGGGCTTCGCCGACTTCTCGCAGCGCGGCGATGCGAAGACGGTGCACCGCGCGATGCGCTTCGTCGACCACTTCGGCGCGCCGACCGAGGCCTACCCGTTCAACCCGAACGGCAGCCCGGACGGTCTGACCGCAGTCACGACCGCCGACGGCCGCTTCACCGCGCTGATGCCGCACGCCGAGCGCGTGTTCCGCAACGTGCAGATGAGCTGGACGGCCGGCGAGCGCAGCGCCGCCAGCCCGTGGACGCGGATGTTCGCGAACGCGCGGGTGTGGGTGGACTAGGCTTACAATTTGGTTAACCAACTCAATCACGAGGTTGACCATGAAGGAAGTTGCCGTCTACGAAGCCAAGACCCGGCTTTCCGAGTTGCTGGCGGAGGTCGAGCAAGGTGAACAGGTCACGATCACGCGCCGCGGATTGCCAATCGCGCGGCTGGTCGGCGCCGTCGCTGCGAGGCGCGGTGCTGCTGGTCAGCGTCAACAGGTCGGTGCGACGATCGCGAGCTTGCGCGAACTGCGCAAGGGCGTCGTGCTGGAAGGCGATCTGCGTGAGTTGATCGCCGACGGCCGCGACTGATCGGCGCGCGCGGTGCCATTCATCCTCGACAACTCGGTGACATGCGGCTGGTTCCTGGAGAACCAGGCGACGCCGTACGGCGATGCCATCATCGAACGCCTTCGCGACGACCGCGCGGCGGTTCCGGCGTTGTGGGAACTCGAGTTCGCCAACGTTCTGCGCACGGCGTGCCTGCGCCAGCGCATGACGGCGGAGGCGGCGCAGCGCGTGATCGCGCAAATCGTCTCTTTGCCGATCGATGTGGATCGCCAGCCGGTCCCGGCAAGTCAGATCCTGGGTTTAGCGCTGCGATTCGGCCTGAGCAGCTACGACGCGGCCTACCTCGAGCTGGCGCTGCGGTTGCAGTTGCCTATCGCGACGGGCGACGGACCACTGCGCGCGGCGGCGTTAGCGTCCGGCGTCGGCCTGGCCGCTAAAACCGCGCCTTAGCCTCGCCCCGCGGCCGCGACGCGCAGCGCCTCGGCCGTGGCCGCATCGGCCGGGAAGAAGGTCTCCAGCGCCAGTTCCGACAGCGTGATCTCCACCGGCGTGCCGAACACCGTCATCGTGCTGATGAACGAGAGCGTGCCCAGCGGCGTGTCGAGCACCAGCGGCACGACGATGGCGGCGTTCGGCGTGAAGGCGGCAGCACCGTCGTGCGCGGGCACCGGGTAGCCCGCGAGTTCCTCGGCGAGTGCGGCGAGCGTCGCGTCGGCCGTCACGGCGATCTGGTGTTGCAGGCGCTCGAACAGGTGCGCGCGCCACTGCGCGAGGTTGAGGATGCGCGGGGCCAGGCCCCGCGGATGCAGGCTGACGCGCAGCACGTTGACCGGCGGCTCCAGCAGGTCGGGCGCGATGCCCATCGCGAGCAACGCGCCTGCGGTGGTGTTGTGCGAGACCAGGTTCCAGTGCCTGTCGACGGCCAGCGCGGGGAAGGGCTCGTGCGCCTGCAGGATCTGCTCGACCGCGGCGCGCGCCGCCGCCAGCGCGGGATCGTCCAGCGCGCGCTCCGCGTACATCGGCGCGAATCCGGCGGCGGTGAGCAGCCGGTTCCGTTCGCGCAGCGGCACCTCGAGCCGGTCCGCCAGGCGCAGCACCATCTCGCGGCTCGGCATCGCGCGGCCGGTCTCGACGCAGCTCAGGTGGCGGGTCGAGACCTCGGCGTCGACCGACAGGTCGAGTTGGCTCAGGCGGCGGCGCTGGCGCCATTCGCGAAGTTGCGTGCCGACGGGCAGGGTGGCGGACGGGTTCATGGCCGGGACGATAGCGCAGCGTCGGCGCGGCCCGCATGACCTGCCGGGTCATGGACCCGCTGACGTGGCCGGCGCGACGATGAGCCACGCCGTCCCGGACGGCACCTTCCGACCAACTCGAGGAGCACCATGTCGAACCTGATCCAGCCTTCCCTCTTCCTGCGTCGCGCGCTGTGGGCCGACGCCATCGTCAGCGGGGCGGTCGGCGCGCTGATGGCCGCAGGCGCCGAACCCCTGCACGATCTGCTCGGGCTGCCCGCGCCCTTGCTTCGCGTGGTCGGCCTGGCGTTCATCCCGTATGTCGCCTACTTGGTCTGGCTGGCGATGCGGCGTACCGCGCCGCGGCCCGCCGTGTGGGCGCCGATCGTCCTGAACGTCGCCTGGGCACTGGAGTGCGGCGTGGTCCTGCTCGGCGGATGGCTGTCGCCCACCGAGCTCGGGCAGGCGTTCATCGCGGTGCAGATCGTCGCGGTGCTGCTGTTCGCGGCGCTGCAGTTCATCGGCCTGCGGCGCGCCTGCGCTATCGTGCCGGCGTGACACCGACCGGCCATGCCCCGACCCCCGCGACACGCCCGCGCTTCGACCGCCTCGATGCACTGCGCGCGGTCGCGATCGTCTGGATGGCCGTCTTCCACTTCTGCTTCGACCTGAACCATTTCGGCTTCACGCGGCAGAACTTCTACACCGACCCGTTCTGGACGCTGCAGCGCAGCGCGATCGTCAGCCTGTTCCTGTTCTGCGCCGGCATGGGCCAGGCGATCGCGCTCGACCAGCGCCAGCCCTGGCCGCGTTTCTGGCGCCGCTGGGCGCAGGTGGCGGGCTGCGCGCTGCTGGTGACGCTCGGCTCCATGTGGATGTTCCCGCGCAGCTACATCAGCTTCGGCGTGCTGCACTGCATCGCGGTGGCGCTGATCGTGATGCGGCTGAGCGGCGGCGCCGGGCGTTGGCTGTGGCTGCTCGGCCTCGTCGCCGTCGTGCTGCCGCAGGTCGTGCAACACCCGTTCTTCGACACCCGCCTCACCAACTGGGCCGGTCTCGTCACCCGCAAGCCGATCACCGAGGACTACGTGCCGCTGCTGCCCTGGCTCGGCGTGATGTGGTGGGGCATGGCGAGCGGCCAGTGGGTGCTCGTCCGGCGGCGGCAGTGGCTGACCGGTGCGCTGCCAGGGGCCCTGGCGCCGCTGGCGACCCTCGGCCGATGGAGCCTGAGCTTCTACATGCTGCACCAACCTGTGCTGATCGGGGTATTGACGCTGGTCGTCCAGCTGCGTCGGGGCTAGGGTCGGTCACGGGCGCGTCATGCGCCCGACACGGGGTTTTCACGTGGGCCGTCGAAGCTCGCGGGTTGCACCGAAGACGACAGCCATCAGGAGACAGACCATGCACACATCCACCATCCGCTCGGCGACCCGCCGCCACGCCCTGCTCGCGATCTGCAGCGCGACGCTCGCGCTCACGGCCTGCGGCGGCAGCGACGACGACTACAAGACACTGGACGGCCAGGCGCCGCTGGTGATCGGCCACCGCGGCGCGTCCGGCTTCCTGCCCGAGCACACGCTCGAGGGCTACAAGCTCGCGATCGAGCAGGGCGCCGATTTCATCGAGCCCGATCTGGTGATGACGAAGGACGGCGTGATGATCGCCCGCCACGAGCCGGTGCTCGACGGCACGACCGATGTGGCCGCCAAGTTCCCGGCCGATCGCAAGACCACGCGCAACCTCGACGGCGTCTCGACCACCGCCTACTTCGCGAGCGACTTCACGCTCGCCGAGATCAAGACGCTGCGCGCGGTGCAGCCGAGCGCGACGCGCCCGCAGCAGTACAACGGCCTGTACCAGGTCCCGACGCTCGACGAGGTCATCGCGCTGGCCAAGAGCGAGGGCGCGAAGGCCGGGCGCACCGTCGGCATCTACCCCGAGATCAAGCACTCGACCTTCAGCGCCGGCATCTTCGGCGCCAACGTGATCGAGGACGCACTCGTCGCCAAGCTCCACGCCGCCTACGGCAACAGCGCGAGCGCGCCGGTGTTCATCCAGTCGTTCGAGGTGTCCAACCTGCAGTACCTGCACACCAGGACCAGCATCCGGCTGATCCAGCTGGTCGATGCCGACGACGTGAACGCGGACGGCTCGATGTCGCTGGTGGCGCCCTACCGGCAACCCTATGACTTCGTGGTGAAGGGCGACCCGCGCCTGTTCTCCGACCTGCTGACGAGCGCCGGGCTCGATTTCGTCAAGACCTACGCGCACGGCGTCGGCCCGTGGAAGCCCTACCTGGTGAAGACCGTGGCCGACAACGTCGACCGCAACGGCGACGGCAAGATCAACATCAACGACCGGCGCGTCGACGGCAGCACCGGCGTGATCGAGCTCGCGCACCAGAAGGGCCTGATGGTGCACGCCTACACCTTCCGCAACGACGCGAGCGGCTACGGTTTCAGCGATCCGCAGGCGGAGATGACCTACTACTTCCGCCTCGGGCTCGACGGCCTGTTCACCGATTTCCCGGTGACCGGCGTGGCGGCCCGCAGCGAAGTCCGCTGACGCCGGGCGCCGGGTCGTCCGCGGTCAGCCGCGGTCAGCCCCGCAGGCGCGTGGCGGCCGTGTCGATCGCCGCCGTCAGGTCGGCGTAGTTGCGCGTCACCGGGAACTGCGGGAACTGCTTGACGATGGATTCGGGCGGGTGGATGAAGAAGCCGGCGTGCGCGGCGCCGAGCATGCCGGTGTCGTTGTACGAATCGCCCGCCGCGATCACCTGGAAGTTCAGGCTGCGGAAGGCATCGACCGCGTGGCGCTTCTGGTCCGGCTGGCGCAGCACGTGGCGGCGCACGAAGCCCTCGGCGTCCACCTCGAGCTTGTGGCACATCAGGGTGGGCCAGCCGAGCTGCCTCATCAGCGGCTGGGCGAACTCGTAGAACGTGTCGGACAGGATGATCACCTGGTAGCGGCTGCGCAGGTCGTCGAGGAAATCCTTGGCGCCGGTCATCGGGCCCATGCCGGCGATCACCTCCTGGATGTCGGCCAGCTTCAGCCCGTGCTGCGCGAGCAGGCCGATGCGGAAGTTCATCAGCTTGTCGTAGTCGGGCTCGTCGCGCGTCGTGCGCGACAGCTCGGTGATGCCGGTGCGCTTCGAGAACTCGATCCAGATCTCGGGGACGAGCACGCCTTCGAGGTCGAGGCAGATCATTTGCATGGGGTGGCTCCGGCGCGGCGGTGGTGAAGGGCGGCGCGGATCGTACCCGACGCGCTAAACGTCCCGCTGCACCGGCCCGGTCTCGACCCGCTCCGGCCGCACCCCGATGCCCACCAGCCGCGCCGGCAGGCGCCGCAGCATGGCGAAGCGCTGCAGCAGCCGCACCGGCAGCGGCAGCTCGGCCGGCGCCGCGGTGCCGGCGAGCACCGGCGCCAGCACGACGTTCTGGATCGCGATCTGCGCCCGCTGCGTCACCCTGGCCGGCCAGTCGCGGCGGCGCTGCACGGCCTCCAGGTGATCGGGCTTCAGGCGCTTCTCGCGCAGCGCGGCGGCGAGCAGGTTGGAGGCCGCCACCGCATCCTGGATGGCGAGGTTGATGCCCACGCCGCCGACCGGCGACATCGCGTGCGCGGCGTCGCCGATGCACAGCAGCCCGTCGCGCCACCAGCGTGGCATGCGGCTGATCTGCACGCTGAGCAGCTTGACCTGCTCCCAGTCCGTCAGCGCGGACGCGCCCGCGGCGAGGAACGGCGCGATGGCGACGACCCGGTCGCGAAACGCCTCGAGGCCGGCGGCCTGCAGCGTCGCGAGCGAGCCCTTCGGGATCACGTAGGCGCACTGCCAGTAGTCGCCGCGGTTCAGGGTGACCAGCAGCGCGCCCGGGCGGATCGAGCCGCCGGTCTGCGAGCGCGGGTCGGCGCGGTCGCGCGCGATGCTGAACCACAGCACGTCGATCGGCGCGGCCAGGTCGACGCTCTCGAGCCCGGCGCTGTCCCGCAGCGTGGTGTGGCGGCCGTCGGCGGCGACGACCAGATCGGCGTGAACCGCGAAGCCGCCTTCGGCCGACTGCACGTTGACGCCGATCACCGCGCCGTCGTCCGGACGCTCGATCACGCCGAGCGCCTTCGCGCCCAGGCGCAACGTGAAGTTCGGCAGCGCACGCGCCTGGTCGGCGATGAAGTCGAGAAAGTCCCACTGCGGCACCAGCACCATGAACGGCCGGGGCGCGTCCAGGTGGGTGAAGTCGGCGATCGTCACCGATTCGCCGTAGACGTCGCCGACCAGTTCGGTGACCTCGTCGTGCGGCAGCTTCAGGAAGGCCTCGAGCAGGCCCAGGTCGTCGAGCACGGTCATGGTCGACGGGTGGATCGTGTCGCCGCGGAAATCGCGCAGGAAATCGAGGTGCTTCTCCAGCACGATCACCTCGACGCCGGCGCGCGCGAGCAGGTAGCCCAGCATCAGGCCCGCCGGGCCGCCGCCGGCGATGCAGCATTCGGTGCGGAGCGAAGGCGTGCTGTCCATGCAGGCCGTAACATCGCCGAATGACAAAGGGAAAGCAAGTCCTGTTCGGGTTCCACGCGGTCACGGTGCGGCTGAAGTCGGCGCCACGGTCCGTGCTCGAGGTCCATGTCGACGCCTCGCGGCGCGACCAGCGCATGCGCCAGTTCGTCGAGCGCGCCCGCGAGGCCGGCGTCAAGCTGGTCGAGAGTGACGACGAACGCCTGGGCAAACTCAGCGGTTCGTCGCGCCACCAGGGCGTCGCGGCGCGGGTCGAGACGATCACGGTGAGCAGTTCGCTCGACGACACGCTCGACGCGGTGGACGGCCCGCCGCTGCTGCTGGTGCTCGACGGCATCACCGACCCGCACAACCTCGGCGCCTGCCTGCGCGTGGCCGATGGCGCCGGCGCGCATGCGGTGATCGCGCCCAAGGACCACGCGGTCGGCATCAACGCGACGGTCGCGAAGGTCGCCAGCGGCGCGGCCGACACGGTGCCGTACTTCATGGTCACCAACCTCGCGCGCACGCTGAACGAGCTGAAGGAGCGCGACATCCGCATCATCGGCACCTCCGACGACGCGCAGCGCTCGCTCTACGACCTCGACCTGACGGGCCCGGTCGCGCTGGTGCTCGGCGCCGAGGGCAGCGGCATGCGCCAGCTGACTGGCAAGACCTGCGACGAGCTGGTGCGGCTGCCGATGGCCGGCGCCGTCGAGAGCCTGAACGTGTCGGTCGCGAGCGGCGTGTGCCTGTACGAAGCGGTGCGCCAGCGCCTCAAGACATCCTGAAGGAGAACGAGACATGCCGGTGATCGACGTCAAGCATCCGCTGGTCAAGCACAAGGTCGGGCTGCTGCGCGAGAACGACATCTCGACGAAGAAGTTTCGCGAGCTGACGAACGAACTCGCGCGGCTGCTCGCCTACGAGGCGACCGCCGACTTCCCGCTCGAGAAGACCACGATCGATTGCTGGAGCGGCCCGGCCGAGATCGAGCGGATCAGCGGCAAGAAGGTGACGGTGGTGCCGATCCTGCGCGCCGGCCTGGGCATGCTGGACGGCGTGCTCGACATGATCCCGAGCGCCAAGGTCAGTGTGGTCGGCCTGAGCCGCAACCACGAGACGCTGCAGCCCGAGAACTACTTCGAGAAGTTCGTCGGCAAGCTCGACGAGCGCACCGCGCTGATCATCGACCCGATGCTCGCGACCGCGGGCTCGATGATCGCGACGATCGCGCTGCTGAAGAAGCGCGGCTGCAAGGACATCCGCGCGCTGGTGCTCGTCGCCGCGCCCGAGGGTGTGGCCGCACTCGACAAGGCGCATCCCGACGTGCGCTGCTGGACGGCCTCGATCGACAGCCACCTGAACGAGATCGGCTACATCATCCCCGGCCTCGGCGACGCGGGCGACAAGATCTTCGGCACGAAGTAGCCCGGACGTTTTACCAATCTTGACGTGATATGTCTTGCGGCGGTCACATGCCGCCCCTAGGCTGTCCGCATGAAGAAGATCGTCCAACCCCTGGTGCAGCGCTGGCGCGCGGAGGCGTCGTCCGGCGTGCTCGTGCCGGCCGCGATGCGTCACCCGTTCCGCCTCTGGATGACCGGCAGCCTCGCCGTCGTGATGGCGGCGATGGTGCCGCTGCGTGGCGCCTCCGAAGCGGAACGCAGCCATGCGATGAAGCTGCTGCGGCACAGTCGCTTCGATGTGAGTGAAACCTTGCAGCGCATCGAGCTCGCGGCGCGCGACAGCGGGCTCTCGGTGCTCGCCCGGGTTGCCGGCGCGCAGCCGGTGCTGGTGCTCGCCTCGTCGATCGGCGGCACGCTGGTCGTGATGAACGAGGCCGACTCGCGCCCGGCGATGCCGCTCGGCCTGATCGTCAGCGCCGCCGCCGACGGTGGCGCCGACGTGCTGGTCGCGTCGACGCAGGACGCGGGCACCGCCGGCGACTGGTCCGAGCTGCCGAACGAGGTGGTCGACGACTGGCGGGCGCTGCCCGGCGTGGTCGACCGCGCGCTGGGCTGAGCGGCTAGACGAATCCGAGCGCGCCGACGACGGTGCCGAGCGCCACCAGCCACATCGGGCTGAGGCGCGTGCGCAGCATGACGACGATGCTGACGACGATCAGCGCGAGCGCGCCCCAGCGGTGCGACGGGTCGCGCAGGTAGGGCTCGGCGAGAACCCACCCGGTCGCGAGCAGCAGGCCCAGGGTCAACGGCGTGAGCCCGGCGGTGAACGCGCGCACGAAGCGCGTCTCGCGCCGCTGCGCGCCCCAGCGCGTCGCCCACAGCGAGAGCACGGTGGAGGGCACGAGGATGCCGGTCATCGTGGCGAGCGTGCCGAGCGGGCCGGCGACGTTCCAGCCGAGCACGGCGACGAACAGCACGTTCGGGCCCGGCGCGGCCTGCGCGATCGCGATCGACGCGGTGAACTGCGCATCGGTCAGCCAGTGGTGCTCGACGACGATGTAGCGGTGCATGTCCGGCACGGTCGTGATCGCGCCGCCGACCGCGAGCAGGCTCAGGATCAGGAAGTGCGTGAACAGGCCGAACAGGTCGGTCGCATCGAGCTTCATGGCGCCCTCAGCCGCCACCAGGCAACCATGATCGCGAGCGAGCCGAGGCCGGCGATCACCCACACCAGCGGGATGCGCAGCCACGCGGTGCCGATCAGCGTGAGCGCGCCGATGGCCAGGCAGACCGGCAGCCCCATCACGTTGCGCCGCAACGTGCCGAGCAGCTTCATCCCGGTCGACAGGATCAGCCCCGCCGCGACGGCGCCCATGCCGCGCAGCGCGCCGGTGACCGCCGGGTACTGGTCGAAGCGCACGTAGAGGGCCGTCAGGGCGAGCACGATGACCATCGGCGCGAGCAGCATGCCGCCGAGCGCGGCGAGCGCGCCGCGCGTGCCGAAGGATCGGTCGCCGAACATCAGCGCGAGGTTGACGACGTTCGGGCCGGGCAGCACTTGGCTGATCGCGAGCATCTCGACGAACTGGTCCTTCGTGAGCCAGTTGCGGCGCTCGACCAGTTCGCGCTGCGCGACCGGCAGCACGCCGCCGAAGCCCTGCAGGGCGAGCCGGTTGAACGCGAAGAACAGTTCTCCAAGAGACTGCGGCACCGCGAGGCCGGCGTCGCCCGGCAGGCCCGGCGCCGGCGTCATGCGAAGGCCACCTTGCGGCTGCCGGCCCACAGGCTCAGCGCGATCGCGGCGAGCAGCCACGCCAGGCCGAACCAGCTCAACGGCGCATAGCCGCCGTGCGAGATCAGCCAGCCACCGCTGGCCGCGCCGACCGCCTGGCCGAGGTAGATCGCCGACGTGTTCAGCGCCATCAGCGCCGGGGCCAGCGCGGGCGCGGCCATGCCGAGCCGCGCCTGCTGGGTCGAGTTGGACGAGAAGCAGCCGAGTGCCCACGGCACCAGGATCGCCGCCGTGGTCACCAGCGTTGCGCCCAGCGGCCACAGCAGCAGCGACAGCGCGATCATCGCCAGCGAGACGCCGACCGCCACGTTGGCGCCGACCCGGTCGATCACCCGGGTCAGCACCACGTTGCCGATCAGCGCGAAGGCGCCGAACCACATCAGCAGCAGCGTGATCTGCTCGGTGCTCGCGCCGATCTGGTGCTTGTAGTACGGCGCGAAGTACGAGAACAGCGTGAACTGGCCGGCGCCCGACAGCGCAGTCACCAGCACCATCGCCATCAGCACCGGACTGGTGAACACGTCTTTCCAGGCGCGCAGCGAGAGCGCGGCCGGGCGCACGCCGTTCGGCATCACCGCAAAGACCCAGACGGCGGCCACCACCCCGAGCACCGCAATCGTCGCGAACGCGAACTCCCAGCCGTAGGTCTCGCCGATCCAGGCCGACATCGGCATGCCGATCACCGAGGCGACCGACCAGCCGAGGAAGATGAAGGTGATCGCGCGCCCGCGCTCGTGCGGCGACGCCATGAAGCCGATCGCTGCCGCCGCCTGCGGCGTGAACACGGCCGCGGCGAGCATCGTGATCGCGCGCACCGGCCACAGCGCGGCGTAGCTCGGCATCAGCGCGCTCAAGGCGTGGCCGGCGCCGTACCAGAGCAGTGCCAGCGCGAGCAGGCGCCGGCGGTCGAAGGCCGCGACCCAGCCCGCCAGCAACGGCGCACCGAACGCCATCGTCGCGGCCGCGATCGCGATCAGCTGGCCCGCGAGCGCGATCGACACGTCGAGTGAACGCGCCATGTCGTTGAGCGTGCCGGCCACCGACATCACGCCGCAGCCGATCACGAAGTTGCCGAACATCAGCGCCCAGCGCAAGCTGGCGTGTACCCGCTCAGCGGGCTTCGACGTCTCCGGCATCAGCGCAGCACTTTCAACGCCTCGGGGTTGAGGATGTTCGTCGGCGCGCCGTTGATGAAGTTCACGACGTTGTCGAACGCCGCCTTGAAGTACATCTCGTAGCTGTCCTGCTCGACATAGCCGATGTGCGGCGTGCACACCGCGTTCTCGAGCCGCAGCAGCGGGTGCCCCTGCAGGATCGGCTCGCTCTCGAACACGTCCACCGCGGCCATGCCCGGGCGGCCGCGGTTCAACGCCGAGACCAGCGCGCCTTCTTCGATCAGCTCGGCGCGCGAGGTGTTGACGAGCAGCGCCGTCGGCTTCATGCGCGACAGCGCGTCGAACTTGACGACGCCGCGCGTGCTGTCGTGCAGGCGCAGGTGCAGCGAGAGCACGTCGCAGGTCTCGAAGAAGGACTCGCAGCTCGGCGCCGCCTCGTGCCCGTCGCGCACGGCGCGCTCGCGGGCCGATTCGCTGCCCCAGACGGTGATGTGCATGCCGAAGGCGCGGCCGTAGCCGGCCACCATCTGGCCGATCTTGCCGTAGCCCCAGATGCCGAGCGTCTTGCCCTTGAGCACCATGCCGAGGCCGAAGTTTGGCGGCATCGACGCCGCCTTCAGCCCCGACTGCTGCCACGCGCCGTGCTTGAGGTTGCCGATGTACTGCGGCAGGCGCCGCATCGCGGCCATGATCAGCGCCCAGGTCAGCTCGGCCGGCGCGACCGGCGAGCCGACGCCCTCGGCCACCGCGATGCCCATGCGCGTGCAGGTCTCCACGTCGATGTGCGAGCCGACCTTGCCGGTCTGCGAGATCAGCTTCAGCTTGGGCAGCTTCTCGATCAGCTGCTTCGGGAACTGCGTGCGCTCGCGGATCAGCACCAGCACGTCCGCATCGCGCAGCCGCACCGAGAGTTGCCCGATGCCCTTGACGGTGTTGGTGAAGACCTTGGCGTTGAGCTGTTCCATCACGCTCGCGCACTTGAGCTTGCGCACGGCGTCCTGGTAGTCGTCGAGGATGATGATGTTCACGGGGTCGTGGTGATCCGTCGGTGCCTGTGGTTCGACCCGATTGTGCACGGCCGGAAGAAGGCCTGTAGCATCCCGCTCCCTCGTCCACGATCCCGGAGACAGACCCCATGTCGATCACCATGCACTCGGCCAGCGCGCCGATCTTCGTCACGACGCTCGGCAACCTGTCGGCTTGGCTGGACAAGGCCGAGGCGCACGCCGCGGCGAAGAAGTTCGACCCCGCGGTGCTGCTCGCGGCGCGCCTCGCGCCCGACATGCTGCCGTTCACGACGCAGGTGCAGATCTGCTGCGATACCGCCAAGTTCCTGATCGCCCGGCTCGCCGGCGTGGACGCGCCCAAGTTCGACGACGACGAGAAGAGCCTGGCCGACCTGCGTGCGCGCGTCGCGGCGACGATCGCGTTCGTGCAGTCGGTGCCCGCCGACAGCGTGAACGGCACCGAGGACAAGGACGTCACGCTGCCGCGCCGCACCGGCCCGATCGTGATGAAGGGCGAGGCCTACCTGAAGCACTTCGCGCTGCCGAATTTCTTCTTCCACGCCACGACCGCGTACGCCTTGCTGCGTCACAACGGCGTGGAGGTCGGCAAGACGGATTTCCTCGGCGCGCCCAAAGGCTGAACAGGCGGGTCGAGCGCCGGGCTGCCCCAAGCCGGCCCGCATCCCCTCGGGGGGTCGAGAACGTACTCGTTCGTCAGGGGGTCAAAGTTGCCCGAACTGCGCCTTGCGTTGCGGGGTGTAGCGCCACCACGGCGCGGCGGCGGCGCCGTTCATGAAGTCGACGGCGGCCATGAAGGTGTCGAGCACGCACGGGTCCTGGCGCTGGCCGGTGGTGGTGCAGAGCTGGCGGTAGAGCACGAAGGGATCGCGACCGCGCAGGTCCGACGGGTGCGCGATGCCGATCGAGCGCAAATCGGCCGCGAGCGACGGGCCGATGTTCGGCAACTGCTCAAGCGCCGCGCAATCGGCCGCGGTGGCCGCCTTGGGCGCCTTGATCACGGCCGCGGCGGCCATTTCACAACATCATGTTGTTGCGGATCAGGCCGACGGCCAGGCCCTCGAGCTCGAACTGGAGCTCGCCCGCGTCCGCGCCGCCGGTCGGCACGTGGATGGTCTCGAAATCGGGGTTCTCCGGGATCAGCTCGATGCCCTGGCGGGTGCGGCGGAAGCGCTTGACGGTGACCTCGTCGCCGAGGCGGGCGACGACGATCTGGCCGTTCTTCGCGTCCTTGGCGCGCTGCACGGCGAGCAGGTCGCCATCGATGATGCCGGCGTCGCGCATGCTCATGCCGCGCACCTTCAGCAGGTAGTCGGGCCGGCGCGGGAACATGCTGGCTTCCATCAGGTAGGTCTGGTCGACATGTTCTTGCGCCAGGATCGGGCTGCCCGCCGCGACGCGGCCGATCAGCGGCAGCGTGAGTTGCGCCAGGCTCGGCAGCGGCAGTGCGAACTGCTTGCCGCGCTGCTGGTTGAGCTGGCGCAGCGTCTCCGAGCGCAGCCGGATGCCGCGCGACGTGCCGCCGACCAGCTCGATCACGCCCTTGCGGGCCAGCGCCTGCAGGTGCTCCTCGGCGGCGTTGGCCGATTTGAAGCCCAGCTCGCTGGCGATCTCGGCCCGCGTGGGCGGGGCGCCGGTGCGCTCGATCGCGCTCTGCACGAGGTCGAGGATCTGCTGCTGGCGATCGGTGAGCTTGGGCGGTTCGTACACTGGGCTTCCTTGAAGCGGACGGGTTGCCTGCCGCCGACGACGCGACTGCCACGCGGCCGGTGCTGACGATCCATCCAGTACCTGTATTTTCATCCAGCTGGCCAAAAAATGCAAAACGAATCGTCGATCGTGGTCGTGCTCGGCACCGGCGGGACGATCGCCGGCGCGGCGTCCGAGGCGTCGGACAACGTCGGCTACGTCGCCGCGCAGCGCGGCGTGGCCGAGCTGCTGCGCGCGGTGCCGTCGCTGGCCGGCACCGCGATCGAGGCCGAACAGGTCGCTCAACTCGACAGCAAGGACATGACCCACGCCGTCTGGCGCGCGCTCGCACTGCGCTGCGCGCATCACCTGGCGCGGCCCGAGGTGGCCGGCATCGTCGTCACCCACGGCACGGACACGCTGGAGGAGACCGCGTGGTTCCTGCAGCGCACGCTGAATCCGGCGCGCCCGGTCGTGCTGGCCGCGGCCATGCGCCCGGCCACGGCGCTGCAGGCCGATGGCCCGCAGAACCTGCTCGACGCCATCGCGGTCGCCCGCACGGCCGGCGCGCGCGGCGTGACGGCGCTGCTGGCGGGCAGGCTGCATGGCGCGGCGGACGTGCGCAAGGTGCATCCGTACCGGCTCGACGCGTTCGCGTCGGGCGATGCCGGGCCGATCGGCGTGGTGGAGGAGGGCGTGCTGCGGCGCTTCCGCCCGTGGCCGGACGACGCGGCACTGCTCGCCCCCGCCGACCTGCCGGCCGACGCCGCGGCGTGGCCGGCGGTGGAGATCGTCACCAGCCACGCCGGCGCCACCGGGGCGATCGTCCACGCGCTGCGGGCGGCCGGCACGCACGGCATCGTGGTCGCGACGACCGGCAACGGCAGCCTCCACGCCGCGCTGGAGCGCGCCTTGGGCGATGCGCACGGTGCGGGTGTGGCGGTATGGCGCAGCACCCGTTGCCTGGACGGGCGGATCATCGACGCCGCGGAAAGCGATTTCAGCTCGGCCGGCGCGCTGACGCCGGTCAAGGCGCGGATCGAACTGATGCTGCGCCTGATGGCGCCGGGGTCGCCGGCGGCGGTTTGACGGCTCAGGCGGCGCGGTCGCCCTGGTCTTCGTCGGGGCCGTAGAGGCGGTGCTCGTTCAGCATTTGCAGCGATTGCAGGTCGGCCGCGACTTCCGAAGGAAAGCCCTGGCGGTCCGGCCGCTTCGGCACCAGCAGTTCGTCGAGGTACTGCTCGATCAGGCCCGGGTCGCGCCACAGCAGCGCCAGGCGGTTGGCGATGCGCGGGTAGCGTGCCGCCAGCGCGTCGGGCCGGAAGTCCGCCGGCAGGCGTGCCAGCCATGCCACGGCGGCGTTCGACAGCGTCTCGTCGCGGTGGCGGCGGGGCGCGCGGTGGCGCACCCAATCGGAATCGGTCATCAGCTCCGGCGGCTTGGGGCCGCGTGGCACCGGCGCGGCGCCGCGCAGCAGCAGGACCGGCAGGCGCAACAGCGGCAGGAGCTTGCGCATCGTCAGGGCGCCCGGAACAACGACGGCGACGCGGTCAACGGCGGCGCAGGCCGGGGAAGCTGCTCTCGCTGAACGGCTGCGTGTCGGCGAAGCCGTGCGCCGCGAGCTGCGGCGCCTCGAACAGCAGCCCGCCTGCCAGCGCGGCCGGCGTCGCGGCAGGCTCGGCCGTGCGGGTCGGCGCCGGCTTGGCGGCCTCCGCCGCGGCCGCACGCCGGCTGGTCAGCTCCTTCTGCAACTGAGCGACCTGTTCGCGTGCCTTGCGGACCTGCTCGTGGAGCACGTCGCGGTCGGCGTTGACGCGGCCGAGCTTGTTCTCGAGCCGGTGGCGCTCCCGGCCGTACCACCAGCGGGAGGCGACGGCGGTCACGGCGATGGCGAGGATGGCGAACAGCAACGGGGTGATGTCTTGCATGGTTCCCTGCCTATCGGTTGGCGTTGCCGATACTTTAGCGGTGCATTCCGGCTTCGATTTGCACTTCAGAAACATTTAAATCAAGTGAGTTCCGCTTCCGTCCGATATCCAGTGGATCACCGGTTTCCGGGGGCGTGCCCCATGGGACCGACGACCCCCGATCCTCGTCCGCGTGACGATGTCGCTGGAAAGGAAGTTCGATGGAAGACATCTGGGTGCGCAGCGCGTTGGTCGCGGTCGCCGTGGCGCTGTGCCTGTATCTCCCGTACGTGGCGCTCGATCTGGTGCGGCGTGCCCGCGCCAAGCGCCATGCCAGTCCCTGGGGCTGGCTGCTCGGCGGCGCGGCGGCCTGGGGCACCAGCCTGTCGGCGGCGCTGCTGCTGATCCTGCTGGCGCGGCACGGCCAGCTCGACCTCTCGCACGACAGCGCCCTGATGCTGGCCTCGTGGCTGGTCAGCGTGGGCACCGCGTTCGGCGTCTTCGCGGCGTTGTCGATCACGTTGCCGGGCTGGCGCGGCTGGCTGCGCATTTCCGGCGGGCTGGCGGTGGGCGTGCTCGCCTCGTGCAGCCTGATGCTGGTCTCGCTGCAGCCGGTGAACCCATGGGCGCCGCTGTGGACGCTCTCCTGGCCGACGATGGCGGCACTGGTCGGTGCCAGCCTGATCCTGATCGCCTACCTGCTCGCCAGCGAGGGCCTCCTGAAGTGGACCGAGCGCCGCGCCCGCTGGGGTGGCCCGATCGGCGGCCTGGGTCTGGCCGCGCTGCTGTGGCTGGTGGTCGGCAACGATGTCTCGGCCGGCGCGGCCGACAGCATCCCGGGCCTGCCGAGCCTGCACGCGGCCTGGCTGGCCGGCATCGCCGCGGCGGTGTCGCTGTCGGTGGTGCGGTTCATGTCGCGCATCGAGCGTCACCTGGCCGAACGCGCCGACGGGCTCGAGCGCTCGCTGCGCCAGGCGAACTCCGATCTGCAGAAGATCGCGTACCACGACGCGCTCACCGGCCTGCCGAACCGTCTGGTGTTCGAGGACAAGCTGCTCGCCGCGGTGGGCCGCGCCGACCAGGCGCGGGAACGCCTGGCGGTGCTGTTCATCGACCTCGACGGCTTCAAGCCGATCAACGATTCGTTCGGCCACAGCAGCGGCGACGCGGTGTTGCGCCAGGTCGGCGACCGGCTGCGGCGCCTCTCGCGCTCTGCCGACACGATGGCGCGTGTCGGCGGTGATGAATTCCTGATGCTGCTCGAAGGCGAGGCCGACGAGCAGAGCGCCGCGCAGGTGGCCACGCGCATGCTCGCCACGCTGAGCGAGCCGTATTCGATCGGCAGCCGCGAGGTCGCGATCTCGTGCTCGATCGGCATCGTGTTCTACCCGGACGGTGGCGCGCAGCCGAAGCTGATCGCCCGTGCCGACGCCGCCATGTACGCCGCCAAGCGCTCGGGCGGCGCGTGCTACTGCTTCTTCGAGCCCAGCATGGAGGCCGACGCGCACGAGCAGCTCGACCTGCAGCGCGACCTGCGGGTAGCCCTCGAGCGGCAGGAGCTCGAACTCTTCTATCAACCCAAGGTGGACGCGCGCTCCGGCAAGGTCACCGCCGCCGAGGCGCTGCTGCGCTGGAAGCACCCGACCAAGGGCATGATCGGTCCGTCCACGTTCATCCCGGTGGCCGAGCGCTTCGGCCTCATCGGCACGCTGGGCAACTGGGTGATCGAAGACGCCTGCCGTCAGTCGCGCGCGTGGCGCGACAAGGGGTTGCGGATGCGCGTGGCGATCAACCTGTCCGCGTTCCAGATGCGGCAGGACGACCTGGTCGAGCGCATCACCACCGCGCTGGCGCGGCACCGCATCGACCCCTCGCTGCTGACCTGCGAGATCACCGAATCGGTCGCGATGGAGGACACGCGCGCCACGCAGATCACGTTCCAGCGCCTGGGCGAAGCCGGCGTGCACCTGTCGATCGACGACTTCGGCACCGGCTACTCGAGCCTCGGCTACCTGCGCAAGCTGCCGGCCGAGGAGCTCAAGATCGACCGCAGCTTCGTGATGGACATCGAGACCGGCGCCGACGCGCGCGCGGTCGTCGACGCGGTGATCCGCCTCGCGCATGCACTGGGCCTGAAGGTCGTCGCCGAAGGCGTCGAGACCGAGAGCCAGCGTGACCTGCTGATCAAGATGGGCTGCGACGAACTGCAGGGTTACCTGTTCGCCAAGCCGATGTCGGCGCGCGCGCTGCTGCTGTGGGCGAGCGACGACCGCGAGCGCGAGATCGCGTTCAAGCCGTCGCTGTTCGGCGAGACGCGGCCGATCTCGGAGCAGGAACTGCTGGCGCATCGCCGCGCCCTCACGTCGACGGTGCCGCAGACGCAGAGCGCGCAGGATCGCGTGCCCTCGCGCTCGAACGGGTTCGCGAGCACGCTGCCCAACATCAACTCGATCTTCTGACGGGGCGGGGCGGGCGCCGCGGCGCCCGGTGCGCTCAGATGGTGCTGGCGAAGAAGGGCAGCTTGTCGGCGACGTGACCGGACCAGATGTCGTTCTTCTGGCGGTCCTGTGCCAGCATGATCTGCATGCGCGAGGCGAGCACCGGCGTCACGGTGACCCCGGTGATGGCGTGGACGCCCTTGAGCTTCATCACGCGGGCCGGCTTGTCGACGGCGACGATCAACTGGTCGCGCACCAGCAGCAGCGGGATCATGCGAAGCCCGATCGCGACGCGCTGCGGCAGCTTGGCCGCGGCCTTCGGGTCCATCGGGAAACGGCTGAGGTCGACGAGCGGATAGCCCATCTTGTGCGCGAGCGCGGTCTGCAGGTCGCCACGCGCGATCAGGCCTTCCTTGACCAGCATCTCGCCGAGCGGCACGTCGCGCGTGGCCGACTGGCGGGCGAGCGCGCGCTCGAGCTGGGATTCGGTCAGCAGGCCGAGCTCGAGCAGCGAGTGCCCGAGCGGCTTGATCGGCATGCGCTGCTGGCGCTCGATCGCGGCCAGCAGTTCCTGCGGGCTGGCGATCCACATGCGGGCCGCGACTTCCGACGCCGAGGCACCGAACTCGCTGCGGATGTAGGCGGTGCGCGGCACGAAGACCCGCTGCAACGCGGATTCCTCCTGCACCGGAGAGAACAGGAACATGCCGTGCGCCGTCTCGACGCGCCCGCAGGTGCGGCCGGTCAGCGGCGCGGCGGTGGCGGCGCCCTGCAGCCTGTAATCGCGCTCCTGGGCGGCGGCGGGCACCCGCTCGGCCGGTGCGCCGGAGGCATGGACGACCGCCTGCAGCGGCGCGGTCAGGGTCAGGCGGCGGAAGCGGCCGAACGGCAGCTCGACGACGGCACCGTTGCTCGAGGTGCGGAAGCGCAGCGTGCGCGACACCGGATCGAACCCAAGCATCTCGCCGTCGACCGGCGTGCCGACGACGCTCTCGATGCGGCAGGGCTGCGCCACGTCGATCCCCGGGGCGGGGCGGTGGCGCCAGTCGAAGGGAAGGGCAGGCCAGCCGAAGCGCTCGGGCTCGTCGGAAATCAGGGTCGGGAACGGGGTCAGGGGCATCGCGCGCGTGCAGTCGTTTGTCGTAGTTCGGCAGCTCCAGTTAATACTTGAGCCACATTTACGATAACGACGGGCGTGCACGCGAAGCGCCCGAAAACATGGGGAATGCCCGTGCATTCCCCGTGATCGATGGTCAGGCGACCATCAGACGACCATCAGGCGACGTTCAGCGTGACCTCGATGTTGCCGCGGGTGGCGTTCGAGTACGGGCACACCTGGTGCGCGGCCTCGACGAGCTTCAGCGCCGCCTCGCGCTCCATGCCCGGGATCGTGACGTTCAGCGCGACCTGGATGCCGAAGCCGGCCGGGATCGGGCCGATGCCCACGTCCGCGGCGATCGAGGTGTCCGCCGGCAGGGCGATCTTCTGCTTCATCGCGACGAACTTCATCGCGCCGATGAAGCAGGCCGAGTAGCCGGCCGCGAACAACTGCTCCGGGTTGGTGCCGGTCGCGCCGTTGCCGCCCATTTCCTTCGGCGTGGTGAGCTTCAGGTCGAGCACGCCGTCGGACGACTTCGAGGTGCCTTCGCGGCCGCCGGTCGAGGTGGCGTGGGCGGTGTAGAGAACTTTGTCGAGCTTCATGGGCGTGGTCCTTGGGTTGCGGGTGGGGGAAGGGTGGAGCGGAAAAGGGGATCAGGCGGCCAGCGCGAGGTGACTGGCCACGTTGTCGCGCAGCGCCTGCAGCTGGGTCGTGAGTTCGGAGATCTCGCTCAGGCGGCAGCCGGTCGCGCAGGCGACCTGCTTCGGGACATCCGCGGCGCGGCGCTGCAGCGCGCGGCCGGCATCGGTCAGCGCGAGCGTCACACGGCGTTCGTCTTCGGCGGCGCGGGCGCGGACGATCAGGCCGGCGGCTTCCAGGCGCTTGAGCAGCGGCGTGAGCGTGCCCGAATCAAGGTACAGCCGCTCGCCCAGCTCGCCGACGACCAGGGGCGCGCGTGGCGCCTGGTCCTGCGCGTCGTGCTCCCAGAGCACCAGCATCACCAGGTACTGCGGATAGGTGAGGCCGAGCGGCGCGAGCACCGGCTTGTACATCTTGGTCATCAGCAGCGAACTCGAGTACAGCGCGAAGCACAGCTGGCGGTCGAGGCGCTGCAGGTCGCGGGGGTCGGTGGCGGAACGCATGCCTGCACTGTAGCGCATTGGTCTCAATTAGATTGCGAACAATCTAATTCACCGCACTGCCGACAAGGGCTTTTTGTCGCCCCGGGTTTTAGCCGGCCGGCTGTCCGGTCAGCGCGTCGACGCGGGTGCTGAGTTCGAGCCAGCGCGCTTCGAGCGTCTCGATCTCGTCGCCGATGGCCTTCAGGCGCTTGCCGTGTTCGGCGCGCTGCGCGGGCGTCAGGGCAGGGGCTGCGAGGGCGGCTTCGGCGGCGTCGCGGTCGCTCATCAGCACGCCGAGACGGTTGTCGACGCTGTTGAGTTCCTTGCGCAGCGGCTTGAGTTCGTCGCTGCGCTGCTGGCGCTGGGCGGCGCCCGCCTTGCGATCCGCGGCCACGGGCGCCGCGGCGACCGCGGGTGCCGCGACTGGCGCGGGCGCCGGAGCCGCCGCGGCATCGCGCTTGCGCTTCTTGTCGCCCTTCGACTGCTCGCGCGCCGCTTCGCGCGATTGCTCGAGCAGCCACTTCTGGTAGTCGTCGAGGTCACCGTCGAACGGCTGCACGCCGCCGGCGGTGACGAGCCAGAACTCGTCGCAGACCTCGCGCAGCAGCGCGCGGTCGTGGCTGACCAGCATCACGGTGCCTTCGAACTCGTTCAGCGCCATGCTCAGCGCCTCGCGGGTGGTCAGGTCGAGGTGGTTGGTCGGCTCGTCCATCAGCAGCAGGTTGGGGCGCTGCCAGACCAGCATCGCCAGCACCAGCCGCGCCTTCTCGCCGCCCGACAGCGTGCCGACCGGTTGCGACACCATCTCGCCGACGAAGCGGAACGAGCCGAGGAAATCGCGCAGCTCCTGCTCGCGGCCGGCCGGTCCCTTGTCACGGGCGAGGCGGATCATGTGCATCAGCGCGCCGTCGTCGAGCGAGAGCACGTCGAGTTCCTGCTGCGCGAAATAGCCGATCGACAGGCCCTTGCCCTCGGTGACCTCGCCGGCCAGCAGCGGCAGGTCGCCGACGATGGTCTTGACCAGCGTCGACTTGCCCTGGCCGTTGGCGCCGAGGATGCCGATGCGCTGGCCCGCCAGCACCGAACGGTTGATGTTGTCGATGATGCGGGTCTCGTTGCCCTCGTCGTCGCGGTAGCCGCAGGCCATCACCGAGAACGCCAGCATCGGGTTCGGCAGGCTCAGCGGCTCGCGGAACTCGAACTGGAAATCGGCGCTGGTCAGCACCGGGCCCAGCTTCTCCATCCGCGCCAGCGCCTTCACGCGACTCTGCGCCTGCTTGGCCTTGCTGGCCTTGGCCTTGAAGCGGTCGATGAACTTCTGCAGGTGCGCCATGCGCTCCTGCTGCTTCGCGAAGTTGGCCTGCGCCTGCATCATCCGCTCCGCGCGCATCTCCTCGAACGCGGTGTAGTTGCCGGTGTAGCGCGTCAGCTTCGTCGCGTCGAGGTGCAGCGTGACGTTGGTGATCGCGTCGAGGAATTCGCGGTCGTGGCTGATCACGATCATCGTGCCCTCGAAGCGCTTCAGCCAGGCCTCGAGCCAGACGAGCGCGTCCAGGTCCAGGTGGTTGGTCGGCTCGTCGAGCAGCATCAGGTCGGCCGGGCACATCAGCGCGCGCGCGAGCTGCAGGCGCATGCGCCAGCCGCCCGAGAAGCTGTCGACCGGCGAATCGAGTTCGCTGGTCTTGAAGCCCAGGCCGAGCAGCATCGCCTGCGCCCGCGGACGCGCCTCGAAGCCGCCGGCATCGCTGATCGCGTGGTGGGCCTCGGCCATGGCGTGGCCGTCGTCGTCGAGCTCGGCCTGCACGAGCTGCGCCTGCGCTTCCATCAGGCGGGTGTCGCCTTCGAGCACGAAGTCGGTCGCGCCCTGGTCGGTCTCGGGCATGTCCTGCGCGACCTCGCCGATGCGCCAGCGCGGCGGCATGGCCACATCGCCGGCGTCCGACTGCAGCCGATGGGTCAGCAGCGAGAACAGCGAGGACTTGCCGGCGCCGTTGCGGCCGACCAGGCCGACCTTCTCGCCGGGCTGCAGCACGACGCTGGCGCCGTCGAGGACGAGCTTGACGCCGCGGCGCAGGGAGACGTTGTTCAGAGCGAGCATGGAATCAGGACCACTTGTACTTGGAAAGGGAATCGCGCGTGACCAGCAGGACCTGGTCGTCGCCGGCGCTGGTGTCGAGCCACGCCACTTCGAGGCGCCGGAACGCGTGCTCGAAGTGCGGGCGCTCGTTGCCGATCTCGAGCACGAGCACGGCGTCGGCGGTCATGTGCTTCGGCGCCTCGCGCAGGATGGTGCGGACCAGGTCCATGCCGTCGTCGCCACCGGCCAGCGCCAGGGCCGGCTCGGCGCGGTACTCGTCGGGCAGGGCCAGCATGCTTTGCGCGTTCACGTAGGGCGGGTTGCACAGGATCAGGTCGTACGGGCCGCGCACGGCGGCGAACAGGTCGGACGGCAGCAGCGTGATGCGCTTGTCCAGCTTGTGCCTGTCGACGTTGATGCGGGCGACGGCGAGCGCGTCTTCCGAGATGTCCGCCGCGTCGACCACGATCTCCGGATACGCCATCGCCGCGATCACCGCGAGGCTGCCGTTGCCGGTGCACAGGTCGAGCACCCGGTGCGTGGTGTCGCTGAGCCAGGCATCGAGCGTGCCGGTGCCTTCGCCGTCGGCCAGCAGCTCGGCGATGAACGAGCGCGGCACGATCGTGCGCTCGTCGACGTGGAAGGGCACGTTCTGCAGCCAGGCTTCCTTCGTCAGGTAGGCGGCGGGCTGGCGCGACTCGATGCGCCGGGTGATCAGCGCCTCGGCGGTCGCCTGTTCGTCCGCCGTCAAGTCCTTCTTCGCGCGCTCCTCCAGCGCGTCGAGCGGTAGCCCGAGCGACCACAGCACCAGCCACGCCGCTTCGTCGAACGCGTTGCCGGTGCCGTGCCCAAACGAAACGCCCGCCTGTTTGAGGCGGGCGGCTTGCGCGGTGATGAGATCGATCAGTGTCATGTCAGCAAACGGACCAGCAGGTCGCGGTAGATGTTCTTCAGCGGATCGAGGCTCGCGACCTCGACCCGTTCGTCGATCTTGTGGATCGTCGCGTTCAGCGGGCCGAACTCGATCACCTGGGGGCAGATCTTGGCGATGAAGCGGCCATCGGAGGTGCCGCCGGTGGTCGAAAGCTCCGTCGTGAGCCCGGTGACGCCGAGGATCGCGGCCGACAGCGCCTCGCTCAGGTCGCCCACCGGCGTGAGGAACGGCTCGCCGCCCAGCGTCCACGCTAGCTCGTATTTTAGGCCGTGGCGGTCGAGCACGCCGTGGACCCGCGCCTTCAGCGACTCGGGCGTCGATTCGGTCGAGAAGCGGAAGTTGAAATCGACCACCGCGTCGCCCGGGATCACGTTGCCCGCGCCGGTGCCGGCGTGGATGTTCGAGACCTGCCAGCTCGTCGGCGGGAAGTAGGCGTTGCCGTCGTCCCAGCGGACCGTGACCAGCTCGGCGAGCGCCGGCGCCAGCGCGTGGATCGGGTTCTTCGCCAGGTGCGGGTAGGCGATGTGGCCCTGCACGCCGATCACCCGCAGCTTGCCGGAGAGCGTGCCGCGGCGGCCGTTCTTGATCATGTCGCCGAGCGCGTCGACGGACGTGGGCTCGCCGACGATGCAGTAGTCGAGCCGCTCGCCGCGCTCGCGCAGCCAGTCGCAGACCTTGACGGTGCCGTCGACGGCAGGGCCTTCCTCGTCGCTGGTCAGCAGGAACGCGACCGAGCCGGCGTGCTCCGGTGAGGCGGCGACGAACTCCTCGACCGCGACGACCATTGCCGCGATCGAGGTCTTCATGTCCGCGGCGCCGCGACCGTAGAGCTGGCCGTCGCGGTGGGTCGGCACGAACGGGTCGCTGGTCCATTGCGCCAGCGGGCCGGTCGGCACCACGTCGGTGTGGCCGGCGAACGCGAGCAGCTTGCCCTGGATGCCGGCCGTGCCGCGGCGCACCGCCCACAGGTTGGTGACCTCGGCCCCGGCGGGCCCGTGCACGCGCGTGTGGCATTCGAAGCCGAGGGCGCCCAGCCGCTCGGCGAGCAACGCCTGGCAGCCGCCGTCCTCGGGCGTGACCGAGCGGCGGGCGATCAGCTGTTCGGTGAGTTGCAGCGTGCGCGACATCGGCGAAATGCGCTCAGAAGCGCCGCAGGCTCGCCGCCGAGGTCGACGCCGGCTCGGGCCGCACGTCGAGCGTGATCTCGGTGAACGAGGCCTGGTCGTCGGTCTCCTCGCGCTTGGGCGCGATGCGCGAGACCGGCGTCATGTCGTTCTGCAGGCGCCACATCAGGTTGGTCGGCGAATCGGCGAAGGCCAGGCCTTCGTCGCGCGAAATCACGCCGCTGTTGATCAGCCGCGCCAGGTCCTGCTCGAAGGTCTGCGAGCCCTCGGCCATCGACTTCTCCATCGCCTCCTTGACGCCGGAGAAGTCGCCCTTCTCGATCATCTCGGAGACCAGCTTGGTGTTGAGCATCACCTCGACCGCCGGCACCCGGCCGCCGGCGGTGGCGCGCATCAGGCGCTGCGAGACGATCGCCTTCAGGCCGGCGCCCAGGTCGGCCAGCAGCGCGGGGCGCGCCTCGGGGCTGTAGAACGACAGGATCCGGCCGAGCGCGTGGTAGCTGTTGTTGGCGTGGAGGGTGGACAGCACGAGGTGGCCCGACAGCGCGTATGAGATCGCCGCGGTCATGGTCTCTCGGTCGCGGATCTCGCCGATCAGGATGCAATCGGGCGCCTGGCGCAGCGCGTTCTTCAGGCCGACCTGCAGCGAGTGGGTGTCGCGGCCGACCTCGCGCTGGTTGACGACCGACTTCTTGTTGTTGAACAGGAATTCGATCGGGTCCTCGATGGTCAGGATGTGGCCGGCCAGCTGCTGGTTGCGCTGCTCCAGCATGGCGGCCAACGTGGTGCTCTTGCCGGCGCCGGTGGAGCCGACCATCAGGATCAGGCCGCGCTTCTCGAGCACCAGCGTGTTCAGCACCGGCGGCACATTCAGGCTTTCCAGCGTGGGGATCACGAACGGGATGCAGCGGAACACCGCGGCGATCGAGCCGCGCTGCTTGAAGGCGCTGAGCCGGAAGCTGCCGACGCCGGCCAGCCCGACGCCGATGTTCAGCTCGCCGGTGTCGTCCAGCTCTTCCAGCTGGCTCGGCGTGAGCAGTTCGGCCAGCAGCTGGCGCGGTTGCGCGTGGGTCAGCGGCTGGTCGCTCAGCTGCAGCAGCTGGCCGTTGATCTTGATCAGGATCGGCGAGCTCGCCGAAAGGTACACGTCGGATGCCGACTTCTCCGACATCAGGCGCAGCACGCGCTCCATGTTTCCGCCACTCATGAGAATCCTTTCAGGCTTGGGGAATCGCCGATCATTCCACGCGGACGGCCCTCAGCTGCGCAGCAATTCGTTGATGCTGGTCTTCGCGCGCGTCTCGGCCGTGACTTGCTTGACGATCACGGCGCAGTAGAGGCTGTGGCTGCCGTCGGCCGCGGGCAGGTTGCCGCTGACGACGACCGAGCCCGACGGGATCCGCCCGTAGCTCACCTCGCCCGTCATGCGGTTGTAGATCTTGGTGCTCTGGCTGATGTAGACGCCCATCGAGATGACCGAGTTCTCCTCGACGATCACGCCCTCGACGACCTCGCTGCGGGCGCCGATGAAGCAGTTGTCCTCGATGATGGTCGGGTTGGCCTGCAGCGGCTCCAGCACGCCGCCGATGCCGACGCCGCCCGAGAGGTGCACGTTCTTGCCGATCTGCGCGCACGAGCCGACAGTGGCCCAGGTGTCGACCATCGTGCCTTCGTCCACGTAGGCGCCGATGTTCACGTAGCTCGGCATCAGCACCACGTTCTTCGCCACGAACGAGCCGCGGCGCGCCACAGCCGGCGGCACCACGCGCACGCCGGTGGCGCGCATCTCGTCCTCGGTCAGGTGCGCGAACTTGGTCTGCACCTTGTCGAAGAAGCCCAGATCGCCGGCGCGCATCATTTTGTTGTCGTTGAGGCGGAAGCTCAGCAGCACCGCCTTCTTGACCCACTGGTTGACCGTCCACTGGCCGACGCCCTGGCGCTCGGCGACGCGCAGGCGGCCGGCGTTCAGGTCGGCGATGACGCTCTCGACGGCGGTGTAGATCTCGGGGCTGTTGGCCGCGTTGATCGACGCGCGGCTCTCCCAGGCGAGTTCGATGGTGCTTTGCAGCTCGTGGGTGCTTGCTTGGGTCATGACGGGGCTCGTTGGGAGGTGATGAATGAAACGATTCGGTGGGCGGCTTCCAGGCACTCGTCGACCTCGGCGACCAGCGCCAGGCGGATGCGGCCTGCGCCCGGGTTGACGCCGTGAGATTCACGCGCCAGCAGCGTGCCGGGCAGCACCGCGACATTGTATTGAGCGAGCAGCCCGAGCGCGAAGGCGATCTCGTCGCCACCCGGCGCGAGCTTCGACACGTCCGCCCACAGGTAGAAGCCGGCGTCCGGCAGCGCCACCGGCAACACCGGCGCGAGCACCGGCAGCACCTGTGCGAACTTGGTGCGGTACTTGTCGCGGTTGGCGACCACGTGCGCCTCGTCGTTCCAGGCGGCGATGCTGGCTTGCTGGTAGACGGGGCTCATCGCACTGCCGTGGTAGGTGCGGTACAGCAGGAACTGCTTCAGGATGGCCGCGTCGCCGGCGACGAAGCCGGAGCGCATGCCGGGCACGTTGGAGCGCTTCGACAGGCTGGTGAACGCGACCAACCGGTCGAAGCCGCGGCCGAGCTTTTGCGCCGCTTCCAGCGAACCCAGCGGCGGCTCGTCGCGGAAGTAGATCTCCGAATAGCACTCGTCCGAGGCGATCACGAAGCCGTGCTTCTCGCTCAGCTCGAACAGGCGCTTCCATTCGGACAGCGGCATCACCGCGCCGGTCGGGTTGCCGGGCGAGCAGACGTAGAGCAGCTGGGTGCGCGCCCAGGTGGCGTCGGAGACGCTGTCCCAGTCGGCGGCGAAGTTCCGCGCCGGGTCGCTGTTGACGAACGCGATCTCGGCCCCCGCCAGCAGCGCCGCGCCCTCGTAGATCTGATAGAACGGGTTCGGGCTGACGACCGTCGCGCCGGGCTTCGTCGGGTCGATCACCGTCTGCGCCAGCGCGAACAGCGCCTCGCGGGAGCCGCCGACCGGCAGCACCTGTGTCTTCGGGTCGACCGTGACGCCGTAGCGCCGCTGCACCCATGCGGCCATCGCCTGGCGCAGCGCCGGGTCGCCGGCGGTGGCGGGGTAGCTCGCCAAGCCCTTCAGGTTGTCCGTGATCGCGTGCTTGATCAGCTCGGGCGTGGCGTGGCGCGGTTCGCCGATGCCCAGGCTGATCGGCTTGAGCGCCGGGTTCGGGACGATGTCCTTGGTCAGCGCGCGCAGGCGCTCGAACGGGTAGGGGTGGAGGCGCGACAGCAGCGGATTCATCGGCCGATTATCGGGTGGAGCGCCCGCTGGCTCGTTTCGTGCGTAGGAAGTCGACTACGACCCGGTGCGTCGCAGGACGCTCGCGAACGGCCGGTTCGCTGCTGCTGCTGCCGAGCCGCGTCTCTTACCCTGCGGTACACGCTCCGTTATCCGGTCGCACCCGCTGCCGATCTCTCCTTTCCGCTGGATCACACGCCCCATGCTCATCAAGATCGGCTTCGACATCGAACTGTCTGTCGCCTCGCCGATGGCGATCATCTACCTGCTGCACGTGCACCCGTCGCGCCGCGACGATCTGCTCGCGCCCGAGATCGTGCAGGTCAGCCCCGAGCTGCTCGTCGACGAGTACCTCGACGGCTTCGGCAACCTGTGCGGCCGGGTCAATGCGCCGGCCGGCGTGAACAGCGTGCGCTTCCGCAGCGAATCGGTGATCCAGGATTCGGGCTTGCACGACCCGACCGACTGGTACGCGTGGCAGCACGACCCGACCGATCTGCCGCCGGCCACGCTGCAGTTCCTGCTGCCCAGCCGCTACTGCGAGGTCGACAGCGAACTGCTGCAGTTCGCATGGAACCAGTTCGGCCACACCGCCAAGGGCTGGCCCCGGGTGCAGGCGATCTGCGATTTCGTGCACAACCACATCCGCTTCGATTACCAGCAGGCCCGCTCGACCCGCACCGCCGTGGAGGGCTTTCGCGAGCAGGTCGGCGTGTGCCGTGACTACACGCACCTGGCAGTCACGCTGTGCCGCTGCATGAACATCCCGGCGCGCTACTGCACCGGCTACCTCGGCGACATCGGCATCCCGCCGGTGCGCTACCCGATGGACTTCAGCGCCTGGTTCGAAGTCTTCCTCGGCGACCGCTGGCACACCTTCGACGCCCGCCACAACGTGCCGCGCATCGGCCGGGTGGTGATGGCCCGCGGCCGCGACGCCGGCGACGTGCCGATCACGATGGCCTTCGGACAGAACCAGCTGACGCGGTTCGAGGTGACCACGTACGAGGTGGATTCGTACGGGAACGCGGTGTAGATCGAGGTCAAGATCAAGATCAAGATCAAGATCAAGATCAAGATCAAGATCAAAGATCAAGATCAAGAGAGTTGACGCAAAGGACGCCAAGATCACGCAAAGGACGCCAAGGAAGAGAATGAAAGGCTAGGTCCTTTTCTCTTCCTTGGCGTCCTTTGCGTCTTGGCGTCCTTGGCGGTAAGAAATAGCGTCGCAGGGCTCTACCATGCAAGCGGCGGCAGTTCGCGGAAGACCTTGCGCGTCCCGCTGACCCACTGCTTCTTCAGCACCTCGAAGTACTCGTCGCCGTACTCGAAGCGGCGCTTCATCGTCACGGCGAGGCTGTCGTTCTCGTAGCACAGCAGGTCGATCGGCATGCCGACCGACAGGTTGCTGAGCATCGTCGAGTCGAAGGACACCAGCACGCACTTGGTGGCGTCGTCCATCGTCGCCGTCGGGGTGATGGCCAGATCGAGGATCGGCTTGCCGTATTTGGCTTCGCCGGTCTGCAGGAAGCAGGTCTCGGCGCCGGCCTCGATGAAGTTGCCTTCGGCGTAGATGCGGAACAGGCGCGGCGGCTCGGCGCCGACCTGCCCGCCGAGGATGAACGACGCGTTGAATTTCAGGCCGCTGCTCTCCAGGTGCGGCGCGTCGCGGCGCTCGATGTCGCGCATCGCGTCGGCCACCAGGTTGGCCACGTCGAACATCGATTCGGCAGCCCAGATGCCGTCGGTTTCGTCCGCGCCGGCCCGCTTGCGCAGAAGCCCGATGGCGGCCTGCGTGGCGGCCAGGCCGCCGGAGCTGAGCAGCACCAGCACGCGGTCGCCCGCACGCTCGAACACCGTCATCTTGCAGAACTTGGCGTAGTTGTCGACACCGGCGTGGGTGCGCGAATCGCTCGCCATGATCAAGCCGCTTTCCAGCTTGACGCCAACGCAATAAGTCATGAGGTCAGGCTACAGCAAGCCCGTTTCCGCGTCATGCCGAGGGAGTTGCACCACCGGCTCCGGCTTCCACCCCTTCTTGCGGTGCTCGGCGACGACGTTCGTGTAGATCCCGCCCCGCACGTACCACTTGGCGGTGATGCGGATGAAGCGCGGGTCGGTCGCGCGCACGATGTCGTCGACGATGTCGTTGGTCACCTTCTCGTGGAACGCGCCTTCGTTGCGGTAGCTCCACATGTACATCTTCAGGCTCTTGAGTTCCACGCACAGCTTGTCGGCCACCATGTCGATCGTGAAGTGCGCGAAGTCGGGCTGGCCGGTCAGCGGGCAGTGGCAGGTGAACTCGGGGATCTGGAACTGGATGACGTAATCGCGCTTCGGCGTCGGGTTCGGGAAGACCTGCAGTTCCTTGCTCGGCACGCTGGGCGGATTCGCCGGCTTCTCGCGCTGCGACGGCGCCGGCTTGGCAGCGGTTTTCGGGGTGGCGGACTTGGCCATGGCAATAGGTTTTCGAGAGCGTTGGGACAAGCCTCGAATGCTATCATCCGCGCTCTCTCGAAGCCTGCGTCCTGCAGGTTTTTCTCAAACAAATCAAGCACTTAGGCGCCAGTTCGCCTCCGCCATGCGCCTGAATTCGATCAAGCTCTCCGGTTTCAAGTCGTTCGCGGAACCGACCAACTTCCAGCTGCCGGGCCAGCTCGTCGGCGTGGTCGGGCCGAACGGTTGCGGCAAGTCCAACATCATGGACGCGGTGCGCTGGGTGCTCGGCGAGAGCAAGGCGAGCGAGCTGCGCGGCGAGTCGATGCAGGACGTGATCTTCAACGGCTCGGGAAATCGAAAGCCGGCAAGCCGGTCGAGCGTCGAACTCGTGTTCAGCAACGAGGACGGCCGCGCCGGCGGGCAATGGAACCGCTTCGCCGAGATCGCCGTGAAGCGCGTGCTGACGCGCGACGGCACGAGCAGCTACTTCATCAACAACCAGCCGGTGCGCCGCCGCGACGTGCAGGACGTGTTCCTCGGCACCGGCCTGGGCCCGCGCGCCTACGCGATCATCGGCCAGGGCACGATCAGCCGGATCATCGAGAGCAAGCCCGAGGAGCTGCGCCTGTTCCTCGAAGAGGCCGCTGGCGTCTCCAAGTACAAGGAGCGCCGCCGGGAGACCGAGAACCGCCTGAAGGACACGCGCGAGAACCTCACCCGCGTCGAGGACATCCTGCGCGAGCTGAACAGCAACCTCGACAAGCTCGAGAAGCAGGCCGAGGTCGCGAGCCAGTACCGCGCGCTGCAGACCAGCGGCGAGACCAAGCTGCACCAGCTGTGGTTCCTGAAGCACCGCGACGCGGCGAGCGAGGAAGCGCGGGTCAAGAAGAACGTGGCCGAGGCGATCAATGCGCTGGAGGCGCGCACGGCCGAGCTGCGCCACGGCGAGGCCGAGCTCGAGACGATCCGCCAGGCGCATTACGCCGCCAGCGACGAGCTGCACGCGCACCAGGGCTCGCTGGCCGAGGCCGCGCTCGAGGTGAGCCGGCTGGAGGAGCGCATCCGCTATGTGGTCGAGGGCCGGGCCCGTGTCGAGCAGCGGCTGGTCGAGTTGAGCGCGCAGAACGAGCAGTGGGCGCTGCGCCAGACCGAGGCGCAGGACGAGCTGGAGCGCATCGCCGAGCAGATCGCCACGGCCGACGAGCAAGGCGAGGTGCTCGCCGCGCAGGCCGAGGAGCAGTCCGGCAACCTGCCGACGTTCGAGGACGCGGTGCGCGCCGCGCAGAACGCCAGCAACGAACAACGCACTAAGGTCGGCGCGGTGCAGCAGCAGATCCAGGTGCTGGCGGCCGAGAGCCGCAACCTCGACGACCAGAAGCGCCAGTTCAACGCGCGCCGCGACCGGCTCGCGGCCGAGCGCAACCAGCTGGCCGCGCCGGACGTGGATCGCCTCGCCGAGCTGAAGCAGAAGCACGCCGTCGCCGACGAAGCGGCCGGCGTCGCCGATGCGCGCCTGCACGAGCTGAACGATCAGGTGCCCGCGCTCGACGAGGAGCGCCGCACCAGGCAGGACAGCGTCAACGCCGAGAGCGGCAAGCAGGCCGACCTGAGCGCCCGCCTCGACGCGCTGCGCGCGCTGCAGGAGAAGGTTCAGACCGAAGGGAAGCTCAAGCCCTGGCTCGCGAAGCACGGGCTGGATTCGCTGCAGGGCCTGTGGACGAAGATCCACATCGAGTCCGGCTGGGAGACGGCGCTCGAAGCCGCGCTGCGCGAGCGCATGGGCGCGCTGGAAGTCGGCAGGCTCGAGACCGTGCGTGCGTTCGCCAACGACGCGCCGCCCGCCAAGCTGGCGTTCTACACGCCGCCGAACGCTGCGATCTCGAACACGCACCAGACGCTGTCGAAGCTCAGCGACCTGCTGCGCCTGAGCGACGCGGGCCTGAAGGCGCTGCTGAACGACTGGCTCGAAGGCGTCTACACCGCGGCGAGCATCGACGAGGCGCTGGCCGAGCGCGCGAAGCTGACCCACGGCGAGGTCATCATGACCCGCGACGGCCACGCGGTCAGCCAGTTCGCCGTCGCGTTCTACGCGCCCGATTCCGAGCAGGCCGGCATGCTGGCGCGCGCGCAGGAGATCGAGAACCTGGAGCGCCAGCTGCGCGCGCAGGTGCTGATCGCCGAGGAAGCCCGCAGCGCGCTGGTGCGCGCCGAAGCCACCTACACCGACGCGTCGCAGCGCCTGGTCGTGGCGCGCCGCGAGGCCGGCGAGACGCAGACCCGCGCGCACCAGCTGCAGGTCGAGCTGCTGCGCCTGTCGCAGCTGGCCGAGCAGACGAGCACGCGCCGCGCGCAGCTCGACGAGGAGCTGGCCGAGATCGACGCGCAGCTCGAAGACCTGGCCGAACGCGGCGCGACCGGCGAGGCGCGCTTCGAGGAGCTCGACATGCAGCTCGCGACCACGCAGGAGCGCCACGCCGAGCTCGACGACGCGGTGATCGTCGCGGAGCGCAAGCTCGCCGAGGCGCGCGAGCAGCTGCGCGCGCTGGAGCGGCAATCGCAGGAGGCGCAGTTCGCGGCCCGCGCGCTGGCCGCGCGCCGCGGCGAGCTGCAGCGCGGCATCGAGACCGCGACCGAACAGCTGGCCGGCAACCAGCAGGCGCACGCGTCGCTGCAGGAAGAGCTGGTGCGCCTGACCGATGCCTCGGCCCAGGCCGGGCTGCAGGAAGCGCTCGCGCTCAAGCTGGACCGCGAGGCCGCGCTCGGCGCCAAGCGCAGCGAGTACGACGACCTGACCCTGCGCCTGCGTAGTGCCGACGAGCAGCGCATGCAGCACGAGCAGAGCCTGCAGCCGCTGCGCGACCGCATCACCAAGCTGCAGCTCGAGGAGCAGGCCGCGCAGCTGGGCGGTGCGCAGTACCTGGACCAGCTCGTCGCGGCGAACGTCGACTTCGAGGCGCTCGCTGCCGGCATCGAGGCGAACGGCGTCAAGCTCACCGGGCTGCAGGGCGAGATCGACCGCATCAACCGCGAGATCAATGCGCTCGGCGCGGTCAACCTGGCCGCCCTCGACGAGCTGACCGCATCGCGCGAGCGCAAGACTTTCCTCGACGCGCAGAACGCCGACCTGATCGAGGCGATGACGACGCTCGAAGACGCGATCCACAAGATCGACCTGGAAACACGCGACCTGCTCGCCAGCACCTTCGACCAGGTCAACACGTACTTCGGGCGCATGTTCCCGGAGCTGTTCGGCGGCGGCAACGCCAAGCTGGTGATGACGGGCGACGAGATCCTCGACGCCGGCGTGCAGGTGATGGCGCAGCCGCCCGGCAAGAAGAACAGCACGATCCACCTGCTCTCGGGCGGCGAGAAGGCGCTCACGGCGATCGCGCTGGTGTTCGCGATCTTCCAGCTCAACCCGGCGCCGTTCTGCCTGCTGGACGAGGTCGACGCGCCGCTCGACGACGCCAACACCGAGCGCTACGCCAAGCTCGTCAAGCAGATGGCGCAGGGCACGCAGTTCCTGTTCATCAGCCACAACAAGATCGCGATGGAGATGGCCGAGCAGCTGATCGGCGTGACGATGCAGGAGCAGGGCGTCTCGCGCATCGTGACGGTCGACATGGACGCGGCCGTTTCGCTGGCAGAAGCAGCATGAGCCGCCGCGCCGGGCCGCCCCAAGCAAGGCTCGTCCCCTCGGGGGACCGGTCGATGTACCCATCGGGCGAGGGGCTGACATGAGCAACACGCTCACGATCGCCCTGGCCTCGCTCGGCGGCGTGGTGCTCGCCGGCGTGATCGCGCACGGCGCCTGGCAGGCGCGGCGCGCGGACCCGAAGCGCGCCGAGCGTGCACCCGAGCGCACCGAGCCGCGCGAGCCGGTGATGGACGGCGCCGAACCGACCGCCGAGCCCGATGCCGGCGACGCCGCCGCTGCGGCGATCGCCGACCTCTCGGCCCATGCCGAGCGCCGCGCCAACCGCCGCACGATCCCGCGTCTCGACGCGCTGATCGATTCGATCGCCACGCTGGCCGTCGAGGCGCCGATCGCCGGCTCCCAGGCGCTTGCGCACGTGCCGACGACCCGCCGCGCCGGTGGCAAGCCGTTCGGCATCGAGGGCCTGAACAGCGAGACCGGCGAGTGGGAGTTCCCGGCCAGCAGCCAGCGCTATGGCGAGTTCCAGGCCGGCGTGCAGCTGGCCAACCGCACCGGCGCGCTCAACGAGATCGAGTACTCCGAATTCGTGCAGAAGGTGCAGGCCTTCGCCGACGCGATCGGCGCGATGCCTGACTTCCCGGACATGCTCGAGGCCGTCGCCGCGGCCCGTGAGCTCGATCACTTCGCCAGCGCGCACGACGCGCAGCTCGCGGTGCAGCTGCGCTCGCGCGCCGCCGCCTGGAGCGTCGGCTACATCCAGCAGCACGGCAGCCGCCACGGCTTCGTGCCCGGCGTGGTGCCGGGCCGGCTCGTGATGCCGGGCGCCGAGGAGGGCGCGCCGCCGATGCTGACGCTGACCTTCGATTCGCAGGCCGCGCTCGCCGACGACGCCAACGTGGCCGCCGTGCGCGAGGTGACGCTGAGTTTCGACGTGCCGCAGACCGACCCGGCGTCGAAACCGTTCGAGCGCTGGCAGTCGAGCGCCCAGGCGCTCGCCCAAAGCATGGACGCCGTGATCGTCGACGACCACGGCCGCGAGCTCGGCACCGAGAGCTTCGCGGCCATAGGCGCCGAGCTCGGCCAGCTCTACGCCGCACTCGAAGCGCGCGACCTGGCCGCCGGCAGCCCCGCCGCCCGCCGCCTCTTCAGCTGACCCGGCATCCTCTCCCTCGCCCGCGAGGTGGGAGAGGGTCGGGGCGAGGGGCGTGCCGACTGCTTAAACTGCGGCCCATGCCCGACCAAGATCCCGCCAAGCGCGCCGTGGCGCTGCGCCAGGAACTCCAGCACCACGCGCACCTGTACTACACGCTCGACGCGCCGAAGATCCCCGACGCCGAGTACGACAAGCTGTTCCAGGAACTGCAGGCGATCGAGGCAGCGCACCCCGATCTGGTCACGCCCGATTCGCCCACACAGCGCGTCATCGGCGCGGTGCTCGAAGGCCTCACGCCCGTGCGCCATGCCGTGCCGATGCTCTCGATCCACACCGAGACCGACACCACCCCGGCCGGCGCCGAGAAGTTCGACGCCCGCGTGCGCAAGGCCCTGGCGCTCCCCGACGACGCGCCGCCGCTGCCCTACCACGCCGAACTCAAGTTCGACGGCCTCGCGATCAACCTGCGCTATGAGCATGGCGCGCTGGTGCAGGCCGCCACCCGCGGCGACGGCGAGACCGGCGAGGACGTGACCCACACCGTGCGCATGATCGCCACCGTGCCCAAGCGCCTGCGCGGTACCGCTGCACTCGCGGCCGCGGTGATCGAGGTCCGCGGCGAGGTCTTCATGCGGCGCGACGATTTCGAGGCGCTGAACGAGCGCCAGCGCCGGCTGATCGAGGGCGGGGCGAAGAACGAGAAGACCTTCGTGAACCCGCGCAACGCCGCGGCCGGCGTGGTGCGCCAGCTGGATGCCGGCAAGGCCGCCAAGCGACCGCTGAGCTTCTTCGCCTATGCACTCGGCGAGGTCGTCGGCTGGGACGTGCCGGGCACCCAGCATGGCCTGGCCGCGGCGTTCCGCAAGATGGGCCTGCCGGTCAACGACGAAAGCCGCGTCGAGCGCGGCGCCGAGGGGCTGATCCGCTTCCACCAGGACATCGCCGCGAAGCGCGACACGCTGCCGTTCGACATCGACGGCGTCGTCTACAAGCTCGACGACCGAGCGCTGCAGGCGCAGCTCGGCTTCAAGTCGCGCGAGCCGCGCTGGGCCGTCGCCCACAAGTACCCCGCGCAGGAACAGACCACGCTGCTGCAGGACATCGACGTGCAGGTCGGCCGCACCGGCAAGCTCACGCCGGTGGCCAAGCTGCTGCCGGTGTTCGTCGGCGGCACGACCGTCAGCAACGCGACGCTGCACAACCAGGACGAGATCGACCGCAAGGACGTGCGCATCGGCGACACCGTGATCGTGCG
>JAZKIO010000025.1:0-9711 GCA_040384825.1 Pseudomonadota bacterium
CCAACGAGAACAACGTGCTCGACGAGTTCTTCCGCACCGGCACCTACCGCGTGCGGAGCAGCGCCGAGACGCACGAGACCTCGAGCCCGTCGATGGACATCTCCAAGGCCTCGAACTTCGAGCGCTTCGTGTTCGACCTGCTCGGCCGCGACGCCACGCGCACGCGCGAGTTGTTCAAGACCGAGCTCGACCGCAGCGGCGCGTTCACGATCAGGCCCGACGAGTTCGCGCGCATCGCAGGCTACGGCTTCGTCTCGGGCACCAGCACGCACGCCGATCGCGTGGCGACGATCCGCGACACCGACCAGCGTTTCGGCGTCGTGATCGACACCCACACCGCCGACGGCCTGAAGGTCGCCCGCGAGCACCTGACGCCGGGCGTGCCGACGATCGTGCTCGAGACCGCGCTGCCGGCGAAGTTCGCCGAGACCATCGTCGAGGCGATCGGCCGCGAGCCCGACCGGCCGGCCGCGATGCGCGGCATCGAGCAACTGCCGAAGCGATTTCAGGTGATGCCGGCCGACGCTGCGAAGGTCAAGGCCTTCATCGCCGCGAACGCCTGACCCATGGCATCCGGCTCGGCCCCGCTGCTGACGCTCGACGAAGCGCTCGCCCGCCTGCTCGGCGCCGTCGCGTCGCTGCCGGTCGAGACGCACGAGACCGTATCGACCTTCGACGCGCTCGGCCGCGTGCTGCAGCAGGACGTGCGCTCCACCCTCGACGTGCCGCCGCAGGACAACACGTCGATGGACGGTTACGCCATGCGCGCGGCCGACGTGCCGGCCGCAGGGACGCTGTTGCCCGTGAGCCAGCGCATCCCGGCAGGCGTGGTCGGCGCGCCGTTGCAGCCGGGCACGGCGGCGCGCATCTTCACCGGCGCCCAGGTGCCGGCCGGCGCGGATGCCGTCGTCATGCAGGAGCAGTGCGAGGCGGTCGATCAGTCGGTCCGCGTCAACACCGTGCCTGCCAGCGGCCAGTGGATTCGCCGCCGCGGCGAGGACGTGCAGGCCGGCGCCACCGTGCTGCCGGCCGGCACGCGCCTGACGCCGCAGGCGCTGGGCCTCGCCGCCACGGTCGGTGCCGCCACGCTGCAGGTGGCGCGCCGCCCGCGCGTCGCCCTGTTTTCGACCGGCGACGAACTGGCGATGCCCGGTGAGCCGCTGAAGCCCGGCGCGATCTACAACTCCAACCGCTTCACGTTGCGGGCGGCGATCCAGGCGCTGGGTTGCGAGTGCACCGACCTCGGCATCGTGCCCGACCGGCTCGACGCGACCCGCGACGCGCTGCGCCGCGCCGCGCAGGGCCACGACCTGATCGTCACCTCCGGCGGCGTGTCGGTCGGCGAGGAGGATCACCTGCGTCCCGCCGTCCAGGCCGAGGGCCGCATCGAGCTCTGGCAGATCGCGATCAAGCCCGGCAAGCCGCTGGCCTTCGGCGCGGTGAACCGGCCCGACGGCAGCGCCGCATACATCATCGGCTTGCCCGGCAACCCGGTCTCCAGCTTCATCACCTTCCTGCTGATGGTGCGGCCGGTGCTGCTGCGCCTGCAGGGCGCGACGGCGCTCGTCCCGGCTCGCGTGAAGCAGCGCGCCGATTTCGACTGGCCGAAGCCCGACAAACGCCGCGAGTTCCTGCGCGTGCGCCGCAACGCGGCCGGCGGGCTCGACCTGTTCCCGAACCAGAGCTCCGGCGTGCTGACCTCGGCGGTCTGGGGCGACGGCGTCGTCGACACGCCGGCCGGTCAGGCGATCAAGCAGGGCGACATGGTCGACTACCTCTCGTTCGCGGAGTGGTCGGCATGAAGCTGACGGTGCGCTACTTCGCCTCGATCCGCGAGGCGCTCGGCGCGGCCGAGACGATCGACGCGGCCGAAGGCATCACGGTCGGCGCGATCCGCGACACGCTGATCGCCCGCGGCGGCGCGCACGCCACGGCGCTGGCCCGCGGCAAGGCGCTGCGCACCGCGCTGAACCAGGTGCTGTGCGACGAGGCGGCAGTGGTGGGCGAGGGCGCCGAACTGGCCTTCTTCCCGCCGGTGACCGGGGGCTGACGCCATGACCGCGCCGCGCGTCGTCGTCCAGACCGCCGACTTCGACCTCGCTGCCGAGGTCGCCACGCTGCGCGCCGGCGACGCGGGCGTCGGCGCGGTGGCGTCCTTCATCGGCACGGTGCGCGACCGCAACGACGGCCACGGCGTCAGCGCGATGGAGCTCGAGCACTACCCGGGCATGACCGAGCGGGCGATCGAGGCGATGATCGACGAGGCATTTCGCCGCTTCGAGATCCTCGGCGCGCGCGTCATCCACCGCGTCGGCCTGCTGCAGCCGCAAGACCAGATCATGATGGTCGCGGTCACCTCCGCGCACCGCGGCCAGGCCTTCCAGGCCTGCGAGTTTCTGATGGACTACCTGAAGACCCAGGCGCCGTTCTGGAAAAAGGAACAGACGCCCGAGGGCGCGCGCTGGGTCGACGCGCGCAGCAGCGACGACGCCGCCATCGCCCGCTGGGGCATCACGGCCAGCAACGCCGCGCCGGACGCACCGTGACGACGACGCTGCCCTGGCTGCAGATCCTCGCCGTCTCGGTCGGCGCTGCGGCCGGCGCGCTGGCGCGCTGGTGGGCCGGGCTGTGGCTCAACGGGCAATGGTCGGGCTTTCCACTCGGCACGCTGCTGGTCAACTGCGTCGGCGGCCTGCTGATCGGCGTGGCGCTCGCCTGGTTCGAGCGCACGCCCAACGAACTGTTGCGGCTGCTCCTGGTCACCGGTTTCCTGGGCGGCCTGACGACCTTCTCGGCCTTCTCGGGCGAATCGCTGGTGCTGCTGCAGCGCGGCCAGATCGCGCTGGCCTTCGCGCACAGCGCGGCCCACCTGTTCGGCTCGCTGGCCTGCGCGGCGCTGGGCTACTGGATCGTCACGCGCTGATTGACCGGGCGCAAAGGCCGGGCGCGGGGAAGCGCTTGAAAATGACCCCGATCGCCTCATGTCCGTCGCAATCGGAGGACTTTCCCCATGCGAATCGACAAGCTCACCACCAAGTTCCAGGAAGCGCTGGCCGACGCCCAGAGCCTGGCCGTCACCAACGACAACCCGTACATCGAACCCGCCCACGTGCTCGCGGCGATGCTGGCCCAGCCCGACGGCCCCAAGGCGCTGCTCGACCGCGCCGGCGCGAACAGCGCCGCGCTGAAGACCGCGCTCGACGTGGCCATCAAGGGCCTGCCGCAGGTGCAGGGCAGCGGCCAAGTGGTGCAGCCGAGCCGTGATCTGGCGTCGCTGTTGCAGTCGGCCGAGAAGGAAGCGGGCAAGCGCGGTGACCAGTTCATCGCCAGCGAGATGTTCCTGCTCGCCCTCGCCGACGCCAAGACCGACCTGGCCGGCACCGTGCGCGGCCACGGCCTGACCCGCAAGGCGCTCGAGACGGCCATCGAGGCCGTGCGCGGCGGCCAGACGGTCGACAACGCCGAGGCCGAGGGCCAGCGCGAGGCACTGAAGAAGTACACGCTCGACCTGACCGAGCGCGCGCGCAAGGGCAAGCTCGACCCGGTGATCGGCCGCGACGACGAGATCCGCCGCGCGATCCAGGTGCTGCAGCGCCGCACCAAGAACAACCCGGTGCTGATCGGCGAGCCGGGTGTCGGCAAGACGGCCATCGTCGAAGGCCTGGCGCAGCGCATCGTCGCCGGCGAGGTGCCCGATTCGCTGAAGAACAAGCGCGTGCTGGTGCTCGACATGGCGCTGCTGCTGGCGGGCGCCAAGTTCCGCGGCGAGTTCGAGGAGCGTCTCAAGGGCGTGCTCAAGGAAGTGGCGGCCGACGAAGGCCAGACCATCGTCTTCATCGACGAGATCCACACCATGGTCGGCGCCGGAAAGGCCGAGGGCGCGATCGATGCCGGCAACATGCTGAAGCCGGCGCTGGCGCGCGGCGAGCTGCACTGCATCGGCGCGACCACGCTCGACGAGTACCGCAAGTACATCGAGAAGGACGCGGCGCTGGAGCGGCGCTTCCAGAAGATCCTGGTCGGCGAACCGACCGTGGAGGCGACGATCGCGATCCTGCGCGGCCTGCAGCAGAAGTACGAGGTGCACCACGGCGTCGAGATCACCGACCCGGCGATCGTCGCCGCGGCCGAGTTGAGCCACCGCTACATCACCGACCGCTTCCTGCCCGACAAGGCCATCGACCTGATCGACGAGGCCGCGTCGAAGGTGCGGATCGAGATCGACTCCAAGCCCGAGGCGATGGACAAGCTCGACCGCCGGCTGATCCAGCTGCAGATCGAGCGCGCTGCCGTCACGCGCGAGAAGGACGAAGCCTCGCAGCGCCGCCTCGGCCTGATCGAGGAGGAGATCGCGCGCGTGCAGCGCGAGGCCGCCGACCTGGACGAGATCTGGAAGGCGGAGAAGGCCGCCGCGCAGGGCTCCGCGCACCTGATGGAAGAGATCGACCGGATCAAGTTCCAGATCGAGGAGTGGAAGCGCAAGGGCGACTTCAACAAGGTCGCCGAGCTGCAATACGGCAAGCTGCCCGACCTGGAGAAGACGCTCAAGGAAGCGCAGGCCAAGGAGGCCAAGAAGGGCGCGACCAAGGGCTCGAAGCCGCAGCTGCTGCGCACGACCGTCGGCGCCGAGGAGATCGCCGAGGTCGTCGCGCGCGCCACCGGCATCCCCGTCAGCAAGCTGATGCAGGGCGACCGCGAGAAGCTGCTGCAGATGGAAGGCAAGCTGCATGAGCGCGTGATCGGGCAGGACGAGGCCATCGTCGCGGTCGCGAATGCGATCCGCCGCTCGCGCTCGGGCCTCAGCGACCCGAACCGCCCGACCGGCTCGTTCCTGTTTCTCGGGCCGACCGGCGTCGGCAAGACCGAGCTGTGCAAGGCGCTCGCCGGTTTCCTGTTCGACAGCGAGGACCACATGATCCGTGTCGACATGAGCGAGTTCATGGAGAAGCACTCGGTGAGCCGGCTGATCGGCGCGCCGCCCGGTTACGTGGGCTACGAAGAGGGTGGCGCGCTGACCGAGGCGGTGCGGCGCAAGCCTTACAGCGTGCTGCTGCTCGACGAGGTCGAGAAGGCGCACCCGGACGTCTTCAACGTGCTGCTGCAGGTGCTCGACGACGGCCGCCTGACCGACGGCCAGGGCCGCACGGTCGACTTCAAGAACACCGTGATCGTGATGACCAGCAACCTCGGCTCGCACCAGATCATGCAGATGGCCGGCCAGCCCAGCGAGGCGATCCGCGACGCGGTCTGGGTCGAGGTCAAGCAGCACTTCCGGCCCGAGTTCCTGAACCGCATCGACGAGGCCGTCGTGTTCCACGCGCTCGACATCAAGAACATCGAAGCGATCGCGAAGATCCAGCTCAAGGTGCTGGAAGCGCGGCTCGAGAAGATGGAGATGAAGCTGGACGTCTCGCCGCGTGCACTGGCCGAGCTGGCGAAGGCCGGATTCGACCCGGTGTTCGGCGCGCGGCCGCTGAAGCGCGAGATCCAGCGCCGGATCGAGAACCCGGTCGCGAAGCTGATCCTGGAAGGGCGCTTCGGCCCGAAGGACGTGATCCCGGTGGACTTCGAGGACGGTGCGTTCGGCTTCGAACGCGTGGTGCACTGACGCGCGTCAGGGCGCCGGCGCCGGGGGCGCGGCCAGCAGCGCGTCCAGGCGCTGCACCTGCAGGCGGACCAGGGTCAGGTTCGCCTGCATCTTGTCGAGCGCGGCGTGCAGCGCGAGCCCCGGGTGCCCGGGCAGGCCGCGCAACAACAAATGGTGTGAACCCAGCGTGATCGCGGCCTCGGGCAGCAGGTGGCCCAGGCCCATGCTGCGGCTGCTGGCGCTCATGCCGGCGAGCAGCGTCTTGCCGTGCAGCGCCAGGTCGGCCGCGCCGGGGCTGGCGCCGGCATGGGCGATGTCGGCGCCGGTCGCCACGTCGAACACGCAGCAGCTCGCCATGCCCGGCAGTTCGCTGATCTGGCGCACATAGCGTTCGATCGGGTTCTGCGACGCGTTCGCGCGCGTGGCGGCACTCGGCACCGGGGGCATCGGCCGCATCTGGAGCCGGTCCGGTCCGCGCCGGTCGACTCCGCCCGCGTCGGCGGCCGATGCTGTGGTGCCGGTGGCGGCCGACGCGCCGTTCGCGTCCACGCCGGCGATCGGCAGGGACACTGCCAGCGCCGGCATGGCCCGTTCACCGGGGCGCGGCGGGGCCTCCATCATGCGGCTCCAGGCGGCGCTGATGAAGCCCCACGCGTCGGCCGGCCGGCTGACCTGCGCCGTCGCGCGCACGCTGACGCCCGTGTCGCGCGCCAGCTCCATGCCTTGCGAAATCAGCGTGCTGCCCGAGGCGAGCGGCAGCAGCAGCAACTGCCGGTTCGGCCACGGCCCGCCGAGCATGTGCTCGTGGAAGGGCTTCAGCGCCGACGTGATCGCATGGCCCGGCAGGCTGCCGACCATCAGCACGCCCAGCCGGCTGTAGGCCAGCAGCATGCGGGCGAGGGCGTGGCGCGAGGCGGTGTCGGCGTCGACCTCGGTCGAGTACATGCGCAGCGTGCGACCGTCGGCGGTCGGGAGCTCGGCGAAGACGAGCGTGGCGAGCGGGGTGCCGTTGCCCTGGCGCCGGATCGTCAGCTTCTGCACCGCGCGGCCGCCGGCTGCGGCCATGCCGGCGAGCAGCTTCTGCGACGAGGCGGTGGCGATGTCGTGCACCGCGATGAACTCGGGCCGCAGGTGCTCGAACTGCTGCTGCATCGCCAGCTCGGGCGCGCACGAGACGAACAGCTCGCGCTCGTCGTTGCCGGTGGGGCGGCCGATGTCCTGCTTGTCGGGCGCCGCGACGTCGTCCTCGCCCATGATCTGCGTCGCGAGCGAGGTCTGCGCCCGCGTGGCTTGCCAGGCATCGGGCGATGAAGTCGGCCTCGCGGAATCGGTGCGGTTCATGGCTTCGATGACGTGGGTGCGCCGGGCAGCGACGGGGTGCGGCAGTGTAGGGGCAGGCCGGGTGGGCGGACGACCCCCTAATGGCAATCCCCGAGACGGAAGGATCGGCGCGCGCGATGAACGGGCCGTTCGGGATTGCACAATCGCGGCCATGCCCCAGCGCTCCGCATCGATCGTCTTGTTCCGGGCGAGCCCGCGGGCGCCGCATGTCGAGCGCTGAGCCTGCCACCTCGCCGCGCTGGCGCCGCCGGCGCCGGATCACCGCGGCGCTGCTCGCGGTCTGGTTCGCGGTCACGTTCGGCGTCGCGTACTTCGCGCGCGAGCTGGACGGTCGCGTGCTCGGCTGGCCCTTCAGCTTCTGGGTCGCGGCGCAGGGCGCGTCGATCGTCTACCTGGTGCTCGTGATCGTCTACGCGCGCGTGATGCGGCGCATCGACGCGATCGACGGCCTGGCGGAGGACGACTGAGTGGCCACGCCGCGCCCCAGCGAATCGCTCGCGTTCCGTCACCGGCTGGACCGCATCTACCTGCGCTACACGATCGGCTTCATCGCGTTCGTCGGGCTGCTGGCCGTGCTGGAGCAGACGGGGCTGCCGCGGCGCTGGATCGGCGTCGTGTTCCTGCTCGCCACCGTCGGCCTGTACGCGGCGATCGGGATCGTCGCGCGGACCACCGACGCGGCCGAGTACTACGTGGCCGGGCGCCGCGTGCCGGCGATGTACAACGGCATGGCGACAGCGGCGGACTGGATGTCGGCCGCTTCGTTCATCGGCCTGGCCGGCACCCTGTACCTGCAGGGTTACGGCGGCCTGGCGTACGTGATGGGCTGGACCGGTGGCTTCGTGCTCGTCGCGGTGCTGCTGGCGCCGTACCTGCGGCGCTTCGGCCAGTTCACGATCCCCGATTTCCTCGCGGCGCGCTACGGCGGCCGGACGCCGCGGCTGATCGGCCTGTGCGCGGCGATCCTGTGCTCGTTCGTCTACCTCGTCGCGCAGATCTACGGCGTGGGCCTGATCACCACGCAGCTGACCGGCGTCGACTTCGTGCTCGGCATCTTCCTCGGGCTGGGCGGCGTGCTGGTGTGCTCGTTCCTCGGGGGCATGCGCGCGGTCACCTGGACGCAGGTGGCGCAGTACATCATTCTGGTGATCGCGTACCTGATTCCGGTGGTGTGGCTCTCCGTCAAGCAGACGGGCATCCCGTTGCCGCAACTCGCCGTCGGCCAGCAGCTCGCCAAGCTCGGCGAGCGCGAGGCGCAACTGCTGATCGATCCGAAGGAGCTCGAGGTCCGTGCGCTGTTCAAGGCGCGCGCCGAGTCGTATGCCGCCAAGCTGCAGGACGTGCCTGCCGCGCTCGTCGCGGATCGGGCGCAGGCCCAGCAGCTCAGCCGCGACTTGAAGGCGCGCAACGCGCCGCTGCGCGAGATCCAGGCGGCCGACAAGGCCCTCGCCACGCAGCCCAAGAACGAGGCGCAGGCCCGCGAGGTCTGGACGCGTGCGCAGGCCACCAACGAAGCGCGCGCGCAGCCGCTGGCCGGCATGCCCCGGCACGCCCAGCCGTTCAGCGGCGATCCGCAGGGTGATGCGGCGCAACGCCGGGTGTTCGACGAATCGCGCCGCAACTTCATCGCCCTGGTGTTCTGCCTGATGGTGGGCACTGCGGCGCTGCCGCACATCCTGATGCGCAGCTACACCACGCCCTCGGTGCGCGCGGCGCGCGAATCGGTGGCGTGGTCGCTGTTCTTCATCCTGCTGCTCTACCTGACGGCGCCGGCGCTGGCGGTGCTGGTGAAGTACGAGGTGTTCAACGGCCTGGTCGGGTTGCCGTTCGACCGGCTGCCGACCTGGATCGCCAGCTGGGCGCGGGTCGACTCGTCGCTGATCTCGGTGGTGGACATCAACCGCGACGGCATCCTGCAGCTCGGCGAGATCCGCATCGGCGGCGACCTGATCGTGCTGGCCACGCCCGAGATCGCCGGGCTGCCGTATGTGGTCTCCGGCATGGTCGCGGCCGGCGGGCTGGCCGCGGCGCTGTCGACGGCGGACGGGCTGCTGCTGACGATCGGCAATGCGTTGTCGCACGACCTGTACTTCAAGCTGCTCGGCCCGGAGGCGTCCGCGACGCGGCGTGTCACCGTGTCGAAGGTGCTGCTGCTGGTGGCCGCGCTGGCGGCGGCGGCCGTCGCGGCGCAGCGGCCGGCGGACATCCTCTTCCTCGTCACCGCGGCGTTCTCGATCGCAGCCTCGGCGTTCTTCCCGGCCCTGGTGCTCGGCATCTTCTGGAGCCGCGCCAACCGGTGGGGAGCGCTGTGCGGCATGGCCAGCGGGCTGGGGCTGACGCTGTACTACCTGATCCGCAACGAGGCCTGGCTGCGCGGGCTGTTCGGCGTGACCGCGCCGGTCGAGCTGTGGGGCGGCATCCTGCCCGTCTCGGCCGGCGTGTTCGGCGTGCCGATGGGATTCGCCGCCTGCGTGGTGGTCAGCCTGCTGACGCCCGCGCCGCGTCCGGAGGAGCGGGCCTTCGCCCGGGCGCTGCGCGATCCCGGACCCGCCTGAACGGCCCCCTGCCGCAGAGCGCGGAAGCGGGCTATAATCGTCGGCTCGCCTTGCCACACCTGAGTCTTGACGCTTCGGGGTGGCTTTCCACTGCGCAACCCTCGCGGCCGCGGTATCCACAAGGAGATTCAATGCGTCATTACGAAATCGTTCTGCTGATCCACCCGGATCAGAGCGAACAGGTTCCGGCCATGCTGGAACGTTACAAGGGTGTCATCACCGCCGGCG
>JAZKIO010000026.1:0-9652 GCA_040384825.1 Pseudomonadota bacterium
GCAGTCATCGCGAAGCGATGACCGCCTCCGTCGCGCGGCGCAGCCCACCCGGGCGTGCCTGAGCCGCTCGACCATGACCTACGCGACCTGCACAGCAGTGATCGCCCGCAAGATCGCCTCACTGGTCGCAGGCGCGGTCAGCGGCGGATCGACGCGATGCTCCCCCGCAGCAGAGATCGCATCCCGGATCGCGAAGAACACCGAGAACGGCAGCAACAGCGGCGGCTCGCCGACGGCCTTGCTGCGGTGGATGCTGTCTTCCACGTTCGGGCCGTCGAACAGCTTCACGTTGAAGACGGGCGGGCAGTCGTTGGCGGTCGGGATCTTGTAGGTGCTGGGCGCATGCGTCGTCAGCTTGCCGCTCTGCGGGTGCCACACGAGTTCCTCGGTCGTCAGCCAGCCCATGCCCTGGATGAAGGCGCCTTCGATCTGGCCGATGTCGACGGCGGGGTTCAGCGAGCGGCCGGCGTCGTGCAGGATGTCGGCGCGCAGCAGCTTCCACTCGCCGGTGAGCGTGTCGACGACGACCTCGCTCACCGCGGCGCCGTAGGCGAAGTAGTAGAACGGCCGACCGAACATCTTGTCGCGGTCCCAGCTCAGGCCGGGCGTGGCGTAGAAGCCGTCGGACCAGAGCTGCACGCGGTCGAGGTAGCCCTGCGCGACGACCGCGCTGAAGGGCAGCGACTTGCCGTTGACCTCGACCTTGTCGTTGGCGAAGCGCACGTCCTTGGCATCGCCGCCGTGGTGCGCGGCCATGCAGGCGGCGAGCCGCTCGCGGATCTGGCGGGCGGCGTCTTGCGCTGCCTTGCCGTTCAGGTCGGCGCCGGTGGAGGCGGCGGTGGCTGAGGTGTTCGCGACCTTCTGCGTGTCGGTCGCGCTGACGCGCACGCTGTCGAAGCCGACGCCGAGTTCGTGCGCCACCACCTGCGCCACCTTGGTGTTCAGGCCCTGGCCCATCTCGGTGCCGCCGTGGTTCACCAGGATCGAGCCGTCGCTGTAGACGTGCACCAGCGCGCCGGCCTGGTTGAAGTGCTTGACGTTGAACGAGATGCCGAACTTCAGCGGCGCGAGCGCGAGGCCGCGCTTGAGCACCGGGCTGGTCGCGTTGAACTGCGCGATCGCGTCGCGGCGCGCGCGGTAGTCGCTGCTGGCCTCCAGCTCGGCGGTGAGCTCGTGGATGATGTTGTCGCTGACCACCTGGCCGTAGGGCGTGACGTTGTTCGTGTCCTTGCCATAGAAGTTGGCACGGCGCACGTCCATCGGGTCGTGGCCCAACGCGCGCGCGATCGTGTCGAGGATGTTCTCGATCGCGATCGCGCCTTGCGGGCCGCCGAAGCCGCGGAACGCGGTGTTGCTCTGGGTGTTGGTCTTGCCCGAATACCCGTGCATCGCCACGTCGGGCAGCCAGTAGGCGTTGTCGAAGTGGCACAGCGCGCGGGTCATCACCGGGCCGGACAGGTCGGCCGAGTGGCCGGCGCGCGAGACCATCGTGATCTCGGCGCCGAGCACGTGGCCGGCGTCGTCGTAGCCCACCTCGTACTCGTACCAGAAGCAGTGGCGCCGGCCGGTGATCAGGAAGTCGTCGTCGCGATCGAGCCGCAGCTTGACCGGCCGCTTCAGCTTCGCGGCGGCCACGGACGCGACGCACGCGAACAGCGCCGACTGCGACTCCTTGCCGCCGAAGCCGCCCCCCATGCGACGGCACTCGACATGCACGTCGTGCGCGTGCAGCTTCAGCGCGTGCGCGACCAGGTGCTGCATCTCGCTCGGGTGCTGCGTCGAGCAGTACACGTGCATGCCGCCACCTTCGGTCGGGATCGCGTAGCTGATCTGGCCCTCGAGGTAGAACTGTTCCTGGCCGCCGACGTCGAACGTGCCTTTCAGCCGGCGCGGCGCCTTGGCGATGGCGGCTTGTGCGCCGCCCTCGTTCGTCGCGCGCACCAGGTGCATCGGCGGCAGCACGTACTGGCCCTTGGCATGGGCCTGCTGCGGCGTCAGAACAGGCGGCTCGGCGGCGATCGTCAGCACGTCCTTCGCGCGGGCGGCGGCGCGGCGGGCGATGTCGCGTGTCTCGGCGATCACAGCAAAAGCTGGCTGGCCCAGGTAGCGGATCTCTCCCTCGCACAGGATCGGGTCGTCGTGGACGATCGAGCCGCAGTCGTTCGGCCCCGGGATGTCGGCCGCCCACAGCACCGCGACGACGCCGGGCAGCGCGCGGATCGTGTCCAGCGCCATGGCAGTGAGCCGACCATGCGCGACCGGCGACAGGCCGAGCGCGCAGTGCAGCGTGCCGGCGTGCTCGCGGATGTCGTCGATGTAGGTCGCCTCGCCGGCGACATGCAATTGCGCGGACTCGTGCGGCCGGCTGATGCCGACCCGCGCGCCGGCCGCGACGGCGATCGCCTCGGCGCCCTCGTCGATGCGCGCGGCGGTGTTCTTCAGGTAGTCGGCGAAGGCCTCGTTCGGTTGCAGCAGCAGGGCGTCGACAGGCTTGTTCATGTCAGGTCTCCTCGGCGGCCGCAGTAGTGGCGCCGGTCTGGTGCGGCATCACGCTGAACACGCTGGTGGCGCTGGTGGGCAGCGGGTCGTCGGCGCGGGTCTCGAGCCACAGGCGCTGCAGCAGGTTCTGCGCGACCTGCAGGCGGTAGGCGGCGCTGGCCCGCATGTCGGACAGCGGCTTGAAGTCCTCGGCGAGCGCGGCCTTCGCGGCGTTCACCGTCGCCTGCGTCCACGGCTGGCCGAGGATCGCGGCCTCCGCGCCCGCGCCGCGCTTCACGGTGGCGGCCATGCCGCCGTAGGCCAGGCGCACGGTGCGCACGGTTCCGGCCGCATCCAGCTCGATCGAGAAGCCGGCGCACACGGCCGAGATGTCGCAATCGAAGCGCTTGCTGATCTTGTAGGCGCGCACCTGGCGCGAGGTGACGGTCAGCGGCACTGCCAGGCCCTGCACGAACTCGCCGTCCTCGAGCAGGTTCTTCATGTAGTCGACATAGAAGGTGGCGAGCGGCATGCGGCGCGTGCGTTCGCCCTTGCGCAGCTCGATCTGCGCGTCGAGCGCCATCAGCACCGGCGCCGAATCGCCGATCGGCGAGCCGTTGGCGACGTTGCCGCCCATCGTGCCGGCGTTGCGGATCGGCGGCGAGGCGAAGCGCAGCCACACGTCGGTCAGCGTGGGGAAGCGCCGGGCGAGCGCCGACCACGCGGCTTCGAGCGATGCGCCAGCGCCGATGTAGAGCTCGTCGCCCTGCTCGGCGACGCGCTTCATCTCGTCGACGGCGCCCACGTAGAGGATGTCGCCCAGCGGGCGGAACTGCTTGTTGACCCACAGGCCGACGTCGGTCGAGCCGGCGAGCAGCTGGGCCTTCGGGTGCGCCTCGCGCAGTGCTGCGAGTTCGTCCAGCGTGGTCGGCGCGAAGAAGCGGTCGGTGCTGCCCGTTCCGGCGTAGCTGAACGTGGCGGCGTCGCTCTTCAGGCTGTCGAGTGCGGCAAGCACGGGCGCGGTGTCGAGCGCGATCGCCGGCAGATCGAACATGCGCTGGCCGGCGTCGAGGATCGGCCGGTAGCCGGTGCAGCGGCACAGGTTGCCGGAGAGCTCGTCGGCGAGCTGCTGGCGCGTGGGCTGCGCGCCGCACGCGCGGTTGCGCTCGTAGCTCGACCACATCGACATCACGAAGCCCGGCGTGCAGAACCCGCACTGCGAGCCGTGGCACTCGACCATCGCCTGCTGCACCGGGTGCAGCGCCTCGTCGGCGGTCATCGCCTTCAGGTCCTCGACGGTGAACAGCGCCTTGCCGTCCAGCGTCGGCAGGAACTGGATGCAGGCGTTGACGGTGCTGAGCGTCAGGCCGCGCACGGCCTGCGTGTCGCCAGGGGCCGCTGCCTCGCCGATCACGACGGTGCAGGCGCCGCAGTCGCCTTCGTTGCAGCCTTCCTTGGTGCCGGTGCAGCGGGCGTCCTCGCGCAGCCAGTCGAGCACGGTGCGGGTGGGAGCCGCGTCGCTCACTTCCACCACCGCGCCGCGGTGGAAGAAGCGGATCGGGCGGCTGGTCGTCGGCTCGGACATGGGTGGTTTCTCGGGTTCGGTGATAACCCGAAACTTAGTCGCTTCCGGCCATCGAGGTATACAGTCTCGGACATATCGCTTATCACGCATGCCATATGACACAGCGTTTGGACTTCGACAAGATCGAGCTCTACCTCATCCGGGTGCTGAAGACCTTGATCACCGAACGAAGCGTCTCCCGGGCTGCCATGCGCTTGCAAAGCACGCAGCCCGCCGTCAGTGCCCAGCTGAAGCGGCTGCGCGCACTCACCGGCGACCCGTTGCTGGTGCGCGCCGGCAACGCGATGGCGCCCACCGAGACCGCACTGCGCCTGCTCGACCCGGCCACGCGCCTCTTGCAAGATGCGGACCGGCTGTTCAGCCCCCGCGCCCACCAGCGCGCCTTCGAGCCGCTCGCCAGCAGCACCACCTTCCGCATCGCCGCGAGCGACTACCTCGATCCGCTGTTCCTGCCCGAATTGGTGGCGCACCTGAAGCAGGTCGCTCCCAAGGTGAAGCTCGAGCTGCTGCCGCTGTCCGGCGGGTTCGACTACCGGCGCGGGTTGGCGGCGGCCGAGGTCGACCTGGTGATCGGCAACTGGCTGAAGCCGCCGGAAGAACTGCACCTCGGGCGGCTGCTGACCGACGAGATCGTCTGCCTGGTCGCCGAGGACCACCCGGTCGTGCGCGCCGCCAACGGCCGCGGCTGGTCGCCCGAGCGCTACCTGGCCTGCGAGCACGTGGCGCCGACGCCATTCTTCGCCGGCTCGCAGGGCGCCTCGCCGGGCGTGATCGACGAGCACCTCGCGTCGCTCGGCGTCAGCCGCGACGTGATGGTGCGCAGCGCGCACTTCAGCCTGATCCCGCTGATGGTGGCGCAAAGCCTGCTGGTGCTGACGACCGGCCGGCTGTTCTGCTCGCGCTACGTGGACAGCCTGCCGGTGCGCATCGTGCGCTGCCCGGTGCCGTTCCCGCCGCTGACGTATTACCAGCTGTGGCACGACCTGACGCATGCGTCGGCCTCGGGCCGCTGGCTGCGCGACCAGGTGCGGGACGTGGCGCGCAATCTGGCGGGGCACGGGATGTTGAAGCGCGTGCAAGGAGCGACGGCATGAGCGCACCTTCGCGACCCTCACCCCGGCCCTCTCCCTCGAGCGGGAGAGGGGGAAGAGCCGACTCCCTCGCCCCCGGCCACGGGGGAGAGGGCCGGGGTGAGGGGGCCGCGCGCCGCCTCGCCCTCCGCGGCGATCTGCTCGACTTCACCGCCGACCCGGCCTGGGGCGAGATCGAGTCCGACGCGGTGCGCTTTCGCCCCGACCACTGGCTGCTCATCGAGGACGGCCGTATCGTCGGCGCGCAGGCCGAATCCCCCGACGCCATTTGGGAGCGCCACGACCAGCGCGGCCGCCTGATCCTGCCCGGCTTCATCGACACCCACGTCCACATGCCGCAGCTCGACGTGATCGCGAGCTACGGCACCGAGCTGCTCGACTGGCTGAACACCTACACCTTCCCGGCCGAGACCGCGTTCGCCGACCCGGAGCGCTCGCGCCTGGGCGCCAAGCTGTTCGTCGAGGCGCTGCTGGCGCACGGCACGACCGCCGCCGTGGTGTTCCCGACCGCGCACAAGGTTTCGGCGGACGCGCTGTTCGCCGCCGCGCAGCAGCACGGCATGCGCCTGATCACCGGCAAGGTGCTGCAGGACCGCCACTCGCCCGATGGCCTGCGCGACGACGTCGTGCAGGCGCAGGCCGATTCGCTCGACCTGATCTCCCGCTGGCACGGCACCGACCGGCTCGCCTACGCGGTGACCGTGCGCTTCGCGCCATCCAGCACGCCCGAGCAGCTGGCGATGGCCGGCGCGCTCTGTGCCGCCGACCCGACGCTCTACATGCAGACCCACGTCGCCGAGAACCGGGCCGAGGTCGCGTGGGTGAAGGAGCTGTTCCCGGAGGCGCGCAGCTACCTCGACGTGTATGCGCGCGCCGGCCTCCTTCACAAGCGCAGCGTGCTCGCGCACGGCATCTGGCTCGACGACGCCGACCGGGAGGCGCTGCGTGCCTCGGGCGCGCAGATCGCGCACAGCCCGTCGTCCAACCTGTTCCTCGGCAGCGGCCTGTTCGACTGGAACGCCGCGATCGCGGCCGGCGCCGCGGTGAGCCTGGCGACCGACGTCGGCGGTGGCACGAGCCTGTCGATGGTCCGCACCATGGCCGACGCCTACAAGGTGCAGGCGATGGCCGGCCAGCGCCTGACCGCATGGAAGGCGCTGCACGCGGCCACGCTCGGCGGCGCCACGGCGTTGGGTCTCGCGCACGAAATCGGCTCGTTCGAACCCGGCCGCGTGGCTGACGTGTGCGTGTGGGACTGGGCCGCCGACCCGGTCGCGCTGCGCCGCATGGACGTGGCGCGCCACCTGCACGAGCGCGCGTTCGCGTGGATGACGCTGGCGGACGACCGCAACCTCGTGCAGACCTGGGTGGCCGGCGCGTTGCGGCACCAGCGCGGCGCCGTCGCCGCCTGACCCGAACGCGCGGCGCGGCGGGTCCGGACTTTGCAAGCATGATCATCTTCACAGGAGACTGAACCGTGTTGCGACTCGAACTGGTCAACATCAGCAAGCAGTACCCCGCCGTGAAGGCGAACGATTCGGTCAACCTGCAGGTGGCGCCCGGCGAGATCCACGCGGTGCTCGGCGAGAACGGCGCCGGCAAGTCGACCATGATGAAGATGATCTACGGCGCGGTCCGGCCCGACGAGGGCGAGATCCGCTGGAACGGCCAGGCTGTCAACATCCGCAACCCGCAGGAGGCGCGCACGCTGGGCATCAGCATGGTGTTCCAGCACTTCAGCCTGTTCGACACGCTGAGCGCGGCCGAGAACGTGTGGCTCGGGCTCGACAAGTCGCTGAGTCTGGCCGAGGTGACGCAGCGGATGATGAAGGTCGAGAAGGAGTACGGCCTCGACGTCGAGCCGCTGCGGCCGGTGCACACGCTCTCGGTCGGCGAGCGCCAGCGCGTCGAGATCGTGCGCGCGCTGATGACGAACCCGAAGTGCCTGATCCTCGACGAGCCGACCTCGGTGCTCACGCCGCAGGCGGTCGACAAGCTCTTCGTCACGCTGCGCCAGCTCGCGAGCGAGGGCACCAGCATCCTCTACATCAGCCACAAGCTCGACGAGATCCGCGCGCTGTGCACCAACTGCACGGTGCTGCGCGGCGGCAAGGTCACCGGCATGGTCGATCCGCGCACCGAGACCAACGCCGGCCTGTCGCGCCTGATGATCGGCGCCGAGCCGCCGCAGCTCAAGCACCAGCAGGCGAAGCTCGGCGACGTGGTGCTCGACGTGCGCGGCCTCACGCTGCCGAAGGAGGACCACTTCGGCATGAACCTGTCCGACATCCGCTTCCAGGTGCGCGCCGGCGAGATCCTCGGCATCGCCGGCGTCTCGGGCAACGGGCAGCAGGAGCTGATGGCGGCGATGTCGGGCGAGGACCCGCGCGCGCCGAAGGATTCGCTGCACCTGTTCGGCAAGGACATCTCGCGCCGCACGCCGCGCGAGCGCCGTGCCGCCGGCCTGCACTTCGTGCCCGAGGAGCGGCTGGGCCGCGGCGCGGTGCCCACGCTGTCGCTGGCCGCGAACACGATGCTGACGCGCACCGAGGCGATCGGCCGCTCGGGCTGGATCCGCACCGGCGAGGTCACCGCGCTGGCGCAGGAACTGATCCGCCGCTTCAACGTCAAGGCCGGCGGGCCGGGCGCGGCGGCCAAGAGCCTGTCCGGCGGCAACCTGCAGAAGTTCATCGTCGGCCGCGAGATCCACGCCAACCCGAAGCTGCTGATCGTCTCGCAGCCGACCTGGGGCGTGGATGTGGGCGCGGCCGCGCAGATCCGCGGCGAGCTGCTCGCGCTGCGCGACCAGGGCTGCGCGCTGCTGGTCGTCAGCGAGGAGCTCGACGAGCTGTTCGAGATCTGCGACCGGCTGGTGGTGATCGCGCAGGGCAAGGTGTCGCCGAGCGTGGATACGTCCGACGCGACGATCGAGATGATCGGGGAATGGATGAGCGGCCTGTGGAACAAGAATGCCGCCGCCGACAAGGAGACCGCACATGCTCAAGCTTGAAGCCCGGCCGGAGCCCTCCCGGCTCATGTCGTTCATGTCGCCGGTGCTCGCGCTGGCGATCACGGTGGTGATCGGCACCGTCCTGTTCATGCTGCTCGGCAAGGACCCGATGCGCGGCTTGTACATCTTCTTCGTCGAGCCGGTGAAGAGCGTGTACGCGCTGACCGAACTGGCGATGAAGGCGACGCCGCTGATCCTGATCGCACTCGGCCTGGCGGTGTGCTTCCGCTCGAACGTGTGGAACATCGGCGCCGAGGGCCAGTTCGTCGTCGGCGCCATCGCCGCGGCAGGTGTGGCGATGACGGCCGACAAGGAGACCGGCCGCTGGATCGTCGCCGCGGTGCTCGCGGCCGGCGTGCTCGGCGGCATGGCGTGGGCCGGGCTCGTGGCATTCCTGCGCGATCGATTCAACGCCAACGAGATCCTCGTCAGCCTGATGCTGGTCTACGTGGCGGACCAGGTGCTGGGCTACCTGGTCTACGGCCCGTGGAAGGACCCGGCCGGCTTCAACTTCCCGCAGACCATCACGTTCCTCAAATCGACCAGCGTGCCGAAGCTGTTCACCGGCTTCCGCGTCAACATCGGCCTGATCATCGCGCTGCTCGCGGTCGCCGCGTTCTGGGTGCTGCTGTTCCGCACCTATGCGGGCTTCCAGCTGCAGGTCGGCGGCCTGGCGCCGGCGGCAGCGCGCTACGCCGGCTTCTCGTCGCGCAAGGCGCTGTGGACGGCGCTGCTGCTGTCGGGCGGCATGGCGGGCCTGGCAGGCGCCCTCGAGGTCGCCGGCCCGCTCGGCCAGCTCACGCCGTACGTGCCGGCCGGCTACGGCTTCGCGGCGATCATCGTCGCTTACGTCGGTCGGCTGCACCCGGTCGGCATCATTTTCTCGGCGATCCTGATGAGCATGTTCTACATCGGCGGCGAGCTCGCTCAGTCCCGTCTCGGGTTGCCGAAGTCGTTGACCGGCGTGTTCCAGGGGTTGCTGCTGTTCACGCTGCTGGCTTGCGACACGCTGATCGCTTATCGCATCCGGTGGCAGTCTTCGCGGCCGGTTCCCGTCAAGGCTGCTGGTGCGCCGCTCGTGGTGACGGAGGTTTGAGATGACTTTCCTTTCACCGTCGAGCGCGTCGCGGCAGGCGGCACCCGGCAGGAGCTCATCCGGTGGCGGTCGCCGCTGCGCGTCGACTTCGTTCCGGTGCTCGGTCCGAGGTCGCGCCGCAGAACTCGCTACGTTCGCTGCGCTCACTGCACTCGGACAACCGCGGCGAGTCAGATCACGAAGCGCGCTGCGCGCGCCGACCTCGGCCCTGCGCTCCTCACCGCCACCCAAATCGCCCCTGCCGGGTGCCGCCTGCCGCGACGTCAACCACCTGAGCACGTTGACGAAAGAGCTCCACCGTTGCAGCGAAGGCGCGCCCGGGTGGGCTGCGCCGCGCGTGGGAGGCGTCGAGCAGCGCAGGGCGTGTGGCCGCGCGCGCAGCGCGCTTCGTC
>JAZKIO010000027.1:0-97417 GCA_040384825.1 Pseudomonadota bacterium
GGCAGATGAACGGGTAGGTCTCGAAGTAGCGGCGCATGCCGGGCAGCGCGCCGCTCAGCTTCGGCTGCGTCGCGACCAGGATGCCGCCGCGCTTGGGCCCGCTGGCCGGCAGCGCGTCGGCCGGCGCCGCGATCGGCAGCGTCAGCGTGCCTTCGAGTTGCTGCAGCGTGGCTTGCAATACGCGCACCGGCACGGCAGGCGCGACGAGTTGCGTCACTTTCACGCGGTCACGCGCCCGCTGCGCCACGGGCGCTGCCCCCTGCTCGTCAGCGCCGGCCTCCCAGGTGACGCTGAACGCGTCGGCCGGCACGGTCACCGGCCAGACGAGCTCCTGCGCACCACCGGCCGGCACGACCACGTCCTGCGCCGGCACCGCCAGCGGCGTGCGGACGATGTCGGGCGATGTGCCCGAATTGACCGTGCCCTGAAGCGTGGCGCGCACCTTCATCTCCCGCGTCGTCGTATTGCGCAGCGTCAGCATCGCGCCGAACTGGTCGCCCTCGCGCACCAGCGGCGGCAGGCCGGCGAGCAGCTGCAGGTCCTGCGTGACGCGGATGCTGGCGCTGCCGGTGCCGAACTGCTGGGTGCCCGCATCGGCGATGGCCACGAGCCTGAAGCTGGTCAGCGAATCGTTGAGCGGCACCTCGATGGTCGCCTCGCCGTTCGCATCGAGCTGCACGTCGCCCTTCCACAGCAGCAGCGTGTCGAACAGCTCGCGCGTGGCGCCGCGCCCGCCGCCGCCGCCGGCCGCCACGGCCTTGCGGCCGTAATGGCGGCGGCCGATGATCTCGCTCTGCGCGGTGCTGGTCTCCACGTCCCAGGCGCGCTGCCGGATCATCGTGTTCAACAGGTCCCACGAGTCGTTGGCGCGCAGCGCGAGCAGGCCTTCGTCGACGGCCGCGAACGCGACGCTGGTGCCGGCCAGCGGCTTGCCGCCGAACGCGACCTTCACCTTCACGCTCGCCTTCTGGCGCACCGAATACTGTGGCTTGTCGGTGCTGACGCTCACCTGCAGTTCGTGGGCCTGCAGGCCGATCTTCAGCGCCGCGACACCGAGCTTGAACGACGGCTTCGCGAGGTCGACCATCGCGGTCGGCGCCTGGTAATCGCGCCCCTCGACGCGGAACGCGCGCCACCAGTTGAGCGGCTCCTTCCAGCCCCAGGTGAACAGCGAATACCACGGCACCTCGCGCAAGCGCCCGCGCAGCGCGAGCACGCTGACGTAGACGTTCGGGCCCCAGGTCGGCTCGATCTTCAGCTCGACGGTCGGGTCGTCGCCGCGCAGCGTGACCACGCGCGTGTCCATCACGCCCTCGCGCTCGACGGCCACCAGCGCGGTCGCCTCGCGGAACGGCATGCGGACCTGCAGCTTCGCGGTCTCGCCGGGCTCGTAGCGCTTCTTCTCGGGCAGCAGGTCGATGCGGTCGTCGTTGTCCTGCGCGAACCAGAGCTCGCCCTGCTTCGTCACCCACAGGCTCGCCGCCGCCTGGGCCGCGTTGCCGGCGGCGTCCTTGGCGGAGGCGATCAGCTCGACCTGGCCGGCGGTGTCCAGCTCGGCCTCGCAGGCGAGCAGTCCGCGGTCGTCCGTCTTGCCGCTGCACAGCGCGCCGAGGTCCTTGGTCTCGGTGCGGTTGTCGTAGGCGTAGAAGCCGCCGACCATGCGCTTGCGGGTGCTGATGACCTGGCTCAGCCGGCCGCGCACCTCGACGCTCTGGTTCTTGATCGGCTGGCCCTGCGTGTCGAGCGCGACGGCGCTGAAGCGCGCCTTGCCGCGACCGCTGGCCCACGAGCCGGTCCGCACGCCGAGCACCACCGCGCTCGGCCACAGCGGGATCGCGGTTGCGACGGTCTGCACCTCGCCGTTCGGGTCGTTGTAGGTCAGCTCGGCGGTGATCTCGCTGGCGCGCCTGATCGGCGGCAGGTCCTTGAGCGTGAAGTTGGCGGCACCGTTGCGGTCGGTCGTCAGCGGGAGCTTGTCGGCGACCAACTTGCCGTCGCGCGCCTCGGACGCGGTCTCGGTGTCCTCGTCGCCGCGCGTGGCGGGCTCGGTGGCGGGATCGCGCGGCGGCTCGAACGAGAAGTCGTCGTAGCCGGCGAACGCGACGCCGCGGCTCTTCAACAGGGCCGACGCGCGCGCCGGCTGCTGCACCATCGGGCCGCCCGAGAAGTAGTTGAGCTGCGCCGCGATCGCCAGCTCCTTCGGCGCGACCGCGACCGCCTTCGGCCCCGACAGCCGCGCATCGACCAGCGGCAAGCGGAACTCCTCGACGCGGAAGTCACCGCTGCTCCACTCGCGGCGGCGCCTCGGATCCGCGCTCTCGCGCTCGAGCACCACGCCGTAGACGCCGAGCTTGGCGGCCGGCGGGATCGGCCAGCTCGCGAGCGCGTGGCGCACGCCGTTCCACTTCAGCGGCTGGACGAACTCCTGGCCGGTGCCGGCGTGGACGATCTTCATGCGCGTCGGCAGGTCCTCGGCCTTCAGCGCCGCCAGGCCGGCCGAGTTCTCGGTGCGCGCGAAGTGCTTCATCGAGACCGTTTCGCCAGCGCGGAACAGCGTGCGGTCGAACACCGTAGCGGCGCGCACGTCGGGCTCGGCGCCGCGGCCGACCGGCAGGTTGAAGCGCCACGACTCGATGCCCTTCTGCCAGCTGCTGAACACGAACGAGGTGTCGAGCACGCCTTTCGCGTCGGCCTTGCGCGCGGTGACGAACAGGCCGCCCTCGCCCGGGCACACCACGGCGTCGGCGTCGATCGCCTGCGCGACCCTCGCGAGCCCGTTCGCATCGGTGCGGCCCGACCAGAGCTTGCGCCCGGTGCAATCGTTGACGACCACGTCCGCGCCCTCGACCGGCCTGCCGCGCGCCAGCGAGGTGACCCAGACGAGGCTGTTCTCGCGCCCGAGCTTGAAGTGCACACCGAGGTCCGTGACCAGCACGCCGGTGCGCACGAACATCGGCGCGCGCTTGTCGAGCAGCGACTGGCCGAGCCGCAGCGATTCGATCTCGACGACGTGGTAGCCCGGCGCGCCGATCGGGATGCCGACCACCTCGAACGGCCGCGGGTCGCCGCCGTTGAGCTGCGGCAGGTCGAGGCGCTTCGCGGCCGCGTCCTTGTTCAGCAGCGACAGCTCGCGCGTCGCGACGTAGCGCTCGGCCTGGCGCTTGATCGGGCGGCCGCGCGCATCGGTGTCGGTCTCGGTCGTGAACCACTGCGATTCGGGCAGGCCCGCGTCCTTCGCGCTGATCTGGCGCTCGTCGTAGCGGCGCAGCGTGTTGAACCAGGCCAGGATGTCGGCGTCGGTCTGCAGCTGCCTGATGCGCACCTGGCCGCCGGGCGCGGCCGGTCGCAGATCGCCCTGCACGTGGCGCACGGTGACCGGCAGCAGCGGATCGGCGGCCTCGACGATGCCGAACGGCGCGGCAGCGAACTTGGCGATCGGCGGCGCGTCCCCGGTGGCCACCTTCAGCGGGAACATCGCCGCGTTCGCCAGCGGCCGGCCGGCGTTGTCCTTCAGGTCCGCGGGCAGCGCGACCGTGAACGCCGCGCTCTCGGGCAGCGGGGTCGGGAAGGTGACGGCGTCGACCTCGGTCGCCTTGTCGTCCTTGTCGAACACCGGCGCCAGCGCGGAGCCGGAGGGCGGGTTCAGGCGCAGCTTTGCCGCGGTCTCGCGCGCGATCGGCGCCGAGAAGCGCAGCGTCATCGGCCGGATCGGCAGGCACGGCGCGTTCGCGTTCTCGCGCTCGCAGCTGAACTCCGCGGTGAACGCCGGCCGCACGGTGAAGCGGTAGCGCTGCTCGATCGTCGTCGTGATCTTCGGGTTGGCGACGCCGCCGATGCCCTTGCCCCACATGAGGCGCACTGCCGCGGCGTGCGGCAGCGGCCGCTTGCAGGCGAGGACGAGCGTGCGCGCGGCCTCCTTGGCGTCGATGCTGCGCGCCTTCAGGAGTGCGGCGCGCGCCTCGCCGCCGACCACGTTCACGCCGATGCGCTCGCCGATGCCCTCGACCTCGCACCACGCGTTGGCGAGCACCGTGCTCTCGACCGCCGGGCCGTTCAGGCGCAGCAGGAAGTGCTGGTCCTCGGCGATCTGCGCGCCGTCGTACGGCTGGATCGAGACGATGGCCGGGCCGCCGGTGTTGAAGCTGAACTCTGTCGGCCCGGTCAGCGCGCTTGGCGACGCACCCGCGACCGGCTTCCAGTCGGCGCGCGCCTTCAGCGTGCAGCGCGTGCCGGGCGGCAAGGGCTCGCGGAAGTCGTAGAGCCACACGCGGTCGTTGGCCCAGCGGCCGGCGCCGGCGGGCGCCGCGCCCTGGCAGGCGAGCGTCATCGGGTCGGGCAGGCGCAGATCGCCGAACGCGACCACCGCCTCGGAGAATTTGACGGTGATCTGGCGGACCTGCGCCACCTCGCCCTGCGGCGTGACCGCGGCGATGGTGGCGGCTTGCGCGAGCGGCGCGGTGGCGAGTGCCGCCCAAAGCGCGATCGACCCGATGGGCGCGATGACCTTGGGCCAGGCCCGGAACTTCTCGACGACTGACCGCATGCACCGACTCCCCGATGGGCACCGGGTTCGGCCCGGCCTCGCGAGAGTCTAAGAGCGGCGCGGCGCTACCGGATCGACTTGTCGTCGGCCTTGCGCAGGCGGATCTGCGCGTCGACATCACGCAGCCGCGCGTCGATCACCGACACGTCGATGAAGTCGACCGCGCCGCCGCTGCGCGCGCGGCGCTGGCCGGCGCGCAGGCGGTCGGCCGCACCTTCGAGATCGCCGAGTGCGACGCGCGATTCGGCGTCGGCACGAAGCGCGCGCAGCGGCTGGCCGAGGCGCTCCTCGACCTGGCCGAGCGCCGTCCAGGCGAGCGAGTCGGTCGGCCGGGTCGCCGTCCAGGTGCGCAGCTGCTCGGCGCGTTGGCGCAGCGCCGCGTTGTCGGGTGCCAGCGCGGGCGTGGCGGCGAGCGTCGCCTGCGCAGCGAGCAGCAGCGTCGGCCGCGACCCGTCGGTGCGGTACGGGTCGAGTGCCTTGGTCGCGCGCGCCACGTCGCCGCGCGCCAGCAGCGACTGGACGTTCAGCAGCGCGACCGCGCGTTCGGCGCGCGGGTTGCCGCGCACCAGGCCGGCGGCGACGGCGATCGAGGTGTCGGCGCGGGCCCAGTCGCGCAGCAGCGTCGAGGCCAGCGCGCTGGAGTACGCGGAGAGCAGCTTCTCGCCGGTGGTGTTGGCGACGCGGTCGCCATCGAGCGCCTGCCAGCGGCGCAAGGCGTCGAAACGCGAGTCCATCAGCACGCGTGCGCGGGCCTGGGCCGCGACGTGTTCGAGCTGCGCCGGGATGGCAGGCGCCGCGACGACCACGGGAGACAGAACGACCGCCGGTGATGCGGTAACCGCGGGCGGCGCGGCAGCAGCGGACGGCGCGGCAGCCGCGCTCGCCGCGCCCGCGCCGGGCGCCGCACCGCCGCCGACGCCCATGCGGGCGCGCGCCTCGCCGATGCGCTCGCTGGTCAGCGGGTGGCTGCGCAGGTAGGGGTAGCCGCCCGAATCGTTGAGGCGCGAGGACTGTTCCAGCTTCTCGAACATCGCGGCCATGCCGCCCGGTGCGTAGCCGGCGCCGGTCATCACCTGCCAGCCGACGCGGTCGGCCTCGCGCTCCATGTCGCGCGAGAAGTTCAGCTGGCCCTGGACCGCCAGCGCCTGGCTGCCGACGACCGCGGCATTGGCGGCGTCGATGCCGCTGCTGCCGGCCTGGCTCGCGACGACCAGGCCGGCGAGCATCGCCGCCAGGCTGAGGATCGACTGGCGCTTGGAGTTGCCGATACTGCGCGCGATGTGGCGCTGCGTGATGTGCGACATCTCGTGCGCGAGCACCGAGGCCAGTTCGTCGCGGGTGGCGGTGAGCGCGATCAGGCCCAGGTACACGCCCACGAAGCCGCCGGGCAGCGCGAAGGCGTTGACCTCCTTGTCGCGCACGAGGAAGGTGTCCCAGGCGAGGCGCTGGTCGATGTCGGCGCTCAGGTTGCCGCGCACCCGCGCCTGCGCCATCAGCGGCTGCCACAGCGACTGCACGTACTCGAGCAGCACCGGGTCGTCGAGGTAGTCCGGATCGGCGCGGATCTCGCGCATGATCTCGGCGCCCAGCCGGTGCTCGGTCGCGATGCTGAAATCGTCACCCGACGGGTCACCCAGCGAGGGCAGCTGGTTCTGCGCCGACACGGGGGACAGCGCGCCGGACAGGCACAGCGCCAGTGCGGTGAACGCGGCGGTGAGCCGGCGCCGCAGCGGGCGGGTGGGACGACCGGGGAAGACGGGGGGGATCGACTCGGACAAATCGGCGGTTCTCGTGGCAAGAAGGACGCGTGGCTATCATGCCGCACAAACGTTTCGAGGATGTTTCGCGCCATGAGTTCAACCCTGCCCGCATCCCCGCTGACGCACTTCGACGCGCAGGGCCAGGCGCACATGGTCGACGTCTCGGCCAAGAGCGAGACTCACCGCATCGCGCGCGCGACCGGCAGCATCCGCATGCTGCCGGCGACGCTGGCGCTGATCGAGGGCGGCCAGGCGAAGAAGGGCGACGTGATCGGCGTGGCCCGCATCGCCGCGATCCAGGCCGCCAAGCGCACCGCGGAGCTGATCCCGCTGTGCCACCCGTTGCCGATCACCCGCGTCGCGGTCGAGTTCGAGACCGACCGCGCGACGAGCAGCGTGCGCTGCACCGCGCAGGTGGAGACGCTCGGCCGCACCGGCGTGGAGATGGAAGCGCTGACCGCCGTGCAGATCGGCCTGCTGACCGTCTACGACATGTGCAAGGCCGCGGATCGCGGCATGGTGATGGACGGGATCCGCGTGCTGGAGAAGCACGGCGGGAAGTCGGGCGACTGGGTCAGCGCGCCGCCGGCTGCTTGAAATACAGCACGCCGGGCAGACCGGCGAAGTGCGCATCGCAGGTGAGAAGCTCCGCCGCGTGGACCCTCGCGCTCGCGTAGACGATCGCATCGGCCGTCGCGAGCTTGTACTGGCGGTGCAGGTCGCCGGCCATCAACGCGGTCGACGTGTCGAGCGGCACGACGATGCATTTCTGCGTGTAGGCGATGACCTGATCGGCGCGGTCCTCGCCGAGCTCGCGCCAGAGCCACTGGCTCAGCTCGAGCTGCACGATCGTCGGCACGATGCATTCGGCGCGGCGCGGCATGTCCCCGGTCAGCTTGCGCCCCACGCTGCTGCCGGTCAACCACTCGACCCAGGCCGACGTATCGACGACGCGCATCAATAGCGGTCCTTGCGATCGCGCAGCGAGTGGGTCTTGGCCCCCTTGGCCAGCCCGGCCAGCGCCTCGAGCTCGGGCACGGGCATCAGCAGCACGCCCTGCCCCTTCGGGATGAAGACGAACTCCTGCCCGGCCCGCCACTGCTTCTCTTCGCGCACGGCCTTCGGGATCGAGATCTGGAATTTCTCGGACAGCGTGGCGGTTGCAGTCATGGCGCTACCTTTTGTCGATCGATGCGGAGTTGGTAAGAATACACCTCCGCCGCGGCCCGTGTCTCACCGGAAATCCTCGAACCTGAACTGACGCGCCGGCTCCAGGCACTGGAACGGCAGCTCGGTGCCGGGCGCGGGCGGCGCCTCGCACGGCGCGAAGAACTCGGCCGACTGGTCGTTGTGGAACTCGCGCAGGCGCTGCGCGAGGTAGCGGGCGTGCTCGGTATCGCCGGCCTGTTCCAGCGCGGTGGCCCAGGCCTGCAGCAGGCGCGCGTCGAGCAGGTAATGCGGCGCGCCCAGGAACGCCGGCATCACGTCGGCCGGGTGCGCGCTGGTGGTGGCCGCCGCGTAGTCGCCATGATGCGAGAAGAAGATGCTCTCGCGGCCGTCGACGATGCGCTGCGCCAGCGACGGCGCCTTGTCGCCAGGCGCGAAGATCGCGACTACGCGGGTGTAGTCGACCACCGAGAGCACGCCGCCGAGCATCAGCGCGACCGAGCCGACCAGCAGCGCGCGCGCGTGGCCCTCGCGCGCCGGGCGCGCCGCGGGCGGTGGCGCCGCCAGGCACAGGCCGAACACGAACGCCGCCGGCAGCAGGTAGTACGCGTACCAGAGCGGGTACTCGAGCAGGCTGTGCACGAGAATCAGCAACACCATCGCGAAGGCCGCGGGCCGCAACAGCGCCTCGCCGGGTGCGGCGTCGGCCGGTGCCGCGGCGCGGGCCGCGCGCCAGGCGACCCAGAGCGCATGCAGGATCAGACCCAGCACTGCCAGACCGAGCGGAATGCCGAGTTCGACCAGGAAGTGCAGCGGCAGGTTGTGGGTGTGGTCGAAGAACGCGACGGGGCGATCGGGGAACGGCGTGAGCGTCCACGCGAAGTTGAACTCGCCGAAGCCGACACCCGTCCACGGGTGCATGCGGATCAGCGCCAGCGTGTTCGACCAGATGCCCAGCCGCGAGCTCGACACATCGCCCTGCGTGTTGAAGCGCGTCTCGCCGCCGAAGACGTGGTGGCTCGCGGCGGCCCAGACGCCAGTGCCGTACCAGAACACGAAGTAGATCAGTGGCGCAAGGCCGAGCAGCCAGCGCGCCGGGCGCGACAGGCGCCGATCGAGCAGCGCCCACACCGTCAGCAGCAGCATGCTCAGCGCGCCCGTGCGCGACGCACTGAGCACGACGACGAAGATGAACAGCAGCGCCAGCGGGTTGACCGCCCAGCGCCGCAGCACCCGCGCCTCGCCGAGCCAGACCACCGCGACGATCGCCCACAGCAGCAGGCTGCTCAGGTGGTTGGGCTGGCGCATGTTGCCGACCGCGCGGCCGGCGATGTACGAGCGCGCGATCCAGTTGCCGTCCGGCCAGCTCGGCGCGAAGACCTGCACCAGCCCGATCGCGCTGCTGAACGCGCCCGCCACCACCAGCCCGATGCAGAAGGCCCGGAACGCCGGCCGTGCGAAGCCGTCGTGCTGCGCCCGCGCGCCGGCCTGCACGACCAGCATCGCCGCGGCGATCATCCCCGCGGCGGACAGCGACAGCGACCACGGCAGACCGGCCCACAGCGGCGACACCAGCGCCGCAGCGAGCAGCACGAACAGCGCCGCCTGCAGCGTGAGCAGACCGGCCGGCAGATCCCGCGGCGCGCGGCCCAGCGCCGTGGCCAGCACCGCCAGCCAGCCGCCCCAGCCGACCAGCGCGACGGCCTGGTTCAGGAAGGTGGACGACGGGGGCTGGTTGAACGCCAGCAGCATCGGCATGCCGATCGCGAGGGTGGCCAGGACGGGCCAGAAGGGGGTGATGGCGGAGATGGGCTGGGTCGCGGGGACGAAGGGGCTCGGCATCGGCAGATTGTCCACGGCGGGCGGTGGATTCGCACCCACCTAGAGGCGACGCGCCGTTGCACAAGAAGTAAGATCGCCCGACTCATCCTTCAAGATGAAACCTCTACACAAGTGGTCTGAAAAGGGAACAGCAATGCTGAAATGGCTGGACGCGAAGGCGGAGCAGGAGTTTGGGCAAACGCTTGCGAAGTTCTACATCGATCGTGTTCCATTCGAATCGCCTTTCAGCACCAAGAAGTTTGCGACCAAGACGCAAGAAGTGCTGAAGAAGGTCGACCTCCAGGTTCATCAGTTCAAGGCCGGCCGGGACATGAATTTCTACAAGAAGGCGAAATTGGGGAACGCTTTCAAGTGGGCCCTTCGAGATGCCGGGTATGACGCGGAATACATCGACGGCCTGACCGAGTGGTTGATGCACCGCATCTGACCTGAGGCGCACCAGACGTCTCCCGATGAACTGGGTCGGCCGGCTGTTTCGCGGCGTTGTTGCCCGACGGGAAGCGCCGCCAGCTTCCCACGCGTCAGACGTCCAGTCCTTCCTTAGTGCTGGCAACGCGTTGCTCGCGGAGGGAAAGCTGGATGCCGCCATCGAGCAGTATCGGCTCGCCACACACACGCAGCCCTCATCGGCAGAAGCGCACCTGAACCTCGGCTTTGCGTTGATCGAACGCGGGCAATCCGTGCAGGCAGCGCCGTCCCTTGAGCGTGCAGTTGATCTGGCCCCCAGCTCGCACGATGCGCGCTACGTCTACGGCAAGTTGCTGCTCGACGATCGCCAGGTGTTGGCAGCCATTCGGCAACTGGAGCGTGCGGTTGAGCTCGATCCCACCTTTGTCGTGGCATATCGCGATCTGGCCAAAGCGCTTCACGATGCCGGCGATCACGAGCGCGCGCTCACTGTGCTGGCCGCAGGGATTGACGTCGATGCCAGAAGTGCCGACTTGCACTTCTACATGGGCAACGTGCTGCTGCAGTTGACGCAATTGACGCGGGCTGTGGAATGCTATCGACGCGCGCTCGCACTCGCTCCGAACTACGGCGCGGTCTATGCCAACCTGGCGCAGGCACTGTTCAACCTCAGTGAATACCGCGCAGGGCAACTCGCCGCCCGCACGGCCGTCGAGCTCAACCCCGAATCCAGCCTTGCGCGCAGCAACCTGCTGATGGCGCTGTCGATCGACCCGTCATGCAGCAGCACCGCCTATGTCGACGAAGCGCGGCGGTACGGTGAGTTGGTCACGCAAAAACCTTCTGACCCACGCGCGGGGCGCCCCTTTGAAGCCTTCGAGCCGGAGCGTCGCCTGCGAGTGGCATTCTTGTCGGGCGACCTGCACAACCACCCCGTCGGATACTTCCTTGAAGGCCTGTTGGCGTCCTGGGATGGAGCGGGCATGGAACCGCTCGCCTATTCGAACCATGACTATCAGGACGAACTGACATCCCGGCTGAAGTCGCACGTGCGCAAATGGCATGCGATCTGGGGGCTCAGCGATGTGGATGCGTTGGAGCAGATGCGCTCAGACCGAATCGACGTGCTGGTCGACCTGTCGGGGCATACCCCCTACAACCGGCTGCCGCTTCTCGCCCAACGCGCAGCGCCGGTGCAGCTCACGTGGTTGGGCTACTGGGCCAGTACGGGCGTGCCGGCGATCGACTATCTATTGACCGATGCAGTCTCGACCCCGGCAGCTGACATCGACCAATTCACCGAAACAGCCCGTTGTCTCCCGGACACGCGCCTGTGCTTTTCCATCCCGACCGGCGACAACTTGCCGTCGGTGAGCGAGCTGCCCGCCCTCTCCCGCGGACATATCACCTTCGGCTCGTTCCAACGACTGAGCAAGTTGACGGACGAGGTGCTGATCCTGTGGGGGCGCGTACTCACCGCCCTGCCGGCCTCGATGCTCCGCATTCAATCGAAGCAGATCGCGGATTCGGATGCGCGGACGAGCCTGGTTCAGCGGCTAAGCAATGCGGGCATCGCCCCGGCACGGGTGCAACTGTTCAAAGACACTGGGCGGCAGGATTACCTTGCGGCCCATTCGGAGGTCGACGTCCTGCTCGACACGTTTCCGCATGGGGGTGCGACGACCACCTGCGAAGCCCTCTGGATGGGCGTGCCCACACTCACGTTGAGTGGCCCCACGCTGCTCTCGCGCCAAGGCGCGAGCCTGTTGACTTGTGTGGGACTGTCGGAATGGATAGCGCGCGATGAAAGCGACTACATCGCACGCGCTGTCGACCACGCTTCGGGCATCGCGCAGCTCGCCGAATTGCGCGCAACCCTGCGCGACCGGGTGACGCGCTCTGCCCTGTTCGATGCGCCGACGTTCGCGAGATCGTTCCAACGCGAGATACGCAAAATGTGGCGAGAGAAATGCCACGACGTTCAAGTCGACAATGCGCCCTTTCGCAGCCGCCCCAGCGACCAAGGCGCGCACGATGGAAATGAACCGGAGCCAACATGATTCTTACCCGCCTCCTCAAGAACATCGTCCGCCCACCCGCGGAGCCGCTGCCTGGGAACGACCCGCAGTTGACCGACCGGCCAAGCGTTCTCAACGTTGGCGGCGGCATGAAGCAGATAGCAATCCCGTCACATTACGACGGTTGGACCCACCTTTTGCTGGACATTGCGCCAGGGCCGGATGTCGATGTGGTCCTCGATGCGCGTCAGCTACTCACGCTCGGCCCGGCGCAGTTCGACGCGATCTACTGTTCTCACAACCTCGAACACTACTATCGGCACGACTGCGTGAAGGTGCTCGCCGGCTTCCTGCATGTGTTGAAGCCGGACGGTTACGCCGAGATTCGCGTGCCCGACATGACGTCTGTGTTGCAGGCCATGGTGAACCGGAAGCTCGACATCGATGACGTGCTGTACACGGCGGCGGCCGGCCCGATCACCGTGCATGACGTGATCTATGGCTGGGGCGAACAGATCGAGCGGTCGGGCGTCGACTTCTACGCGCACAAGCGCGGTTTCACGGCACACTCGTTGAGCCGAGCCCTGCAGGACGCTGGCTTCGCGCAGATTGGAATTGCTGCGTCCGAGGCGAACTTTGAGATTCGTGCACTGGCCTTCAAGGCTGAGCCTACGGCGGCGCAACGGGCGACCTTCGGGTTTTGAAGTGGCGCTCCTTGCCGGAGCACAGCTCCTAGTTGGGCGGCCAGGGAACCCTTGCGATGGCAGGCTTGCGGCTGCCGAGTGCTCTCCACAGCGACTTCGCGCCGTTACAGGCGGCCGGGGGATTGATCTTGCAGATGCGCCGCAAGGCCTCCGACGCATCGCCCGGCCGATCGTTGACCGCGAGCGCAGCCGCGTACCGCATCGTGTTCTCCTTTGAAGGGAAGCGGCGCACCACTGCCGCCATCGAATTGAGTTCGGCTGCGTTCATCCCTTCTCGCTCCGGCGTTTGTGCGAAGTAGAGAAAGCTTTCCAGCTGGGTCAGGACAACGACTTGGGAGTTCCGCTGCGGAGCGGCGGCCATGCCAATGCGGGCCTGTCCAAAACGCCAGCGCCTGACGTCCTCTTCAATCGTGAAGTAGTCGTTCGTGACGGCGGCAGTGATCCCGCAGGCCAGCGCCAGCAAGAGCGGCGCTATCCATCTGGGCGCGGCCAGTGCGGCATGCGGCATGGCACCACTCGACACCGCGCCCATGAGCGCGCCAACCGGCAGCAGGAAGTACGCGTAGTGAAGCGGGTACTCCAGCATCGCGTGCACGAAGACAGCGACAATGGAAGCGAGCGCCAGCACGGTCGCTGAGTCGCGCGCACCGCGTGTCGCGCGCTGGAACCACCAGGCCAATCCCGCCGCCAACGCCAAACCGAGCGGCAGGCCGTTCCAGACCAGCAGATCAAGGAGCAGGTTGTGGCTGTGTCCCAGCGTTTCGCCGCTCGGCGGGTGGTCCGGCGCCACGGCGAGCTGTGCCGCGCCGACTTGATTCCAGCCGTAGCCGGCCCATGGCTGGCGCCAGATGGCATCGAGCATCGATTCCCAATGGACCCGGCGCACCCCGACCGTTGCCAGTTCGGTCACGTCGCGCCCGCTGCCGGTTTGGACCGACCAGCCACGCAAGGCTTCCCATGCGAGAGGCAGCATCAGTATCAACGCCACGCCGAACAAGACCTTCGTCCAGGCGAGGCGCTGACCCACGGTTCGATGCTTGACGGCAAGGAAGGCGCCGACCACGACAACCTCCAACATGCCAGCGCGAGACTGCGTCATCGCCAAGCCGAATCCGAGCGTCACGACAACCAGCAGCGTTGTTACTGCACCCAGTCGCTCTTGCTGGTAGAGAAACGCGCCGGCGACCAAGCCGAGCACGAGCAAGGTCGCCAATTGATTCGGCTGAAGCAAGTTGGCGTAGGCCCGCGCGCCCTCAGTACCGTTGCTTGCCAAAACCCCAAGGTACTGCAGCCCCTGCCACTGGTAGAGTGCAATCCAGACCGAGAGCAGGGCTCCGATCAGCGCAATCCATTGCATCATCTCGACGACTCGGGGCATCGTCCACAGCGCAGTTGCCCTGAAGCCTGCGAGTTGGGCAAGCGCAAAGCCCAGGAGATAGAGCGATCCAAGCCACGCATCGCCACCGAAGTCAATCAGACCGCCCAGCAATTGCAGCGCGGGTACCGTCGAAGTGGCTAACGTCAGCACCGTGATGGCAGGAAGCAGTAGCCGCTGCCGCCGGGCCTTCCAAGTGACCCAGGTGGCGGCCAGTGCCAGGGACGCGGCCATTGCCAATTCGCTGTGAAACGACAGCCAGGGCAGATAGTGGTTCGGCGTGGTCCACGCGAACAACGACGCCGCCACGATCAGCGCAAGCAGGAGTGCGGACGGGACGTCGCTGCCTTTGCTCGCACCAAGCGGTGCGGCTTCTGTGGACTTCATAGTTCGAGCAACAAAAAGGGTCTCCGAAGAGACCCTTTTGAAATCAGTAAGAAATGCTTACTTGCAGCTCGACGGGCGGTACTTGGCTTCGATGGTGCCATTGCAGAGCCAATCCACTTGACCGGTCGTGGACGAGTACGTGCCAGTCAGGGTGATCGTCGAGCCATTGATGTTCGTGTCGCCGGTAGCAGTCGCAGTGATGACGCCAGTTGTACCGCCTGCCGACGTATATTGAACGGCCGACACATTTTTCGAGGCTTGCGAGTTGATGGCGCCAGACGCGGTCGTCGGCATGCCGCCGTACGTGGACGCGGCTTCCGAGATGGTGGTCTTGCCCGACGAAGCCGCCAGCACGACTTCAGACACCTTGGCGCGGACCGTGTAGTCGCGGTAGGCGGGCAGCGCAACGGCAGCCAGGATGCCAATGATCGCGACGACGATCATCAATTCGATGAGGGTAAAGCCTTGCTGGACGCTCTTCAGTTTCATGGTGGATATCTCCTGGTGGGTGGGGAATCGAGAGCAGGTCCTGCTCGCCCCTTCTCATGTGCAGCGTTCGTGCCAAGGGTTCCGGCCCATGAAAGCGAGCCAGAACCCTCGTTTTTCCGTTCACCGCCCAGCAGACTGACCAATTGCGTCACTTCGACTCGACGCATCGCGCCGCAGCACCTGGTGATGTGACGCTTTGTGTACGGCGTGCTCCCGCCAGATCCCGGTCAGTGCAGCCCCCAGGCGATGCGCGAACAACTGGATGTCGAACAGAGGTGTTCCCTGGATCCGCTGCCGCAGCGTGGCGCGCAGTTGCGCGAGCTCATCGACCGCCGTGCCGAACGCCACGGCCTTGCCGACGTACTGGCCCGCATCGGCCGCCACCCAATCAGGCAGCCTGGCGGCACTCATCATCGCGACACCTTGGCGGGCGATCATCGACTCCCCAGTGAGCGTGATGGTCGGCACGCCCATCCAGAGCGCTTCGCAGGTGGTGGTGCCGCCGGTGTAGGGGAAGGTGTCGAGAACAATGTCGACTTCGCCATAGGACTCCAGGTAGGAATCGCGTGGCGCGGGGCCGCGCACCGTGGCCCGGTCGCGGGAAATTCCGGCCGCTTCGAGCCGGGCCGATATCTGCTCGGCGTAAAGCGGACGACCGGTCTGGTGGCTTTGCAGCAACAAGCGCGCATTCGGAAGCGCTGCGAAGACTCGCCCCCATACGTCGAGCACAGCGTCATTGATCTTCGGCAGGCGCTGAAAGCAGCCGAAGGTGATGTGCCCATTGCGCAGCGCGGGCAACGCAGTAACCTCAGGTGTCGATCCCTCGGCCGGCGGGGTGAAGCACAGGCGGGTTTCGGGCAGGCGCCACACTCTCTCGGTAAAGAACTGCTCACTGCCGGGTGGCACGCACACGTCGTCTGCCAGCACGTAGTCGATGGCCGAGACCCCGGTACTGGCAAAGTAGCCGAGCCAGCTGACTTGTACTGGCGCTGGCCGCAACCCGAACAGGGGCAAGCGATTTTCACCAGAGTGCCCGGCCAAATCGAGCAGGATGTCTATGCCATCGGCCCGAATCGCTTTCGCCGCAGCCGCGTCGTCGAGCCCCTTCAAGAGGCGCCAGCCCGCAAAGAGCGGTCTGATCCGCGCCGTGAGTTCGTCGTGCTTCGCAATCGTCGGGTACGCGAAGAGTTCGAACTGAGTAAGGTCCAAGCAGCGAAGGACTCCTTCGAGAAAGTATCCGACCGGGTGGCCGCGAAGATCGCCTGAAACGAAGCCAATACGGAGTCGTCGACGACCGATGTCATCTGGCCGATCAAATTCGGACTTGTTGGTAGCAAGCTTGCTATCAAAACGCCGCGCTTCTGCAAGGTACTCGGCCGGGCTGCAGCGCTCGTCAACGCTGAGGCTAAGTAAGAGATTGCTGTGGGCCACCATGTGCCTGGGGTGCAACTCAAGGATCTGCCGATAGGCGGCAATCGCCTGTTGCGGCTCGCCGCCTTCGGCGAGAGCGGCGGCCAGATTGCAGCGCGTATTGAGATTGTCCGGCTGTAGCGCGATAGCTAGGTGGTAATGCTCTATCGCTTCGTCCACCAAGCCCCGCTTCTGTAGTGCGGTGGCGAGGTTGTCATGCATCTCGGCGATGGGCTTGATCGCCAAGCCCTTTCGATAAGTCACGATTGCCTCGACCACGTCGCCCTGCTCGTACAGCGCCAAGCCCAGGTTGGCGTAGCCGCCCGGCAGCTCGGGTCGCAGCGCGATCGCTCGGCGGTAGTTCTGGATGGCGCTGTCGAGCTGACCCCGCTCCTGCTGCACGATGCCCAGGTGATTGAGGGCTTCGGCGTTGTCGGGCTGCAGGTCGACCGCGCGCTGCAACGCGGTGTCCGCATCGTCGAGTCGGCGCTGCGCCTTCCGCGTGAGCCCCGTTTTCAGGTGGGCTTCGGCCAGAGAAGGGTCGATCGCGAGCGCCCGTTCGTAGCTGTCGATGGCCTCGTCGAACCGCTTCAGCGCGTGGTGGGCCCAACCCATGTTGGCATGCACCTGCGCGAATGCGGGCCGCAGCGCGATGGCGCGTTCGTAGCTCTCCAGCGCCGCGGGCGCATCGGACTCGGTCATGCACAGGTTGCCGAGATAGTGATGAAAGTCGGCGTTCTCCGGGTTCAGGGCAATGGCTGCGGTGATCGCGCCTCGTGCCGCCTCGGTATCACCAGCGAGCGAGAGTACCCGGCACAGGTCTGCGTGCGCCGGCTCGAAGGCAGGCTGCAGCGCAATCGCCCGCCGCAGGTGCTCGGCAGCGCCCAGCAAGTCGGGCAGCCGTTCGAGCGCACCGCCGAGCATGTAGTGTGCGTCGAACGAGCTCGGGTCAAGTGAGGCTGCCTGGCGCAGGTGCGGCACGGCGGCCGCTTCTTCACCGGCCTGCTGGAGCGCATAAGCGAGGTTGACGTGGTGGGCGGAGACGCCCGGGCTGAGCTCGACGGCGGCACGGAAGGCCGTACACGCCCCGGCGAAGTCCGATTCTTCGAGCAGTGCCACCCCTCGCTTGACGTGATCGGCCGCGTCGGGCTTCACCGTCGCCGGCGCCTCACCACCGGATGCAAAAAGGCGCTTGACCCCGCTGAAAAGTCCCATCGATTAGCCCACCACCATCACATCCCCCGCCCTCAACGCCGCAATCCGATGCGGCGACCCGAGCCGCCCGATCTCCGCCATCACCGCCTCGCTCTCGCCCGGCTTGATGTGCGTGATGTGCACCTCGACGCTCCCCGCCAGCTGCGCCAGCTCGTGCCCCAACGCCGCGGGGCACAGGTGGCGGCTGATTCGCGCGAGCTGGCGCTCCTCGTCGCTGAACGCCGTCTCGATGACCAGGTGCGCCACCTTCATGGTGCGCAGCCGCTCCCACAGCGCCGGGTTCGGCCCGGTGTCGCCGGTGAACACCCACGCGCCGGCGGCGGGGTCGGCGGGCAGCACGGCGAAGCCGACGGCCGGCACGGTGTGGGCCGCCGTGAGCACCTCGATGCGCTTGCCGTTGAGCTCGAGCACGTCGCCCAGGGCGAAGGGCACGAGCTGGAGGATCGGGTCGTCGGCGCTGGGCAGGCGGGTGAAATCGGGCCAGATCACGCCGTTGAAGATGTGGGCGCGCAGCGCGGCGATGGTCTCGGGCAGCGCGTGCACCTGGATCGCGCCGCGCTGGTGCTCCTCGCGGACGCGCATCACGGCGTCGGCGAGCAGGCCGATCGAGAGCACGTGGTCGAGGTGGGAGTGGCTGATCAGGATGTGGTCGATGCGCGCGAGCGCCTCGAGCTCCAGGTCGCCGACGCCGGTGCCGGCGTCGATCAGCACATCGCCGTCGAGCAGGAACGCCGTGGTCTTGCAGCCCTTGGCGATGGACCCGGAGCAGCCGAGCACGGTGAGGATCATTTGCTGTCGAAGGTGTGGGCCCCGTCCCATCCGTCGGGCGGGGGCGTGATGCGGTGGTGGTGGGTGCGTTCGGCGAGCTGTCGGTACAGACCGACCAGCGGGGACTCGGCGAACCCCTCGATCAGCCCCTGCAGGCGGGCGTGGGTGGCTCCCCAATCTTGCAGCCGGTGAGAGGTGAGCGCAAGCTCCCAAAGTCGCGTTTCTTCATCGAAGCGTGTAGATCGGTCGAGCGCCACGACGACGGGCGTGAAAAGCGTCACGGGCCGGCTCTTGCCCTTGACCCGCACCCGATCGACCTCGACCCAGCGCCAGTCGGCGGGTTCGGGCACGCCGCGGCGGGTGTCCTCGCCGACCAGGATGTCCACGCCGTAGTGGCGGGTCAGGCCCTCGATGCGCGAGGAGAGGTTCACCGCGTCGCCCATCACGGTGTAGCTGCGGCGCATGCTGGAGCCCATGTCGCCGACGCAGACGGTGCCGGTGTTCAGCCCGATGCCCAGGCCGATCTCGGGCAGGCTGCGGCCGCGCAGCTCGGCATTGAGCGCCTCGAGCCGCCGCGTCATCGCCAGCGCGGCGCGGGTGGCGTGCTCGGCGTGGGCGGCATCGGCCAGCGGCGCGCCCCAGAAGGCCATGATCGCGTCGCCGATGTACTTGTCGAGCGTGCCGCGCTGGGCGCGGATCTCGGTCGTCATCGCCGAGAAGAAGCTGTTGACCAGGCCGCGCACGTCCTCGGGCGAGAGCAGCTCGGAGACGCGGGTGAAGTTGCGCATGTCGCAGAACATCACCGTGAGCTCGCGGTTCTCGGCGCGCATGTCGTAGCGGGCCGGGTCGCGCGCCATCTCCTCGACCAGCTCGGGCGGCACGTAGGTGCCGAACAGCCGCGCCAGCGAGCGGCGGCTGCGCCCCTCGACGATGTAGCCCCAGATCGTGGCGCCGAAGTAGATGCCGGCGGTCAGCAGCAGCGGGCCGGCCAGCGGCAGCAGCAGCCCGTGGGCACGGTAGGCCCACAGGTTGGCGCCGACCAGGATCATCGCAACGGCGGCGGCCACCTGCGCGCCGCGCAGCGCGCGCACGCGCGGCAGCGCCCAGACCAGCAGCGCCGTGACGGCGAGCAGTTGCAGCACCTCGAACGCGCTGGCCCAGTCGGGCGCGGCCGGCAGCTGGCCGTCGAGCAGGCCGGAGAGCAGGTTGGCATGCACCTCGACGCCCGGGAAGACCTCGGCCACCGGCGTGGCGCGCTGGTCGTAGAGGCCCGGCGCGGTGGTGCCGATGAACACCAGCTTGCCGGCGAGGTGGTCGGCCGCGATGCGGCCCTGGAGCAGGTCGACCGCCGACACGTACTCGAACGAGCCGCCGCGCGGCCCGCCGGGGCCGCGGTACGGGACGCGCACGCGCGCATGCTGGTCGACCGGGATGGCCTGCTGCTGCGTGCCCTTGGCAGTGGCCTGCTGCAGCACGACGCTCTGGAGCGCGTCGTAGTCGCGCGCGAGCCCGCGCTCGTGCGGGAAGCCGGGCAGCACCGCCGGCGAGCCGGTGTACAGGCGGTACATGGCCAGCGCCAGCGGCTCGTAGTGCCGGCCGCCATGCTCGGAGATCAGGGCCACCGCCCGCACCAGGCCGTCCGGATCGGGCACGTTGTTGAAGTAGCCGGCGGCCGGCGCGGCGTTGGCGAACATGGGCAGGTTGGCGGCGTAGCCGTCCCAGCGGCTGAACGCGATCGGCCGGCCCTGCAGCAGCGCGGCATCGAACAGCGGCGCGGGCAGCTGGCCGCTGCGGTGGCCGTCGCGCAGGTTGGTCAGGTAGTAGCCGAGCACGACGTTGCGGTCGGCGAGCGCGCGGGCGAAGCGGGCGTCGTAATCGAGCCGGGCGCGCAGCGGCTCGATCGCCCCGGCCAGCACGGGCGAGTCGGCCGCGAGCTGCTCGAGCGTGCGCAGGCCGGAGCTGTTGTCGGGCTCGGCGAACACGAAGTCGAAGCCGACGACCGCGGCGTGCTGGCGGGCGAACAGCTCGTCGATCAGCGCCGCGACATGGTCCCGGCTCCACGGCCACCGCCCGATGTCGGCGAGGCTTTTCTCGTCGATGTCGACGATGACGATGCGCGGATCGGGCGTGCGCGGCATGAAGGTGCGCAGCCGCGCGTCCTCGATCGCCAGGTCGAGCCCGGTCAGCGTGCGCAGCGGCCGCAGCCCGGTGGCGTGGCCGAGCGCCACGAGCAGCGCGGCCAGCAGCAGCAACGCGCGCAAGGCGCGCCACAGGCCGGAGCGCGAGGTCATCGCAAAGGGAAGAGACGGGTCCGCACCACGGCGCGGGACCCGGCGAGGGTCAGGCCTGCACGAACTGCATCTGCGTGCCGGCCAGCTCGATCACGTCGCCGTTCTTCAGGTGCACCGTCTCGCCGACGACGGGGTTGCCGTTGACGGTGGGCTGCAGCGCGCCTTCGACGTGCGCGAGCACGTAGCCGCCCGGCCGCTTGGTGATGGAGGCCACCTGCACGCCGGGCTTGCCGACGGTGGTGACGACCTTGGTCAGCGAGACCTCGCGGCCGGCGGCGGCGCCGTTCAGCACGCGGATGGACGCCGGGATGGTCGACGAGCCGAGCGAGCCGAACCCGGAGTTGCCGAAACCGGAGTGCGGCGGCTGGCCGGGCACGCCCGGCGGGCGCTGGCCGGGCTTCATGATCATCGTCTTCTCGTAGTCGGTGCCGTCGTCGACGATGAACTTGATCTTGTACTTGCCGATCTCGACCGTGTCGTTGTGGCTCAGCAGCTGCTTCTTGACGGCCTTGCCGTTGATGTAGGTGCCGTTGGTGCTGTTCAGGTCTTCGATGAAGACATCGGCGCCGACCATCTGCAGCACGGCGTGCTCGCCGCTGACGGCGAGGTTGTCGATCACGATGTCGTTGTAGGGCCGGCGACCGAGCGTCGTCTTGTCCTTGGTGATCTGCACTTCCTTGATCACCACACCATCGAGCGATACGACCAGTTTGCCCATTGCTGTTTGACCTCTTGTGTCTAAGTCTTAGCGGCGGAAAGGCCACCAGGAGCGCGCGGCACCGGTGCCGCCGCGCACGCGCGCCAGCACCACGGAGATATTATCCTTGCCGCCCGCTTCATTGGCTGCGTCGATCAGGGCGCCGGCCGCTTCCGACAGCGTTTCGGCGCCCATCAGCAGCTGCGCGATGCTCTCGTCGTCGAGCATGTCGGACAGGCCGTCGGAGCATAGCAGGTAGGTGTCCCCAGGCATCACGTCGTGCAGGTGTGTCTCGAGCAGCACCGTATCTTCGACGCCGACGGCGCGGGTCACCAGGTTCTTGTTGGCGGAGAACGCGGCCTGCTCGGGCGTGATCAGGCCGGAATCGATCTGCTCCTGCAGCAGCGAATGGTCGTGCGTGATCTGCGTGAGGCGCGAGGCGCGCAGGCGGTAGGCGCGCGAGTCGCCCACGTGGCCGATCAACAGACGGGACTCGCGGAACACGCCGACGACGAGCGTCGTGCCCATGCCGGCGTACTGCGGGTTCGAGTTGGCGGCGTTGAAGATCGCGCGGTTGGCGTTGTCGACGCAGATGTCCATGGCGCGACGCACGTCGGTGTCGGTCGCGGTCTCGGAGGCCTCGGCGAGCCAGCGGCCGAGTTCGGACTTGATGAACGCGGTGGCCATGCCGCTGGCGACCTCGCCGGCGTTGTAGCCGCCCATGCCGTCCGCCAGCACGACCAGCGCGGTGGCGTCGTCGACGGCGACCGAATCTTCGTTGTTGCTGCGCGCTCGCCCGGTGTCGGTGGCGCTGAAGAATTCAAGGGTCATGGACGGGGCGTTTGCGGGCATGGGGAACCCTGATCAGTGGTCGGCATTGTGCCTTGGATCGACCGGCGTAAATGGCGTCGTGGCGTCGAACGCGGGCGTTTCCGGCCCCCTGAACGGGGCATCCGGCGGGCCCGGCTCCGCGCCCGCTTCGATCATGCCGGCCACGGCGAGCAGGTCGTCCGCCATCTGCCCGCCGTCGGCGTAGCGCACCTCGACGCGCTTCTCGAGCGCCAGCGCCACTACGTTGGCCAGCGCCTCGGGCAGCTCCGGCCGCAGCGTGCGCACGTCGGGCGCGGCGTCGTTGACGATCTGGCTCATCAGCGCCGCCATCGACTCCGAGCGGTGCGGCAGCGCGCCGGTGAGCAGCTGGAACAGCATCACGCCGAGCGAGTAGAGATCGGTGCGGCCGTCGACCCGCCGCCCGGCCATCTGCTCGGGGGACATGAACGAAGGCGTGCCCAGCACCATGCCGGTCCGGGTGCGGCAGGCGTCGGTGATGCGGGCGATGCCGAAATCGGTGACCTTCACGGTGTCGGTCGCCGGTTCGGTCATCACGTTCGCCGGCTTCACGTCGCGGTGGATCACGCCTTGCGCGTGCGCGTGGGCCAGCGCCCGCGCCACGCGCGCCAGCGTACGCAGGACCTGCGGCACCGGCAGCAATTGCCGGGGCAGCGTGTGGCCGGTCAGGTCATGGCCGCCGACGAACTCCATCGCGATGTAGGCCAGGCCATCCTCCTCGCCGGCATCGAAGATGGTGACGATGTCCGGGTGCTGCAGCCGGCCCGCCATCTCGGCCTCGCGGAAGAAGCGCGCACGGGCGTCGGCGAGCTCGCTGCCCTCGAACTCGCGGCTGAGCGCCATGGTCTTGATCGCCACCGCGCGGCCGATCTGCGGGTCGTGCCCGAGGTAGACGGCGCCCATCGAGCCGCGGCCGAGCTGGCGCTCGATGCGGTAGCGGCCGAGGGTGCTGCGGTCGGTGGGCAGCGTGGGGGCGAGCGGCACAGGCAGGTCGCCGGCGGCCGGGGCGGCCGGCAGCGCCACCGGTTCCGGCGCGGGTGGGCGCACCCGGCGCCGCGAACCGACGTACCAGCCGAGCCCGTAGCCGGCTGCGCCGACCAACGCCGGCACGAGCCAGTTCGCCGCTCCGCCGTCAGCCCACATCAGGGACCGGGCCGCGAGCGGATCAGGCGGCCTCGCCCGGTTGGCGGCGTCGCGCCACGATCCACTTGCCGATCACCAGCACCAGCAGCGCGCCGGCCACGCCCGCGCCGTACTTCAGCATCGCCGATTCGGTCAGCTTGGGGATCTGCGGCATGGTGGTCGGGTTGATCAGCGCCGGATCGGTGACGGCCATCGTGCCGGCGATCCAGCCGAGCAGCATCGCGCCGAGCGTGATGATCAGCGGCCAGCGGTCCATCAGCTTGATCACCAGCTGGCTGCCCCAGACGATGATCGGGATGCTGACCAGCAGCCCGAAGATCACCAGCGGCATGGTGTGGTCGCCACCGGCGGTCTCGGCCGCGCCGGCGATCGCGATCACGTTGTCGACGCTCATCACGAGGTCGGCCACGATCACGGTCTTGACGGCACCCCAGAGGCGGTCACTGCCTTCGATGTTGGCGTGGCCGTCGTCGTGATCGGGGACGAGCAGCTTGACGCCGATCCACACCAGCAGGATCGCGCCGACGAGCTTGAGGAACGGGATCGCGAGCAGCTGCAGCGCGAAGAAGATCAGGATCACCCGCAGGATGATCGCGCCCGCCGTGCCCCACATGATGCCCTTGGTGCGCAGGTTCGGCGGGAGGCGCCGGCAGGCCAGCGCGATCACGACCGCGTTGTCCCCGCCGAGCAAGATGTCGATCATGATGATCTGGCCGACGGCGATCCAGAACGTCGGGGTCAGAAACATTTCCATGGCGGGGATTCCTTCGGGGTCGGGGCGCGGGACGGGCGGGCTATGGCGTTACAGCAGGCCCTTGAGCAGCTTGCCCATTTCCGATGGATTGCGCGTGACGGTAAACCCGCATGCCTCCATCACTTCGAGCTTCGCATCGGCCGTGTCGGCGCCGCCCGAGATCAGCGCGCCGGCGTGGCCCATGCGCTTGCCGGCCGGCGCGGTGACGCCGGCGATGAAGCCGACGATCGGTTTCTTCATGTTCGCCTGACACCAGCGTGCCGCGTCGGCTTCGTCCGGGCCGCCGATCTCGCCGATCATGATCACCGCGTCGGTGTTCGGATCGTCGTTGAACAGCTGCATGATGTCGATGTGCTTGAGCCCGTTGATCGGGTCACCGCCGATGCCCACGGCGCTCGACTGGCCGATGCCCAGTTCGGTCAGCTGCGCGACCGCTTCGTACGTGAGCGTGCCCGAACGCGAGACCACGCCGATGCGGCCGGCCTTGTGGATGTGGCCCGGCATGATGCCGATCTTGATCTCGTCCGGCGTGATCAGGCCGGGGCAGTTCGGCCCGAGCAGCAGCGTCTTCTTGCCGCCCTTGGCTTCCTTTTCCTTCATGCGATTGCGCACCATCAGCATGTCGCGCACGGGAATGCCTTCGGTGATGCAGATCGCGAGGTCCAGGTCGGCCTCGACGGCCTCCCAGATCGCCGCGGCCGCGCCGGCCGGCGGCACGTAGATCACGCTGACGGTCGCGCCGGTGGCCTTGGCGGCCTCGGTCACGTTGGCGTAGATGGGGATGCCTTCGAAATCCTCGCCGGCCTTCTTCGGGTTGACGCCGGCGACGAACGCGGCCTTGCCGTTGGCGTAGTCACGGCACATGCGGGTGTGGAACTGCCCCGTCTTGCCGGTGATGCCTTGCGTGATGACCTTGGTGTCTTTGTTGATCAGGATGCTCATGTGGGTTCCTTGTGTGCGGCGCGGGCGCTTACTTGGCGAGCGCGGCCATCACGGCCTTGGCGGCGTCGGCCATCGATTCGGCGGTGATGATGGGCAGGCCCGAGTCCTTCAGCATCTTCTTGCCGAGGTCCTCGTTGGTGCCCTTCATGCGCACGACCAGCGGCACGTTCAGGTTGACGGCCTTGCAGGCGGCGATGACGCCTTCGGCGATGGTGTCGCAGCGCATGATGCCGCCGAAGATGTTGACGAGGATGGCCTTGACCTTCGGGTTGCCGAGCATGATCTTGAAGGCCTCGGTGACCTTCTCGGCGGTGGCGCCGCCGCCCACGTCGAGGAAGTTCGCCGGTTCGCCGCCGAACAGCTTGATGGTGTCCATCGTCGCCATCGCGAGGCCGGCGCCGTTGACCAGGCAGCCGATGTTGCCGTCGAGCTGGATGTAGGCGAGGTCGAACTTGCTGGCCTCGATCTCGGCCGGGTCCTCCTCGTCGAGGTCGCGGTAGGCGACGATCTCGGGGTGGCGGAACAGCGCGTTCGAGTCGAAGTTGAACTTCGCGTCGAGCGCCTTGATGTTGCCGTTGCCTTCGAGGATCAGCGGGTTGATCTCGGCCAGCGAGCAGTCGGTGTCCATGTAGCACTGGTAGAGCTTCTTGAACACGTCGATCGCCTGCGCCTGGCTGGCGGCCGGCACGCCGATGCCATTGGCGAGCTCGGCGCCCTGCGCATCGGTCAGGCCGGTCGCCGGGTCGACGAAGACCTTCAGGATCTTCTCGGGCGTGGCGTGGGCCACCTCCTCGATGTCCATGCCGCCCTCGGAGCTGGCCATGATCGCGACCTTCTGCGTCGCGCGGTCGGTGACCGCGGCGACGTAATACTCCTTCTTGATGTCCGCGCCTTCCTCGATCAGCAGGCGGCGCACCTTCTGGCCGTCCGGGCCGGTCTGGTGGGTCTTGAGCTGCATGCCGAGGATCTCGTTCGACAGCGTCTCCACATCGGCCATCGAGCGCGCCAGCTTCACGCCGCCGCCCTTGCCGCGCCCGCCGGCATGGATCTGCGCCTTCACGACCCAGACCGGGCCGCCGAGCTTCTGCGCCGCCTCGTTGGCCTCGCGCACGCTGAACGCGGGATAGCCGCGCGGCACCGGCACACCGAACTGGCGCAGGATTTCCTTGCCTTGGTACTCGTGGATCTTCATGGTCGGTCTCTCGGGCTTTCAGGTTTCGGAGGGGACAACAACGGTGGCGACGCCGGGTGGCGTGCTGCGGGCGGGTGCGCTGCTCTGAGGGGCTCGATACCAGCGCGGGTAGTACGTCTTGACGGCCGGGCCATCGGCACGGAGCGCGTGGCAGCGGTCGATCTGGAAGGGCTGGGTGCTGTCGGCGCTGTCGCCGCGGGTGTCGAGCACCTCGCCGGCGAAGGCCTGCACGACGGCCGTGGGAAGCACCTGCGTCAGTTCGGTGATGTGGGTGCAGCCCTGCACGCCGCCGAGCCGCTCCTTGACGGCCTGGCGGAACCCTTTCATCAGGTTCAGCCCGACCAGGCGACCGTAGACATCGCCGTAGCTGTTGCACTCGCCGGGGTACGGCATGGCGGAGGTCTCGGCGCCGGCCTCGATGACCTCGAAGCGCTCGTCGACGACCAGGCGCAGCAGCATGTCGTGGATCGGCGCGCCGGCCGGGAGCATGCCGGTGGCCATGCGGGTCTCGCGCGGGCGCACGTCGGTGATGTGCGCGTCCACCTCCCACAGGCCGTTGCCGCGTGCATAGATCTGCACGTCGATGCTGCGGCGGTGCTTGAGCTGGCGGTCGCTGGCTGCGGTCGGCAGGGCCATCGGTAGGGCGAAGGGCGAAGTGAGCGGAGTTCTTTGGTCGGGCGCTTCGGGACGGGTCGCCGGGGCGACGACGCCCGGGGGCGAACCCGCAAATCAGCCCGCGAATGTAGCATGCTGCTCTGCACCATCCCTGACGCCGAACGGACAGCCGGCGCCGGGGCGGCGCGGCTCAACTGGCGCCGTCGTCCGGGCCGTCGGGGCCGCCACGAAGGGCCCGCCCGATCACCTCGGGCGAAAACCCGCGTCCGGCCAGGAAGCGCCCTTGCCGGGCCCGCTCCGCTGCCGTGGCGGGCCACGAAGCGAACTTGCGGGCCCGCACCGCCCGGGCGCGCTGCAACTCGCTGTCCTTCAAGGCTTGCGCCGCCTCGGCGCCGAGCGCGACCTGGTGCTGCTTGAGTTCCTGGCGGATGCGCAGGTTGCCGAAGCGTGCCGAGCGGGCGTGAACGCGCGATTCGACGAACCGCTCCTGGGACAGGTAGCCATTCGCCTCCAGCCAGTCGAGCACCGCCTCGACTCGCACGGCAGCATCCTCATTCCCAGCGCCCGCCGCGGCCGCGAGTTCCGCGACGGCATGCGGCAGCAGCTTGCGCCGCAACTCGACGCGGCTCTGCTCGCGCTGCGCGAGCCACTGCAGCGCGCGCGCCCGCAGCGACCGCGGCTTGTGCGGCGCGGGCGTGGCTTACTCCTTCACGACCTTCAGCTTCGCCGGCTTCTCGTCGGCCAGCCCGGCACCGGCCAGCAGGCGGATGCCCGCCGCCTCGCGGACCTTGTTCTCGATCTCGAAGGCCAGCGCCGGGTTCTCGCGCAGGAACTCGCGGGCGTTGTCCTTGCCCTGGCCGATCTTCTCGCCGTTGTAGGCGTACCAGGAGCCGCTCTTCTCGAGCACCTTCTGCTCGACGCCCATGTCGATCACCTCGCCCTCGCGGCTGATGCCCTGGCCGTAGAGGATGTCGAACTCGGCGGTCTTGAACGGCGGCGAGACCTTGTTCTTGACGACCTTGACCTTGGTCTCGTTGCCGATGACCTCCTCGCCCTTCTTGATCGAGCCGATGCGGCGGATGTCCAGGCGCACCGAGGCGTAGAACTTCAGCGCATTGCCGCCGGTGGTGGTTTCGGGCGAGCCGAACATCACGCCGATCTTCATGCGGATCTGGTTGATGAAGATCACCATCGTGTTGGTGCGCTTGATGCTGCCGGTGAGCTTGCGCAGCGCCTGGCTCATCAGGCGGGCCTGCAGGCCGGGCAGCGAATCGCCCATTTCGCCTTCGATTTCGGCCTTCGGCGTGAGCGCGGCGACCGAGTCGATCACGACCAGATCGACCGAACCCGAGCGCACCAGCGCGTCGACGATCTCGAGCGCCTGCTCGCCGGTGTCGGGCTGGCTGATCAGCAGGTCTTGCAGATTGACGCCGAGCTTCTGGGCGTAGCCGATATCGAGCGCGTGCTCGGCGTCGATGAAGGCGCAGGTGCCGCCGACCCGTTGCATCTGCGCGATGACCTGCAGCGTGAGGGTGGTCTTGCCGCTGGACTCGGGGCCGTAGATCTCGACGACGCGGCCGCGGGGCAGGCCGCCGACGCCGAGCGCCATGTCGAGGCCGAGGGAACCGGTGGAGACCACCTCGATGTCCTCGATGACTTCGCCTTCGCCGAGGCGCATGATCGTGCCCTTGCCGAACTGCTTCTCGATCTGCGAGAGTGCCGCCTGAAGGGCCTTGGCCTTCTCGGTGTTGAGTGCGGTGGGGGCGGTGGCAGCGGCCGAGTTGGCAGATTTTGCGGTGGCGTCCAAGGGGTTCTCCTGAAGTAGGGCGCATTATCTCAAAAGCTGGATGTTTGTACAGTGCCATGCCGCTGTTTTTTGCGGCGCTCCCTACAATGAAAATCCGGCCCGAGCCGGGAGACAGGAGACAGACATGCGCATCCTGATCGCCGAAGATGACCAGGTCCTGGCGGACGGCCTGCTGCGCTCGCTGCGCAATGCGGGCTACTCGGTCGATCAGGTCGGCAGCGGCACCGAGGCGGATGCGGCGCTGTCGTCGCACGAATTCGATCTCGTGATCCTCGACCTGGGCCTGCCCAAGCTGCACGGGCTGGAGGTGCTGCGCAAGCTGCGCGCGCGCGGCGCGAGCGTGCCGGTGCTGATCCTCACGGCCGCCGACAGCGTCGAGCAGCGCGTCAAGGGCCTGGATCTCGGTGCCGACGACTACATGGCGAAGCCGTTCTCCCTGCAGGAACTGGAAGCGCGGGTGCGTGCGCTGACGCGGCGCGGCCTGGGCACCGCCTCGGCCATCATCAAGCACGGGCCGCTGAGCTTCGACGCGACCGGCCGCGTCGCCTACCTGAACGACCAGATGGTGGAACTGTCGGCGCGCGAGCTGAGCCTGCTGGAAGTGCTGCTGCAGCGCGCCGGCCGGCTGGTCAGCAAGGACCAGCTGGTCGAGCGCCTGTGCGAGTGGGGCGAAGAGGTCAGCAACAACGCGATCGAGGTCTACATCCACCGGCTGCGCAAGAAGATCGAGCAGGGGCCGGTGCGCATCGCCACGGTGCGCGGGCTGGGCTACTGCCTCGAGAAGATCGCGAGCTAGCGGCGTCGGCGTGAACGCAGGGCCACCAGCATCAGGCCGGCGACCGTCAATGCCCAGGTGCCGGGCTCGGGCACGGCGCTGGTGAAGGTGACCGAGACGTTGTCGAGCAGCGCGCCGACGTTGTTGCCACCGGCGTTCTGGAACGTCAGCGCGTAGTCGCCGGTCGAGCCGGGCGTGAAGCTCAGCGAGTAGCCCGTGAAGCCGACGGCCGACGCGATCTCGTAGTCGAGCGACGCGGTACCGAACGTGACCGTGCCGGTCTCTGTCGATCCGCGGTGGCTGCCCGCGAGGTCGAAAGCCGCCGTGTACTCCACGCCGCCGGTCAGCGTGAAGGTGCGGCTCAGCAAGCCGGCGTTGCCGGAGCTGCCGTCCAGATCGATGTAGGCTCCGTTCCCCGGCACCAGGTTGAACGACGTGCCGGAGAAGCTGGTGCCGATGATGTCGACGGTGCCGTCGGTGACGGTCCAGCCGGCCGGCACGCTGTTCAGGCCGAGCGCGTTGGCGTCGAAGTCATCGCTCGCCAGCGTCGCCGCCTGGGCACCGATGCCCAGCGTGGCGATGGCGAGGCCCGAAGTGATCCGGTTCCATGGCATGGTGATCTCCAGAGTTTTCGCCGACTGTAGGAAATTGCGCGCCCCCGCGATACCCGGGAAAAGATGCAATCGCGGCGCTATGCTTCGCCGGACCCATGCCCACGCTGCCCGATTCGCGCCCCCGCGAGCAACGCTCGCTGTTCGGCGAGATCCTCGACTGGATGCTCGCCCCGCTGCTGCTGCTCTGGCCGATGAGCGTGGTGCTGACGTGGCTGGTCGCGCAGGGCATCGCCAATCGGCCCTTCGATCGCGAGCTCGGCGAGATGGTGCGGGTGCTGTCGAAAGAGGTTTCGGTCCGGGGCGAGCCGGGCCGGGCGCGGGCGCAGTTCAAGCTGCCGGCCGCCGCGGCGGAGATCCTGCGCACCGACGAGGCCGACGACATCTACTACCAGGTGCTCGGCCTGCGCGGCGAGTACCTCAGCGGCGACGCCGCCCTGCCGGTGCCGGCCGACGAAGACCGCGCGCCGCCGGGCGAGGTGCGCTTTCGCGACGAGACGCTCAACAACGAGAGCGTGCGTGTGGCCTACGTGTGGGTCAACGTGCTCGATCGCGCGCACGAGCCGGACGCCACCGCGCCAGCGACCGGCGAGGCGCCGCTGGTGCAGGTGGCCGAGACGCTCGGCAAGCGCTCGCGGCTCGCGACCGAGATCATCAAGGGCGTGATCCTGCCGCAGTTCGTGATCCTGCCGCTCGCGGTGCTGCTGGTGTGGCTGGCGCTGGCGCGCGGCATCGCGCCGCTCAACGAACTGCAGCAGCGCATTCGCCGGCGCGACAGCAACGACCTCAGCCCGATCGACGAGCGCCAGGCGCCCGAAGAAGTCTCGCCGCTGGTGCGCGCGATCAACGACCTGCTCGGCCGGCTCGACCAGTCATTGCGCTCGCAGAAGCACTTCCTCGCCGATGCCGCACACCAGCTGAAGACGCCGCTGGCGGGCCTGCGCACCCAGGCCGAGCTGGCGCAACGCCAGATCGACGCCGGCCAGACCGACCCGCAGGCGCTGAAGAAGACGCTGCAGCAGATCGCGCGCTCCAGCCAGAGCGCGGCGCACATGGTGAACCAGCTGCTGTCGATGGCGCGCGCCGAGAACCAGCAACAGGCGCCACAGCGGCAGGTCGTCAACCTGGCGCGGCTGGCCACCGAGACGGTGCACGATTTCGTCCCGCGCGCGCTGGAGAAGCGCATCGACCTCGGCTACGAAGGCCCGAGCGACGGGGCGGCGGTCCGTCACCCGCAAGGCCCGCAGGTGCTCGGCCACGCGCTGTTGCTGCGCGAGCTGATCCGCAACCTGGTCGACAACGCGCTGCAATACACGCCGGCCGGCGGCACGATCACGGTGCGCGTGATCGACGATCCCTTCGGCCAGGTCGTGGTGCTGCAGGTCGAGGACTCCGGCCCCGGCATCGCGCTGGCCGAACGCGAGCTGGTGTTCCAGCCCTTCTACCGATCGCTCGGCACCGACGTCGACGGCTCCGGCCTCGGCCTGGCGATCGTGCGCGAGATCGCGATGCAGCACGGCGCCGAGATCGCGATCACCGACGCCTCGAGCCGCACACCGCCCGGCACGCTCATCACGGTGCGCCTGCCGGCCAGCAGCAGCACACCAGCCGACCCGGCCGCGGCCGACGGGCCGGCGCGCGCGCCGCTGAACACGCCGGCGCTCGGCGCGCCACCGGCCTGAGCCGCGCGGGGCGGCTCAAACCCGTTCGCGCCGACGCAGCCGCGCCAGCCCGACGACGCCGAGCCCCAAGGCGAACATCGCCCACGTGGACGGCTCGGGCACCGCTGCGACCGTGCCTTCGACCTGCACCCAGGCGGCATGGTTGTAGCCCCAGCTCAGGAAGTTGTCGGTCGCGCTGAACGCGATCACGTTGGCGCCGGCCACGAGGTACGCGCCGATGTCGGCAGTGCCGCCGTTGGCGATGCCGTTGTGGTCGGAGACCACCAGCGTGCCGTTGACGAAGATGTCGCCGTCGTCGTCGATGCCATATTCGAGCATCGCGCTCGGCGGCACCACGGCCAGGTCGAACACGGTGCGCCCCCAGAGCATGGTGTCGGTGGTCGAGAACTGGCCGCCCTGGCTCCAGATGCCCTTGGCGGCCGCGTAGCCGGCGCCCAGGTAGCTCGAGACCTCGTACAGCTCGGTCGCGGATTGCCACAGGCTGTCGTCGAAGCTGGCGCTCGTGTTCCAGCCGGCCGACGGCGCGCCGGTGGTGACGCGCCAGGCGGCACTGGTGGCCGTCAGCACCACGGTGTCGGCGGCGGCCGGCGCGCAGACTGCGACGGAGAGCGCCACAGCGCACAGCGCGCGGGCAGCGGACGGGATCGGGATGTTCATGGCTTCCTCCAGCGGACGATGGCGACGCGGGGATCGCGCCGTGCGGTCGTTGTAGGAAACCCGCCGTTATGGGCGCGTTAGGCGCGCCGCCGCGTCATCGGCCCGGTCAGCTCTGGATGAGGCGCCGGCTCTTCGAGATCGACATCAGCATGCCGAGGCCGAGACCGAGCGTCACCATCGCCGTGCCGCCGTAGCTGACGAACGGCAGCGGCACGCCCACCACCGGCAGGATGCCGCTGACCATGCCCATGTTGACGAACGCGTAGGTGAACCAGCTCATCGTGATGGCGCCGGCGAGCAGCCGCGCGAAGGCGGTCGGCGCCTCGGCGGCGATCATCAGGCCGCGGAAGATCAGGAACACGAAGCCGAGCACCAGGCCGATGCAGCCGACCAGGCCGAACTCCTCGGAGTAGGCCGCGAAGATGAAGTCGGTCGTGCGCTCCGGGATGAACTCGAGGTGCGTCTGCGTGCCCTTCATGAAGCCCTTGCCATGGATGCCGCCGGAGCCGATCGCGATCATGCCCTGGATGATGTGGAAGCCTTTGCCGAGCGGGTCGGTCGTCGGGTCGAGCAGCGTGCACACGCGGTTCTTCTGGTAGTCCTTCAGCACCGGCTGCCAGCTCACGTCGGGCTGACAGATCCGGTCCTCGGAGGCGACGACCGCGGTGATGCCGATCGCGGCGACCAGCAGCACCGGCAGGATCAGCTTCCAGCTCAGCCCGGCGAAGAAGATCACGTAGAACCCGGCCGAAAGCACGAGGATCGCCGTGCCCAGGTCGGGCTGCTTGGCGATCAGCCCGACCGGCAGCAGCAGCAGCACGGCAGCGACCACGAAATCGGGCGCGCGCAGTTGCCCCTCGCGGCGCTGGAACCACCAGGCCAGCATCAGCGGCATCGCGATCTTCAGGATCTCGCTCGGCTGGATCACGACACCGACGTTGAGCCAGCGCGTCGCGCCCTTCTTGGTGATGCCCATGACCGCGACGGCGATCAGCAGGGCCACGCCGATGGTGTAGAGCGGCACCGCGGCGCGCATCAGCGTCTGCGGCGAAACCTGCGCGACGACGAAGATCACGCCGAGCGCCAGCAGCATGTTGCGGCCGTGATCGACGAAGCGGGTGCCGTGGTCGAAGCCGGCCGAGTACATCGTCAGCATGCCGGCGCCCGCCAGCAGCAGCATCGCGACGATCAGCGGCAGATCGAAGCCGGTGAACGCCGGCTTGACGCGCGACCAGACCGATGGCCGCTCGAAAACCGCGCTCAATGCGGCCCCTTGCTCGATGCCACCACGGCCGACGCCGCCGAGGCGGCTGGCGCGGGCGGCTGCAGCAGCGCGGCGGCAGCGCCGTCGACGGTGATGCCCGGCAGCGGCACCGATGCCGCCGGGCGCGGCGCGCCGATCGGTGCGGTCGACTTGCCCAGGCGGGTCGCGGCGATGTCCGCCTCGCTCGGGTACTGGCCGGTGAGCACGTAGTCGATCACGCGGCGCGCAATCGGTGCGGCGGCGGTGGCGCCGAAGCCGGCGTTCTCGACCACCAGCGCAATCGCCACCTGCGGCGCTTCGAGCGGTGCGAACGCGGTGTACAGCGCGTTGTCGCGGTGGCGCTCGTCGATGGCGTTCGCGTTGTACTTCTCGCCCGGCTTGATGCCGATCACCTGCGCGGTGCCGGTCTTGCCGCCGGCCAGATACGGCGTGTTGCTGAACGAGCCGCGCGCCGTGCCCTCCTGGGTGACGCCGTACATCGCTCGGCGGATCACCTCCACGTGCTCGGGCTTCCACTTCAGCGGCGGCAGGGCCTCGCCGATGGCCCGGCGCTGCGCGCGGGTCTCGAAGTTCTCGACCACCTTGACCAGGTGCGGCTTGAACCGCAGGCCGCCGGAGGCCAGCGTGGCCGTCGCCTGCGCCAGCTGCAGCATCGTGAACGTGTTCTGGCCCTGGCCGATGCCCAGCGAGATGGTCTCGCCGGCATACCACTTCTGCAGTTCCTTCTTGCGGTAGGCCTTGCGCTTCCACTCGGTGGACGGCAGCACGCCGCGCAGTTCGCCCTGCATGTCGATGCCGGTCAGCTGGCCCAGGCCGAGCGGGGCCATGAAGTCGTGGATCGCGTCGACGCCGAGCTCGTTCGCGAGCACGTAGTAGTAGGTGTCGCACGACTGCACGATCGACTTGTACATGTCGACGGTGCCGTGCCCGCCTTCCTTGTCGTCGCGGAAGCGGTGGTTGCCGAAGTTGAAGTAGCCGGGGTCGCTGATCGCCTGCTGCGGCGTGCGCTTGCCCAGCGTCAGCGCCGCCATCGCCATGAACGGCTTGTAGGTCGAGCCGGGCGAATAGGTGCCGCGCAGTGCGCGGTTCAGCAGGGGCTTGTCGAGCGACTCGTTCAGCGCCTTCCAGTTCTCGCTGTCGATGCCGTCGACGAACAGGTTCGGGTCGAAGTTGGGCTTGCTGACGAAGGCGAGCACCTCGCCGTTGCGCGGGTCGATCGCCACGAGCGCGCCGCGCCGGTCGCCGAACAGGTCCTCGACCAGCGCCTGCAGCCGGATGTCGATCGACATCACCAGCGCGTTGCCCGGCGTGGCCGGGCGGCTGGCCAGGCGGCGCACCGGGTGGCCGCCGGCGCTGGTCTCCATCTCCTCGAAGCCGGTGGTGCCGTGCAGCTCGGCCTCGTAGCTCTGCTCGACGCCAAGCTTGCCGATGTACTGGGTGCCGCGGTAGTTGGCCTCGTCCTCGGAATCGTCGATCCGGGCCTTCTCGGATTCGTTGATCCGGCCGATGTAGCCGATCAGGTGGCTGCCGACCTGCCCCAGCGGGTAGCTGCGGAACAGCCGCGCCTTGATGTCGACACCGGTGAACATGAAGCGCTGCGCGGTGAAGCGCGCGACCTCGTCGTCCGACAGCTTGGTGCGGATCGGCAGCGACTCGAAGCTCTTGTTCTCCTCCATCAGCCGCTTGAAGCGCTTGCGGTCGCGCGGCTCGATCGTGACCAGCGTGGCGAGCCGGTCGATCGTCGCTTCCAGGTCGTCGATCTTGGACGGCGTGAGTTCGAGCGTGTAGGCCGAGTAGTTGTTCGCCAGCACGATGCCGTTGCGGTCGAGGATGAGCCCGCGGTTCGGCACGATCGGCACCACGGTGATGCGGTTGTTCTCGGCCTGCGTCGAGAGTTCCTCGTGTTTGTAGACCTGCAGGTAGACCAGGCGCGCGCCGAGCAGCCCGAACAGGACGAGCACGAACGCGGCCGCCGCGAGCAGGCGCAGCCGAAACCGCCCCACCTCCTGTTCAACGTTCTTGAGCTCGGTCATGGAAATCCCGGTCCGTCACAGCGGGCGATTTTCGTCCCGATCGGGCGCGCGGCGCTGGGGAGCCAGCAACAGCCACGTGGCAATCGGCCAGAGCAGGGCCTCGAAGACCGGCGCGAGCAGCACCTGCCAGCCGGGGAACATGCCGCCGGCGATCATGCGCACGATCAGCGAGACGGCATGCGCCGCGAAGAAGAGCGGCAGGATCTGCAGCGCCTGCGACGGCACCGTGAACCACAGCAGCCGGCGGTGGATCGTGATCGCGAAGAAGCTCAGCAGCGTGTAGGCCAGCGCGTGCTGGCCGAGCACCGCGCCGTCGTGCACGTCCATCATGAGCCCGAACAGGAACGCCAGGCCGACGCCGACCCGGCGCGACTGGTGCACGTTCCAGAACACCAGCACCAGCGCGACGAAGTCCGGCAGCAGCGGCACCCGACCGAGCGGCACGATGTTGAGCGCGAACGCGAACAGCAGCGTGAACGCGACGAACAGCGGGTTGACCGGCAGGAGCAGCTGGTCACTGGCTCTCGGCATGATCATGGGGTGGCCCCCGAAGCGGCCGACGCTTTCGCGGCCGGCGCCTTCGCACCCTTCTTCGCCGCCGCGGCGGCCTTCGGATCGAGCGGCGGCGGCACCTCCGGCCGGGCCGGCATCTGCAGGCCGATCGGCTCGATCACGAGCACGTGGCGCACGCCGTCGGTCTTGGCGTTCGGGGCGAGCAGGATGCGGGCGAAACCGGAATCGAGCTTGCGATCGACGCTCGTGACTTTCGCGACCGGCAACCCCGGCGGGTAGATGCCGTCGACACCCGTCGTGGTCAGCACGTCACCGGGCTGCACGTCGGCGTTGCCGGCCATGAAGCGCATCTCCATGCCGCCGCCGACCGCGCCGGCGCTGCCGAACGCCGCGCTGCGCACCTGGGTCCGCGTGTTCAGCACCGGGATCGCGGCGTCCTTGTCGGTCAACAGCGTGACCTCGCTCGACAGCGGGTAGACGCGCGTCACCTGCCCGAGCACGCCGGTCTCGTTGATCACCGGCGAGGCCAGCGCCACGCCGTTGGTGGTGCCGCGGTCGATCACGACCTTGCGCGAATACGGGTCGGATGCCTCGTACAGCACCTGTGCCGCCTGCGAGCGCACCGTCAGGCTCGGCCGCAGTTCCAGCAGTCCGCGCAAGTGCGCGTTCTCGGTGGCGAGCTGGTCGACCCGCAGCGCGCGCTCGGCCTGCGCCGCCAGATCGCGCCGCGCCGCCTGCTCGCTGGAGAGGGCCCCCTGCAGCCCCATGAAGTATTGGCCGATGCCGCCGATCGCCTCGACCGGCACCAGCAACGCCTGCTGCGGGTAGTACAGCGCGGTCGCGACGACAGCGCGCAACTGGCGGGTGACGGCGAAGCGGTTGTCCGCCACCATCAGGAACAGCGCCAGCGCCGAGCACAGGATCAGCTTCGTCAGCGCCGACGGGCCCTGGCGGAAGAACGGGGGCGGCGTGCGATCAATGGTGCCGATGGGCATGGCCGCGGACTCGGTGCGTCGAAGAGGCGTCGATCGAAGAAACGGCGAAGCCGGCCACGCGACGAACGTGCCGGCTTCGGAACTGCATCTCGATTACTCGGAGGTGAAGATCGAGCCCAGCCGCTCCATGCGCTCCAGCGCCATGCCGCACCCGCGCACCACGCAGGTCAGCGGGTCTTCGGCGACGAGCACCGGCAGGCCGGTCTCTTCGGAGAGCAGGCGGTCCAGGTCGCGCAGCAGCGCGCCGCCGCCGGTGAGCATCATGCCGCGCTCGGCGATGTCGGCGCCGAGTTCGGGCGGGGTCTGCTCGAGCGCGTTCTTGACGGCAGAGACCATCTGGTTGAGCGGGTCGGTGAGTGCCTCGAGGATCTCGTTCGACGAGATCGTGAAGCTGCGCGGCACGCCCTCGCTGAGGTTGCGGCCCTTGACTTCCATCTCCTTGACCTCGGAGCCGGGGAAGGCGCTGCCGATGCTCTTCTTGATGGCCTCGGCGGTGGGCTCGCCGATCAGCATGCCGTAGTTGCGGCGGATGTAGTTGATGATGGACTCGTCGAACTTGTCACCGCCGACGCGGATCGAGCCCTTGTAGACCATGCCGCCGAGCGAGATGACGCCGACCTCGGTCGTGCCGCCGCCGATGTCGACGACCATCGAGCCGCTGGCCTCGCTGACCGGCAGGCCGGCGCCGATCGCGGCGGCCATGGGCTCCTCGATCAGGTACACGTCCGAGGCGCCGGCGCCGAGCGCCGATTCGCGGATCGCGCGGCGCTCGACCTGGGTCGAGCCGCAGGGCACGCAGATGATGATGCGCGGGCTCGGCCGCAACACCGAGCGCGGGTGCACCATCTTGATGAACTGCTTGAGCATCTGCTCGGTGACGGTGAAGTCGGCGATCACGCCGTCCTTCATTGGGCGGATGGCCTCGATGTTGCCCGGCACCTTGCCGAGCATGGCCTTGGCCTCGGCACCGACCGCCTGGATGGTCTTCTTGCCGTTGGGGCCGCCTTCGTGGCGGATGGCGACGACGGACGGCTCATCGAGCACGATGCCTTTTCCACGCACGTAGATCAGCGTGTTGGCAGTGCCGAGGTCGATGGCCAGATCAGTCGAGAAGTAGCGACGAAAGGATCCGAACATGGTGTGTGGGCTGGGGATTCGTCGAGCAGCCTGCGGGCACTGAAGCAGACGCGGCGCTGTCGGGACGGATCGTGTTCCGTTTGGTTGAACGTGTTGTCGGGGCGCCGATCGGGTGCTTTCGCAGGCCGACGGGCTCATGGCACGCGCGCTGCGAGACGGCGTCAAATCGACATCGGATGACGATTTGCACAGGCTCGAAGGGCTTGTGGATAACCGGGGATAATACCGCAAGCCCCGTCGCATTCGCGACGGCGCGCCCTGTTTTGGGCCCCTGACCGGCCCCTCTTTTTCCCACCCACGCCATGGCCCTGACCCCGCAAGACGTGAGCCGCATCGCCCAGCTGGCGCGGCTCGAACTCCAGCCCGCCGAACAGGCCGCGATGCTGTCGCAGTTGAACGGCTTCTTCGGCATCGTCGAGCAGATGAGCGCGGTCGACACGAGCGGCGTCGAACCGCTCTACACGCCTCTGTCGGCGGTGCAGGAAGTGACGCTGCGGCTGCGTGACGATGCGGTCAGCGAGACCGACCAGCGCGAGGCCAACCAGCGCAGTGCGCCGGCCGTCGAAGACGGGCTGTTTCTCGTGCCGAAGGTGATCGGCGCATGAAGCAGATCCACGAGATGGGCGTGGCCGAACTCGGCCGCGCGATGGGCGAAAAGCAGCTCTCCAGCGTCGAAGCCACGACACATCTGCTCGCACGGCTTGCCGCTCACCAACAACTCGGTGTGATGCTGCATGCGGACGAGGCCGGCGCGCTCGCGCAGGCGCAGGCGGCCGACGCGAAACGTGCCGCCGGCGACGCATCGCCGTTGCTCGGCGTGCCGCTCGCGCACAAGGACATCTTCGTCACGCGCGAGCTGCCGACGACCGCGGGCTCGAAGATGATCGAGGGCTACCGCAGCCCGTTCGACGCGACGGTGGTTGCGCGCCTCGCGGAGGCCGGCGTCGTCACCCTGGGCAAGCTGAACTGCGACGAGTTCGCCATGGGCTCGAGCAACGAGAACTCCGCCTACGGCGCAGTGCGCAACCCGTGGGATGCGGCGCGCGTGCCGGGCGGCTCGTCGGGCGGCTCGGCCGCGGCGGTCGCGGCGCGGCTGATGCCGGCCGCCACCGGCACTGACACCGGCGGCTCGATCCGCCAGCCGGCCAGCTTCACCGGCATCACCGGCATCAAGCCGACCTACGGCGTGTGCTCGCGCTACGGGATGATCGCGTTCGCCTCCAGCCTTGACCAGGCCGGGCCGCTCGCGCGCAGCGCCGAGGACTGCGCGCTGCTGCTCGGCGCGATGAGCGGCTTCGACGAGCGCGACTCGACGAGCGCCCAGCGCCCGCCGCAGGATTTCTACGCGGCGATGCTGAAGCCGCGCGAGGGCGCCACCGCCGCGCAGCCGTTGAAGGGTCTGCGCATCGGCCTGCCGAAGGAGTTCTTCCCGGCCGCGCTCGCCGCCGACGTGAACGGCGCGGTGCGCGCCGCGCTCGCCGAATTCGAGAAGCTCGGCGCGACGCTGGTCGACGTGAGCCTGCCGCGCACCGAGCTGTCGATCCCGGTCTACTACATCATCGCGCCGGCCGAGGCCTCGTCTAACCTGAGCCGCTTCGACGGCGTGCGCTACGGCCACCGCGCCGCGAAGTACGGCGACCTGGAAGACATGTACAAGAAGAGCCGCAGCGAAGGCTTCGGCGCGGAGGTCAAGCGCCGCATCATGATCGGCACCTACGTGCTGAGCCACGGCTACTACGACGCCTACTACCTGCAGGCGCAGAAGCTGCGCCGCATGATCGCCGACGACTTCCAGGCCTGCTTCACGCAGTGCGACCTGATCGCCGGGCCGGTCGCGCCGACGGTGGCCTGGAAGCTCGGCGACAAGAGCGACGACCCGGTGGCGAACTACCTCGCCGACATCTTCACGCTGCCCGCCAGCCTGGCCGGCCTGCCCGGCATGAGCCTGCCCGCCGGCTTCGGCGAAGGCGCGATGCCGGTGGGGCTGCAACTGATCGGCAACTACTTCCAGGAGGGCGCGCTGCTGCAGGCCGCGCATGCCTTCCAGCAGGCGACCGACTGGCATTCGCGCGCGCCCTCGGGCTACTGAAACACATGAGCACTCCCGCACTGATCCGCGGTTTCGAGGTCGTCATCGGCATCGAGACCCACGCGCAACTCTCCACGCAGTCGAAGATCTTCAGCGGCTCGTCGACGCACTTCGGCGCGGCGCCGAACACGCAGGCCTCGCCGGTCGACCTGGCGCTGCCCGGCACGCTGCCGGTGATGAACCGCGGCGCGGTCGAGCGCGCGATCCGCTTCGGCCTGGCAGTGGGCGCCAAGGTGGCGCCGCTGTCGATCTTCGCGCGCAAGAACTACTTCTACCCGGACCTGCCGAAGGGCTACCAGATCAGCCAGTACGAGACGCCGGTGGTGCAGGGCGGGGCGATCGAGTTCTTCGTCGGCGACGTGAAGCACACTGTCAACCTGACCCGCGCGCACCTGGAAGAAGATGCCGGCAAGTCCCTTCACGAGGACTACCAGGGCCAGAGCGGCATCGACCTGAACCGCGCCGGCACCCCGCTGCTCGAGATCGTCACCGAGCCGGACATGCGCAGCAGCCGCGAGGCGGTGGAGTACGCGAAGACGCTGCACCAGATCGTCACCTGGATCGGCATCTGCGACGGCAACATGCAGGAAGGCTCGTTCCGCTGCGATGCCAACGTGTCGGTGCGCCGGCCCGGGGCGGAATTCGGCACGCGCCGCGAGATCAAGAACCTGAACAGCTTCAAGTTCATGCAGCAGGCGATCGACTACGAGGTGCAGTGGCAGATCGACCTGATCGAGGACGGCGGCAGCGTGCACCAGGCCACCGTGCTGTTCGACCCCGACAGCGGCGAGACCCGCGCGATGCGCAGCAAGGAAGACGCGCACGACTACCGCTACTTCCCCGACCCGGACCTGCCGCCGCTGGCGATCGCGCCCGAGTGGATCGAGCAGGTGCGCGCGCAGATGCCGGAGCTGCCGCGCCTGATGGCCGCGCGCTTCGAGCGCGACTACGCGCTGCCCGCGTACGACGCCACGCTGATGACGCAGAGCAAGGCGTTCGCCGCGTTCTTCGAGACCGCCGCGAAGGCCAGCGCGCAGCCGAAGCTGGTCGCGAACTGGCTGATGGGCGAGCTCTCGCGCCGCCTGAACGCGCAGGGCCAGGGCATCGAGGCGAGCCCCGTCACGGCCGAGTCACTCGCCGCGATGATCCGGCGCATCGCCGACGGCACCATCTCCAACAACGGCGCGAAGCAGGTGTTCGACGCGCTGTGGACCGGCGAAGGTCAGGATGTGGACGCGCTGATCGAGGCCAAGGGCCTGAAGCAGATGAGCGATTCGGGCGAGCTCGAACGCATCATCGACGAGGTGCTGGCGGCGAACGCCAAGTCGGTCGAGGAGTTCCGCGCCGGCAAGGAGAAGGCGTTCAACGCGCTGGTGGGCCAGGCGATGAAGGCGACCAAGGGCAAGGGCAACCCGAGCCAGGTCAACGAGCTGCTGAAGAAGAAGCTCGGCTGACCCGCGCGGCGCTCACTTGGCCGGTGACGAACCGGCCACCGCGGCCTGGATCTCGAACGACCCCGGCGGCGTGCCGGCCCACATCTTCTGCAGGCGCTGCAGCTCTTCGTCGTAGCGCTGGTTGATGCGCGCAATTTCCTGCTTCTGCGATTCGATCTGCGCGCGCTGGCCCTCGGTGGAGACCTCGTTCGCGTCGAGCTGGGTCTTGAGCTTCGGCGGCAGCTGCTTGCCGGCATAGAACTCGGCGTCGGCCAGCAGCGGCTTGCGCTCTTCCTGCAGCACCTTCAGGCGGACCTCGCTCGCGGCCACCAGCTTGCGCACGGAATCGAGCGTCGACTCGCGCGCGCGCTTGTGCGCCTTCTCGTCCGGATAGCGGGTCAGCAGGCTGCGGTCGCGGCGCACGGCTTCGGCTTTCGCGGCGCGGGCCGCGGCCACGGCGGCCTCGCGCTCGTCGGCCTTGGCGCGCTCCTCGGCGGTCAGGGTCGGCGGCACGATGCGGTTGAGTGAACCGTCGGGGTTGAGCACGCGCTGTTCGCGGCCGACGCACTCGGCGATCAGCCGGTCGGACGTGAGTGTCTTGCCGGCCGCCGAGACGCAGGTGAAGATCGAGCGGCCACCGCCGGTCTGGGCAGCCGCCCACGGGCTGGCGGCGAGCGCCGACAGCGCGAGCAGCGCGGCGCCGAAGGCGGATCGCCGGAACAAGGCGCCGGCGGCAGGGCGGTGAGCTCTCATTCAGACTCCATAGCGTTCACGGTAGGCGGAGACCCGCGCGAAGTGGGCACCCAGCGCGGTATCGGCATTGGAATGCAGGTACTGAAGCAAGTCCTGCAGCGACGCGATGGAAATCACCGGCAATCCGTAATCGTGCTCGAAATCCTCGACCGCCGAGCGGGCCGAAAGCTTGTCGTCGGTGCCGCCGCGTTCCATGCGATCGAGCGCGATCAGCACCGCCGCGGGCGTGCCGCCGGCCGCACGCAGCATGTCGACCGACTCGCGCTTGGAGGCGCCGTCGGTGATCACGTCGTCGATGATGACGACGCGGCCCTGCACCGGCGCGCCGACCAGCGTGCCGCCCTCGCCGTGGGCCTTGGCCTCCTTGCGGTTGAACGCGAACGGCACGTTGCGGCCGAGCTGCGCCAGCGCCATGGCGGAGGCCGCCGCGAGCGTGATGCCCTTGTAGGCGGGACCGAACAGCATGTCGAACTCGCAGCCCGAGGCGAGCAGGCGGCGCGCATAGAATTCCGCCAGACGCGCCAGCTTGGCGCCGTCGTCGAACAGGGCCGAGTTGAAGAAGTACGGCGAAAGCCGGCCGGCCTTGGTCCTGAATTCACCGAACCGCAGCACGCCCGCCTCGACCGCGAACTTCACGAAGTCCTGCGCGAGTGAATCCTGGGGGTCGGTGGTGCTCATCCCGAAGGTCCTCTGTCGTGTTTCGTCTCGTGTCGCTGAATCTGAACGGCATCCGCTCCGCGTCCACCAAGGGCTTCGAAGCCTGGGTCGCCGGGCTGGCGGCCGATTGTATGGGGGTGCAGGAGATCAAGGCCCAGGCCGACACCGTCGTCGGCCGCTTCGACACGGTGGCCGGCATGAACGGGCATTTCCACTACGCCGACAAGAAGGGCTACTCGGGCGTGGGCCTGTACAGCCGCAAGGCGCCGAGCGCGGTCGTCACCGGGATCGGCAATACCGAGTTCGATGCCGAGGGCCGCTACGTGGAAGCGCGCTTCGACACGCCCGGCCTGTCCAAGAGCGGCAAGCTCAGCCTGATCAGCTGCTACTTCCCCAGCGGCTCGAGCGGCGAGCTGCGCCAGGCGGCGAAGTTCCGCTTCCTGGCGCTGATGGCGCCGCACCTGAAGGCGCTGGCCGCCGAGCGCGAGTTGATCCTCGTCGGCGACATCAACATCGCCCATCAGGAGATCGATCTCAAGAACTGGAAGGGCAACCAGAAGAACAGCGGCTTCCTGCCCGAGGAGCGCGCCTGGATGACCGCGCTGCTCGGCGAGATCGGCCTGGTCGACGTGTTCCGCACGCTCAACCCGCACCCCGAGCAGTACACCTGGTGGAGCAACCGCGGCCAGGCCTGGGCGAAGAACGTCGGCTGGCGGCTCGACTACCACCTGGCCACCCCGGGCATCGCGAAGCACGCGGTGGCCGAGCACATCTACCTCGAACAGCGGTTCAGCGATCACGCGCCGCTGGTGATCGACTACGACTTCACCCTCTGAATCCGGAGCACCGCACCATGTCCCTCGAAGTCATCGAATTCGAAACCGCGCCGAACCCGACCGCATCGGTCATCGTGTTGCACGGCCTGGGCGCCGACGGCAACGACTTCGTGCCGATCGCGCAGGAGCTCGACCTGTCCGCCATCGGAGCGGTCCGCTTCGTCTTCCCGCACGGCCCGACGCGGCCGGTGACGATCAACGGCGGCTACGTGATGCGCGCCTGGTACGACATCCTCGGCGCCGAGCTCGGCCCGGGCGGCGCCAAGCGCGAGGACGAGGCCGGGCTGCGCGAATCGCAGGCACTGGTCGAGGCGCTCATCGCGCGCGAAAAGGCGCGCGGCGTGCCGGCCGCGGGGATCGTGCTGGCCGGCTTCTCGCAAGGTTGCGCGATGACCTTCATGACCGGGCTGCGCCACGGCGAGCGGCTCGCCGGGCTGCTCGGCATGTCGGGCTACCTGCCGCTCGGGGCGCTGACCGCCGCCGAGCGCCACTCGGCCAACGCCGACGTGCCGATCTTCCAGGCGCACGGCACCGCCGACCCGGTGATCCCGATCGCGCGCGCGCTGCAGTCGCGCGACGCGCTGGTCGCGCTCGGCCACCCGGTCGAGTGGCACGCCTACCCGATGCCGCACTCGGTGTGCCCGGCCGAGATCGCCGACATCAACCGCTGGCTGCTGCGCGTGCTGGCGCCGGCGGAGTAGTCGGACGCCGCGTCAGCGCTGGCCGTCGAACCGCTGCGGCGGCTTGCCGGCCCGAGCGTACAGCGGCTCGACCTGCGGCAGGCTGCGCTCGATGTCGCGGATGCGGGTCGGGCCCGACGGGTGGGTGCTGATGAACTGCGGCGGCGCGCCCTTGCTCGCCGCGGCCATCTTCTGCCACAGCGTCACGCCGGCGTGCGGGTCGTAGCCGGCGCGCGCCGCGAGATCCATGCCGACGAGGTCGGCCTCGGACTCGTCGTCGCGCCCGAACTTCAGCGTCATCAGCTGCCCGCCCATGCCGGCCAGGTAGCGACCACCGCTGCCCAGGCCGAAGATCGCCGCGCCGATCTCGATCGCGCCCTGCGTCGCCGCGTTCTTGCCCATGCGCTCGCGTGCGTGCTCGCGCAGCGCGTGGGCCATCTCGTGGCCCATGATCATCGCGACCTCGTCGTCGGTGAGCTTGAGCTTCTCGAGGATGCCGGTGAAGAACACGATCTTGCCGCCCGGCATGCAGAAGGCGTTGATCTGCGGGCTGTTGATGAGGTTCACCTCCCAGCGCCAGCCGCGCGCGCGCTCGTTCCACTCGTAGGTGTACGGGATCAGCCGCTGCGCGATCGCGCGCAGGCGCGCCGTCTGCGGATGCGACGGGCCGGCCACCGCGCCCTTGCCGCTGGCCTGCTGCATCAGCTGAACGTAGTTCTGCTGCGCCGCCTTCTCGATCTGCTCGGCCGAGACCAGCTTGCTGAAGCTCGACCGCGGACCGACCTCCACGCCCTCGCGCGCCCAGGCCGGCAGCGCCAGCAGCGACGCGCCGCCGCCGGCCAGCAGCAGCCCGCCGGTGAAGAGCCGCCGCGCGTGGAAGGTGCAGCCGCAGCCGGTAGGGTGCAGCACGGGGGTGTCGTGGTTCATCGCGTCCTCGGGAGTCCGGCCTGTATCTCGGGGTGCACCGCGCCGATTCAATCGTCGGCGGGGGCGGTCTGGGGATCGTATTCGAGCGCCCGCACGGTCTCGCGCAGCCACCACAGCATCACCAACGCCGGCAGCGCGACGACGGTCGACACGATGAAGAATGTCGGCCAGCCGATCGACTCGGCGAGCACGCCGGCCAGCGGCCCCACCCACACCCGGCCGACCGAGGCGAACGCGCTCAGCAGCGCGAACTGCGTGGCGGTGAAGCGCTGGTTGCACAGGCTCATCAGGAACGCGAGGAAAGCGGCCGTGCCCATGCCGCCGGACAGGTTCTCGACCGCGATCACCATGAGCAGCCCGCCGTCGACCGGCGTGGCGTTGACCAGCTTGACGAAGCCCCAGTCGAACGCCGGGATCGTGAGACCGGGCAGCACGTCGCGTCCGTTGACGGCGAGCCACCAGAAGCCCAGGTTGCTCGCCATCTGGAAGATGCCGAACAGCAGCAGCGCGCGCCACAGGCCGAGCTTGAGCATCAGCGCGCCGCCGAGCAGCGCGCCGCCGATCGTCAGCCACAGGCCGATCACCTTGTTGACGACGCCGACCTCGGCAGTGCTGTACTGCATCGCCTGCAGGAGGAACGGCGTCATCAGCGAGCCGGCGAACGCGTCGCCGAGCTTGTAGAGCACGATGAACGCGAGGAACGCGGCCGCGCCGGGCTGCGAGAAGTAGCTGCGCAGGCCGCCGAGCAGCGTCTCGAAGCGCGCGGCGCGCGCCGCCCAGGCGGCCAGCGGCAGCGTGAACGCGATGCCCAGCATGAGCGCAGCCAGGTCGATCCACTTGCCCTGCAGCGCGGCCGGCATCGCCCCGCCGGCGAGCCAGCCGCCGAGCAGCGCCTTCGCGATCGGCGGGCCGAAGCGGTCGCTCACGACCACGCCGACCGCCACCGCCGCCAGCACCGCGAGGAAGCCCAGCAGGTCGCGCCGCGGCACGCTGGAGGGCACGAGCGCCAACGGCAGGCGCGGCAGCGCGACGGCCGAGAGCACCGCCGCTCCGACCATCACGCCGGCCATGAAGCGGTAGACCTCGGGCCAGGTCCAGCCGCCGCCCTGCGCCGGGTCGACCCAGATGAACGCGATGCCGCCCGACAGGATCATCGCGCCCCGGTAGCCGAGCACGAACAGCGACGAGCCCAGCCCGCGCTCGCTGGCGTGCAGCGCGTCGGTGCGGTAGGCGTCGATCACCACGTCCTGCGAGGCCGACAGAAACGCCACCAGCACCGCGAGCAGCGCGAAGAAGCGGGTCGCGCCGCTCGGCGAGGTGGCGGCCATCCAGAGCAGCGCGCCGGCCAGCAGCAGCTGCGTCAGCACCAGCCAGCCGCGTCGCCGGCCAAGCCACGGCAGCTCGAAGCGGTCCATCAGCGGCGCCCACAGGAACTTGAAGGTGTACGGCAGGCCGACCAGGCTCAGGAAGCCGATCGTCGCGATGTCCACGCCCGAGACGCTGAGCCAGGCCTGCATCGCCTGGCCGGTGAGCGCGAGCGGCAGGCCGGAGGCGAACCCCAGCGCCGTGACGACGACGAGCCGGTAGGCAGTGGCAGCGCTGAAGCGCGGACGCGGAGGGGCGCTGCGAATGTTGTCCAAGTCGGCACGGGGAAGTGGTGGGAGGGACGCGCGGTCGGCAGCGTTCCGGTGGCCGTAGCTTATGCGACGGCGTCCGGGGCGGTCGCGACCCCCGCGAACCGGTGGTTCGACCGCAGAAGGGCCTCCGTTCGAGAACCAGTTCTCGTTTGCGACGTGGCGCGCCCCGCGCCTCGGGGGTGTGAACAAATGTGTCCCAACACCACACTTCCTTCAGTCGAATCGCTTGGCAACCCACCCCGGCCAAGGGCGGCTCCACAGACACCAACCCACAGGAATCAACATGAACTTCACGCGCAATCTTCTCGGTGCCCTCGTCGCCGCTTCCACGCTGGCCGCCTCGGCCTCCGCCTTCGCGATCGACGCGCCCGCTGCCGACGGCGGCTGGGCCTGCGGCGCAGTGACCTTCTCGGCCGCCGCGAGCGACTGCTACGGCTCGATCGCGCCGCCGCCGAACGACAGCCTGGAGCAGGTCAACGCCATCATCGCCGCCGAAGGCTGGGGCGCGCCGTTCAGCGTCCAGTACAAGGACAACAACAGCGGCGTCGGCACCGACACCTCGTTCATCGACGCGGTCGGCGTGACGAACGGCGGCGGCTACGTGACCTTCTCGCAATCCTTCACCACGCCGCTGGTGCTGACGCTGAAGCTGGGCCAGGCCTGGTCGGCGTACTACTTCGCCGAAGGCGTGAGCGCCGGCGACCTGATGTACACGGTGAACCTGAGCAAGACCAACGGCCTGGGCCTGTCGCACGCCTCGCTGTTCGCGACCGTGCCGGCCGTTCCGGAGCCGCAGACCTACGCGCTGATGCTCGCCGGCATGGGCGCGATCGGCTTCATGGCGCGTCGCCGCAAGCAGGCGGTCTGATCTTCGCGAGCATGCGCTCGCCCACGGCGCGGATCGCGTCGTGCGGCGACTGCAGCAACGCCGCGCCGGCCTGTTCCAGGTAGCGCGGCGTCGCCGTTTCCACGACCCGCTCGAGCCAGCCCAGCGCGTCGGCCAGCCGGCCGTCCGCGGCCAGCATCCCGGCATGACAGAACTGGCCGCGGAAGTCGCCGCCCTCGGCACCGCGCCGATAGCACGCGCGCGCCTGCGCACGGTCGAGCGGCACGACCAACCCGTCCTCGAAATACCGCCCGAGCTTGGCGAACGCCTTGGCATAGCCCTGCGCCGTGGCCCGGCGGTACAGCGCGAACGCCGCGGCGTGATCGCGCCCGACGCCGCGGCCCGTGGCCAGCATGTTCGCGAGGTTGTATTGCGCCTGCGGCAGCTCCGCCTGCGCCGCCTGCCGGTACCAGTGCACCGCCTTGCCGGCATCGGCCGGCGTGCCCCAGCCCTGCTCGTGGCAGCGCCCCGCCATGTTCATCGCCATCGCGTGGCCGCGTTGCGCGGCGCGCAGGAACCAGTGCAACGCCTGCGCCGGATCGCGCGCCACGCCGTGCCCGTCGAGGCACCACTGGCCGAGCAGGGCCTGCGCTTCGGTGTGCCCGAGCCCGGCGGCCGCGCCGACCCAGGCCGCCGCCTCGGCGGGCGGGGCCGCGAGCACGCTGCGCCACTGCGCGGTGGTGATCGCTTGCAGATCCTCGGGTGCAGTGGGCCGGGCGGGCAGGGGCATGTGGAGTGCCATCGTCATGCGGCGATTCTCGCCGGCACACGCGCCGACACGGCAGGGCGCGCCGGGCGTCGTCAGCGCCCAGGGGCGGCGGCGGGCCCGGCGCCCTGCCGATAGATCGCTTCGGCCATCGACAGCAGGCGCTCGCGCGGCAGCTCGCCGACGAGCGCGTAGCCGAGCGGGCCGCCCTGCGGGCTCGCGCCCTCGACCCAATAGAACATCCCGAGCGCGCCCTGCTGCTCGTAGCGGAACGCGGCGGGCGTGTCCCGATCGGGCTTGCGCAGGTACACGGTCACGCGCACCGGCCGGGGTGCAGCGCCTGACGCGGCGACCGCGGCCGACCGGACGGGTTCCGCGACCTGCTGGTACATCAGCTGCGCGCTCGGTCCGGCCGCGTCGGGCAACAGGCGGCCGCCGACCAGCTCGAAACCCTGCGCGCGCAGGTCGAAGAGCTTGACGGGCACGTCGAGCCGGCGCGTCAGCCAGCGGGCGAGGTGCTCCTCCTGCGCCTTGACCTCGACCGGGTGGCGCACCTCGGGCACGTAGACCGCGTGGGCGACGGCGGCGCGCCGGACCCAGGCCGGCTCGACCACACCCGGTGCCGCACCACCCGCCGCCGTCCCCGCCCCAGGGCCGGCACCGGCCACCGCCGGCGCCGGCGCCTGCGCGCGCCACATCAGCCCGGCGCCGGTCGCCCCGCCCAGCGCGAACACCGCCACCGCGGCCGCCCAGCGCCGCCACCCTGCGTTTGGCAGAAGCCCGTGCCGCCCGCGCCGCCACACGACGTGCTGCAGCGCTGGCGGCACCGGCTCGTCGAGCACGTCGCCCAGGCGGGTGCGGATCAGCTCGCGGTCGGCCGCCCAGAGGCGCACGCGGGCGGCGTCCTCGGGGTGCGCCTGCAGCCAGGCCTCGACCTCCGCATGGCGCTCGGGCGGGAGTTCGCCATCGAGCCAGGCGTGCAGCGTGAGGTCGTCGATCGGAGGCGGGTTCATGGCGGGTCGGTTCAGGGTGCGTTCAGACGACGCGGCGCAGGCCCGGCGCGCCGGCGCGCGGCGCCCGCCCGTCGAGCAGGGCGCGCAGCGCCGCGCGCCCGCGCGAGATGCGCGACATCACGGTGCCGACGGGGATGCGCAGCAGCTCCGCGCACTCGGCGTAGGAGAGTTGTTCGAGCGTGACCAGCAGCAGCGGCTCGCGTTGCTCGACCGGCAGCTGCTGCAGCGCGGCGACCAGGTCCAGGCGCAGCCCCAGGTCGGGCGTCTCGGCGGCGTGGCGTTCCTCCAGGCCCGCGCCCGGATCGCGCGGCTCGGCCACCGGCATGCGGGCTTGGCGGCGGCGGTCGTCCATGTAGGCGTTGTGGGCGATGCTGAGCGTCCAGACCAGGATGTCGCGCTGCTGGTCGAACTGGTGCCAGTGGGCGAGCGCGCGTTCGAGCGCGGTCTGCACCAGGTCGTCGGCGGCGTGGGGGTCGAACACCAGCGAGCGCGCATAGCGGCGCAGGCGCGGGATGGCGCCGAGCAGCTGCTGACGAAAGGCGGCGGGGGCGTCCACCCGGGGTGTACGCGCGGCGCGGCCGGCCTATTCCGCCGGCCAGATCGCGGCTTCGCTGAAGCCGAGGGCGCGGAAGTCGGCGGCGCGCAAGGGCGCGTCCCAGGTGCAGAAGAACTCGTCGAGCTGCGGCGGCGCGACGGGCGTGCCCGACAGCATCGCGTGGGCCTGGCCGCGGTGGTGGACCTGGTGCTGGAACAGGTGCGCCAGCAGGCGAGGCAACGGCTCGCGCGTCAGCCCGGCCTGCCGCGGCACGACGACGATCCGCCCGAGCGCGGCCGCGTCCAGCGGCTCGCACAGCGCGATCAGGCGGCGGTCGCTGGTCCGCTGCGCGGCCTGCAGCGCGGCGCAGGTCGCGAACGGTTCGGCCGGATCGAAGAAGGCCGCAAAGGCGTCGTTCGGCGCCTGGCCGGCGAGGCTGCGCTCGATCGCGTCGAGGTAGTACCAGTCGACCGTCAGCGTGTGGTTGAGCGTGGCCCGGATCGACGGGAAGAAGCCGGTGCGCGGCGCCTCGAACTCCGCCTGCGTGAGCCGGGCGCAGGCGCCGAGCAGGCGGTGGTTGGCCCAGGCGTTGTTGAACGCTTCCGTCAGCAGGTGATGCGCCAGCGGGTCCATGCGCCAAAGTGTAGGCGGCGCGCCGCCGACCGGCGCGCGGCGAATCCCGGACAATGCGAGGCATGAATCCCCCGCTCCGCGCCGTGGCGCCCAGCTTTTCGGCCCGCGACTTCCGCGCCGCGCTCGGCATGTTCGCGACCGGCGTGACGATCGTCACCGCGCGCGGTGCCGACGGCGCGCCGGTCGGCCTGACAGCGAACTCGTTCAACTCGGTCTCGCTCGCGCCGCCGCTGGTGCTGTGGAGCCTGGCGCGCAGCGCGGGCTCGATGCCGCATTTCGAGCGCGGCTCGCACTACGCGATCAACATCCTCGCCGCCGACCAGCACGCGCTGGCCGAGCGCTTCGCCAGCAAGTCGGCGCGGCGGTTCGAGGGCGTGGTGTTCAGCGAGGGCGCGGGCGGCGCGCCGATCCTCGAAGGCTCGGCGGCGGTGTTCGAGTGCTTCAACCGCAGCCGCTACGAAGAGGGCGACCACGTGATCTTCGTCGGCGAGGTCGAGCGCTGCGCGCACCGGGCCGACGCCCAGCCGCTGATCTTCCACGGCGGGCGCTACTTCACCGAGCTGCCGATTCAGGGCGGCGCGGCCGACGACGAGGCGGCGCCTCCGCCCAGGTAATCGTCCAGCGGCCGGCGGCCGGCCACCGCCGACGGCGCGCGCGCCCTGCCGAGCCGGAACAGCATGTAAGGCCGCGCGGTCCCGCCGGCCGGGCCCAGCGTGGCGAGCAGACGCCGCAATTCCTGCTGCACCGGCGCCGAGACCCAGTCACCGCCCGCGTGCTGGCGCGCCAGCGCCGTCGCGGCGGCCATCGGCTGCAGCGCCAGCCCCGCGGCCGCGGCGGCCAGCCACAGGCGCTGGAACGCACGACCGGCCGCGAACGCCGCGGCGGCATCGTCGTCGCCCTGCGCGAGCACGGCGCCCAGATGCGGCGCCAGCGCGCACGGCAGGTAGCCGGCGCGCAGGCCCAGCATCGCCGGCGCGCCGACCCAGGCCGCGGCGCGCATCGCGCCCCAGTGGCGCATCGCGCTGAACATCGGGCGGGCGGGCGGCTCGACCTCGAGCGTCGCGGGCGCGAGCCACTCCGGCAGCGTGCGTTGCCAGCCGGCCTCGAAGCGCACCGCGCCAAAGAGCTCGGCGTGCAGCGCGCGGCGCTTGAAGCGCTCGGTCTCGGCCAGGCGGATCGCGTGCAGGGCGCGCCGCCGCTCGTCCGGCGCGGCCAGCCAGTGGACGCTGCCGCCGGCGGCCTCGCCGGCCGCCCGTGCGAGCGCCGCGAGCGTCGCCGCATCGACCGGCGTGCGCGCGTAGAAGCGGCGGTTGGTGTGGCGCCGCGGGATCGCCTCGGCCAGCGGATCGACCGCGGCATCGACCTGCTCGCGCCAGCGCAGCGACGCGACGGCGCCCTCGCGCGCCGCGAGCCGCAGTTCCGGCACGAGCACCAGCCCGTGCTGCGCCGACTGAAGCGCGATGTTCTCGACCACCGCGCCGAACGACATCAGCGTCAGCATCTCGCGGTGCGGCGCGGCGCCCCAGCTGGCGCGGTCGGTCGGCACCAGGCCGACGTGGTCTGACGCGATCTCGAAGCGCAGGTCGTGCTTGTTCTCCGCCGACGGCGCCAGCAGGCCGGCGGCGAGCAGGTCTCGCAGCGTGTCGCCGTCCGGCCTCATCGCGCGCTCAGGCGTCGCCGCGCGACGTTCATCAGCAGCCGCTGCATCGGGTTTCCGTTGCCGCCCGGTCGCCAGGTGTGCTTCAGGCGGTTGCGGTAGGCGTCGAAGTGCAGGCCGCGCGGCGCGGCGACGAGGTCACCGCGGCCGAGCACGAGCTTGATCACCTGCGCCGCCGCCAGCGCGCTGCACAGCTGCACCGCGATCACGGTCGAGGGACCGCGGCGCTGCGCCAGATCGACCCGCGACGGATCGACCAGGTAGCGCAGCTGCAGCATCGCCGGCGACAGGCCGACCAGGAAGCGCAGCGCCTGCTCGTCCTCGGTCTGGCCGGCCAGCCGGAAATACTCGTCGAAGCTCATGCCGCCGGGCACGAAGTTGAGCAGCGCGGCGCCCATGCCGAGCGGCGCCACGGTGGTCGCCGGGATGCGGCGCGCCGCGCAGCGCGCGAAGACCTCGCGGCGGATGTCGAGCGCGAAGAAGTCGAGCCCGTCGAGGTAGGCGTTGCCGTCGGCGAGGAAGTCATCGAGGTTGCTCGCATCGAGGCCGCGGTCGAACACGCGGACGTCGAGGTCGGGGTTGATGTCACGCGCCATCTCGAGCATCACGTCGACCTTGGGGCGGCCCATCGACGACATGGTGGCGCCGGCCTGGCGGTTCATGTTGGCGGGCGCGAAGGTGTCGAAATCGGCGATGCTGAACGCGCCCACGCCCAGGCGCGCCAGCGTGAGCAGGTAGATGCCGCCGACGCCGCCCATGCCGGCGATGCACACGCGCGTGTTGCGCAGCCTGGCCTGCTCCGCCTCGGTGACCCAGCCGAGGTTGCGCGAGAACGCCTCGTCGTAGTCGAACGGCGTGCCCGCGCCCTCGGCCCGCGCGTTCATGCCGCGGCGCCGCCGGCGCGTCGGCGACGAGCGAAACGGGGTCCGGTGGCAGTCATGGCATCAACGGTTTGGTAGGGAGCGGCGGGTCGCCAGCTTCCTCCAGGACACGCCACCGGCGCGTAGGAATTCGACCCGCTCACCGGTCGGAAAACATGTTGCATTTGCTTGCCTTGTAACGGCGGCCCCCGCGTTCACGGGGGAGCGCCCTGCGGGTGCGGCGTCGTCCTACAAATCCTTCGCCTCGCACTGGTTGAAATGCACCGTCCGCACAACAAAGGCGGGCCCCAACTGCCAACACTTCAACACCTTCTCAGGAGAGCGCCATGTCCATGAAAATCTCGTCGTCGCTGCTGCGGTCCGCCGTCGCACTCGCCGCAGCCGCGTTCGGCTCGGCCGCGATGGCCGCAGAGCCGCCGTCGTTCACGTTCGACCCGGCTGCCGCCGGCCTCACCGGCTCGAGCGTCACCGCCAACAACATCCTGATCTCCGATTACTCGAAGGTCACCTTCACCAGCGCCACCGAGTTCACCGAAACCGGCTACCTGGTGATGACCGGCTTCCAGTCGGCCACCGATCCGAAGATCAGCGCGCCGGGCCTGGGCATGTACGTCATGTTCGAAGCGAGCGGCACCACGATCGGCACCGACCCGACGTCGGCCGCCACGGTCGCCACGTTTAACTCGCTGACCTACACGCTGTACGGCTACAACGACGTCGGCACCGCGACCTTCGGCTTCGACGGCGGCGGCAATGCCTTCGAGACGGCGGCTGGCGAAACGGTGCTCGCGACCGGCTCGCTGCTGTCCGGCGGCGGCTCGACCCTGCCTGACCCGACGACCGGCAAGTTCTACGCCTTCGCGGGCGCCTCGCTGAGCTTCGACATCAACGAAGCGAACGCCGGCTTCTTCGCTGCGCCGAACCCGTTCTACGACATCGCGCTGACGACGTTCGCGAACACGCCCGACACGGTGACCCCGTTCGACGGCGGGTTCTACATCACGCAGGGCGGCGGCAAGATCAGCTTCCAGCAGGTCACGCCGATTCCGGAGCCGGAAACCTACGCGCTGATGCTGGCTGGCCTGGGCGCCGTGGGCTTCATGGCGCGTCGTCGCCGCCAGACCGCCTGACGGTCTGATCCGACGGGTCGCGCGCGGTTTCTCCTACACGCGCGATCCGTCGCTTCCGCGAACATCGAGGCCTGGAATCACTCCAACCACCACGATGCAAGCACACGGCAATTTCAGGCAAGGGGCACGCGTGCCCTTTGCCGCGCTGCGCTCGCCGCGCGCGCAATGGGTCGACGCGTTCTCGAACACGCTGCTCGACCTGAACCCGCAGTGGGGCCAGGAACGCACGCGCCGGATGGCCTGCGACCTGTGGCCCGAGCTGTCGCACTTCGACCCGGTCATCGCGGCCGAGATGGAATACGAGTCCGCGCTCAGCGACGCCTGAGGCGCGCGAACGGCGCGCCTGTGGCGCCCCCTCAGTGGTGCTTGGAGTGCGCGGGCACCGGCCGGGTGAAGAACGCCGGCGCGGGCTGGTCGTCCAGCAGCAGCGCCCAATCGGGCTGCGTGCGCCGCAGCCGCCCGACGATCGACGCCTCCTCGTTCACCGAGAAGAAGTGCGGGTAGAGCGAACGCTCGCTCGCGCCCAGCTCGGGACGCCCGCCGAAGCGATCGATCTGCTCGTGTGCGTGCGCGAAGCGCAGGCGCATCAGCACCGCCGGCGCATTGACGCGGCCGTTGTGGCGCGGCTCGCCCAGCGCCTCGAACCCCAGCATGCGCTCGTAGTAGCGCACATGACGCGGGTTGACCTCGATCACCAGGTCATCGATGCCCATGATCCGGTGCGCGAAGATGTAGGCGACGTGGAACAGCGACGCCAGCACCCGCTTGGACTTGACCACGCTGTCCATCGCCAGCTTGGTGAACTCGCACAGGCGCCGGCCCTGGGCGCGGATCTGCTCGGTCTCGGTCTCGAACAGCTCGTCCACATGCAGGCCGTGGGCCGAATCGAAGCCGACCGTGATGGTGCCGATCGTCTCGTCGTGCTCGGTCGCCGTGAAGGTGATGCGGGTCGGCTGCTGGCTGGAAGGCAGTGGCGTGGTGCGGTAGCCGCGCGCCGAATACATGCGGTTGATCAGCACCGAGGCAGAGCTGCGCTGGCCGAAGGTGTCGGCGCTGCGGATCTTGAACAACCGGCTGACTTCGTCTTCGCCGGCGGCCTCCGGGCCGTAATCGCCCTGCAGCATCGAGCGCAGGGGCAGGTGCGTTTCGTGCAGCACCCCGATGATCGTGTCGCTTTCCAAGAAAGAATTCCTCGCATGTCCGGGCCGACCCTGGCGGGTTCTTGTGTTCGCGCAGCGGGCGCGACGGCCGACAACCAATCCCTTGGGGCCGGACTTTAACTGCCGTGACCCCGCCTCGCGGCGGCCCGCGCCGAAAGGGTATGTAACGAGCTCGCAAGGCCCGGGTGGCGCTTTCCGGGGGCTTTCGGGCCGGTTGGCGGGGCTCAGTAGCTGCTGCGGAAACCGCTGGCCTTGACGGTGTACATGGACTGGTCGCTGCGGTGCAGCAGCGTGCCCACCGTGTCGCCCGCGATCGCGGTGGCGATGCCGATGCTCACCGACGCGCTCAGCCCGGGCGCGATCGCGCCCCAGTCGAACGCGGCGATGCCGGCGCGGATGCGCTCGCAGATCTCGGTGGCGACGGCGGCGTCGGCGTCGTGGAACAGCACCACGAACTCGTCGCCGGCCAGGCGGGCCGGCAGGTCGCCCTGGCGCACGGTCGTCGCCATGATGCCGGCCAGCGCGCGCAGCACGCTGTCGCCGACCTGGTGGGTGTAGGTGTCGTTGACGGCCTTGAAGTGGTCCAGGTCGATCATCGCCACCGTCAGCGGCCGGCCGTCGCCGGCGGCGCGGCTCAGGCGCTCGCCGAGCTCCTGCTCGAAGTAGCGCCGGTTCGCGATGCCGGTCAGCGGGTCCTCGAACGACCAGCGCTCGAACTGCTTCGATTCGACCAGCGCGCGCTGCAGGTGAGCCTCGCTCTGGCGCGCGCCCAGCTGCCACTTGACGACCGCCTCGCGGGTGCTGACGCTGTCGCTGCGCATGCGCCGCTCGCGGCCGCGCAGCGCGCGCTGTTCCTGCTGCGCCTCGGCGAAGCGCTCCTGGTGCTCGAACACCTGGATCAGCAGCAGGTGCGCCATGCAGGCGAGCTGCTCGTGCTCCACGGCGAGGCCGAGCTCCTTCATCTCGCGCAGCGCGATCTCGGCCGTCTTCCAGTCCGACTGCAGCCAGGCCAGCTCGGCCAGCACCCAGTGCACCACCGCGTCCAGCCAGGTCACGATGCCGCCGAGCGATCGCACCGCCAGCTCGGCCTCGCGGCGCGCCGCCGGCACGTCGCGGCGCCAGGCGGCGAGCAGCGCGCCGAGCGTGAGCGACACGGTGCGGGCGGCCGGCATCAGGCCGGGCATCACGGTCGCGCCGGCGCCGTCGTCCTCGAGCGCGCGGCAGTCGTCGATCAGGCTGGCCAGGCGCGCGAGATCGCCGATCTCGCCCTTCTCGTAGCGCTCCTCCGCCAGGCGCGAGGCCTCGACCCACGCCTGGTTCAGGCGCGGCTGGTAGGCGCTGACCGGGGGCTCGCACAGGCCGGCGATCTCGACCGCCAGCGACAGCGCCGCGTTGGCGCGCTCGAAGTTGCCGCTCCAGCCGTAGGCGATGCCCAGGCCGTTGTAGGCCAGCACGGCCTGCGGCGTCGGCGTCTCGGGGTTGCACAGCCGCACGCACAGGATCGCGGCCTCGACCGCCTCGTCGTTGCGGCCCAGCAGCACCGCCACATGCGCCAGCGTGGTCAGCGCCCCGGCCTCGCCTTCGACGTCGCCCAGGCGCTGGAAGACCTGCGCGGCGCGGCGGCTGGTCTCGCCGGCGCGACGCAGGCGCGAGTCGATGCGGTCGGCATGGGCGAGGCAGGTCAGCGCCAGGGCTTCGCCGTGCAGGTCGGCACGCGCCTTGGCCGCGATCAGTGCGGACTGGCCGATGTTGCGCGCCTTCTGCGCGTCACCGGCATCGAGCGCCCGCCAGGCATCGGCCAGGCCGCCGATCGCGCTGTCCTCGAACGGCGGTGCCGGCTCGGCGGCGTCCGGGAGCGCCGGCGGGGTGCCTTGGCGAGAGCTCGACTTGGTGCGCACGGTGTCCCTGGTTGGGCCGATGCAGCGTGTCGCGCATCCGGCCTGTCGCGGGACTGTAATGAACGTTACACACTCGTCACGTCGGAAGCGGCGGTCAGCGGGCGTAGGACAGCGCCTGTGCCCGCCACGCCGCGCCGATTCAGACCGGCGCGCCGTCGCCGGCGCGGCGCTGCGCGAACGCGACGAACCAGGTCACGCAGCCCGCGTTCGCCATCGCATCCAGCTTGAACACCTGCTCGGCCGGGGTGCCCATCAGCAGCTTCTTGACCGGCAGCTCCATCTTCTTGCCCGACAGCGTGCGCGGCACCGCCTCGACCTGGAAGATCTCGTTCGGCACGTGGCGCGCCGACAGCGCGGTCTTGATCGCGTCCTTCAGCTGCTTCGTCAGCGCGGCGTCGAGCACCAGGCCCTCGCGCAGCACGACGAACAGCGGCATGTAGCTCTCGCGGCCGAGGTATTCCAGGTCGACGACCAGGCTGTCGAGCACCTCGGGCAGCGCCTCGACCGCACGGTACAGCTCGGCCGTGCCCATGCGGATGCCGTGGCGGTTGATGGTCGCGTCGCTGCGGCCGTAGATGATCGCGCCGCCGCGCGGGGTGATCCGGATCCAGTCGCCGTGGCGCCAGGCGTTCGGGTACATGTCGAAGTAGCTGTCGTGGTAGCGCTTGCCGTCGGCATCGCCCCAGAAATACAGTGGCATCGAGGGCATGGGCTTGGCGCAGACCAGTTCGCCCACCTCGTCGATCAGGTCGCGGCCCTGTTCGTCCCACGCGTGCACGGCGGCGCCCAGGCAGCGGCACTGCATCTCGCCGATGACGGTGGGCAGCGTCGGCAGGCCGGCGACGAACGCGCCGGCGAAATCGGTGCCGCCGGAGATCGGCGTGAGCCAGATGTCGTGGCCGTCGACCTTCGGCATGTGGTCGTAGACCCACTGGTACGAATCGACCGACAGCGGCGAGCCGGTCGAGCCGATGGCGCGCAGCGCGGACAGGTCCGCCACTTTCGCGGGCTCGATCCCGGCCTTCAGGCAGTTGGCGAAAAATGCGGCGCCGGCACCGAAGAAGGTGACGCCGGCATCGGCCGCGAAGCGCCAGAGCGTGTTCAGATCGGGCGCCTTGATCGCACCGCCGGGGTTGCCGTCGTAGACGCAGATCGTGGCGCCGCCGAGCAGCGCGCCGACCTGCGAGTTCCACATGATCCAGCCGGTCGCGCTGTACCAGTGGTAGCGGTCGCCGCCGAGCACGCTCGGGCCGACGTCGTTGTGCAGCGCGCCGGCCTTCAGCGCCTCGATCATCACGCCGCCGTGGCCATGGACGATGGGCTTCGGCAACCCCGTCGTTCCGCTGGAGTAGACGACCCACAGCGGGTGGTCGAACGGCAGCCAGGCGGGCGCGAACGGCACGTCGTCGGCGCAGGCGGCGGTGAAGTCGTGGACCTCGCGATGCGGGCCGGCGAGCCCGGCGGCGGCGGCGGCCTCGTCCTGGTACTTCAGCAGCAGCACATGGCCCACGCTGGGCAGCTCGTCGAGCAGGCCGCCCAGCACCGGCAGGCGGTCGTGCGCCACCCCGCCGTAGGTGTAGCCATCGACCGCGATCAGCACCTTCGGCTCGATCTGGCGGAAGCGGTCGAGCACCGCGACCGGCCCCATGTCCGGCGAGCACACCGACCAGATCGCGCCCAGGCTCGCACAGGCCAGGAACGCGACGATCGTCTGCGGGATGTTCGGCATGAACGCGCCGACCCGGTCGCCGCGCTGCACGCCCAGCGCCTGCAGCCGCGCCGCGAGCGACGCGACCTGGCGGCGCAGCTCCGGCCAGGCGATCTCCTGCAACTCGCCGCGCGTGCGCATCGCCTCGTTCTGGAACACGATGGCCGGGTGACCGGCGGCGTGGGCCGCGTCGGCATGCGAGAACAGGTGCTGCGCGTAGTTGACCTGCGCGCCGACGAACCAGCGCGCGCCGGGCATGGTCTCGGCCTCGAGCACGGTGCTGTACGGCGTCGGCGACTGCATGCCGAAGTGGTCCCAGATCGAGCCCCAGAACGCCCGCAGGTCGGTGACCGACCAGCGCCAGAGCGCGTCGTAGCCTTCGGTCGTCGTCGGGTCGAAATGCAGGCCGCGCTCGCGGGCGAGCCAGTCGGTGTAGCGGGTGATGTGGTGCGGGCGGGGCGAGGTCATGCGGGCATTGTGCAAGGCGGTGCGGAGTCGTCAACGAGACAAACGCGGACTCGGAGCGGACGCGACGCGCTGCCAACTCCCGACCGATACTTTGGCGGAACGGCCAATACGATAATCAAGCAGTGGAGTTCACCGTCCAGCACGCAAGGAGCAGGGCCATGACGACAGTGCAGATCACGTTGCCGGACGAGCTGGCGCAGAAGGCGGCCAGTGCAGGGTTGTTGTCCGCGGAGGCCATGGAGGCGATGTTGCGTGAGCAACTGCGGCGCCAGGCAGCCGACGCGCTTCGCGCGCTGTGGGAGCGCAAGCCAGCCGAGGAACTCACGCCGAAGATCGAGCAGGAGATCGTCGAGGACGTGCGCGCCGCGCGAGCCGCCAGACGCCGGCACGGCGCGAGCTGATGCGGCTGCTGCTGGACACGAACGTGGTCGTCGCCGCGTTGCTGTGGAACGGGCCGCCGCGCAGGTTACTCGAACGGGCTGTCGATCCGGACGTGGAGTTTTTCAGCAGCCGGGTTCTGATCGACGAACTGGCGCATACCTTGAACTACGCGAAGTTCGCGCCCCGTGTGAACGGGTTCGGCACGACCGTGGATCAGCTGGTGGCGCACTACGCGGCGCTCGTGTCGCTGGTCACACCGACCGCGTTGCCGCGGGTGGTGATCAATGACCCGGACGACGATCACGTGATCGCTGCTGCCATGGCAGCGCGGGCTGCACTCATCGTCACCGGCGACCGCAGGCATCTGCTGCCCATGGGGAGCCATGAGGGAATCCGCATCGTCACCGCCGGGCAGGCATTGGCGTCCGTCGGTGTCTCGGGTAGTGCCTGACGAGCGACGAATCAACGCGTCAACCGCTCACGCATCGCCCCGTCCACCTCCGCGAACATCCACGACTCGCGGCGGAAGCGGCCCTCGCGCCAGCCGGTGACCCAGGGCTGGGTCAGGTCGGTGTAGACGCGGTGCACGTGCATCTTGTAGGGCATGTAGGCGGTGACGAGCTTGGCGGCTTCGCGGAAGAGGGCGGCGCGCTCGGGGCCGTCGGGCAGCAGCAGCATGCGGCGATAGATCGCATCGAACGCCGGCAGCTTGAACCGCGCGAGGTTGCCGCTGCCGATCGACGGGCCGTACATGTACTCGAAGGCGGGCTGCGCGTCCTCGCCGAGCGTCGAGCCCAGGCCCCACATCTGGAGCTTGCCGGCGCGCGCCGCCTTGTAGTTCTCGGGCCACTGCGCCGTCTCGAACACCATCTTCACGCCGACCGCGGCCAGGCTCTTCTGCCAGTTTTCATCGAGCTGGCGCTCGATGTTCGAGGTCTGCGTCGCCATGTGCAGCACCATCGGCGCGCCGTCCGGCTGCTCGCGCCAGCCGTCGCCATCGCGGTCGACATAGCCGAACAGGTCGAGCAGCGCCTTCGCGCGCGCCGGGTCGTGCAGGCTCTGCTCGGTGCGGAACGCGGGATCGTGGCCGTAGGTGCCGGGCGCCATCGGCGCCTGAGCGGCGATGGCGCTGCCGCGTCGCACGATCCGGATCTCGGCGTCGATGTTGTAGGCCAACCCGATCGCGCGCCGCAGTGCGACCTTGTCGGGCGTGTAGCCGCCGACGACCGGGTCCTCCATGTTGAACCACGACATCGTGAAGTCGGGGTTCACGTACTTGCGCGCCTGGATGCCGCGCTTCACCAGGTTCGGCGCGAGCGTGCCGGCGGGCGCCGCGAAGTTGGTGAACTCGGGCGGCACGCGCACGTAGTCGACCCGGCCCTGCAGGAACGACAGCCAGCGCGCCTGCCCCTCCTCGAGCACCGAGATCTCGACACCGTCGTTGAGCGGCAGGCGCCGCCCCTTGAAGCGCGCGAGCCAGGCCTGGCCCTGCACGTCGTCGGCGGCGGGCTCGCCGTCGTACAGCACTTCACGGAAGGTCGGGTTGCGCTCCAGCACGATGCGCGAGCTGCGGCGCCAGCTCTTCAGCCGGTACGGGCCGGTGCCGACGGGGTGCGCCATGATCTCGTCGCCGTAGTGCTCGACGACCTCGCGCGCGACCGCGCCCATGATCGACGACGCGCACAGCCCCGAGACGAAGCGCGGGCGCGATTCCGGCAGGCGGAACTGCAGCGTGTAGCGGTCGAGCGCGCGCAGCCCCGGCACCGGCGTGTCGTAGTCGAACGGTCTCTTCAGGCGCAGCGCCGTCTCGCGCAACTCGGCCAGGCCGAGCAGCGCGTCCTCCTCCAGCGTCGACAGGCTCGGGCTCTTGGTGGCCGGGTCGTACATGCGCTTGATCGAGTAGACGTAGTCCTCCGCGACGAGTTCGCGCGGCTTGCCCTTGAACGCCGGGTCGTCGGCGAAGAAGATGCCGGGCTTCAGGCGGATCGTCCAGACACGGTAGTCGTCGCTCACCTCGGGCAGCGCCGCCGCCGTCAGCGGCCGGACCTTGACCGGCATCGCCAGCCAGTCGTAGCGGTACAGCGATTCGAAGATGTGCGCGGTGACGCGGGCCGAGTACAGATCGGCGATCTGCGCCGGATCGAAGCCGGTCTCGGCCGATTCGAACGGCACGCGCAGGATGTTGCTGCGCGTGACGGCGGACTCGTCGTCGGCCGCCCAGGCCGGCAGCGCCAGCCCGCCCAGCATCGCCGCCGACCACGTCCGGCGGTCGATCACCGCGCCACCCGCTTGCTGTCGTCGATGTCCACGTACTGCCACCAGTCCTTCCAAAACACCGGCCGGCGGTAGCCGACGAGCTGCGGCTGGGCCATGTCGAGCGAGACGCGGGTCAGCGTGAACTTGTAGGGCATGTAGGCGATCGCCAGGCGCTCGATCTCGCGGAAGGTGGCCTGCCGTTCCGGACCGTCGGGCAGCGTCTGCAGGCGGTCGTAGAGCGCGTCGACCGCGGGCAGCTTGAAGCGCGCGAGGTTCTGGCCGCCGGCCTGCCGGCCGTCATAGCGGGCGAACGAGCCGCCGGCGTCGGGCGCGGTCGAGATCGAGCCGAGGAACCACATCTGCAGCTTGCCGGCGCGCGCCGCCTTCAGGTTCTCGGGCCACTGCGCGGTCAGCAGCTGAACGCGCAGGCCGAGCGCCTTCATGTTCTTGTTCATCACCTCGGCGATCTTGCGGTCGCGCTGCACCGGCGTGGTCGAGACGCGCAGCAGCAGCGGCGAGCCGTCGGGCATCTCGCGCCAGCCGTCGCCGTCGCGGTCGGTGTAGCCGTACAGGTCGAGCAGCGCCCGCGCGCGGGCCGGGTCGTAGTCGCTGAATTCGGTCTTGCGGGCCGGATCGAAGGCGCTGGTGTGCGGCAGCGTCGGGCCCTGCGAATAGGTGCCCAGGCCGTTGAAGGCGTAGTCGATGACGTTCTTCGCGTCGACGCCGAGCGCGATCGCGCGGCGCAGCGCCACCTTGTCGGCGCCGTAGCCGCCGACGGTCGCGTCCTCCATGTTGAAGAAGTAGTAATTGCCGGCCGACTCGACGATCGGGAACCCGCGGATGCCGCGCTTCGCGAGGTTGGGCGCGACCTTGCCATTCGGCATCGCCTGCGGCGCGAACTGGTAGCCGACGCGGTAGGCGAGATCGGCCTCGCCGTTGACGAAGGCGAGCCAGCGCGGCTGCTCCTCCTCGACGATCGAGATCTCGACGCGGTCGACCAGCGGCAAGCGCCGGCCCTTGTACTTGGCGAGCAGCGCCTGCCCCTCGGCATCGTCGGCGGCGGGCGACGCGTCGTACAGCACCTCGCGGAAATCGGGGTTGCGCTCGAACGCGATGAACGAGCTGCGCCGCCACTGCGCGAGCCGGAACGGGCCGGTGCCGACGGGGTGCGCGTCGAATTGGTCGCCGTAGAACTCGACCACCTCGCGCGCGACGGCGCCGAACAGGTCGCCGCCGGCCAGGCTCTCGGCGAAGCGCGGCCGCGGGTTGGCCAGCGTGATGCGCAGCGTGTAGCGGTCGAGCGCGCGCAGGCCGGCGATCTCGCGGTCGTAGTCGAACGGCGTCTTGTCCTTCAGCGCCTGCGCACGCAGCTCGCTCAGCCCGACGATGCCCTCGGCCTCGACGCCGCCCCAGCTCGGGCTCTTGCTGGCCGGATCGGCGAAGCGCTTGATCGAGTAGACGTAGTCCTGCGCGACGAGCTCGCGGCGCTGGCCCTTGAACGCCGGGTCGGTCGCGAAGTGGATGCCGGGCCGCAGCCTGATCGTCCAGACGGTGAAGTCCTCGCTCGGCACCGGCAGCTCCTGCGCCGTCCAGGGCTTGAGCTTGACCGGCCGCGCGAGGTGGTCGTAGGCGAGCAGGCCGTCGTAGATGTTGCCGATCAGCTGCTTGGAATAGAAGTCGTTCGTCTTGGCCGGGTCGAGGCTCGATTCGGCGACCTCGAACGCGTAGCGCAGCACCTTCGGCGCGTCGGCATGCGCCGCAGTCGTCAGCGAGACCGCGAACGAAGCCGCGACGGCAAGGAGCAGCAGGCGGCGCACGCTCATCCGCTCAGCGCTTCGGGCGCAGCGACTCGTCGATGTCGACGTAATGCCACCAGTCCTGCCAGAACACCGGATGCCGGTAGCCGATGACGTGCGGCTGCGCCATGTCGATCGACACCCGGTTCAGCGTGAACTTGTAGGGCATGTACGCGAGCGCGATGCGCTCGGCCTCGCGGAACACCGCCAGGCGCTCGGGCCCGTCGGGCAGCTCCTGCAGCTTCGAATACGCGGCGTCGAGCGCGGGCAGGCGCACGCGCGCCATGTTCTGGCCGCCGATCTGGCGGCTGTCCATGCGCTGGAACGCGCCGGCCGAATCGGGCGAGGCGGACGCGCCGCCGAGCGCCCACATCTGGTACTTGCCGGCGCGTGCCGACTTGAGGTTCTCGGGCCACTGCGCCACCTTCATGCGCACGCGGATGCCGAGCGTCTTCATGTTCTTGGTCATCACCTCGGCGATGCGCCGGTCGCGCAGCTGCGATTGGGTGTTGATCTCGAGCACCAGCGCCGAGCCGTCGGGGCGCTCGCGAAAACCGTCGCCGTCGCGGTCCTTGTAGCCGTACAGGTCGAGCAACGCGTTGGCGCGCGCCGGGTCGTAGTCGCCGGCCTCGGTCTTGAGCTTGGGGTCGTAGGCGCTGGTGTGCGCCAGCGTCGGTCCCTGGGCGATGGTGCCCATGCCGCTGTAGGCGTAGTCGATGATGTTCTGCGTGTCCAGCCCGAGGCCGAATGCGCGGCGCAGCGCCACCTGCTCGGGCGTGTAGCCCCCGACCACCGGGTCGTCAAGGTTGAACAGGTAGTAGTTGGCCGCCGCCTCCACGTAGCGGAAGCCCTGCACGCCGCGCTTGGCGAGATTGGGCGCGACCTTGCCGCCCGGCATCGCCTGGTTCACGAACTGGTAGCCCACGCGGTAGGCCAGATCGGCCTCGCCGCTGACGAAGGACAGCCAGCGCGGCTGCTCCTCCTCGATGATCGAGATCTCGACGCGGTCGACCATCGGCAGGCGCTTGCCCTTGAGCCGCGCGAGGATGGCCTGGCCCTCCGCGTCGTCGGCGGCGGGCTCGGCGTCGTAGTAGCGCTCGCGGTAATCGGGGTTGCGCTCCAGCGCGATGAACGAGCTGCGCCGCCACTGCACGAGGCGGAACGGCCCGGTGCCCACCGGGTGGGCCTGGAACTGCTCGCCGTAGAACTCGACCGCCTCGCGCGGCACGGCGCCGAACAGGTCGCCGCCGGCGAGCGCCTCGATGAAGCGCGGGCGCGGGTCGGCGACGCGGAACTGCACCGTGTAGCGGTCGAGCGCGCGCAGGCCCTCGATCTCGCGGTCGTAGTCGAACGGCTTCTTGCTGTCGAGCGCCTCCTTGCGCAGCTCGGCCAGGCCGAGCAGCTTCTCGTTCTCGATCCCGCCCCACACCGGGCTCTTGTTGGCCGGATCGGCGAAGCGCTTCAGCGCGTAGACGTAGTCCTGCGCGACCAGCTCCCGCTTCATGCCCTTGAACGCCGGATCGTCCGCGAAGTAGATGCCGGGCCTGATCTTCACGGTCCAGGTGCGGAAATCGGCCGAGATCTGCGGCATGCCGTCGGCCGTGAGCGGCTTGATCTTGACCGGCCGCGCGAGGTGGTCGTAGTGGTACAGCCCCTCGAAGATGTGCGGCGTCAGCGTGCGCGAATACAGGTCGTTGACCTTGACCGGGTCGAGGCTGGTCTCGGCGATTTCGAACGCGTAGCGCAGCACCTTCTTCGGCGCCGCGGCCGACGGCGCGGACGCCGGCTGCGCGTGGGCTGCCACGGCGGTCGCCAGGCCGGCGGCGATCAGGAGTGTCTTGAGCATCTTCATCGGGTCGTTGGATTGTTCAGCGGGCGACGCGCAGCGAATCGTCGATGTCGACATGTTCCCACCAGTTCTGCCAGAACACGGTGCGCCGGTAGCCCACGAGCTGCGGCGTGCTCATGTCGAGCGAGCGGCGGTTGATGACGAACTTCTCGGGCATGTAGGCGAGCGCGAGCTTGGTGGCTTCGGCGAAGACCGCCAGCCGCTCGGGGCCGTCGGGCAGGCGCTGGATGCGGTCGTAGAGCGCGTCCATCGCCGGCAGCCTGAAGCGCGACATGTCCTGCCCGCCGATCTGGCGGCTGTCGAAGCGCGAGAACGAGCCTTCGGCGTCGGGCGCCGACGCATAGGTGCCGACGAACCACATCTGGTAGTCGCCGCTGCGCGCGGCCTTCAGGTTCTCGGGCCACTGCTTGACGACCGAGCGCACGCGCACGCCGAGCGCCGTCATGTTCTTGTCCATCACCTCGGCGATGCGGCGCGAGCGCTGGTCGGACTGGGTCGAGACCGAGAGCGCCAGCGGCGAGCCGTCGGGCCGCTCGCGCCAGCCGTCGCCGTTGCGGTCGACGTAGCCGTAGAGGTCGAGCAGCGCCTTCGCGCGTGCCGGGTCGTACTGGCCGAACTCGCTGCGGAAGGCCGGGTCGTAGCCGGTCGTGAAGGGCAGCGTGGGGCTCTGCGCCACGCTGCCCTGGCCGTCGAACGCGTGGTCGATCACGCGCTGCGAGTCGATGCCGAGCGCGATCGCGCGCCGCAGCGCCACGCGCTCCGCGCCGTAGCCGCCGACGACCGGGTCCTCCATGTTGAAGAAGTAGGCGTTGCTCGCCGGCTCGTCGGCCGGGTAGCCGCGCATGCCGCGGCGCGCGAGGTTGGGCGCGACCTTGCCGTTCGGCATGGCCTGCGCGATGTACTCGTAGCCGACGCGATAGCAGAAGTCGGCCTCGCCGTTGACGAACGAGAGCCAGCGCGGCTGGTCCTGCTCGATGATCGAGATCTCGACCCGGTCGACCATCGGGATGCGCCGGCCCTTGAAGCGCGCGAGCAGCGCCTGGCCCTCGGCGTCGTCGGCCGCGGGCTCGGCATCGTAGGTGCGCTCGCGGTAGCCGGGGTTGCGTTCGAGCACGATGAACGAGCTGCGCCGCCACTGCGCCAGACGGAACGGGCCGGTGCCCACCGGGTGCTCCTCGAAACGGTCGCCGTAGTGCTCGACGACCTCGCGCGCCACCGCGCCCAGCAGGTCGCCCTGCGCCAGCGTCTCGATCAGCCGCGGGCGCGGCGTGGCCAGCTCGATGCGCAGCGTGTAGCGGTCGAGCGCACGCAGGCCCGGGATCTCGCGGTCGTAGTCGAACGGCTTCTTCTGGTCCAGCGCCTGCTGGCGCAACTCGTTCAGGCCGACATAGCCGTTCGATTCGAAATCGGCCCACGCCGGGCTCTTGTTGGCCGGGTCGGCGAAGCGCTTGAAGCTGTAAACGTAGTCCTGCGCGACCAGCTCGCGCCGCTTGCCGCCGAAGGCCGGATCGTCGGCGAAGAAGATGCCGGGCCGGAGCTTGACCGTCCAGGTGCGGAAGTCCGCCGAGACCACCGGCATGCCGTCCGCCGTGAGCGGCTTGATCTTGACCGGGCGCGCGAGGTGGTCGTAGGTGTACAGCCCTTCGAACAGGTGCGCCGTCAGCGTGCGCGAGTACAGGTCCTGCAGCTTGACCGGGTCCATGCTGGTCTCGGCGATCTCGAACGCGTAGCGCAGCACCTTGGGGCCGGGCGCGGCGCGCGTGGCGCGCGGCAGCCCGAGTGCGGCCGCGGTGCCGGCCGCGAGCACGCGGCGGCGGGTGAGTTCGGGGGCGCTCATCCCAAGCGCCGCGCCTTCTCGGCGAGGTCGATGTCCACGTAGCGCCAGAAGTCCGAGACGAACAGGTTGCGGTGGTAGCCCACGACCCACGGCTGCGCCAGGTCGGTCCAGATGCGGTGCACGTGCGCCTTGTACGGCATGTACGCGACCAGGATCTCCTTCATGCGGGTGATTACCTTCAGGCGCTCGGGGCCGTCGGGCATCACGCGCATCTGCTGGAAGAGGCGGTTGTATTCGGGGTTGTCGAAGCGGGCGTGGTTGGCCTGGCCCTTCTCGGGGCCATCGCCGAGCACGAGGAACTCCTCGCCGTCGGGCCCGCCGCTCCAGGCCACGCCCCACATCATCAGCTTGCCGGCGCGCGAGGCCTTCAGGTTCTCGGGCCACTTCGCGGTGCGGAAGACGATGCGGATGCCGATCGCGTCCATGTCCTTCTTCCACTGCGTGATCAGCTGGCGGTTAAGCTCGTCGGGCTGGGTCGCGTACTCGATCGTCAGCGGCGAGCCGTCGGGCTGCTCGCGCCAGCCGTCGCCGTTCCGGTCGACATAGCCGTACAGGTCGAGCAGGGCCTGGGCCTTGCCGCGGCTGAACTCGCCCATCTCGCTCTTGAACGCCGGGTCGTAGCCGTAGAGGCCGGGCGGCACGATCGACTGCGCGACGATCGCCTGCCCGCGCCGCACGAGGCGGATCTCCTCCTCGACGTTGACCGCCAGCGCGATCGCGCGGCGCAGCGCGACCTTCTCCGGCGTGTAGCCGCCGACGACCGGGTTCTCCATGCCGAAGTACGACATCGACGCGTCGTTGCGCTGGTAGCGCACCTGGTAGACGCCCTGCTTCGCGAGGTTGGGCGCGACCTGGTTGTTCGGGATCGCGACGTTGGTGAAGTCCTCGGGCACCTGCCAGACGATGTCCATCTCGCGGTTGACGAAGGCCAGCCAGCGCGGCTGCGGTTGCTCGATCACGCTGAGCTCGATGCGGTCGACCATCGGCAGCTTGCGGCCCTTGAGCCTGGCCGCGGCCGCCTGCGCGAGCGGATCGCCGGCGGGCGCCTCCTCGTCGTAGAACTCGTCGCGGTAAGCCGGGTTCTTCTCGAGCGCGACCAGCGAGCTGCGCCGCCACTCGGCGAGCCGGAACGGGCCGGTGCCGACCGGGTGCTCCATGATCCTGTCGCCGTAGAACTCGACCACCTCGCGCGCGACCGCGCCGGTGCGCGACGGGTCGCTCAGCGCGTCGGTGAAGCGCGGGTTCGGCGTGCCGAGGATGAACTGGATCGTGTAGCGGTCGGTCGCGCGCAGGCCTTCGACCGGCGCGTCGTAGTCGAACGGCGTCTTGTTCCGGATGGCGGCCTGGCGCAGGTCGTCGAGGCCGGCGATCCCGTTGTTCGCGAGCGTCTGGTAGGTCGGGCTCTTCCAGCGCGGGTCGAAATGGCGCTTGATGCTGTAGACGTAGTCGGCCGCCGTCAGCTCCCGCTTCACGCCCTTGAACGCCGGGTCGTCGGCGAAGAAGATGCCCGGCTTGACGCGGATCGTGAAGCGCCTGAAATCGGCCGACGCCTCGGGGAACCCGGCCGCGGTGCTCGGCCGCAGCCGCACCGGGCGCGCCAGGAATTCGTAGGCGTAGAGCGAATCGAAGATGTTCGACGCGATCAGGCTCGAGTACAGGTCGGAGATCTGCGCCGGATCGAAGCCGGTCTCGGCGACGCGCATCGCGTAGCGCAGCACCTTCCTGCCGCCGGGCTCGGCCGTCGGCGCCGGCTGCGCCGCGGCCCACGGCGCGAGCCAGCCGCCGATCAGCGCCGCCAGGCCACGCAGCACGACAGCGCGGCGCGGTGGCGCAGGCACCGGGGCGGCGCGAGAAGGCATGGACGGCGTTCCTTGTGGGATCACGACAGGGGCCCGGGTGGGGCCGGTGAATCGAAGGCGGGAGTCTAGGGGCAGCGCCCTGCGGTCGGACACGGTGCAAGCACCAAGGTTCCGACGCGGCGGGCCCGGGGCACGCGAATTGCGTGCCGGCCCGCCAGCCGCGCGGCGGTGAAAGAGGGCAAACGCGGGGGAGGGCCGTCCTGCGCAGGCCCTAGACTCCCGTCCGCTCGCACCCTGCGCCGCCCGCCCCGCCACGAGCAGGGGCGGCGCGCGCGGTGCCCCGATTTGACTGGATGAGGAGTGTGTTGAGCCATGGCGGCCTATCTGATCCGACGCCTGTGGCAAATGATCCCGACACTGTTCGGCGTCGTTCTGCTGGTGTTCCTGCTATTCAAAGCCTTCGGCGGCGATCCCGCTGAAATCCTCGGCGGCCTGAACGCCACACAGCAGCAGGTCGACGCGATCCGCCAGCAGCTCGGCCTGAACGAGCCGCTGTGGACGCAGTTCGGCATCTTCCTCAAGCAGATCGTCACCTTCGACTGGGGCAAGAGCTGGGCGACCAACGAGGCGGTGTCCAACCTCTTCGCCACGCGCCTGCCGGCCACGCTGACGGTGATGGTGCCGATCCTGATCCTGGACACGCTGCTGGCGATCCCGTTCGCGATGGGCGTGGCCTACGTGCGCGGCTCGCTGACCGACCGCGCGATCATGGTGCTGACGACCGTCGCGCTGTCGATCTCGTTCCTGGTCTACGTGATCGTCGGCCAGTACGTGTTCGCGTTCCAGCTCGGCCTGTTCCCGGTGCAGGGCTGGAGCGACAGCGTCTGGACCAACCTGACCACCTACGCGCCGCTGCCGGTGCTGCTGGCGGTGGCGGTCTCGCTGGCGCCGACGACGCGGCTGTACCGCACCTTCTTCCTCGACGAGATCGGCCACGACTACGTGCGCACCGCGCGCGCCAAGGGCCTGACCGAGCCGGTCATCCTGATGAAGCACGTGCTGCGCAACGCGATGATCCCGATCCTGACCAACGTGGCGGTCAGCCTGCCGGGCATCTTCGTCGGCTCGTTCCTGATCGAGGTGTTCTTCTCGATCCCGGGCCTGGGCCGCGAGATCCTGCTGGCGGTGAACCGCAGCGACTACCCCGTCATCCAGGCGTTCGCGATCTACATCGCGGTGATCACGATGGTGGTGAACCTGCTGACCGACATCCTCTACAAGCTGGTCGACCCGCGGGTGGTGCTGAAATGAGCTCTACCTTGGTGAGCCCCCAACTGACGCCGAGCATGACGCGCGGCAAGGGCGTGTGGGCCGCGGCGGCCACGCGCTTCAAGACCGACCACGTCGGCCTGACCTCGCTGGTGATCGTGGCGCTGTTCCTGCTGCTGGTGCTGGCGTCCGGCCTCGGGCTGGTCGCGAAGGACTGGCAGGTCGAGCGCGGCGTGCCCGATGCGCCGCCCACCTTCATGGGCCCGGCCGCCAAGACCGAGAGCGTGGCGATCGCCGCGCCGACCGGCCCGAACGTCGACATCTCTGCGGTCGACCCGCTCGCGCCACGCTACGCCGAGTGGGCCGAGGCCGCCAAGAAATACCAGACCAAGGACGCGGTCCGCGCCGACACGTTGCCGTTCGGCGGCGACCGGCTCGGCCGCGACGTGCTGGCCAAGGCGATCAAGGGCGCGCAGGTGTCGATCCTGGTCGGCGTCTCGGCCGCCCTGCTGGCCACCGTGATCGGCACGCTGCTCGGCGCCGTCGCCGGCTTCTTCGGCGGCAAGGTCGGCGACCTGCTGGAGTGGGTCTACAACGTCTTCACGGCGATCCCCGGCATCCTGCTGATCTTCGCGTTCGCGGCGGTGTTCGGGCGCGGCATCGGCTCGGTCGTGCTGATCCTGGGCCTGGCGGGCTGGACCGGCATCTACCGCCTGGTGCGGGCCGAGTTCATCAAGCATGCCAACCGCGACTACGTGCGCTCGGCCGAGGCGATCGGCGCGAGCAACGCCTCGCGCATGTTCCGCCACATCCTGCCGAACGTCAGCCACGTGGTGCTGGTGCAGCTGTCGATCCACGTCGTCGGCTTCATCAAGAGCGAAGTGATCCTGTCGTACCTGGGCCTGGGCGTCGGCGTGGACCAGGTCTCGTGGGGCACGATGCTCAGCGAGGCGCAGAGCGAGCTGATCCTCGGCCACTGGTGGCAGTTGGCCGCCGCGACCATCTTCATGGCGGTGTTCGTCACCGCGTTCTCGCTGATGACCGACGCGCTGCGCGACGCGCTCGATCCGAAGCTGCGAGGTCTCGAATGAGCACGCTGTTGAGCATCAAGGACCTGCGGGTCGCGTTCCGCCTCGGCAAGGAGAACGGCGTCGTCAAGCGCTTCGAGGCGGTCAAGGGTGTCAGCTTCGACGTGCCCGAGAACACCACGGTCGCGCTGGTCGGCGAATCGGGCTCGGGCAAGAGCGTCACCGCGATGTCCATCCTGAACCTGCTGCCGGACAACGCCGAGCGCTCGGGTGCGATCACGTTCCAGGGCCGCGACATGCTCGCCACGCCGATGAGCGAGCTGCAGAAGCTGCGCGGCAGGGAGATCGCCTGCGTCTTCCAGGACCCGATGACCTCGCTGAACCCGGTGTTCACGGTCGGCCAGCAGATCTGCGAGCCGCTGATGAAGCACCTGGGCTTGAACGCGCGCGATGCGATGAAGCGCGCCGAGGCGCTGCTCACGGAAGTCGGCATGCCGGAGCCGAAGCGCCGTCTGAGCGTCTACCCGCACCAGCTCTCGGGCGGCCAGCAGCAGCGCGTGATGATCGCGATGGCGCTGGCCTGCGAGCCCAAGTTGCTGATCGCCGACGAGCCGACCACGGCCCTCGACGTGACGATCCAGCGCCAGATCATGGAGCTGCTCGCCGGCCTGAAGGCCAAGTACCGGATGAGCATGCTGTTCATCAGCCACGACCTGGGTGTCGTCGGCGAGATCGCCGACCACGTGGTCGTGATGCGCGGCGGCACGGTGCGCGAGCAGGGGCCGGTCGCCGGGATCTTCGCCGACCCGAAGGATTCGTACACCAAGGCGCTGCTGGCCTGCCGGCCGACGCTGGAGCAGCGCGCGCCGCGGCTGATGGTGATCGACGACCACATCGCAGGGCACGCCCGTGACCACGTCGGCAAGGCCAAGGACCCGAACGCCCGCGTCATCATCGAGGCGAGCGCGCTGACCAAGAGCTTCTGGCTGCGCAGCGGCGTGTTCGGCCGCAAGGAGTTCAAGGCCGTGAAGGGCGCGAGCTTCAAGCTGCGCCAGGGCCACACGCTGGGCGTGGTCGGCGAATCCGGTTCGGGCAAGACGACGATGGGCCTGGCGCTACTGCGCCTGCACGAGCCGAGCGGCGGGCCGGTGACGGGCAAGGTCACGTTCGACGGCGTCGACCTGCTGGCGCTGAGCAAGGGCGAGATGCTGCCGATGCGCAAGCGCATCCAGGTCGTGTTCCAGAACCCGTATGCGAGTTTGAACCCGCGGTTCACGGTCGGCCAGACGCTGGTCGAGCCGATGACGATCCACGGCGTCGGCCGCGACGAGACCGAGCGCGAGGAGCGCGCCCGCGCGCTCCTGCGCAAGGTCGGCCTGGACGACGCGGCGATGGACAAGTACCCGCACGAGTTCTCGGGCGGCCAGCGCCAGCGCGTCGCGATCGCGCGCTGCCTGACGCTGGACCCGGAGGTGCTGGTGCTCGACGAGGCGGTCAGCGCGCTCGACGTCTCCGTCCAGGCCCAGGTGCTCAACCTGCTGAAGGATCTGCAGGACGAGCTCGGCCTCGCCTACATCTTCATCAGCCACGATCTGGCGGTGGTGCGCTTCATGGCCGACGAGGTGCTGGTGATGAAGGACGGCGAGGTCGTCGAGCAGGCCAGCGTCGCGCAAATCCTCGATTCCCCGCAGCAGGACTACACGCGGCGGCTGCTCGGGGCCATTCCGCGCGGGTACGTGCCGGCCGTGGCCTGAAGCGGGTTCGCCAGCCGCGACCAAACCGGTCGGACCTGTAACGCGCTGCTTACGGGTACGCCGGTTTTCGTTTGCCGGTGTTCGAAATGGCGTCAGATTTCGTCCGCACCCGGTGCGTGTGGCGGCTGCAAGCCATGGCATGGAGGTTGCGCCTGTGGGCTCACAGCACCCGCGCAGCCACCGGCGCGACGGGTCGAGGACTCCAAGGACGTCGTTGCCATGCCGCTGAACCGCTCTTCCCGGATCGCCTTCTCCACGCCGCGCCGCCTGCGGCCGGCCACCCCGAGCTGCCGCGGCGGCGCCTCGTCGGTGCTGCGCCTGACGCAGCCCGGCGCGCAGCGCCTGCCCAATGCGCTCGATCTCGGCGACTGGGCAAGCCGCGCGGCGAGCGTGATGCTGCCGGTGACCGGCCCGCATTTCGACCTGACGGCCCGCGGCCCGGGAGCCTGACATGAGCCTGAACTCGAACGCCCCGATCGTGAAGCGCCCCGTCGCCGCCGCCAGCTGCGTGCTGCCGCAGCGTCGCGATCCGGTGCTGCAACCCGCCGCGCCGCGCCAGCCGTTCCGCGTCCTGCAGACGGCCCGCGCGCCGGCGCAGCTGTCGCTGTGGCTGCGCGCCGAACTGAACCTGCGCTGAGCCGTCGAGGCGCACACTTTTTGCGGACGATCCTGACGTCCTGAGGGGAGCGGGCAGGCCGGGGCGGAGTCGAGAGCGAGCCCCGGCGATCACTGTCCCGCTTCCCTTCTTTTCTTCTGCGGGCAAGCCCTCTGACCCCGGCGCCAATGGCGCGCGACACTTTCGCGCAACATTCGCAGTCCATGAAGAAGGGTTCCCCATGACGACGATCCATCGCCGCCGCCTGCTGCTCGCCAGCGCCGGCTCCCTGCTCCTGCCCGCCGCGGCGCATGCCCAGTCGGCCTGGCCGACCAAGCCGGTGCGCATCGTCGTGCCGTTCGCGCCGGCGGGCACCACCGACATCCTCGCCCGCGCGCTGACGCCGGAGCTCACGAAGGTCTTCGGCCAGAGCTTCATCATCGAGAACAAGCCCGGCGCGGGCGGCAACCTGGGCGCCGACGCGATCGCCAAGTCGGCCCCCGACGGCTACAGCCTGCTGATGGGCACCGTCGGCACGCACGCGATCAACGCGGCGCTGTACCCGAAGATGCCGTTCGATCCGGTCAAGGATTTCGTGCCGGTCGTGCTCGTGGCCGGCGTGCCGAACGTGCTGGTGATGAACCCGGCGAAGGCCGAATCGGCCGGCATCCGCAACGTGGCCGACCTGGTGCGCTTCGCGAAGGCCAACCCGGGCAAGCTCAACATGGCCTCGAGCGGCAACGGCACCTCGATCCACCTGAGCGGCGAGTTGTTCAAGAGCGTGACCGGCACCTACATGGTCCACTTCCCTTACCGCGGCTCCGGCCCGGCGCTGCTCGACCTGATCGGCGGCACCATGGACCTGATGTTCGACAACCTGCCCTCCGCGCTGCCACACATCAAGTCGGGCAAGCTGAAGGCGCTGGCGGTGACCTCGATCCAGCGCAGCGCCGCGCTGCCCGAGCTGCCGACCATCGCCGAGAGCGGCGGCGCGATGAAGGGCTTCGACGCCAGCTCGTGGTTCGGCCTGTTCGCGCCCGCGGGCACGCCGATGGACATCGTCACCCGCATCAACCAGGAGACCGCCAAGTCGTTCCAGTCGCCGGCGTTCAAGGAGCGCCTGTTGTCGCAGGGCGCGATCCCCGGCGGCCAGCCGCCGGCGGAGTTCGCGAAGTTCATCGAGGCCGAGACGCAGAAGTGGTCGCAGGTCGTGAAGGTGTCGGGCGCGAAGGTGGACTGACGCGGCGACCGGCGGTCTACACCCGCCAGACGCGGCCGAGCCGCACGCCGGCCGCCGCCAGGTCCTCGTCGAACGCCACGCTGCCCAGGTAGGCCAGCTCGCGCTCGCGGGCGGCGTGGATCGGGTCCGGCGGATCGCCCGCCAGGTGGTCGCCGGGGTGGCAGAACAGCAGGCCGCCCTCGGCCGGCAGCGCGGCCAGCCAGCGCCGCATCCACGCCTGGTAGTCGGGGTCGTCGAAGTCGCAGGCGCCCAGCAGCACCGCGTTGTGCGGGATCACGCGCTCGGCCAGCTCGGCCTGGAGCGTGCGGCCGCCGGTGCGCTCGATCAGCCAGCGCCTGAAGCCGACCCCGGGCCCGAGCACCCGGCCGGTGTTGCGCAGCGCGGGCAGCGGCTGCACGTGCTCGACCATGTCCAGGATCACCCGGCGCACGCCGGGCAGGTGATGCACGTGCTCGTGGCCGTCGACGAACGCGGGCGGCCGGCCGAGCACGTGGTTGAACGCGGCGAGTTGCGCGTGCACCTCGTTGCGCACCTGCGAGATCGGCAGCAGCCCCAGGTGCGCCTGAAGGGTCAGCCGCGCCAGTGACGGCAGCTGCGGCCACTGCCGCGCCAGCCGCCCGCTCAGCGGCCGGCCTGCAGTGAAGTTCAGGTGCAGGCCGACGTCGACCGTGTCCGGCAGGCCGTTCAGCAGCCCGGCAGTGGTCGGCCAGTGGGGGCTGTTGGTGACGCACGAGATCGCGCTCAGGCGCTGGGCGTGCGCGAGCCGGGCGATGCCGGCCGAGACGCCCGGCGCGAGCCCGAAGTCGTCGGCGCACAGCGCCAGCAGCCGCTGGCCCGCGGCCTGCGCCGGGGCCGGTCTGGCGGGCGCGATGTGGCGGGCGGCGGCGGGTGCGGTGGTCGGCATGGGTGCTTGAGGGCGTGGGTGCGACTTTAAGCTGGCGGCCACGCGCCGGCACGCGCGGCACGGCGTGGCGCGTGGCAACATGCCGCCGTTGCCGCCTTGTCGCTTGTCCGCCTCCCCGATGCGCCCTGAACCGCCGATCCGCCGCTGGCTGCTCGCCATCGCCCTGGCCTGGATCGGCGCGAGCGCCGCGCACGCGGCCGACCCGCCGGCCATGCGCGCGCAGCAGGTGGCACCACATGCGTGGTTCGTGCAGGGCGACGCGGCGCTCGGCTCGCGCGGCAACCGCAACTTCATCTCCAACGCCGGGTTCGTCGTCACGCCGGGCGGCGTGGTGGTGATCGACGCGCTCGGCTCGCCGGCGCTGGCCCGCGAGCTGCTGAAGACGATCGCGGCGATCACGCCGCAGCCGGTGCGGCTGGTGATCCTGACCCACCACCATGCCGACCACCTCTACGGCGCGCAGGTGTTCAAGGACGCCGGCGCGACGATCGTCGCGCACGGCGCGGGCCGCGGCTACCTCGGCAGCGAGAGCGCGCGCCTGCGCCTGAAGACCAGCATCGACGAGGGCCTGACGGAGCCCGGCACGCGGCTCGTCGCCGCGGACACCTGGCTCGACGGCAGCGCGTCGTTCGATGTCGGCGGCACGCGCTTCGAGGCGATGCAGGTCGGCCCCGCGCACACCGCCGAAGACCTGGCGGTGTACTTCCCCGACGAGCGCGTGCTGTTCTCGGGCGACCTCGTCTTCCGCGGCCGCATTCCCTATGTCGGCGATGCCGACAGCCGGCGCTGGATCGAATCGCTCGACCGGCTGCTCGCGCTGCCCGCAGCGGTGATCGTGCCCGGCCACGGCCCGCACTCCACCGAGCCGCGCGCCGACCTGCAGCTCACGCGCGACTACCTCGCCTACCTGCGCCAGGCGATGGGCCGCGCCGCACGCGAGCTGACGCCGTTCGACGAGGCCTACGCGGCCACCGACTGGTCGCGCTTCGAGGCGCTGCCGCTGTTCAAGGCCGCCAACCGCATGAACGCGTACAACACCTACCTGCTGATGGAGCAGGAGAAGTGACCGGAGACCCGCGATGAACGAACCGCAGATCCGCTTCGACGACGGCGCCGCATACGAGCAATTCATGGGCACCTGGAGCCGTCTGGCCGGCGACGTGTTCCTGCCCTGGCTCGCGCCGCGCGAGGCGCTGCGCTGGGTCGACGTGGGCTGCGGCAACGGCGCCTTCACCGAGATGCTGGCCGCGCGCTGCGCCCCGGCCGCGCTGCAGGGCATCGACCCCTCGCCGGAGCAGATCGCGTACGCGCGGGCGCGCCTGCCGGGCGGCGTGGCGCAGTTCGATGTGGGCGATGCGCAGGCGCTGCCGTATGCCGACGAGGCGTTCGACGCCGCGGTCATGGCGCTGGTGATCTTCTTCGTGCCCGACCCGGCGCGCGGCGTGGCCGAGATGGCGCGTGTGGTGCGGCCGGGCGGCAGCGTCTCGGCCTACGCGTGGGACATCCTCGGCGGCGGCTTCCCGTTCGCGGTGCTGCAGCAGGAGATGGCTGCGCTCGGCATCCCGCCGCTGTGGCCGCCCAGCGCCGAGGCCTCGCGGATGGACGCGCTGCGCGCGCTGTGGCGCGACGCCGGACTGGTGCAGATCGAGACCTGCGAGATCACCGTGCAGCGCGAGTTCGACGACCTGGACAGCTTCTGGCGCATCGCCCAGTCCGGCCCGCGCCTCGCGCCGCGTTTAGCCGCGATGCCCGCGGCCGATGTCGCCACGCTGCGGAAACGTCTGCGCGAACGCCTCGCGCCGGACGCCACCGGCCGCATCACCTGCACCGCCCGCGCCAACGCGATCAAGGGCGTGGTGGCTGGAATCTGACGCCCTCTCCCGCCTGCGGGAGAGGGCTGGGGTGAGGGTCCTTCGGGTCAGCCCTGGTGCCACACGACTGGCCGGCGCGCGCCGGTCCAGCGCTCGTACAGCGGCGCGTAGACCTCCTCGATGCGGTTGCGCTTGACCTTGAAGGTCGGCGTGATGAAGCCGTTGTCGACCGTCCACGGCTCGCTCACCACCACCAGGCAGTCGAGCTGCTCGTGCGGATCGAGTTGGGCGTTGATGGCGTCGAGGTGGGCCGACAGCGAGACCTCCATCGCCTGGCGCTGGCCGGCGTCCTCGGCGCGCTTGGCCGATTCGGCGTTGAGCATCACGATGCCCAGCGGCTGGCCGAGGTTGGCGCCGGTGACGACGCAGGCCTCGACCGCGCCGTTCATCACCAGCCGGTCCTCGATCGGCGCCGGCGCCACGTACTTGCCCTTGCTGGTCTTGAACAGGTCCTTCACGCGGCCGGTGATGCGCAGGTTGCCTTCGGCATCGAGCTGGCCCTTGTCGCCGGTGTGCAGCCACCCGTCGGCCGTGAAGGCGTCGCGCGTCAGCTCGGGCTCCTTGTAGTAGCCGAGCATCAGGCCGGGGCTCTTCACCTGGATCTCGCCGGTCTGCGGGTCGAGCCGGCTCTGCACGCCGTCGTACGCCAGGCCGACGGTGCCGGGCCGCTGCACGCCGGGCAGCGTGGCGTGCGAGACACCGCAGTTCTCGGTCATGCCGTAGACCTCGATGATCGGCAGGCCGAGGCGCTCGTACCAGCGCAGCAGCTCGGGCGGCATCGGCGCGGCGCCGCCGGCGGCGATCGTGCACTGGTCGAGCCCGAGCGCGGTCAGCACCTTCCTGCCGACGATGCCGCGCAGGATCGGGATCTTCAGCAGCCGCGCCAGCTTGGCCGGCGGCATCTTCGCGTGCACGCCCTGCTGGAATTTGACCCACAGGCGCGGCACCGAGAAGAAGCAGGTCGGCCGGGCGCGCTGCATGTCGGCGCCGAAGGTCTCCAGGCTCTCGGCGAAGAACACGCGCATCGAGGTCGCGAGCAGCCCGTGCTCGACCAGCGTCCGCTCGGCCACGTGCGCCAGCGGCAGGTACGAGAGCATGCGTGCGTCGCCCTGCAGCGGCACGCGCTTGAGCGCCGTCGACAGCGACCACGCGAAGGTGTCGAAGCTGTGCATCACGCCCTTGGGCATGCCGGTCGTGCCGGAGGTGTACATGATGGTCGCGAGCTCGCCGCCGTCGCGCAGCGGCTCGCCCTGCAGCGGCGGCGTGTCGGCGACGATCGCTTCCCACTGCGGGTAGTGGGTGCGCGGCGCGAGCGGCGTGGCGATGCACGGCAGGCCGTCGGGCACGCCGGACTTCATGCCGTCCCAGCCATCGAGCTTGCCGACGAACAGCAGCCTCGCCTCGCTGTGCTCGAGGATCTGGCGGATCGTGCCGGCGGCCAGCGTCGGGTACAGCGGCACCGAGACATGGCCGGCGAGCCAGATCGCGAAGTCGCACATCAGCCAGTGCGCGCAGTTTTTCGACAGGATCGCGATCCGGCTGCCGGGCGCGAAGCCGAGCGACTGCAGGTGCGCGGCCATGCGGCGCGATTCGTCCATCACCTGCGCCCAGGTGTAGTCGCGCAGTGCGCCACCGCCGAGCGGCTGCGTCAGGATGACGCGGTCGGGCGCGGTGCGCTCCCAGTGGTAGAGGCGCTGCAGCGCGAGTGCGTCCGGCGAGACGGGGGCGGTGGGTGTGGACATGGGGACGTTCCTTGGCCGCGGCGGACGACAGGTCCGGGTGCGCCGCCGAACATAGGGCATGGCACCGGTGGCGCCAAGAGAGGGACTACCGAGGTCGGCGCCGCGCCGCGATCCTGCCCGTGCACGAATGCGGCGATGATCGCGCGATGAGATTCCCGCTGCTGCGCCTGCCGCTCGCCCTGCTCTTCATCGTGCCGGTCTTCATCGCCCAGGCCGCCGTCTGGGGGCTCGCCAAGCGTTTCGGCAAGGTGCCGGTGGCACTGCTGTCGGTCGCCATTGCCTGTCTGCTCGGCTGGGCCGCCTACGCGCTGTACACCCGCTGGGTCGAGAAGCGCCCGGCCGACGAACTGCGCGGCCCCGGGGCGCTGAAGGAACTGGGCGCGGGCCTGGCCTTCGGCGCGGTGCTGTTCAGCAGCGTGATCGCGGTGCTCGCGGTGCTGGGTGTCTACCGGATCACCGGGCTGCGCAGCGACCTGTCGGTGATGGTGATCCCGCTGTGCGTGTCGTTCGCGGCCGCCGCGATCGAGGAGATCCTGATGCGCGGCGTGGTGTTCCGCCTGCTCGAGGCCTCGCTCGGCACCTGGATCGCGATGGCGATCTCGGCCGCGATCTTCGGCGCCGGCCACCTCGCCAACCCGAACGCCAGCGTGCTCGCGGCGGTCGCGATCGCGATCGAGGCCGGCGTGCTGCTGGCCGCCGCGTACCTGCTGACGCGGCGCCTGTGGTTCGCGATCGGCATCCACGCGGCGTGGAACTTCACCCAGAGCGGCATCTACGGCCTGCCGACCTCGGGCATCCCGATGAACGGCATCATCGTCAGCAGCGTGAGCGGGCCCGAATGGTTGACCGGCGGCGCGTTCGGCGTCGAGGCGTCGGCGGTGGCGTTCGTGCTCGCGAGCGCGGCCGGGGTCGTGCTGCTCGCGATCGCCGGGCGCCGCGGGCGCTTCGTCGCGCCGTACTGGCGGCGCCGCGACGAGCGCGCGGCGCCGGTCGAATCTACTGCGCGTTCACCGGCGATTTCGGGTCCAGCAGGAGCGCCATCAGATCCTTGATCTGCGCCTGGGTGAGCACCCCGGCGTGGCCGAAGCGCGGCATGCCGGAGCAGGCGTTGTAGGCCTTGGCATTCCAAAGCTTGCCCCAGGTGTACTTGACGATCGCCTCGGAGGCCGGGTCGGACGGGTTCACGACGCCGCGCAGCTTGCCGTACTGGTACAGGCTCGGGCCGATGGTGCCGAACGAGATCTCGGTCTTGCTGATCTGGTGGCAGTTGTAGCAGTTGCCGCCGGCGGGCACGCCGGCCGGATCGCTCCAGGTCATGCCGCGCCCGTTCTGCGCCAGCGCCTCGCCGACCTTCCAGTCGCCGAGGTAGACGCCGTCGGTCGGCCACTTCACGGTGGCGAGCTGCGCGGCCTCGAGCCGCTTGACTACGTCGGCCGGCGGCGGCTGCTCGGACGAGCAGGCCTGCTGGACCTCGTCCTGCGTCAGCCGGTCGAGCTTGGCGATGCCCTGCTCGCGGAACGACGACTGCATGACGCTCTGCGTCAGGCGCCGGGCTTCCTGCGGATTGGGCGCGCTGCTGCAGCCGGCGGCGAGCGCGACGGCGGAGATCACGAGGGCGCGGGTGGGGATGCTCATGGGGTCGTTCACCGCTTGATCGCCGGCGCCGTCGACGCCGAACCTTTGGCCTTCACGCCCATGTACACGCCGAGCGCGATGGTCGCGTCCGACGCGTAGCCCGGGTACGGGAAACGCTGCTGGCGGTAGCAGTCGTTGAGGCGCCGCTGCATGCTCCACAGCTCGCCGCTCGACACGCGGTAGGCCGGCCACGCCGCGAAGCCGACGCCGTCGCCGGGGTTCACGGTCAGGTTCGGCAGGTCCTGCAGGCGGATGCGCTTGCCGGCCTCGCCGTGGCAGGACGCGCACGAGAAGTCGTACGGCCCGCCGCGGAAGAAGAACACGCGCTGGCCGACCTCGTACATCTGGCGTTCGGCGGCGTGGCCTTGCGGCAGGTTGAACTTCAGGCCGCGCGACTCGGCCGAGACGTAGGCGACCAGCGCCTCCATGTTGGCCTGCTCGCCGCGCCCGAACGGCGTGGCGGCGATCTCGGCGGCCTTGAAGCCCTGCTGCATCTCCATGCAGCTGAGCAGGCGCGACTCCAGGTCCTGCACACGCTGGGTGTCGGCGAAGTAGCGCGGCAGCTCGACGAACGCGCCCTTCACGACGCCCGGGCCCTTGCCCAGGTCACAGGCCTCGAGCGAGGCGTTCTTCGGGCCGCGCTTGTTCTTCCAGAGCGCCTCGCCCTTGGCCTCCCACAGGTCGGCCGGGTTGCCGTCCGCCAGCAGCGCGCGGTACTGCGCGATGCCGTCGGCGGTGCTGTTCTGGGCCTGCGCGCCGGCGGCGAGCAGCGCCATCGCCGCGGCCAGCGCCGCCGTGCGCGCCGCCCTCATGCGACGACGGCCTCGTCGCTGCGCTTGTCGCCGCGGTTGTCGACCCACGAGACGGTGATCTTGTCGCCGGCCTTCGCGCCCTTGACGACGAATTCGGTGAACGGGTTCTTGGCGATCGCGGTGCCCCACTGGGCCGTCATCACGGTCTTGCCGTTCAGCGCGGCGCTGACCTCGCTGATGTGCCAGGCCGGGATCGTCTTGCCGGCGGCGTCCTTGCGCTGGCCGGTTTCCATCTCGTGGCTCATCAGCACGCGCACGACGGCGCCGCTGCCCTGGACTTGCGCGCGAATGCGCATCGGATCGGACATGTTCGTACTCCTGTTAGCCGCCGCAGCCGCCCAAAGTGACCTTGACCTCTTTTTGCGCGTACAGCACCTTGCCGTCGCCCATGATCGCGACCGCGAGCACGTTGGAGGTCTGGCCCATCTTGATGCGCGTCTTGACGCTGGTCTCGACCGCGTCGGTGAAATCGAACACGCCGGCCAGCGTGGTTGGGTTCTTCTCGACCAGGAAGGCGATGCGCTTGACGCCGGGCAGCGTGGTGCTCGCGCCGATGGGCACGACTGCGCCGTTCTCGGCGATGTCCGGTGCGGTGAAGACGATGTCCTTGCTCTCGACGGGCTTGGCGATGCCGAGGCCCTTGATCACGTCGTCGATGGACTTGCCCTCGAACGCCGCCTTGTTCCACGCGGTCTGGGCGTGTGCGGGGAGCACGCCGGCGCCGGCCAGCAGCGCGGCCACGGCGGCGCTGCGGGTCATCATCTCTCGTCGGGTTTGCATGTGAGCGGTTCCTTGCGCGGCCATCGCGCCGAGCCGGAACTGTAGGGCCGAATGGGGCCGGTCGCAGGCCGCGAGGCGTGAGAACTGCGCTGCCTCAGGGATATTCCGGAGGGCGCGAACCGCTCAGTCCGCGGCTTCGCGGGCGACTGCGGCTTCGATCTGCTCTTGAATCTTGCGCGCGCCGCGCAGCACGAGCGTCGGGTCCAGGCCGGCCTGCGGCGCGACGGCCTGAGCGACCTCGTCGAGCGAATCCGGATCGGTCATCAGCGCATGCGCCAGGGCCGACAACGCGCAGATGCCGCGCCGCGGCAACTGCATCGGCAGCTCGCGCGTCGAGATCACCAGCACGTGGAAGCGCACGCTCGCGACCGCCGCCGGCGCGAGGCCCCAGCTCTCGCACAGCGCGGCGCCGAGCGCGTCGTGGCTGACGCCGAACTCCTGGTGCTCGAGCATCAGCAGCTCTTCGTCGTCGGCGGCCTTCTCGAGCAGATCGCGGTAGCGCGCGGTCGCGTGCCGCAGCAGCACGGCCTTGCCGCACTCCTCGAACAGGCCGGCCGAGTGCGCGGCCCACGGGTCGACACCGACCGCCTGGCCGATGCGGCCCATCAGCAGCCCGCGCACGCTGGCGCGCTCCCAGATCGGGGTGAGCTCGGGCCCGGCCGGAAACACCGCCTTGAGGCCCATCGCGAAGGTGACCGAGGCGACCTCGCGCGTGCCGAGGTGGGTGATGGCCTGCTGCACCGACTGCACGCGGCCGCGCAAGCCGTACAGCGACGAGTTGACGGCCTTCAGCACGGCCGAAGCCAGTGCCATGTCGCCCGAGATGAGCGCGCTCACGGCCTGCAGGTTGATGTTCTCGTCGGCCAGCATCGTCGACAGCCGCACCAGCGAATCCGGCTGCGACGGGATGTCGATGTTGAGCGAGCGCAGGGCGGGGTCGACGGGCATGGGCGGCTTTCGGCAGCGAAGCGAGGACAGCTTGCATCCTAGGCAGTCGGGCCGCCGCCCGTCGCCCGAAAAGCGGGGTGCTCGCCCCGCAGTTCAGCGGCCGAACGCGTCCCAGCCCGTCTTCAGGATCAGTGCCGAGACCACGACGATGAACACGATGCGCACGAAACCGGCGCCGTGCTTCAGCGCCAGCCGCGTGCCGAGCAGGCTGCCGATCACGTTCGCGACCGCCATGACCGCGGCCACGTGCCACCACACGTGGCCCTTCAGCGCCAGCAGCGCGAGGGCCGCCAGGTTCGTCGCGGTGTTCATCAGCTTGGCGCTGGCGCTGGCGTTGAGGAAGTCGAAGCCCAGCAGCCGCACCAGCGCGAACACGAAGAAGCTCCCGGCGCCGGGGCCGAAGAAGCCGTCGTAGAAGCCGATCACCGCGCCGATCGCCGCGGCCGCCGCCGCCTGGCGCCGCCCGCGCAGCGCCGGCGCGTGGGTGATGCCCATGTCCTTGCGGACCAGCGTGTAGGCGAGCACGGCGACGAGCACGACGGGCAGCGCCTTGCGCAGGCCGTCGGCGCTGGCCAGCGTCAGCGCCCAGGCACCGGCCAGGCTGCCGAGCGCGGCCACCAGCGCCGCCGGCACCATCGCGTCCCACGGGATCTGCACGCGGCGTGCGAACTGGCGCGTCGCCCAGGCCGTGCCCCAGACGCCGGTGGCCTTGTTGGTGCCCAGCAGCGTGGCGGGCGGCGCGTTCGGGAAGACGCTGAACAGCGCCGGGACGAGGATCAGGCCGCCGCCGCCGACGATCGCATCGACACAGCCGGCGAACAGGGCAGCCAGCGTGACGATGGCGAGTTCGATCAAGACGGGAGACTCGGAGATTCGGGGCCAGGAATGGAAAAGGGCGTCAGGATCAACTGACGCCCCTCACATTTTGCATCGGCGCGCATGGCGGCCTGCGTATCGTCCGCGACCGCGGGCATGTGGCCTGGGTGCGTTGTCTCTGTCTCCTCAGCCCCGTCCTGCGCGGCACCACGAAGGTGCCTGCCGCGAGAATCCGGACTGTAGGCGCCTCCCGGAACCGGTGCACTAGGGGTTTCCCGGCCGGGAATCCGGCGAATGTCAACCGGGCGTCGAGGCCGCCGGCAGCGTCAGCCGGACGCAGGTTCCTGCCCCCGGCGCGCTGCTGACCGCGACCGCACCATCATGGAGCTCGGCAATCCGCTTGACGATCGCCAGCCCCAGCCCCTTGCCGCCCTCGCCGGTGGCGGGCGCGACGCTGTGGCGGCTCTGGTAGAAGCGGTCGAACAGGTGCGGCAGGTCGGCCGCGGCGATGCCGGGGCCGGTGTCGGCGACGCTGACCTCGACCCGGCCGTCCGGCGTGACCGCCGCGGCCAGGGTGATGCGCGCGCCGCGCAGGCAGAACTTCAGCGCGTTGTCGACCAGGTTGGCGATCGCCCGCTCGAACAGCTCGACATCGACCCGCGCGAACGGCAGCGCGCGCATCTCGTCCGCCGGCGGCGCCGCGGCCAGCACGATGCCCTGCTGCGTCGCCCGCTCGGCAAAGCGCAGCGCGATGTCGTCGAGCAGTTCGCCCAGGTCGACGACCTCGGCATGCAGCTCGAACTGCGGCTCGTCGAGCTTGGCCAGGTCGCCGAGCGACTGCACCAGCCGCGCCGCGTTGCGGGTGTTGCGCAGCGCGACCTCGACCAGGCGGCGGTCCTCGGCGCGGTCCGGGTCGCCCGACCAGCGGCCGTCGAGCGTCTCCAGGCAGGCGACGGTCGCGGTCAGCGGCGAGCGCAGGTCGTGCGACAGGTTGCTGACGCCCTCGCGGCGGAAGTGATCGAGCCGGCGCAGCTCGGCCCACTGGCGGCGCAGCGTTGCCAGCATCATCCCGAACGCGCTCGTCAGCTGGCCGAACTCGTCGCGGGTGACGGGCGGCAGCGCGGCCGGCGCGTCGGCCAGGCCGGCGTCCAGCCCGCGTTGGGAAATGGTCGAGACCGCGTCGGTCAGGCGCCGCAGCGGCCGCGTGACGGAGACGATGATCAGCACCGAGAGCAAGGTGGTGAACGCCACCACCGCCACGATCAACCCGAGCGCCGGCCGGCCGAAGCTCATGCGCAGCGCGGCCCAGCGGCCGTCGGCCGGCTCGCCGCCGGGCAGCGCGTCGGTGTGCGCCACCAGGTACAGGTAGGCGACCACCTCGTCGCCGGCGCTCATCGTCGCCCGGCGCACCGGCTGCACCGCGACGACGGCGTTGGCGTCCATGCGCTCGGGGTCGTCGCCCATCACGTAGGCCGCGTCGGGGCGGCCGACCGCCTGCAGCACCGGCGTGAGCGCCACCTTGAACCCGGGCGGCAGCCTGGCGTCGCCGCTGCTGGCCAGCACCGCGCCGTCGAGCGCCAGCAGGTAGAGCTGGGTGTCGGGCTCGAACAGCACCATGTTGCGCAGCCAGCCGCGGAACTTGGCGGGCTCGCCCTCGTAGGTCTCGAACAGGTAGTCGTTGTTCGCGACGACGCGGCCGAGGAACGCGGTGCCGCGCCGGTAGGTGGTCTCCTGCTCGAAGCGCTGGAACGCGTAGATCACGGTGGCGCCCACCAGCAGCACGGTGACCAGCCCGGTCACGAAGATCGCCAGCGCCAGCTTGAGCCGGACGGTCATGGCGCGAGGTCGCGCATCTTGTAGCCGGCGCCGCGCGCGGTCAGGATGATCTGCGGCCGCATCGGGTCGGCCTCGAGCTTGGCGCGCAGGCGGTTGATGTGCGTGGTGACCGTGTGCTCGTAGCCGTCGTGGGTGTAGCCCCAGACCGCGTTGAGCAGCTGCGAGCGCGAGAACACATGGCCGGGGTGCGAGGCGAAGTGCAGCAGCAGGTCGAACTCCAGTGCGGTGAACTCGATCGCCTCGCCGCGGCAGCGCACCTGGCGCTTGGCCGGCAGGATCTCGAGCTCGCCGTTGCGGATCGTCGCGGCCGCCTTGGCGCCGGCCGCGCTCGCCGCCTGCGCGGCCGCCAGCAGTTGCGCACGGCGCAGCAGCGCCTTCACGCGGGCGAGCAGCTCGGCGAGCGAGAACGGCTTGGTCAGGTAGTCGTCGGCGCCGAGTTCGAGGCCGAGCACGCGGTCGAGCTCGGTCGACTTGGCGGTGAGCATCAGGATCGGCGCCGCGCTGCCGCGGGCGCGCAGCGCCTTGCAGACCTCCAGCCCGTCCAGGCGCGGCATCATCAGGTCGAGCACCAGCAGGTCGGCCGGCGCGGCGAGCTGCTGCGCCAGCGCGGCCTCGCCGTCGCCCACGGCCGAGACCTCGTAGCCCGCATTGCGCAGGTTCATCACCAGCACGTCGCGGATGTCGGTCTGGTCTTCGGCGACAAGGATGCGGGCAGGCGGCATGGACAGCGTGGGTCGGTGGAAACCGCCGACTCTTACGCCGGCGCCTTGAGCAGATTGTGATCTTCCCGTGAGCTTCGGTGAGGTGGGCGCGAGGTGCGGCGCCGACAGTCGATCCATCGCCACCCGATGGACACCGCCCCATGAACACCGCCGCCGCCACCGCCCGTCCGACCCCGATCGTCCCCAGCGTCGCGTGGACCGAGCTGGTCGCGCAGCGCGGCTACCTGGTGCGCTTCGCCCGGCGCAAACTGCGCGATCCGCTGCTGGCGGAGGACGCGGTGCACGACGTGTTCGAGGCCGTGCTGTCGGGCCGCGCGGTGTTCGCCGGCCGGGCGGCGCTGCGCTCGTGGCTGACCGGCGTGCTGAAGCACAAGATCGTCGACTCGGTCCGCCGCAACGCCGGCACCGACTCGCTCGACGACGCGTTCGGCCACGACGGCGACGAATCCGGCGCCTGCGACATCGAATGCCCGCAACCGCGCCCCGACCAGATCGCCGAGCAGCAGCAGTTGCTGATGCACGTGCTGCGGCGCATCGAGGCGCTGCCGCCCGGCCTGCGCGACGCGATGCGCCTGCGCGTGCTGGAGGAGCAGAGCACCGAGGACGTGTGCCGCACGCTCGGCATCAGCGAGGAGAACCTGTTCGTGCGCATCCACCGGGCGCGCAAGCAGCTGCTGTCCTGAGCCGCGGGGGACGATCCCCGCTAGCATGCGCCGATGCGCCTGCCGTTGCCCGATCTCCTCTCGACCCGCATCGGCCGGCTCGTCGCGTTCTTCCTGCTGTACGTGACCGAGGGCATCCCGCTCGGCTTCACCGCCGTCGCCGTCGCGACACAGATGCGCCGGCAGGACATGAGCCCCGCCGAGATCGGCGCCTTCGTCGGCTCGCTGTACCTGCCGTGGGCGTTCAAGTGGGTGATGGGCCCGTTCGTCGACACGCTCAGCACCGACCGCTTCGGCCGCCGCCGCCTGTGGATCCTGATGATGCAGCTGGGCATGGTCGCCACGCTGGTGCTCGCGATGCCGGTGGACTTCTCCACCCAGCTCGGCCTGTTCACCGCGATCATCTTCCTGCACAACGCGTTCGCCGCGACCATGGACGTGGCGATCGACGCGCTGGCCGTCGGCGTGCTGCCCGAGCCCGAGCGCGGCACCGCCAACGGCTTCATGTTCGCCGGCGCGTCGATCGGCCAGGCCATCGGCGGCGCCGGCGTGCTGTTCCTGTCCGACGTGCTGCCGTTCAACTCGACCTACCTGTTCGTGATGGCGGCGATCCTGGCCGTCACGGTCTTCATCGTGCTGCCGCTGAACGAGCCGAAGCGCGGGCCTCAGCCGGCCCGGCCCGGCAGCGCCGCGGCGGCGATCGGCCGCGAACTGGCCGCGTTCGTGCGCGACTCCTGGCGCGCGTTCACCGGCTCGCGCGCGGCGCTGGTCGGCGTCGTGGTCGCGCTGCTGCCGGCCGGCGCGTACGCGCTGAGCCTGGCGCTGCAATCGAACCTCGCGGTCGAGCTCGGGCTGTCGGACCACCAGATCGCGCAGCTCAACCTGGCCTCGACCGTGATCTTCGCGTTCGCGTGCGTCGCCGGCGGCTGGCTGTCCGACCGCTACGGCCGGCGCCGCATGCTGGCGCTGTTCGTCTTCCTGACCGCGCTGCCGACGCTCTACCTGGCCTGGACGATGTGGCAGGCGGACTGGATCATGCCGGTCGGCGTGAAGGCCGCGAACCGGCCGGTGCCCTCGGCCGCGCTGCTCGCCGCGTTCTGGGTCGCGAGCCTGTCGTTCTCGGTGTTCCAGGGCCTGTACTACGGCGTGCGCACCGCCCTGTTCATGGACGTGACGACCAAGGCCGTCGCCGCGACGCAGTTCACCGCGTACATGGCGATGTCCAACCTGGTCATCAGCTACACCGCCTGGTGGCAGGGCTGGGCCATCACCCGCTGGGGCTACCCGGTGACGCTGGCGGTCGACGCCGCCGTCGGCATGATCGTGATCGCGGTGCTGCCGTGGATGGCGCCGAAGCGGCCGGCCACCGCATGAACGCGTGGCCGATCGCCGTCGCCCTCGCGGCGTTGCTGCTCGCCGGGTGTGGCGCCACGGTGCCCGTCAACCCGCCGATCGAGCGGGTGGACAACGTTGCCGGTTACCGCATGGCGCAGCTGCTCAAGCGCGACCAGCGCCGCAACCACCCCGAGGCGCTGGTGCTGCTGGCGTTCTCGGGCGGCGGCACGCGGGCCGCCGCGCTGTCGTACGGCGTGCTCGAGGAGCTGCGCCGCACCCCGATCACCGTGGGCGGCCAGCCGGAGCCGGAGCGCTCGTTCCTCGACGAGGTCGATCTCATCACCGGCGTCTCGGGCGGCAGCTTCACCGCGCTGGCCTACGCGCTGTACGGCGAGCGCCTGTTCACCGAATTCGAGCCGCGATTCCTGAAGCGCGACGTGCAGGGCGAGCTGATCGCGCGCGCGCTGAGCCCACGACACTGGGGGCCGCTCGTCAGCCCCGGCTACGGGCGCTCCGAACTGGCGGCGGACTACTACGACGAGATCCTGTTCGGCGGCGCCACCTTCGCCGACCTGCTGAAGCGCCGCGACGCGCCAGCCGCGCTTGTCACCGGCACCGACCTCTCGACCGGCGCGCGTTTCGAGTTCTCTCAGGAGCAGTTCGACCTGATGTGCTCCGACCTCGGCCCGGTACGGCTCGCGCGCGCCGCCGCCACCTCGTCCGCGGTGCCGGTCGTGCTCTCGCCCGTGACCTACCTGAACTACGGCGGCCGCTGCGGCGTGAAGATGCCGAGCTGGGTGCAGGACGTGATGCGCGCGGACTCGCCCTCGCGCCCGGCCGGCCGCGCGCTGCTGCGCTTCCGCGAGATCGAGGAGCTGGCGGACAGCACGCGCCGGCCCTACATCCATGTCGTCGACGGCGGCGTCTCCGACAACCTCGGCCTGCGCGGCGCGCTCGAGGCCTTCGAGGAACTGGAGGCGAGCGAGAACTTCCGCACCGAGCTGGGCTTCTCGGCGCTGCGGCACATCGTGGTGATCGTCGTCAACTCGCGCTCCGACCCGAGCACCGACTGGGACCGCAGCCCCACGCCGCCGGGCTTCGTGTGGCAGCTGCTGCAGTCGTCGAGCCTGCCGATCGACCACTTCTCGTCCGACTCGGTCGAGCTGCTGAAGGACATTGCCCAGCGCTGGGCCAACCAGCGCCGGCTCGAGGTCGCCGAGAAGCGCCTGGCCGGCATGACGAAGGCGCAGGCCGAGGCCGCCGTGCCGGCACTGAGCTTCGACGCCATCGACGTCAGCTTCGAGGCGATCGCCGACCCCGCCGAGCGGCGCTACTTCATGGACCTGCCGACCAGCTTCACGTTGCCGCCCGAGGCGGTCGACCGGCTGCGCGCGGTGGGTGGCAAGCTGCTGCGCGAATCGCGCAGCTTCCAGGCGCTGCTGCGGCAGATCGAGGCCAACCGGGCAGCGAGGGCGGCGGGCGATGCGGTCCCGGTCGTGCCGACCGAGCGCGCCCGAACACCGTAGGCGGTGCGCCGCCAAAGCGAACCTTCGCGACGGCTAGAACGCTGCTTGATGTTCTCGGCAGTACTGGACGCCGCCAAAGCGCTTCTCGTTGTTCCAGCAAAATTTCCCTTCGGGATAGCTGATCTTCGAACCGCAGGTCGCGCACACAAGAGTCTTCTTCGCCCCGACGCTGGTCGTTTCGGCCCGCTTGGGGGAAATTTGGAGAGGTGCCGGCTCGCGCGGCTGCATGAACGGTGGTAGTGCCAGCAGGTCGGCAGGGCGGTGCTGACGCGACAGCTTCTCTGCGAGTTCGCGCAACGTTCCAGCGCTGCGCATGTTCATCAATGCACCGACAGCCTCCGAAATTCCGAGGGCCCGCTCCCGGAACTCCTCGTGCCACGCCCGGAACTGGTCGGCTTTGATCACCATGCTGGTATCGCGCCCCTTCGCCTTCGGCCGATGAATGGTCGCCTTCGGATGAACAAGCACACAGTGGTGCAGCACAGGGGCGCCACCCACCCGCCCGCCGATGCCGAGCTGGACGAACAGCTTGAGCAGCGGCCCTTCGTGCCGACGACTCTGTTCGATCGGTGACTCGATACCGAACACCCGCTCACCCGAGTACTGAACCGAGAACTCGCCCTGCTCGTTGATATGCACGCTGCCGCCGAAGTTCTTCGTCTCGAGCAAGTAAACGTGCATGGCGCGCGACATCACCAGGTGGTCGATCTGCGCGACTTGCCCGTCTATCGAGATGCGCAAGTCATGGATCACCGCCCGGTCGGGGTCGTCCCTGAGGTAACTGTCGAGATAGTGTGCGGCGTCGCGCTCGCCTTGAATGCCACGCTTGAGGCGGAACAGTTCGTCGGTCAGCCACTCGCGCTGTCCTCGATCGAGCAGCGTTGACTTCTGCAAGTCCTCCAACAACGCGACGCGCTTCGACTTGTCATCCGCACTCTTGATCAACACGGCACTCTCCTCCCGGTTCGCCGCATTCTGACAGTGCAGGGAGACTGTTATCACGAGGATCGCGTGTGCTCGGGCAACGGCGAGTAAGCGCCAAGATTTGTGTCGAGCAGCCCGTCGTCATCGCGCTGCTACTCCGCGTCCAGCGCGCCCTTCACGACCGCCTGCGTCAAGGCCGGGGAGCACTCTTCGAGGAACCGGTAGGCGTAGCCACGCAGGTAGTGGCCGCGGCGCACCGCGATGCGGGTGGTGTTCGGCGGGAACAGGTGCGAGGCGTCGATGCTGCGCAGCGCGGCGTCGCGCGCCGGGTCGAACGCCATCGACGCGATGATGCCCACGCCGAGGCCGACCTCGACATACGTCTTCACCACGTCGGCGTCGAGCGCGCTCATCACCACGTCGGGCGCGAGCCCGGCCTCGCGGAAGCTCGCGTCGATGCGCGGGCGGCCGGTGTAGCCGGCGTGGTACGTGATCAGCGGGTGCTCGGCCAGCCCCTGCAGTGTCAGCTTCTTCACGGTCGTGAGCGCATGACCATCGGGCACGACGACCAGGTGGTGCCAGTCGTAGAACGGGAAGCTCGCGAAGTTGCCGACCGCCGAATTGCCGCCGTCGAGCGCCTCGGTCGCGATGCCGATGTCGGCCTCGCCCGATTGCAGCAGGGCGACGATCTCCGCCGGGCTCGCCTGGTGCAGCACGAGGTGCACTTTCGGGAACGCCTGCTTGAAGCGCCGCACCACCTGCGGCAGCGCGTAGCGCGCCTGGGTGTGCGTGGTCGCGATCGTCAGGCTGCCCTCGTCGCGGTTGGCGAACTGCTCCGCCAGGCGCTTGATGTTCTTGGCGTCGAGCAGCATGCGCTCGACGATGCCGACGAGTTCCTTGCCCGGCTCGGTCAGCCCAGTGAGGCGCTTGCCCTTGCGCACGAACAGCTCGATGCCGAGCTCGTCCTCGAGATCGAGGATGTGCTTGCTGACGCCCGACTGCGAGGTGAACAGCGCGTTCGCGACCTCGGTCAGGTTGAAGTTGCGCTGGACCGCCTCGCGGATGATGCGCAGTTGCTGGAAGTTCATGGCTTGACTATGCCGCCTCTTCGAGCGGCGCGTCGAAGACGCTCAACCGCTGCGGCACCAGCCAGACGCGCTGGTCCGGTTGCAGTGCCAGCGCCTCGGCGCGCTCGCGCGCGAGCTCGACCTCGTAGTGTTGGTCGCCGGCCCCGGTCAGCTCGACGCGGCTGGCCGCGCCGAAGCTCAGCACGCGGCTGACCGCCGCCTCGATGCCGTCGGCGCGGTGCTGCGTGTCGATCGCGACCTCGTGCGGCCGCGCGAAGCCGAGCTCGCCCGAGGCCGGGCGCGGAAAGCGGTTCGACGCGCCCAGGAAGCCGTAGACGAACGGCGTCGCCGGCCGCTCGTAGACCTCCGTCGGCGAGCCGACCTGCTCGACGCGGCCGTGGTCCATCAGCACGACGCGGTCGGCGACTTCGAGCGCCTCTTCCTGGTCGTGGGTGACGAACACGCTGGTGATGTGCAGCTCGTCGTGCAGGCGGCGCAGCCAGCGCCGCAGCTCCTTGCGCACCTTGGCGTCGAGCGCGCCGAAGGGCTCGTCGAGCAGCAGCACGCGCGGCTCGACCGCGAGGGCCCGCGCGAGCGCGATGCGCTGACGCTGCCCGCCCGAGAGCTGCGGCGGGAAGCGGTCGGCGAGCCAGCCGAGCTGCACCAGGTCGAGCAGCTCGTGGACCTTGCGCCTGATGTCCGCGTCGCTCGGCCGCTGGCCGCGCGGCTTGACGCGCAGGCCGAACGCGACGTTGTCGAACACCGTCATGTGGCGGAACAGCGCGTAGTGCTGGAACACGAAGCCGACCTGGCGCTCGCGCACGTGGGTGTCCGAGGCGTCCGCGCCGTCGAGCAGCACGCTGCCGCGGTCGGCGGTCTCGAGGCCCGCGATGATGCGCAGCAGCGTCGTCTTGCCGCAGCCCGAGGGGCCCAGCAGCGCGACGAGTTCGCCGGTCGGAAAGTCGAGGCTCACGTCGCCGAGCGCCGTGAAGCTTCCGAACGACTTGTGGATGTGCCGGACCTGGATGCTCATGAGACGTCTTCCGTTGAAGGGCCGCCGCGCGCCTGCTGCCACTCGACGGCCTGCTTCAGCGCGAGCGTCACGAGCGCCAGCAGCGCGAGCAGCGACGCGACCGCGAACGCCGCGGCGAACTGGTACTCGTTGTAGAGGATCTCGACGTGCAGCGGCAGCGTGTTGGTGAGCCCGCGGATGTGGCCCGAGACCACCGACACCGCGCCGAACTCGCCGAACGCCCGGGCGTTGCACAGGATCACGCCGTACAGCAGACCCCACTTCACGTTCGGCAGCGTCACATGCCGGAAAGTCTGCCAGCCCGACGCGCCGAGCACGGTCGCGGCCTCTTCCTCCTCGCGGCCCTGCGCTTCCATCAGCGGGATCAGCTCGCGGGCGACGAACGGGAAGGTCACGAACAGGGTCGCGAGCACGATGCCGGGCACGGCGAACACGATCTTCAGGTCGTGCGCCTGCAGCCACGGCCCGAACCAGCCCTGCGCGCCGAACATCAGCACGTAGACCAGGCCGGCGACGACCGGCGAGACCGAGAACGGCAGGTCGATCAGCGTGACGAGGACGCTCTTGCCGCGAAAGTCGAACTTCGTGACCGCCCACGCCGCCCACACGCCGAACACCAGGTTGAGCGGCACCGCGATCGCCGCGGCGAGCAGCGTCAGCTGCAGCGCGGCGACGGCATCGGGCTCGGTCAGCGCGGCGAGGTACACGTCGACACCCTTGCGCAAGGCCTCGGTGAACACCGTGGCCAGCGGCAGCAGCAGGAACAGCGCGAAGAACGCGAGCGACAGGCCGAGAACCGTGCGACGGACCCACGGCGCCTCGCGCGTGGCCGCGCTGGCCTCGAAGCGTGCAGCGTGGGCGCGCGACCTCGGCGCAGTGAGCACGGATGACGCGCCGCTCACGGCTTGCGCCCCGCGCCGACACCGCGCGTCTTCGCGCTCCACGCCTGCAGGCCGTTGATCGCGAGCAGCAGCGCGAACGAGAACACCAGCATCACGGTGGCGATCGCGGTCGCGCCGGCGTAGTCGAACTGCTCGAGCCGCGTGATGATCATCAGTGGCGTGATCTCCGAGACCATCGGCAGGTTGCCCGCGATGAAGATCACCGAGCCGTACTCGCCGACCGCCCGCGCGAACGCGAGCGCGAAGCCGGTCAGCAGCGCCGGCGTCAGCACCGGCAGCACGACGTGGCGGAAGGCCTGCCAGCGGTGCGCGCCGAGGCTGGCGGCGGCCTCCTCGAGTTCGGTGTCGATGTCTTCGAGGACCGGCTGCACGGTGCGCACGACGAACGGCAGGCCGATGAAGGTCAGCGCCACCAGCACGCCGAGCGGCTTGAACGCGACCAGCACGCCCAGCGGCTCGAGCAGCCCGCCGAGCCAGCCGTTCTTGGCGTAGAGCGCGGTCAGCGCGATGCCGGCCACCGCCGTCGGCAGTGCGAACGGCAGGTCGATCAGCGCGTCCACGAGTCGCTTGCCGGGGAAGGTGTAGCGCACCAGCGACCACGCGAGCAGCAGCCCGAACACGGTGTTGATCGCCGCCGCCAGCAGCGAGGCGCCGAAGCTGAGCTGGTACGACGCGACCACCCGCGGCGACGCGACGACGCTCCAGAAACGCTCCCAGCCCATCGTGGCGGTCTTGAAGAACACCGCCGACAGCGGGATCAGGACGATCAGCGACAGGTACGTGATCGTGACGCCGAGCGACAGGCCGAAGCCGGGCAGCACGCGGCGCGGCTTGCGGCGCGGCAACGCGGCGGCGTGGACGTGGGGAAGGGACAGGGTGGCAGGCATGGGCCGCGCAGGTTAGTCGCGGCCCGTGTCGAACGGAACCATGAAATCCGAATTTGTTTATCCATGGATTCGAGGTCAGCCGCGCCCGAGGATCTCCTCGATGAAGGCCGTCTTGGCGTCGGTGTAGGCCTCGCGGTCCGCGGCGTGCGCAGCCGCGAGCTCGCGCTTCAGGGCGGCGTAACGCACGGCGTCGTCGGGCCGTGCGCGCAGCCGGTCGCGGAACGCCAGCTCGCGCTGCGCGTCCGCCGGCGTGCGCACGTGCAGGTGGTGCGTGCGCCGCGCGCCGAACGGCGGCATGCCCTTCACGAAGAACAGCCGGTCGCGCCGCGGGTTGTCGGCCCACAGCACGTAGCCCAGGCCTTGCAAGGGCTCGACGAGGTGCGGCCAGCGGCGGGTCTCCGGCTCGATCAGCAGCAAATCGATCACCGGCTTGGCGGCCAGCCCGGGCACGGCGGTGCTGCCGATGTGCTCGAGCGTCAAGGCGCCGCGGTGCGCCAGCACGGCGCGGATTCGCGCCGCCTCCAGCGTGAACGCCGCGGGCCAGTGCGGGTCGGCCGGGACGATCTCGATGCGGTCCGGCCCGGCGGGCGTTATCGTCATGCGAACCTCTTTTCCTCGTTTCGATCCTGGAGCCGCCCGATGAACTACGAGACCCTGGACTACAGCGTCGCCGACAACATCCTGACCCTGACGCTGAACCGCCCCGAGCAGCTCAACGCGTTCAACGGCCCGATGATGAACGAGCTGATCGCGGCGTTCGACGCCGCCGATGCCGACGACGACGTGCGCGCGATCATCGTCACCGGCGCCGGGCGCGCGTTCTGCGCCGGCGCCGACCTGTCGCAGGGCGCCAAGACCTTCGACTACGCCAAGCGCGACGACAAGCCCGAGAAGGCCGACACGCCGCGCGACGCCGCCGGCAACCCGGTCTGGAGCCACGAGTCGGTGCGCGACGGCGGCGGCCGCGTCACGCTGCGGATCTACGAGTGCCTGAAGCCGGTGATCGCCGCGATCAACGGCCCGGCGGTCGGCATCGGCGCGACGATGCTGCTGCCGATGGACATCCGGCTCGCCTCCGAGACGGCGCGCATCGGCTTCGTGTTCGCGCGCCGCGGCATCACGCCGGAGGCGTGCTCGAGCTGGTTCCTGCCGCGGCTGGTGGGCATCAGCCGGGCGCTGGAGTGGACGTACTCGGGCCGCATCTTCCCGGCCGCCGAGGCGCTCGCCGGCGGTCTCGTCAGCGCCGTGCACGCGCCGGACGCGCTGCTGCCGGCGGCGCGGGCGCTGGCGCGCGAGATCGTCGACCACGCGGCGCCGGTGTCGGTGGCGCTGACGCGGCAGATGATGTGGCGCATGCTCGGCGCCGATCACCCGATGGAGGCGCACAAGATCGACAGCCGCTCGATCTACGCGCGCGGCGCCTCGCCCGACGCGAAGGAGGGCGTGATGTCGTTCCTGGAGAAGCGGCCGGCGCAGTTCAC
>JAZKIO010000028.1:0-4199 GCA_040384825.1 Pseudomonadota bacterium
TGGTCGCGCACAACGGCGAGATCAACACCGTCAAGGGCAACTTCAACTGGATGCGTGCCCGCGAGGGCGTGATGAAGTCGCCGGTGCTCGGCGACGACCTGAAGAAGCTCTATCCGATCAGCTTCGAACACCAGTCCGACACCGCCACCTTCGACAACGCGCTCGAGCTGCTGGTGATGAGCGGCTACTCGCTCGCCCACGCCGCGATGATGATGATCCCCGAGGCCTGGGAGCAGCACGCGACGATGGACGAGCGCCGCCGCGCGTTCTACGAGTACCACGCCGCGATGATGGAGCCGTGGGACGGCCCGGCCGCGATGGTCTTCACCGACGGCCGCCAGATCGGCGCCACGCTCGACCGCAACGGCCTGCGCCCGACGCGCTACATCGTCACCGACGACGACCTGGTGGTCGGCGCCTCCGAATCCGGCGTGCTGCCGATGATCGCGGAGAACCGCATCGTCAAGAAGTGGCGCCTGCAGCCGGGCAAGATGCTGCTGATCGACCTGGAGCAGGGCCGCATCATCGAGGACGAGGAACTGAAGAACCAGTTCGCGTCCGCCAAGCCATACCGCCAGTGGATCGAGAGCGTGCGCGTCAAGCTGGAAGACGTGCCGGCCGGCGCGCAGCCGGCGCCGCACCTTGAGGCGCTGCTCGACCGCCAGCAGGCCTTCGGCTACACCCAGGAGGACCTGAAGTTCCTGCTCAGCCCGATGGCGCAGGCCGGCGAGGAGGGTATCGGCTCGATGGGCAACGACTCGCCGCTGGCGGTGCTGTCGGACAAGAACAAGCCGCTCTACAACTACTTCAAGCAGCTGTTCGCGCAGGTGACGAACCCGCCGATCGACCCGATCCGCGAAGCGATCGTGATGTCGCTGGTGAGCTTCATCGGTCCGAAGCCGAACCTGCTCGACATCAACGCGGTCAACCCGCCCATGCGGCTCGAAGTGCCGCAGCCGATCCTCGATTTCGAGGCGATGGCGCGACTGCGCGAGATCGAGAAGCACACCGGCGCCAAGTTCAAGAGCTACGAGCTGAACATCACCTACCCGCTGGTCTGGGGCGATGAAGGCGTCGAGGCCAAGCTGGCGTCGTTGTGCGCCGAAAGCGTGGACGCGATCAGGAGCGGCCACAACATCCTGATCATCAGCGACCGTCAGATGAACCGCGATTTCGTCGCGATCCCGGCGCTGCTGGCGTTGTCGGCGATCCACCAGCACCTCGTGCGCGAAGGGTTGCGCACGACGGCAGGCCTGGTCGTCGAGACCGGTTCGGCGCGCGAGGTGCATCACTTCGGCGTGCTCGCCGGCTACGGCGCGGAAGCCGTGCACCCGTACCTCGCGATGGAGACGCTGGCCGCGATGCACAGCGAACTCGCCGGCGACCTGTCGGCCGAGAAGGCGATCTACAACTACGTCAAGGCGATCGGCAAGGGTCTGTCCAAGATCATGTCCAAGATGGGCGTGTCGACCTACATGAGCTACTGCGGCGCGCAGCTGTTCGAGGCGATCGGGCTCGACAAGGACCTGGTGCAGAAGTTCTTCAAGGGCACCGCGAGCCAGGTCGGCGGCATCGGCGTGTTCGAGGTCGCCGAAGAGGCGATCCGCATGCACAAGGCGGCGTTCGGCGACGACCCGGTGCTCGAGAACATGCTCGATGCGGGCGGCGAGTACGCCTGGCGCGTGCGCGGCGAAGAGCACATGTGGACGCCCGACGCGATCGCCAAGCTGCAGCACAGCGCGCGCGCCAACAAGTACGACACGTACAAGGAATACGCGCAGATCATCAACGACCAGTCGCACCGCCACATGACGCTGCGTGGCCTGTTCGAGTTCAAGGTCGATCCGGCCAAGGCGATCCACATCGAGGAGGTCGAGCCCGCCAGCGAGATCGTCAAGCGCTTCGCGACCGGCGCGATGTCGCTCGGTTCGATCAGCACCGAGGCGCACGCCAACCTCGCGGTCGCGATGAACCGCATCGGCGGCAAGTCGAACACCGGCGAGGGCGGCGAAGACCCGGCGCGCTATCGCAACGAGCTGAAGGGCATCCCGATCAAGCAGGGCACCAAGTTCAGCGACGTGATCGGGCCGGGCAACATCCAGGTCGACTTCGAGTTGAACGAGGGCGATTCGCTGCGCTCGAAGATCAAGCAGGTCGCGTCGGGCCGCTTCGGTGTGACCACCGAGTACCTGCACAGCGCCGACCAGATCCAGATCAAGATGGCGCAGGGCGCGAAGCCCGGCGAGGGCGGCCAGCTGCCCGGCGGCAAGGTGACCGACTACATCGGCATGCTGCGCTACTCGGTGCCCGGCGTCGGCCTGATCTCGCCGCCGCCGCACCACGACATCTACTCGATCGAAGACCTGGCGCAGCTGATCCACGACCTGAAGAACGCGAACTCGCGCGCCAGCATCAGCGTCAAGCTGGTGAGCGAGGTGGGCGTCGGCACGATCGCCACCGGGGTGGCCAAGGCGAAGGCCGACCACGTCGTGATCGCCGGCCACGATGGCGGCACCGGCGCTTCGCCCTGGAGCTCGATCAAGCACGCCGGCACGCCGTGGGAGCTCGGCCTGGCCGAGACGCAGCAGACGTTGGTGCTGAACCGCCTGCGCTCGCGCATCCGCGTGCAGGCCGACGGCCAGATGAAGACCGGGCGCGACGTGGTGATCGGCGCGCTGCTCGGCGCCGACGAGTTCGGTTTCGCGACCGCGCCGCTGGTGGCCGAGGGCTGCATCATGATGCGCAAGTGCCACCTGAACACCTGCCCGGTCGGCGTCGCGACGCAGGACCCGGTGCTGCGCAAGAAGTTCACCGGCCGCCCCGAGCACGTCGTCAACTTCTTCTTCTTTGTCGCCGAGGAAGCGCGCTCGATCATGGCGCAGCTCGGTATTCGGAAATTCGATGATCTGATCGGCCGCGCCGACCTGCTGGACACCAAGAAGGGCGTCGAACACTGGAAGGCCAAGGGCCTCGACTTCAGCCGCGTGTTCCAGCTTTCGACCGCACCGGTCGAGGTGGCGCGCCGCCACACCGAGGAGCAGGACCACGGCCTCGCGAAGGCACTCGACGTCAAGCTGATCGAGAAGTGCCGCCCGGCGATCGAGACCGGCGAAAAGGTGCAGTTCATGCAGGAAGTGCGCAACGTCAACCGCACGGTCGGCGCGATGCTCTCCGGCGAGCTGATCAAGCACCGCCCGGAAGGCCTGCCCGACCACACCATCTTCATCCAGATGGAAGGCACCGGCGGCCAGAGCTTCGGCGCATTCCTCGCGAAGGGCATCACGATCTACCTAATCGGCGACGCGAACGACTACACCGGCAAGGGCATGAGCGGCGGGCGCATCGCGATCCGGCCGAGCATCGAGTTCCGCGGTGACGCGACGCAGAACATCATCGTGGGCAACACCGTGCTGTACGGCGCGACCAGCGGCGAGGCGTTCTTCCGCGGCGTGGCCGGCGAGCGCTTCGCGGTGCGGCTGTCGGGCGCGACTGCGGTCGTCGAAGGCACCGGCGACCACGGCTGCGAGTACATGACCGGCGGCACGGTCGCGGTGCTCGGCAAGACCGGGCGCAACTTCGCGGCCGGCATGAGCGGCGGCGTGGCGTATGTCTACGACGAGGACGGCAGCTTCGCCTCGCGCTGCAACACCGCGATGGTCTCGCTCGGCAAGGTCGTGAGCGCCGCCGAGCAGGAGGCGGAGCGCGACCACTGGCACAACGGCCAGTCCGACGAAGCGACCTTGAAGAAGCTGGTCGAGGACCACCACAAGTGGACCGGCTCGCTGCGGGCGCGCCACATCATGGACCACTGGGTCGAGTCGCGCGCCAAGTTCGTCAAGGTGTTCCCGAACGAGTACAAGCGCGCGCTCGGCGAGCGCGCGGCCAAGGCGGTGATGCTCGCGAGCGAGTCGAGGGCGGTGCAGGAAGCCGACACGACGATCGCGAAGGCGAAGAACAAGTCGGTGCCTGCCAAGTAAGCAGCCCTCGAACAACGAACCATACGCAGAGCATCATGGGAAAAGTCACCGGCTTCATGGAATACGAGCGGCTCGAAGAGGGCTACGCGCCCGTCGCCGAGCGCAAGCAGCACTACAAGGAGTTCGTCATCGGCTTGAAGGAAGCCGACGCGAAGATCCAGGCCGCCCGCTGCATGGACTGCGGCACGCCGTTCTGCAACAGCGGCTGCCCGGTCAACAACA
>JAZKIO010000029.1:0-103049 GCA_040384825.1 Pseudomonadota bacterium
CTCGAAGAAATTGCCTTCACGCGGCAGCAGCTTGCCGAACAGCATGGTGATCGTCCTCTCCCGGTGGTGCCGCGTCTGTCACGGTACCGTCATCAAATCGACTCGGCGCGAGTGTACTGGCGGCCTGCTGCCGTTCACGCGAACGGGATCTCGACGTGGGTCTCGAAGAACTCGCGCGGCCCCTTGAACGCCGCCAGGCGCTCGAGCAGCACGGCGAAGTCGCCGTCGCGGTCGACCGGGTTGAAGCGCTCGGTGCCGATCGCCAGCACCGGCGCGCCCCGGTAGGCGTGAAAGTACTCGACGTAGGCATCGCACAGGCGTTGCAGATAGGCCGGTTCGATGCCCTGCTCCATCGGGATCGCGCGCTGGCGGATGCGGCGCAGCAGCGTCGCGGGCGCGGCCTGCAGCCAGATCACCAGATCCGGCTCGCGCACCTGGGGCGCGACCTGCGCGTACATCTGCGTGTACAGGCGCAACTCCTCGTCGCTGAGGTTCAGCCGGGCGAAGATCGCGTCCTTCTCGAACATGAAGTCGCTGACGACCGCGTTGGCGAACATGCCCGGCTGCGCGACCGTCTGCATCTGCCGGGCGCGCTGGAACAGGAACGCCAGCTGGGTCTGGAACGCGTAGCCCGGCATGTCCTCGTAGAACCGGTCGAGAAACGGGTTCTCCTGCGGCTGCTCGAGCAGCAGCTCGGCCCCCAGCAGCGCCGCCAGCCGGCGCGCCAGCGTGCTCTTGCCGACACCGATTGGCCCCTCGATCGCGAGGTAGCGGAAGCGCTGCAGGGCCGCCGGCTGCACCATCAGCCGCGGAAGATGAAGTACACGGCGCCCACCATGCACAGCCCGGCCCACAGGAAATCGAGCTTGAACGGCTGGTCCATGTAGAGCATCGCGAACGGCACGAACACCGCCAGCGTGATCACTTCCTGCGTGATCTTCAGCTGGGCCAGCGTCATCCCGCCGGCAAAGCCGATGCGGTTGCCCGGCACCTGCAGCAGGTACTCGAACAGTGCGATGCCCCAGCTGATGATCGCGGCCCAGTACCAGGGCTTGTCGGCCAGGTTTTTGAGATGGCCGTACCACGCGAAGGTCATGAAGACGTTCGACGCGGCCAGCAGCAGCACGGTCTGCAGGGAGACGGGAATGGCGTTCAGCATGGCGGCAGTCTATCGACGCGCTGCCCCGCCACGTGCGGCAGCAGCGCCTTGACACGCCCGTGACCCGGCACGAGCAGGTCAGGCGCTATCTCGGCCAGCGGCCGCAGCACGAAGGCGCGCTCGTGCAGGCGCGGGTGCGGGAGGGTGAGCACCGGCTCGTCGACGCGCTGGCGGCCGTGCAGCAGCAGGTCGAGGTCGAGCGTGCGCGGCGCGTTGCGGTAGGGGCGCGCGCGGCCGTGGGCGGCCTCGATCGCGTGCAGCGCGGCCAGCAATACGTGCGGCGCGAGCGTCGTGTCGAGCTGCACGACGGCGTTCAGGTAGTCCGGCCCGCCGGAATCGATCGGGGCGGTCCGGTAGAGCGACGAGGCGGCGCGCAGCGCGGTGCCGGGCAGGCGGGTCAATGCGAGGAACGCGGCGTCGAGCGCGGCGCGGGCGTCGCCGAGGTTGGCGCCGAGCGCCACGTACGCCGTCGCCCGGCGCCGCGGCGCCCGGCGCTCACTCGATCGCGGCATAGACGCCCAGGCGGAACAGCTCGCGCACGTCGTCGAGCAGGCCCGGGGACTGCGTCATGACGATCGCGAACATCGCCTCGGCCGGGTCGACGAAGAACGCCGTGCCCGCCGCGCCGCTCCAGCCGTAGCTTCCGACCGAGCCGGGCTCGGTGTGCTCGCCGAGCGCCGTCTTCACCGCGAAGCCGAGGCCGAAGCCGTGGCCCGGCGGCAGCAGATCGCCGTCGCGCGGGATCGGGCCCAGGTGATCGGCGGTCATGAACTCCAGCGTCTTGCGCCCGAGCAGGCGCGCGCCCTCCAGCCGCCCGCCATTCAGCAGCATCCGCGTGAAGCGCGCATAGTCGGCCGCCGTGGACATCAACCCGCCGCCGCCGCTCTGCGACGGCACCGGCACGCGCGGGTCGAACACCGGCACCAGCGGCACGCCCTCCGGCGGCGCGGCAAGCGGCTCGGCCAGCCGGTGGTGCTGCTCGGCCGGCACCTCGAAGCCGGTGTCGACCATGCCGAGCGGATCGAAGATCTGCGCCTTCAGCACCGCGCCGAGGGGCGCGCTGGCCAGCACCTCGACCAGCCGGCCGAGCACGTCGGTGGCGCGGCTGTAGTCCCAGACCGCGCCGGGCTCGTGGGCGAGCGGCAGGCGCGCGATCTCGGCGACCTGCTGCGCGTTGCTGCGCTGCCGCGAGTAGAGCTTGGCCTCGGTGTAGCGCTGCCGCACCGGCGAGGGATCGAGGAACTCGTAGGTCAGGCCTGCGGTGTGGCGGAGCAGGTCCTGCACGGTCATCGCGCGCTTCGGCGCCGCGCCGCCGATGCCGACCGTCGCGTTCGCGAACTCGGGCAGGTACTTGGCCACCGGGTCGCGCAGCAGCACCGCGCCGCGCTCGGCCAACTGCATCAGCGCGACCGAGACGATCGGCTTGGTCATCGAGTAGATGCGGAAGATCGTGTCGGCGCGCATCGGCAGGCCGCGCGCCGGGTCCTGCCAGCCGATCGCCTCGGACAGCCCGAGCGCGCCGCGGCGCTCGATCCAGACCACGGCACCGGCGATCCGCTTCATGGCCACCCACGCCTCGATCGACGTCGTCAGGCGGCGCAGCGCCACGGCGTTCAGCCCGGCGGCTTCGTTCGGCTTCATGCGGCGGTCCCGTTCAGATGTCGTGGGATGGGTTCGACGGCGTGTCGTCGAGCGCCGCCGGAGCGCCCTCGCCGCCCGCACCGGCCGGCTTGCGGCGACGCCGGCGACGCTTGCGGGGCGCATCGCCCTCGGCGGGCGGCGCGAGCTCGGCATCGTCGGCCTCCATCTCGCCGGGCTCGGCCGGCGCGGCGGCGCGCGGCGTGCTCGACCGCGCCCGGCGCGGCGCGCCCTGCGTGCGTGCGGCATCGAGCAGCTTGCGGCGCCCTTCGTCGTCGGCGAGCGAGAAGTCCTCCCACCAGTTGGCGAGTTCGGCATCGATCTCCCCGGCGTCGCCGCGCAGGCGCAGGAAATCGAAGCCCGCGCGGAACCGTGGCTGCTCGATCAGCGTGGCGACGCTGTTGCCCTGGCGCCGCTCGAAGCGCGTCTGCATCAGCCAGATCTCGCGCATGTCGGCGGCCAGCTTGCCGCGGCCGGAGATGTCGCCGATGCGCGCGTCGAACACCGTGTCGACCGCCTGCTGCAGCGCCGGGAACGGCGCCTCGCCCTTGGCCTTGAGCTTCTGCCAGCCGTCGAGCACGTCGTGCCACAGCATGCAGGCGAGCATGAAGCTCGGCGCCACGGGCTTGCCCTCGCCGACGCGGCGGTCGGTGTCGGCGAGCGCGAGCTGCACGAACTTCTCGCGGCCGTCGTGGCGCTGGGCCTCGTCGAGCGCGACATCGAGCACCGGGAACACGCCGCGGTGCAGGCCCTGCTTGCGCAGCTCCTGGATGCTGGCCAGCGCGTGGCCGGTCTGCAGCAGCTTGATCATTTCGTCGAAGGTGCGTGAGGCCGGCACGTTGTCGAGCAGCGCGGCCATCTCCTTGATCGGCGCGCGGGTCTTGGCCTCGATCTCGAAGCCGAGCTTCGCGGCGAAACGCACCACGCGGATGATGCGCACCGGGTCTTCGCGATAGCGCGCCGCCGGGTCGCCGATCATGCGCAGCAGCTTCTTCTTCACGTCCTTGATGCCGCCGTGGTAGTCGACGACGATCTCGCGCACCGGGTCGTAGTACATGGCGTTGATCGTGAAGTCGCGGCGCGCGGCGTCGTCGATCTGCGAGCCCCAGACGTTGTCGCGCAGCACCCGGCCCTCGGCATCGACGACATGGCTCTTGCCCGCCAGATCGCTCTTGGACGTCTTCTCGTTGCCGCTGACCTGCGAGGCCGCGGCCGCGTCGACCATCGCCCGGAAGGTGGAGACCTCGATCACCTCGGACAAGCCGCGGTCCTGCCGCCCCCGCCCGAACACCACGTGCACGATCCGGAAGCGCCGGCCGATGATGAAGGCGCGTCGAAACAGCGCCTTGACCTGCTCCGGCGTGGCATTGGTCGCCACGTCGAAATCCTTCGGCCGCATGCCCACCAGCAGGTCGCGGACCGCGCCGCCGACGATGTAGGCCTCGTAGCCGGCGTCCGCCAGCGTGCTGACGACCTTGACCGCGCGCTCGTCGACCAGCGAGGGATCGATCTGGTGCTCGCTCTTGGGCACCTCGACCCGCTTGCCCGCCGGCGCGGCGCCGCTGTCCGGATCGGCTGCCGCCGCCTTGGGGCCTTTGCCGAGCAGCTTGTCGATGAATTTCTTGATCATGAAGGTGTCAGTCGAACAGTTTCAGGATGCGCCAGTCGCGCGCTTCGGCGATCGCCCGCAGCGCCGGGGTGGGGTTGGTCGCGACCGGATCGGTGGCACGCTCCAGCAGGGGCAGGTCGTTCACGGAATCGCTGTAGACGCTGATGCGCTCGAAGTCGGCCCAGGTGTGGCCACGCTCGGCCAGCCACTCCTGCACCCGGGCGACCTTGCCGTCCCGGTAGCTCGGCGTGCCCGCGATGCGGCCCGTGATCGTACCCCCGGCGTCACGCTCCAGCCGCACGGCGATCAGGTCGGCGATGCCGAGCGCCTGCGCGATCGGGGCGGTCACGAAATCGTTGGTCGCGGTGACGAGCGCGACCAGGTCGCCCCGCGCCTGGTGCGCGCGCACCAGTGCCAGCGCCGGCGCGCGCAGCTGCGGGCCGACCACCTCGGCCATGAAGCGGCGGTTCGCCGCGTCGGCCTGATCGGGCGTGCGCGCGCGCAGCGGCTCGGTCGCGAAAGCGATGTACTCGTGGATGTCGAGCTGCCCGGCCTTGTACTGGGCGTAGAACGCATCGTTGCGGCGCGCGAACTCGGCCGCGTCGACCCAGCCCAGGCGCACGACGAACTCGCCCCACGCGTGATCGGAGTCGATCGGCAGCAAGGTGTCGTCGAGGTCGAAGAGCGTCAATGACAGCCCCTCGTCTGACGAGTACGTCAGCCGATCCCCCGGGGGGATGCGGCCCGGCTTGGGGCGGCCCGGCGCTCGACCCGCGGCGCTTGTCATCCCCCGCCCTCCTCGGCCAGCATCTGCTTCAGCAGCGGCACCGTGATCTGGCGCTTGGTGGCGAGCGAGAACGCATCGAGCCGGTCGAGCTGCGCGACCAGGTGCTTGAGGTCGCGCGCGAAGCGGGTCAGCAGGTAGTCCATCACGTCGTCGGAAAGGAAGATGCCGCGCTGGTCGGCGACCCGGCGCAGCGTGGCGCGCACCTCGGGCTCGCCGAGCGGCTGGATCGCGAACACGTGGCCCCAACCGAGGCGGGTGCGCAGGTCCTCCCGCAGCGGCAGGTCGACCGGCGGCAGCCGCCCGGCGGCCACCAGCGGCACGGCGCGCGTGGTGGTCTCGACGAAGGTCGCGAACGCGGCATGCTGCTGGCTCGCGTCGAGCCGGTCGGCGTCGTCGATCACGACCAGCGACCACGCATCGTCGTAGGGCCAGGGCGCCGGATCGGCGGCGCTGAACCAGCCGGTGCGCAGGCCCTGCGCGGCCAGCCGCTGCACCGTCGCTGCGAGCAGATGGGTCTTGCCCGCGCCGCTCGGCCCCCACAGGTACACGGGCGTGGCCTGCGCCGGCAGCGTCTGCAGGTGCTCGATCGCCAGCGCATTGGCGCCCGGCACGAAGCTGTCGAAACTGCGCGGCGCCTCGAGCCCGATCGCCAGCGGGATCTGCCTCATCCCTGATACAGCTCGCTCGCGACGTAGGCCGCGCGCAGCCGGCGGACCGCCACCACCAGCACCGCGCTGACCGGCAGCGCGATCAGCACCCCGACGAAGCCGAACAGGTGGCCGAAGGCCAGCAGCGCGAAGATGACGGTCAACGGGCTCATGCCGATGCGGTCGCCGACGAGCCAGGGCGTCAGCCAGAAGCTCTCGATCACCTGCCCGATGCCGAACACCACGGCGACGCCGATGATCCCCTGCCAGCCTTCGAACTGCAGCAGGGCCGAGATCAGCGCCAGCACCAGCCCGAGCCCGAAGCCGACATAGGGGATGAACACCGCCAGCCCGGTGAACACGCCGACCGGCACCGCCAGGTCGAAGCCGAACAGCGCCAGGCCGACGCTGTAGAACACGGCCAGCACCACCATCACCAGCAGTTGCCCGCGCAGGTACTGGCCGAGCGTGAGGTCGCAGTCCGCCACGAAGCTGTGCGCACTGGCGCGCATGCGCGGCGGGATCAGGCTGGCGCCGCGGGCGATCAGGTTGTTCCAGTCCATCAGCAGGTAGAACAGCACCATCGGCACCAGCAGCAGGTTGCCCAGCAGCGAGATCAGGATGCTGCCGCCGATGCGCGCCGAGGTCATCGCCGTGACCAGCCACTCCTCCAGGTTCGCATCGAGGTACTTGAGCACGAAGGCCTTGATGCTCGCGGTGTCGAGCGCCACGTCGATGCCGAAGCGCCCGAGCCAGGGCGCGAGCTGCGTGTTCGCGCGGTCCGCCAGCAGGGGAATCTGCTCGCGCAGCAGCGGCAATTGCTTGGACAGGATCGGCACGATCAGCAGCACCACCGCGAGGACGACCACGATCGCCGCGATCTCGACCACCGTCACCGCCAGCACCCGCGGCAGCCCGCGCCGCGCCAGGCGCTCGACCAGCGGCTGCAGCACGTAGGCCAGCACGGCGGCGATCAGGAACGGCGTCAGCACCGGCCCGAGCAGCCACACGACGAGCGCGGCGATCGCGCACAGCGCGACCCAGGTGACGGTGTGGCGTTGCGCGGGGGTCATGGTCATGGTGATGGGTGGCGCGGTGACGCCCACCATGTGGGAGGTGCGGGAATTCTACGGGCCGCCCGGGAGAACCCGCAGGGCGCGGCGCTCAGTGCAGCCGCAGCGGGCCGGCGCCGCCCAGCGCGGACAGGCGCGCGGCGACCTGCTCGCGGTCGCTCGCGTCCAGCGCGTGCTCGAGGTAGTCGGTCAGGTCGCGCACCGCCGGCGCGGCCAGGCCGAGATCGGCATACAGCAGGCCACGGTCACGGCGCTCCTCCCACGCCTGCGGCAGCAGCACGACCAGGCGCTCCTGCACCTGCAGCAGGCGCCGCCAGTCGCGGGCACCGCGGTGGATTTCCTTCAGGTTGCGCAGCATGCGCGCAACCACCTCGCGCGCCGTGGCGGCCTGCAGGAACAGGCCGAGCGGCACGTCGAACTCGCCCTGCAGGCCCCGGTTGCGCTTGTACGGCGCGAGGAGTTCGTCGAGCTCGTCGCGCGAGAGCGAATGGCCGGTGAACGGGTCGATCACGACCTCGCCCTGCTGCTGGCCGGTCTGCATGCGCAGCTTGATCAGGAAATGCCCGGGGAACGACACGCCGCGCGCGGTCAGCCCGATCTGCGAGGCGAGCTCGATGTACAGGATCGCCAGCGTGATCGGGATGCCGCGGCGGGTGTGCAGCACGCGGTGCAGGTAGCTGTTGTCGGGGTCGTAGTAGTGGTTGACGTTGCCGGCGAAGCCCAGCTCCTGGAAGAAGAAGCGGTTCAGCCAGCGCAGCCGCTGCACCGGCACCGCGTCGGCCGGGAAGCGCTGCTTCAGGCGCACTGCGAGTGCGTCGATCTCGGCCAGCACGGCCTGCGTGTCGAGCTGCGGAAAGTCGTCCTGCGCGATCGACACCGCGGTCTCGACCAGCGACAGGCTGGCATCGTCCGCGACGAGTGAGGCGAAGTACTCGAGCGCCGTGGGCGTCTCGAATGACAAGGGGCCCGGCATGCTTTCCAGTTTAGCCGCGCCGCATGAACTGTTGAAGTTTGAGGCCACTCGCGCGCAGGACGCCGAAGTACAGCAGCGCCGCGCCACCCAGGCACAACGCCAGCCAGCCGATGCGCTCGGCCTGGTGGTTCACGAGGCCGACCCAGTCGATGCGGCGCTCGGCCCAGAACAGCAGCGCGCCGAGCAGCGCGGTCGCCCCAACAACGCGCAGCGTGAACCCGCCCCAGCCCGGCTCGGGCGTGTACGCACCCGAGCGCTTGAGCCCGGTGAACAGCCAGAAGGCATTGATCATGGCGCCGAGGCTGATCGACAGCGCCAGCCCGGCATGGCCGATGAACGGCACGAACAGCGCATTCATCACCTGCGTGAGCACCAGCACCGCGATGGCGATCTTCACCGGCGTGCGCGTGTCCTGCCGCGCGTAATACCCGGGCGCGAGGATCTTCACCGCCACCAGGCCCATCAGCCCGACGCCGTAGCCCATCAGGGCGACGGAGGTCTGCTGCACCGCCGCCGCATCGAACGCGCCGCGCTGGAACAGCACCGCCAGCAACGCGTTCGGGAACACCAGCAGCGCGACGGCGCACGGCAGCGCCAGCATCAGCACCAGCCGCAGGCCCCAGTCGAGCAGGCCCGAGTAGGCGGCCGTGTCCTTGCGGCCGTTGGCGGCCGACAGCTGCGGGATCAGCACCACGCCGAGCGCCACGCCGAGCAGCGCGGTCGGGAACTCCATCAGCCGCGAGGCCCAGTCGAGCGACGAGACCGCGCCCACGCCCTGGTGCGAGGCGATCTGCGTGTTGATCACCACCGAGATCTGGGCCACCGACACGCCGAGCAGCGCCGGCGCCATCTGCCGCATCACCCGGCCGACGCCCGGGTGGGCCCAGGCCGCACGGATCTTCCCGGGCAGCAGGCCGATGTGCGGCAGCGCGCCCAGGCGCTTGAGCGCCGGCACCTGGATTGCGAGTTGCAGCACGCCGCCGACCATCACGCCGACCGCCTGCGCGTAAATCGGCTCGATGCCGCGCGCCGCGAACCAGGGCCCCAGCCAGATCGCGGCGCCGATCGAGGCGAGGTTGAGCAGCACCGGCGTCGCTGCCGGCACGACGAAGCGCTTCCAGGTGTTGAGCACGCCGGCGGCGAGCGAGACCATCGAGATCAGCCCGATGTACGGGAACATGATCTGCGTCATCAGCACCGCCCCGTCAAACTGCCGCAGCCCGGCCGCCATCAGCCAGACCATCAGCGGCGCCGCGACGACGCCGACCACACAGGTGACGACCAGCGCCCAGAACAGGATGGTCGCCACGGCGTCGATCAGCAGCCGGGTCACGTCGTCGCCCTCGCGGGCGCGGGTCTCGCCGAGCACCGGCACGAAGGCCTGCTGGAAGGCGCCCTCGCCGAACAGGCGGCGCAGGAAGTTCGGGATGCGGAACGCCACGTTGTAGGCGTCCATCCAGGCGCTGTTGCCGAAGGCGCCGGCGACGACCACGTCGCGGGCCAGACCGGAAATGCGCGAGACCAGCGTGAGCAGCGAGATGGTGGAGGCGGCCCGCAGCAGGTTCATGTGCGGGCGATTATAGGTAGCGCTCGCTCACCGGGCGGGCGTCCTTGGCAGCGCGGCCGGCGCAAATGCTATACTCGCGGGCTCTACCCTCATCCAAAGCTACACCACATGGCCACCTCGTCCAAAGCCAAGAAGAAAACCGTCCGCATCGCTTCGGGTCTGAAGCGCGTGCGGCAAGACGTGAAGCTCAACGCCGCCAACACCGCGCTGCGTTCGAAGTTCCGTACCGTCATCAAGAACGTGCAGAAGGCTGTCGTCGCCGGCGACAAGGCCAAGGCTGCCGATCTGTTCAAGACCGCCCAGGCCGTGATCGACTCGGTCGCCGACAAGGGCCTGTTCCACAAGAACAAGGCAGCTCGCCACAAGAGCCGCCTGTCCGCCAAGGTCAAGGCGCTGAACGCTCCCGCGGCCTGATCGAGTTGAGGGTGGAAGAGGAAGGGCTCGCATCGCGAGCCCTTTTTCATTGCCGAACCGGTTTCTTCAACCGGCCTTCGGCGAGCGCTCCGGCACCAGGCAGGCCTCGGTCAACTGCAGCCGGTTGTCACGGGCGAAGTTCATCACGAAGTCCCAGGCCATCGGCTCCACGCCGCGCAGCGCCTCGTTGACGATCACGCACTTCACGCCGTTGATCACGCGCGGCACGCACAGCGGCGAGTAGCCGATGAACGCGCCGATGCCGCCCTGCACGCCGTCCGGCCGGAAGCAGGACATCGCACCCGCGAGGCGCTCGGCCCAGTCGCTGGGGCGGAAGGTCTGGCCGTCCAGCGTGATGCCCTGGATGAAGAATTCGCGTGGTGGAGAAGTGGTCATGCGTGCTGTCCCGAGCGCGACATTGTGCCGTGAATGTGTTGCAGTGCAGCACGACCGACGCTGCACCCTGGCCGCGCCCTTGCGCATTCATCGGCAGATTCGCCACCGGATTTAGAATTCGGCCGAAGCGGGTCGCCGCGCGTCTGCCAGCTGGGCGCGCGAGCCCGCTTCTTCATTTCCACCTCGGAGTGCCACCACGATGAATGCCCCGGACAAGCTGCCCGCCTCGCCCGAACCCCATGTGATGAAGACCTACGGCCGCCTGCCGCTGGCGCTCTCGCATGGCCGAGGCTGCTGGCTCTGGGACACCGAGGGCAAAAAGTACCTCGACGGCCTGGGCGGCATCGCCGTCAACACGCTCGGCCACGCCCACCCGAAGCTGGTGCCGGCGCTGACCGACCAGATCGGCAAGATCATCCACAGCTCGAACTACTACCTCGTGCCGCTGCAGGAGCAGCTCGCCGCCAAGCTGTGCGAGCTCTCGGGCCTGACCAACGTGTTCTTCTGCAGCACCGGCCTGGAAGCCAACGAGGGCGCGCTGAAGATCGCGCGCAAGTACGGGCACGACAAGGGCATCGACCGGCCCGAGATCATCGTCTACGAGGCCGCGTTCCACGGCCGCTCGATCGCCACGCTCTCGGCCACCGGCAACCCCAAGGTGCAGGCCGGCTTCGGCCCGCTGGTCGAGGGCTTCGTGCGGGTGCCGCTGAACGATGCGGCAGCGATCGAGAAGGTCGCGGCGACCAACAAGAACGTGGTCGCGGTGTTCCTCGAGGTGATCCAGGGCGAAGGCGGCATCCGCCCGGCCACGATCGAGTACCTGCGCGAGGTGCGCCGCATCTGCGACGCCAACGGCTGGCTGCTGATGCTGGATGAAGTGCAGTGCGGCATGGGGCGCACCGGCAAGTGGTTCGCGCACCAGTGGGCCGGCATCCAGCCGGACGTGATGCCGCTCGCCAAGGGCCTGGGCTCGGGCGTGCCGGTCGGCGCGATCGTCTGCGGCCCGAAGGCGGCGAACGTGTTCGGCCCGGGCAACCACGGCACCACCTTCGGCGGCAACCCGCTGGCGATGCGCGCCGGCGTCGAGACCATCCGCATCATGGAAGAGGAAGGCATCCTCGCGAACGCTGCGAGCGTCGGCGCCGCGCTGAAGGCCGGGCTCGAGCGCGAGCTGGCGGGCGTGCTAGGCGTGGCCGACATCCGCGGCCAGGGCCTGATGATCGGCATCGAACTCGACCGGCCGTGCGGCGACATCCTCGGCCTGGCCGCGCAGGCCGGCCTGATGCTGAGCGTGACGGCCGACAAGGTGATCCGCCTGGTGCCGCCGCTGATCCTGAGCGCCGACGAGGCCGCCCAGATCGTCGCGATCCTGTGCCCGATCATCAAGACCTTCCTCGCGCAGCCACCCGCCCAATGAAACCCGGCGCCAGCCTGATGAAGCACTACCTGCAGTTCAAGGACCTCCGCGCCGAGGAGTACGCCTACCTGTTCGAGCGCGCCGCGACGATCAAGAAGCGCTTCAAGAACTACGAGAAGTACACGCCGCTGGTCGACCGCACGCTGGCCATGATCTTCGAGAAGGCCAGCACGCGCACCCGCGTCAGCTTCGAGGCCGGCATGTACCAGCTCGGCGGTTCGGTGGTGAACTTGACGACCGGCGACAGCCAGCTCGGCCGCGCCGAGCCGATCGAGGATTCGGCCAAGGTCATCAGCCGCATGGTCGACATCGTGATGATCCGCACCTACGAGCAGACCAAGATCGAGGCCTTCGCGGCCAACTCGCGCGTGCCGGTGATCAACGGCCTCACCAACGAGTACCACCCGTGCCAGATCCTGGCCGACATCTTCACCTTCATCGAGCACCGCGGCTCGATCCAGGGCAAGGTGGTCGCGTGGGTCGGCGACGGCAACAACATGGCCAACACCTGGCTGCAGGCCGCGGATGTGCTCGGCTTCACGCTGCACGTCAGCACGCCGGGCGGTTACGAGATCGACCCGCAGATGGCCGGCGTGAAGAACCCCGGCTGCGTGAAGACCTTCAACCACCCGATGGACGCCTGCGCCGGCGCGCACCTGGTCACAACCGACGTCTGGACCAGCATGGGCTACGAGGCCGAGAACGAGGCGCGCATGAAGGCCTTCGTCGACTGGTGCGTCGATGCCGACATGATGGCCGCGGCGCAGCCCGATGCCCTGTTCATGCACTGCCTGCCCGCGCACCGCGGCGAGGAGGTCGAGGCCGAGGTGATCGACGGCCCTCAGTCGGTCGTCTGGGACGAGGCCGAGAACCGGCTGCATGCGCAGAAGGCGCTGATGGAGTACCTGGTGCTGGGCCGCATCGGCTGAGGTTTCGACGGCGTCCGAAAAAACCGACACCACGGTTATTCGGGCGGTGCTAACTTCGCACCGCCATGAAAAAGCTCTGGGACATTTCCCCGCCGATCGCGACCGACTCGCCGCTGTTCCCCGGTGACACCGGCTACTCGCAGCAGTGGACCGCGCAGATCGGCCCCGGCTGCCCGGTGAACCTGAGCGCGATCACGATGTCGCCGCACATCGGCGCGCATGCCGACGCGCCGCTGCACTACGGCCCGGGCGCGCCGACGATCGGCGAGCTCGATCTGGTGCCCTACCTCGGCCCGTGCCGCGTGATCCACGCGATCGCCTGCGGGCCGCTGGTCCGGCCGGAGCACCTCGCGCATGCGGTCGAGCACCTGCCGCCGCGCGTGCTGGTGCGCACCTGCAACACCGCGCCGACGGCGTGGTCGGCCGAGTTCTCCGCCTTCGCGCCGGAGACGATCGCCTGGCTGGCTGCGCTCGGCGTGCGGCTGGTCGGCATCGACAGCCAGTCGGTCGACCCGGCCGACAGCAAGACGCTCGACAGCCACCACCTGCTCCTGAAGCACGACCTGCGCGTGCTGGAGAACCTGGTGCTCGACGCCGTGCCCGCCGGCGACTACGAGCTGATCGCCCTGCCCCTGAAACTGACGATGGCCGACGCATCCCCGGTGCGTGCGGTCCTGAGAGAACTGTGATGACGACGACACGACAAGACTGCATCGCCCTCGACGCGGCCGACCCGCTGGCGCCGCTGCGCAAGGAATTCGCGCTGCCCGACGGCGTGATCTACCTCGACGGCAACTCGCTTGGCGCCTTGCCGAAGGCGACTGCCGCGCGCGTGCAGCAGGTCGTGCAGGACGAGTGGGGCACGGGCCTGATCCGCAGCTGGAACACCGCCGGCTGGATCGACCTGGCGCAGCGCCTGGGCGAAAAGATCGGCAAGCTGGTGGGTGCCGGCGCCAACGAGCTGATCGTCGCCGACTCGACCTCGACCAATCTCTACAAGGCGCTGAGCAGCGCCATCACTTTGCAGCAGCGCGACGCGCCGGGCCGCGACCTGATCGTCTCCGAGCGCAGCAATTTCCCGACCGACCTCTACATCGCTGAGACGCTCGCCCGCGCCCACGGCATGACGCTGGTGCTGGTCGACGCCGACGGGGTCCAGTCGCACCTGAACGAGCGGCTGGCGGTGCTGATGCTGACCCACGTCAACTACCGCACCGGCCGGATGTTCGACATGGCTGCGGTGACGCGCGACGCCCACGCCGCCGGCGCGCTCGTCGTCTGGGACTTGGCGCATTCGGCCGGCGCCGTGCCGGTCGACCTCACCGCCGCGGATGCGGACTTCGCGGTCGGCTGCAGCTACAAGTACCTGAACGGCGGCCCCGGCGCGCCTGCCTTCGTGTGGGCGCACCCGCGCCACACTGCACGCATGGACCGCGAGCAGCTGCGCCAGCCCTTGTCGGGCTGGCTCGGCCATGCCGCGCCGTTCGAGTTCACGACCGACTACCGGCCCGCGCTGGGCATCCAGCGTTTCGTCTGCGGCACGCCGGCGCTGCTGTCGATGTCGGCTCTGGAATGCGGGCTCGATGTCTTCGCCAGTGCGGAGCGCCTCGGTGGCATGGCGGCGCTGCGCCGCAAGTCGCTGGCGTTGACCGACCTGTTCATCGCGCTCGTGGAGGCGCGCTGCGAAGGCCTGGGCCTGACGCTGGTGACGCCACGTGCGCACGCCCACCGCGGCAGCCAGGCCAGCTTCGCGCACGAGAGCGCGGGCTATCCCATCATGCAGGCGCTGATCGCGCGCGGCGTGATCGGCGACTTCCGCGCGCCCGACCTGCTGCGCTTCGGCTTCACGCCGCTGTACACCGGCTTCGTCGACGTCTTCGACGCCGTCGAGCACCTGCACGCGGTGCTCGACACCGGCGAGTGGCGCGAGCCCCGCTTCAACCAGCGCGCCGCGGTGACCTGATGGCTACGACACCCGACAAGATCGTCGCCGAGGAAGGCGCGCAGCTCGATTTCTCGAAGGACATGAGCTACGGCGACTACCTGCACCTCGAGGAGATCCTGAGCGCGCAGCACCCGCTCTCGCCGTCGCACGACGAGATGCTGTTCATCGTGCAACACCAGACCAGCGAGCTGTGGATGAAGCTGCTGCTGCACGAGCTGACCGCGGCGGTGAAGTGCGTCGCCGCCGACGAGCTCGGCAGCGCGTTCAAGATGCTGGCGCGGGTCAGCAAGATCATGGAGCAGCTCGTCCACGCCTGGGACGTGCTCGCGACGATGACGCCGCCCGAGTACTCGGCGATGCGCCCCTACCTCGGCGCGAGCAGCGGTTTCCAGAGCGCGCAGTACCGCTGCATCGAGTTCATGCTCGGCAACAAGAACGCCGCGATGCTGAAGCCGCACGCGCACCGGCCCGAGCTGCTGGCCCGCGTCGAGGCCGCGTGGCGCGCGCCCTCGCTCTACGACGAATCGCTGCGGCTGCTGGCGCGCCGCGGCCTGGCCGTGCCTGCCTCGCATACCGAGCGCGACTGGACGAAGCCGTACGAGCCGAGCGACGCCGTCGAGCAGGCCTGGCTCGTCGCCTACCGCGACCCGAAGGCGCACTGGGACCTGTACCAGCTCGGCGAGGAACTCACCGACCTGGAAGACGCGTTCCGCCTCTGGCGCTTCCGCCACGTGACGACGGTGGAACGCATCATCGGTTTCAAGCGCGGCACCGGCGGCACCGGGGGCGTCAGCTACCTGCGCAAGATGCTCGACGTGGTGCTGTTCCCCGAGATCTGGAAGCTGCGCACGGACCTCTGATCCGCGCGCAGCCCCCGCGCCCAGCGTCAGCCGAGCTTCACCGGCACGAAGATCTTGTCGCCGTCGCGCTGCACCAGCAGCGCCACGCTCTTCGGCTTGCCTTGCAGCACCTGCCTGACGCTGTCGACCGACTGCACCGGCTTGCCGTTGATCGCCAGCAGCACGTCGCCCGCCTGGATGCCGGCCTTCTCGGCCGGGCCGGCCACGTTCTCGATCACCAGGCCCTCGTCGATCTTCGACTCGCGCCGCTCGTCGCGCGTCAGTGGCCGCATGCTCAGGCCGAGCTGGCCCGGCTGCAGCGCGCCCGATGCGTCTGCCACCTGCGTGGCCTGCGCGTCGGCGCCGCCGAGCTTCGCTTCGATCTCGCGGGCCGAGCGGTCGCGCCAGACCTTCAGCTTGACCTTCTCGCCCGGCGCCGACATGCCGATCAGGCTCGACAGTTCGCCCGAGCGCACGACCGGCTGGCCGTCGACCTCGGTGATCACGTCACCCGACTTCAGGCCTGCCGCGGCCGCCGCGCTGTTCGGCGCGACGTTCGCGACGAGTGCGCCGTCCGGCCGCTTCAGCCCGAACGAATCGGCCAGCGACTGGTTCAGGTCCTGGATCGTCACGCCCAGACGCGCATGGCTCGCCTTGCCGGTCGCGACGATCTGGTCCTTGACCTTCATCGCCACGTTGATCGGGATCGAGAAGCTCAGGCCCTGGAAGCCGCCGCTCTGCGAGTAGATCTGCGCGTTGATGCCGACCACCGTGCCCGTGCCGTCGAACAGCGGACCGCCCGAGTTGCCGGGGTTCACGGCGGCGTCGGTCTGGATGAACGGCACGACCGTGTTGTCACCCGGCAGCGAGCGGCCCTTGGCGCTGACGATGCCCTGCGTGGCCGTCTGCTCCAGGCCGTACGGTGCGCCGATCGCCAGCACCGGGTCGCCGACCTCGAGGTTGCGTGCGTCGCCGATGCGCACCGTCGGCAGGTCCTTGGCGTCGATGCGCAGCACCGCGATGTCGGTGGTCGGGTCGGAGCCCAGCACCTTGGCGGTGAACTCGCGGCGGTCGCTCAGCTTGACGGTCACGTCCTTGGCTTCCCGCACGACGTGCGCGTTGGTCAGGATCAGGCCGTCCGAGCTGATGATGAAGCCCGATCCCATACCGCGGAACGGCACGTTGCCGCCGCCCTGCGGGCCGCGTTGCTGGAAGCCCGGCATGCCGCGGAAGAACTTGAAGAACGGGTCGTTCTCCATGCCGGGCGGCAGGCCCTGCTCCTCGGCCGAGGTCTTGTGCATGCCGGCCACGGTGACGCCGACCACGGCCGGGCCGAAGGTCTTGACGATCGCGCGGTAGTTCGGCGTGTTCTGCGCCGCCACCATCGGCACCTGCGCCGGCGCGGTGACGTCAGAGACGGCCTGGTAGGCCGGCGCGGCGGCCGATGGCGTCGCGGGCTGGGTCGCGGCTTGTTGGGACGTCGCCGGCTTGCTCTTCAGCCAGGCCGGCAGGTCGATGGCGCCGGCGGTGCCGACCGCCAGCAAGCCCGCGGCGACGAGCGCCGCGCTGAGGGGTTTGAGTGGTGACATGTTCGCTCCTTGGCTCGTGGCCGATCGCGGGACATTCCGCATGACCCGAAGATAGGAGCGCCCGGTTAGGGCTCGGTTAGCGCCCGGTTAAGCGGGCGTTAAATCACCGCCCGTTCAGGGCTTGAGCGAGAGGTCGCCCACATAGGCCAGCCCCTTGCCGTGGGTGTTGTCGGCATCGGCGCCGACCGCCACCGCCACCACGTCGGGCACGTTGCCTTCGGACTCGTCCTTGAACATGCGCTGGTGGTCGGCCGCGAGGTTGCGCTTCTCGGTGACCCACTGCCCGAGCTTGCCGCTGCCCGACTGCAGCACCATGAACCGGATGCGCTTCGTGAACGCGCTGACGACGTCGGTGTTGGCGGCGATCTTGTTGTCCCACACGTAGCACAGCGTCTCGGTCGGAACGTCCTCGCCGGTGCTCGAGCGCGCCAGCGAGAGCTTGGCGCGCTCGCCCAGCGGCAGCTTGGCGGCGTCGAAGCCGAACGAGACGCAGACCTTGGCGGCCGCGTCCTCGCCCGAGCGCACCTTCAGGTCGGCCTCGTCGATCAGCTTGTCGACGCGCCAGCGCCACGACAGCGTGGCCTGGTCGGAGACCTTGACCTTCATCGCGTGGACGAGGTTGCCGTAGGAGTCCTCGGCCGTGACCCGCAACACCTTGGCGCCGCCCATCTCGACAACGGAGAACTTCGTCGGCGTCTTGTTCGGCAGCGTGGTGAACTTCCACGCCGCAGGCGGATCGCCGACGGCGGCCGAGGAGAACGCGGCGATCGGGGCCTCGTCGGCGGCCCAGGCGGGCGCCGCGGTGCACAGGGCGAGCAGGAGCGCAGGAAGGATTCGCATCGGTCAGTCTCCGGAAGGGGTTCGCAGGGGGCCGCTCGCGCGGGCGCCGAGTCGGCGCGCGGCTGCAGTTGTACCCGGAATGTCGCAAATGCGCACATCTGAATACACGGTGCCAGAATCCGGCGGTGGTCCGCGCGGTGAACGGCGACCGCCCCGCTTCCCCAACGAAAGGCCCCGTCGTGTTTGCGAACCTGCTTGCCGAGCTCCAGCGCTACACGCAGGCGGCGCTCGAATCGCCGTCGGAGCTGTTCGCGATCCTGTCGGTGGTGGTCGCGGCCGGCTTCGTGCTGGTCAGCAGCTTCGTCAAGACGATGATCCCGCTGCGCTGGCTGGCGATCGGCAGCAACGTGGGCTTCGTGGCCTACGGCGCGCTGCACCCCTCGTACCCGATGCTGCTGCTGCATGCGGCGCTGCTGCCGCTGAACTTCTTCCGCCTCGCCGAGATGAAGCAGCTGACGCGCCGCGTCGAGGCGGTGCGCGCCGAGGGCGAGCTGTCGTCGGTCTGGCTGCGCCCCTACATGCGGGCGGCCAAGATGCGCAAGGGCGCCGTGCTCTTCCGCCAGGGCGACATCGGCGACCGGCTCTACATGCTGGCCGACGGGCGGATCGAGCTGGTCGAGACCGGCGGCAGCCTGATGCCGGGGCAGATCTTCGGCGAGATCGCGTTCTTCTCGCCGGACCGGCGCCGTCGCCTGACCGCACGCTGCGCCGAGGCGAGCACCGTGCTGTCGATCGACGAGAGCACGGTCAAGCAGCTCTACTACCAGAACCCGGCGTTCGGCTTCAAGATGATCGAGCTGGTGGCCTCACGCTTCGCGGCCGACGTGGACCGCGCCAACGCCGGCCTGGCCGCCATGAAGGCGGAGCGCGATCAGCTCGCGGCGAGGCTCGCCGAGAGGGACTGAATCGCCTCCTTCAGCTTGACGCGCGCCATGCCCTGGCACTGCTCGCGGCTGAGGCTCGGCACGGCGTCGAACGCGGTCGCCGACTTGATCGGCGCATACACGACCTTCCTGCCCTGCACCGGCAGCAGCACGACCGGCAGCAGCATCGCGCGGGCGGTCACCACGCAGGTCTTGTTGTCGGTGAAGCCACCGGTGACCTCGCTGACGAAGCGGTACTTGCGGATCGGGTACAGCTTGGTGACGCGGGCCGGTGTCGTCTCCCGCCAGATCTTCTCGGCCGAGGCCGCGTCGATCAGGAAGCTCGCCGAGTCGTCCAGGCTCATCGGCTTGGGCGGTGCGGCGAAGGCCTGGGTCGCAAGGGTCAGGGTCACGGCCAGGATCGAAACGACAGATTTCATGGTTCGCCTTGGGGAGTTGGAGCTGAGGACTTGTCCGGGCCGGACGGCCCTGCGACCGGTAGTGTAGGCAGAGCCGGGGCCGGCGACGCCGATTTGTCGGCGGCGGCCGACGCGAAGCGCAGCGCCACCCGCAACCCGCCCAGCGGCGAGTCGCCGAGCACGATGCTCGCGCGGTGCCGCTCGGCGATGCTGCGCACGATCGCGAGGCCGAGGCCGGTGCCGGCCTCGTCGCCCGGCGCGTGGCGGTAGAACCGGTCGAACACGCGCTCGCGCTCGTCGGCCGGAATGCCGGGGCCGCTGTCATCGACCCGAAGCCAGGCGGCACCACCGTCCTCGCCCACGCCGACGTCCACCCGCGCACCCGGCGGCGCATAGCGCACGGCGTTGTCGACCAGATTGCGCACCAGCACCGTCAGCGTCGCCGCGTCGCCCTGGACGCTGACCGGCGCGTCGGCGTTCAGCGCCAGCGTGGTGCCGCGGGCGTGGGCGAATGCGGCGGTCTCGGCGAGCGCCGCGCGCGCCACGTCCGCCAGCGCGACCGGCACGAGCGGCGCCTGCGGCGCGCCCGGCTCGGCGCGCGCCAGCGTGAGCAGCTGCTCGACCAGGCGCGCCGTGCGGTCGATGCCGTCGTTCAACGCCTCGATGGCGGCCGCGCGCGCGGCATCGTCCGGCGCGCGCCGCAGCAACTGCATCTGCAGCTTCAGCGCGGTCAAGGGCGAGCGCAGCTCGTGCGCGGCGTCGGCGACGAAGGCGCGCTGGGCGCCGAGCGAACTGCCGAGCCGCTGCAGCAGCCCGTTCAGCGCGGCGACGAGCGGCGCCACCTCGTCGGGCAGGCCTTTACTCGGCAGCGGCTGCAACGACTGCTCGTCGCGCGCGCGCACGCCCTCGGCGAGGCGCCGCAGCGGCGCCAGCGCCCGCGCAGCGATCCACCAGACCAGCAGCGCCATCGCCGGCGCCACCACCAGCAGCGGCGCCACGCTGCGCAGCGCCGCGCCGGCCGCGAGCCGACGGCGCGTCTGCAGCGGCTGCGCCACCTGGATCACGCGGTCGCGCGAGGCGACGCTGAAGGTGCGCCAGGTGTTGCCGCGCACGGTCACGTCGGCCAGGCCGAGCAGCGCGCGCGTCGGCAGGTCGTCACGCAGGCGCGGCGGGTAGATCACGCGGCCGTCGGCGGTCCAGATCTGCACGACGAAATCGAGCTCCTCGTCGGCCAGCGTGCTGGCCTGCGCCGGCGCGATCTCGCCCTGGTCGCGCAGCGAGAACGCCATCTGCCGCAGCTGGTAGTCGAACAGCGCCTCGGTCTCGGCCAGCACGTTGCGATAGGTCAGCGCGCCCAGCACCGCGGCGGTGACGACGAGCATCGCGAGCAGCGCCAGCAGCACGCGCACGCGAATGGAATTCATGGCTGGCCGACGAAGTAGCCGACGCCGCGGATGTTCTGGATGAAATCGGCGCCGAGCTTGCGCCGCAGCTGGTGGATGTAGACCGAGACCGCGTTGCTCTCGATCTCCTCGCCCCAGCCGTAGAGCCGGTCCTCCAGCTGGGCGCGCGAGAGCAGCGCGCCGGGCCGCTGCATCAGTGCCTCCAGCACGGCGAACTCGCGCGCCGACAGCAGCACCGGCGCGCCGTCGCGCGTCACCTGCCGGGTCGCCGGGTCGAGCGTGACGCCGCCGAACGACAGCGCCGGTTGCGCGCGGCCGCTGTGACGGCGCAGCACGGCGCGGATGCGGGCCGCGAGTTCGTCCAGATCGAAGGGCTTGACCACGTAGTCGTCGGCCCCGGCATCGAGGCCCGCAACCTTGTCGCCCGGGCCGTCGCGCGCGGTCAGCACGATCACCGGCGTGCCGTCCTGGCGGGCCCGCATCGCACGCAGCACGGCCAGGCCGCCGTCCGGCGTCGCCACCGAACTGCGCGACCCGTCGTCGGGCAGGCCGAGGTCCAGCAGCACCAGGTCGAAGCGTTCGCTGGCGAGCGTGGCCTGCGCCGCCGCGGCGTCACGCACCCAGTCGACCGCGTAACCCTCCAGGCGCAGCGCGCCGCGCAGGCTCTCGCCGATCATCCGGTCGTCTTCCACGAGCAGCAGTCGCATCGGAAAAGCATACGTTATCGTGATGGCATGCCGGCGACCTTGCGACACACCCTGCTCTCGTTCCGCGACCTGCTCGCCACCTTCGGGCCGTTCATCGTGCTGGCCGCGGCACTGCTGGTGCTCGCGTACTGGATCCTCGACCCGACGCCGCCGCGCAAGGTGGTGCTCGCGACCGGCACCGAGCAAGGCGCGTACGCCGAGTTCGGCAAGCGCTACGCACAGATCCTGAAGACCTACGGCATCACCGTCGAGCTGCGCGCCACCCAGGGCGCGGCCGAGAACCTGCGCCTGCTGCAGGACCCGGCGAGCGGCGTCGACATCGCGTTCATGCAGGGCGGTGCCGGCGAAACCTCGCGCCGCGAGGCCAACGCGGTCATCGCCGCCGACGAGAACGACGACGACCCGGCGCTGGTCTCGCTCGGCAGCCTGTTCTACGAGCCGGTCTGGCTGTTCTACCGCACCGACGCGGCCGAGCGGCTGCTGAAGAACCCCGCGCTGACCAGCCTGGCGCAGCTGCCCGGCTGGCGGCTGAACGTCGGCGCGGCCGGCAGCGGCGCGCCCAACCTGATGAACAAGCTGTTCGACGCCAACCGCATCGACCCGGCCGCGCTGACGCTGGTGCGCAAGTCGCAGACGCCGGCGGCCGTCGACCTGATCGGCGGCGAGGTCGATGCGCTGGTCTTCGCCTCGGCGCCCGAATCGCTGATGGTGCAGATGCTGCTGCAGACGCCAGGCATCGGCCTGTACGACTTCGCCCAGGCCGACGCCTACGCGCGCCGCTTCCCGTTCCTGACGCCGGTCACGCTGCCGCGCGGCGTGGTCGACCTGGCGGGCGACGTGCCGCCGCGCGACGTGCGCCTGCTCGCCCCCACCGCCACGCTGCTCGCCCGCGCCAGCACCCACCCCGCGCTGCTGCAGCTGTTCATGCAGGCAGCGCAGCAGATCCACGGCGGCGCGGGCTGGTTCCAGCACAAGGGCGATTTCCCGAAGGCCGGCGGCACCGAGCAGCCGCTCGCCAAGGAGGCGCAGCGCTTCTACGCCAACGGCACGCCGGTGCTGCAGCGCTACCTGCCGTTCTGGCTCGCCAACCTGGTGGACCGGATGTGGCCGGTGCTGGTGTCGATCATCGCGATCCTGATCCCGCTCTCGCGCATGCTGCCGCCGCTGTACCAGTTCCGCATCCGCTCGCGGATCTTCCGCTGGTACGCGCAGCTGCGCGAGGTCGAGGAGGCCGTCGGCAAGCGCCCCGCCGACGACCTGCTGGCCGAGCTCAGCGCGATCGAGGCGCGCGTCGAGGAGGTGCATGTGCCGCTGAGCTACGCCGACGAGCTGTACTCGCTGCGCAGCCACATCCAGATGGTCGGCAACCGCCTGCGCACGGCGGACGTTTCGGCGGCGGCGAGCGCATGAACGCCGCGAAGCCGCGCGTCGTGATCGTCGGCTGCGGCTTCGGCGGCATCGAGGCGGTGCGGGCGCTCTCGCGCGCAGCGGTCGAGATCACGCTGGTCGACCGCACCAACCACCACCTGTTCCAGCCGCTGCTGTACCAGGTCGCGACGGCCGGGCTCTCGGCGCCGGCGATCAGCGCGCCGATCCGCCACACGCTGCGGCGCGAGATGAAGCGCGGCAACCTGACGATCCTGCAGGCCGAGGTCACCGACATCGACGCCGCCGGCCGACGCGTGCTGCTCGACGACGGCGAAGCGCTGCCCTACGACCACCTGATCGTCGCGGCCGGCGCCACGCACAGCTACTTCGGCCACGACGACTGGGCCGCGTTCGCGCCGGGGCTGAAGACGCTGGACGACGCGTTCAAGATCCGCGCGCGGGTGATCGGTGCGTTCGAGCGCGCCGAGCGTTGCGGTGTCGGCGCGGAAGCCGACGCCGGGCGCGAGGCCGAACGCGAGGCGTGGATGACCTTCGTCGTGATCGGCGCCGGGCCGACGGGCGTCGAGATGGCCGGCACGATGACCGAGATCGCGAACCACACGCTGCCGCAGGAGTTCCGCCGCATCGATTCGACCCGCGCCCGCGTCGTGCTGCTCGAGGGTTCGGACCGGGTGCTCGGCGCCTTCGTGCCGAAGCTCTCGCAACGCGCCCGCGAGCAGCTCGAACGGCTGGGCGTCGACGTGCGCACCGGCTGCAAGGTCACCGGCATCGATGCCGAAGGGGTGACCTACGAGGCGAAGGACGGCGACCGCACCCGCACCTGGCGGCTGCCGAGCCGGACGGTGATCTGGGCCGCCGGTGTGGCCGCCTCGTCGCTCGGGCGCGCACTGGCCGCCAACGCCGGGGCGGTGCTCGACCGCGCCGGGCGCGTGGTCGTGCAGCCGGACCTGAGCCTCACGGCCCACCGCGAGATCGCCGTCATCGGCGACCTCGCCTCGGCGGTCAGCACGCCGGCCGATCCGTCACAGGGCAAGCCGACGCCGGTGCCCGGCGTCAGCCCGGCCGCCAAGCAGATGGGGCGCGCCGCGGCGCAGAACCTGCTGCGCCGGATCAAGGGCCAGCCCACGCGGCCGTTCCGCTACGTCGACTACGGCAACCTCGCGACCGTCGGCCGCAAGGCCGCGGTGGTGGACCTGACCTTGCCGCGCCTCGGCGCGGTGCGCTTCTCGGGCTACTTCGCGTGGCTGTTCTGGCTGTTCGCGCACATCTGGTTCCTGATCGGCTTTCGCAACCGGCTGATCGTGATGATCGACTGGGGCTGGGCCTACTGGACCTACGAACGCTCGGCGCGGGTGGTGGCGGAGCCGCCGTCCGCACGGCGCGACCCGCCGTCGTGATCCGCGAGCGCGCGGAGCCGGCGCGGCCGGCGCGCTCGAACGCTCTGCGCGATCACTTCTCCTTGTCGCGGCCGCGGCCCTCGGGCGGGCCACCGCGGCCACGATCCGGCTGCGCATCGCCGCCCCGGTTGCCGGGGCCGGCCTCGCGACCCTGGCCGCCGCCCTGCGGCCCGCGCTGCTCGGGTTGCGGGCGCGGCGGCGGCTGCATGCGTTCGGGTTGCGGCCGGGCCTCGCGCTGCGGTTGCGCCTGCGGCTGCTCGCGCGTCCGCTCGGGGCGGCCCTGCGGCCGCTCCGGCGGGCCGTCCGGGCGCTCGATCCGGGGGCGCTCCTGCTGCACCTGCGGACGCGGCGGCTGGATCTGCGGCCGGGACTGCGGACCGTCAGCGGCCTGCGGGCGCTGCACGTCGCGCGGCGGCGGCGGCACCGGACGATCGGGGCGACGGTCGCCGCGGTCGCCGCGGTCGCCGCGATCCGAGCGGTCCGAACGGTCGGAACGATCACCCCGATCGCCACGATCGGAGCGATCGGGGCGTCCATCACGCGAGGGCGGCGCGACGCGCGGCGCGGGCGCGACCGGGCGCTGGAACTGCTCGCGCGACACCGCCTCGCGCGGTTGGTAGCGGTAGTTCGCCGCCCGCAGCTCGCGCTGCTGCTCCGGCGCGCGCGGGTAGCGGTTGCCCGTGTAGTTGCGCTGGTAGACCGGCAGCGGCGCGGGCGCCGGCACCGCGCGCCGGTCCCAGCGGTCCCAGCCGCGGCGGCGGTCTTCCCAGTCGCGCCCCCAGTGGTCGCCCCAGCGCGGCGGCGCATCGGCGCGCCACGAGCGGAAGTAGACCGGCGGGCGGCGGTAATAGCGCACCGGCACGCGCAGCACGAACACCGGTACGTAGGCCGGCTCGACCAGGTACCACGGTCCGTTGTACCAGTCGCTCGAATACCAGTTGTCGTCTTCGTAGACCCAGTACAGGCCGTCGTAGAAAAAGTAGTTGTTGCTGGCGCTCGGCGCGTAATACACGGGGTAGCCTGGCACGCGTACCAGCTGCGGATAGGTGGGCAGGTTGATGCCGATGTTCACGCCGGGCAGCGAGATGCCGACACCGACGCTGACCTGCGCCTGTGCCGCCGGCAGGGCGCCGAACAGCAGCGGCAACGCCAGCATCAATGCCGCGGCGGGGTGGATGGAACGGTTCTTGTTGTTCATGTGAGGGCTCCGGTTGTCGCGCCGATCGTGCTGGCGCGGGCCGGCCCGACTCACGGGCGGCCGCCCGCAGTGTCCGCGAGGCCGCCGTCCACCGCCACCGGACGCGGTGCCGGCGCACCGTAGCCCCGCTCCTACGCCCGGGCGCCAGACTCCTAGAATCGCCGACACGGCGCCACCGCCTGCCCTCAGGAACACCGCATGGACACCCGCACCTCCCCCTACCGCCTGCGCATCGAGAAGGTTCGCGACGCCCTGCGTCGGCACGGCCTCGCCGCCGTGCTGGTGCCGTCGAGCGACCCGCACCTGAGCGAGTACCTGCCCGCGCGCTGGCAGGGCCGGCAGTGGCTCTCGGGCTTTACGGGATCGATGGGCACGCTGGTCGTCACGCTCGACACCGCCGCGGTGTTCGCGGACAGCCGCTACTGGGTCCAGGCCGAGGCCGAGCTCGCCGGCACCGGCAACGAGCTGGTGAAGATCCCGACCGGCAACTCGAGCGCGCACGTCGAATGGCTCGCCCGTCAGGTGCCGGCGGGCGCGACGGTCGGCGTCGACGGCAGCGTGCTCGGCCTGGCAGCCGCGCAGCAGCTGCAGACCGCGCTGACGGCCGCCGGCGTGCAGCTGCGCACCGATTTCGACGCGCTCGCCGAGGTCTGGCCCGAGCGCCCCGGTCTGCCCGACGCGGCCGTCTACGAGCACCGCGCGCCCGAGGCACCGCTGCCGCGCACCGACAAGCTGGCGCAGGTGCGCGCCGCGATGGCAACGCACGGCGCGAGCCATCACTTCATCTCGACCGTCGACGACATCGCGTGGCTGTTCAACCTGCGCGGCGCCGACGTCAACTTCAACCCGGTGTTCCTCGCGCACGCGCTGCTCGATGCCCGGGGCGTGACGCTGTTCGTCGCCGATGGCAAGGTGGCGCCGGGGCTGCAGGCCGCGCTCGCCACTGACGGCGTGCGCCTCGCCCCCTACGCGCAGGCCGGCACCGCGCTGGCCGCCTTGCCGGCCGACGCGGTGCTGCTGATCGACCCGAAGCGCGTGACCTTCGGCTCGCGCAGCGCGGTCACCGTCCGCGTCGTGGAGGCGATCAACCCGAGCACGCTCGCCAAGAGCCGCAAGACCGCCGCCGAGGCGGCACACGTGCGCGCCGCGATGGCGCAGGACGGCGCGGCGATGTGCGAGTTCTACGCCTGGTTCGAGGCGGCGCTCGGCCACGAACGGATCACCGAGCTGACGATCGACGAGCGGCTCAGCGCGGCCCGCGCCAGGCGCCCCGGCTTCGTCGGCCTGAGCTTCAACACCATCGCCGCGTTCAACCCGAACGGCGCGATGCCGCACTACCACGCGACGCCCGAGTCGCACGCCGTCATCGAAGGCGACGGCCTGCTGCTGATCGACTCCGGCGGCCAGTACCTGGGCGGCACGACCGACATCACCCGCGTCTGGCCGATCGGCACCATCACCGCCGAGCACCGGCGCGACTACACGCTGGTGCTCAAGGGCACGCTGGCACTGAGCCGCACCCGCTTTCCGCGCGGCACGCTGTCGCCCATGCTCGACGCGATCGCGCGGGCGCCGCTCTGGGAGCACGGGCTCGAGTACGGCCACGGCACCGGCCACGGCGTCGGCTACTTCCTGAACGTGCACGAAGGGCCGCAGAGCATCTCGAAGGCGATCCCCGACGCGACGATGGCGATGGAGCCCGGCATGATCACCAGCATCGAGCCGGGGCTGTACCGACCGGGCCGCTGGGGCATCCGGATCGAGAACCTGGTGATGAACGTGCCGTGCATGACGACCGAGTTCGGCGAGTTCCTGGAGTTCGAGACACTCACGTTGTGCCCGATCGACACCCGCTGCATCGACCGCACGCTGCTGCGCGCCGACGAGATCGACTGGCTCAACGCGTACCACGCGACGGTGCGCGAACGGCTCGCGCCGCTGGTCGAGGGCGCCGCGCTGGCCTGGCTGAACACCCGCACCGAGCCGATCTGAAGGACCGGCGGTCACGCGACGGCCGGCGCCTGTCGCGGCGCCTTGCAGTTCATCCCGCGCCGGACGCGGTTCATCGCACACCGGTTGGCGCGCGCCGGTCCGGCTCCTAGAGTTCACTCCATCGCATCTCGCGAACGAACCGAATAGGAGCCACACCATGATCAGCCGCCTCACCCTCAGCGCCCTCATCTTCGCCACCATCGGGACCACCTCGCTGGCCTTCGCCGCGACCGTGCGCCACCCGGCCGTCGAGGCACCGGCCGCTGCCGCCAAGCAGGTGCGCGTGGTGCATCTGGAACGCGTCGTCGTCGTCGGCAAGCGCGTCGCCTCCGACGTTCGCTGATCGCCGATTCCGCCGGCGGCACGCGCCGCCGCGCCCACGTTCTCCCCGTCAGGTGTCATGCGCCTGAGGCCCACCGGGACTCCGGGCCTCAGGCGCTTTTTTCATGGCGCGCGCCCCGCCGCGCGGCGGGCCGCTGCTACGCTGGCCGCCATGACCACCGACCCCTCTTCCGCACCCGCCATCGGCGTCGACCTCGGCGGCACCAAGATCGAGGCCGTCGCGCTCGACGCCGACGGCGCGACACTCTGGCGCGAGCGCGTGCCGACGCCCGCCGGCGACTACCGGGCGATCCTCGACACCATCGCCGCGCTCGTCGCGCGCGCCGAGCGCGACCTGGGCACGAGCGGCTGCAGCGTCGGCGTCGGTACCCCCGGCACGCCGACCCACGCCGGGCTGATCAAGAACGCCAACTCCACCTGCCTGAACGGCCAGCCGCTGCAGCGCGATCTCGCGGCCGTGCTGCAGCGGCCGGTGCGCCTGGCGAACGACGCCAACTGCCTCGCGCTGTCCGAGGCCACCGACGGCGCGGCCGCGGGCGCGCCGGTGTCGTTCTCGGTCATCCTCGGCACCGGCGTGGGCGGCGGCATCGTCGTCGACGGCCGGCTGCTCGACGGCCCGAACGGGCTGGCCGGCGAATGGGGCCACATGCCGCTGCCCTGGGCCGACGCGGGCGAGCGCGACGCCCCGGCCTGCTTCTGCGGCCGGCGCGGCTGCATCGAGACCTGGCTCAGCGGCCCCGGCATGGCCCGCGACCACGCCGCGAACGGCGGCGCGTCGCTGACCGCCCGCGAGATCGACGCGCGCGCCGCGAACGGCGACGCCGCCTGCGCCGCGACGCTGCAGCGGCATGCCTCGCGGCTGGCGCGCAGCCTGGCGCTGGTCATCGACCTGCTCGATCCGCACGTGATCGTGCTGGCCGGCGGCGTCTCGCAACTCGCCGGGCTGACGGAGCGCGTGCCGCGCCTGTGGCACGAGCACGTGTTCAGCGGCGGGCTGCAGGACGCCGTGCGCACGCGCCTCGTGCGCAGCCGCCATGGCGACTCCTCCGGCGTGCGCGGCGCGGCCTGGCTCTGGCGCGCGCGCTGAGGGCCGCCAGCGCGCGACGACCGGCGTCCATCGCGCTGCAGGGCGGTTCGACATCGCCAATCTGCAGCCTGTCGCACACGCCTTGGCGCACCGGGCGACGGCTCCTAGAGTTCACTCCAACGCGGCAACACACCGCGTCATCGAACCAGGAGCCACCATCATGATCGACCGCCTCTTCACCGCCACGCTGACCTTCTGCATGCTGTTCGGCGGCACGTACGCGATCGGCTCGGCGATGCTCGGAACGGACCAGCGCGCCGTCGCGCCGCAGGCCGCGTCCGCACCGGTGCGCGTCGTGCAGCTGGAGCGCGTGGTGATCGTCGGCAAGCGCGTCGCGCCGACCACGGACGTCGCGCAATCGGACAGCGAGACCGCCGCCCGCGTGCAGTGACACGCCACTCACATCTGCCGGAACACGTGCACGAAACTGCGGCTCACCGGCAGCACCTCGGCGCGGCCCTTCAGGTGCACCTCGGCGGTCTCGTTCAGCCCGCGCTGCACCTGGGCCACCTGATGCAGGTTGACGATCACCGAGCGATGGATCTGCGCGAAGCGCTCGGGATCGAGCTCCTCGGCCAGCTCGCGGATCGTGCGCCGGATCAGCGCCTCGCCACCCTCCCACGCGACCAGCGTGTACTTCTCGTCGGCCCGCAGGTAGATGACCTGCTCGACCGGAATCAGCCGCACGCTGCTGCCCACCGACGCGCGGATCCACTGCAGATGCGCCGGTGCCGCCGCCACGCCCGACCCGCGGCGCGCCAGTTCCGCGGCGAGCTTGTCGAGCACCGCATCGAACGCGCCGGCATCGGCGGCTGACGGCGCCGGCTGCGCGAGCCGCTCGCGCAGCCGCGCCACCGTGTCGGCCAGGCGCGCCTCGTCGAACGGCTTCACCAGGTAATCGACCGCGCCCTGCGCAAACGCCTGCACCGCGTAGCGCTCGTGCGCGGTGACGAACACCACGTGCGCGCGCCGCGACACCACGCGCGCCGCCTCGATGCCGCTCAGGCCGGGCATGTGGACGTCGAGGAACACGACCTGCGGCGCGTGCACCTCGAACAGCTCGACCGCCTCCCGCCCGTTGCGCGCCTCGGCCACCACCGTCAGCCCGGGCCACAGCCGCGCGAGGTGCGCGCGCAGGCGCTCACGCAGCAGCGGCTCGTCGTCGGCGATCAGCGCGGTCGGGTTGTTCATGGCGCGCCGCCCGCCGCTGGCGCCACGAAGCGGATCGTCGCGCACACGCCGTGCGGCTGCACCTCGCTCAACGCCAGGTCGGCCGACGGGCCGTAGAACGCCTGCAGGCGCGCGCGCAGGTTGGCCAGCCCGGTGCCCGGCACGGTCGTCGCGCGCAGCCCGACGCCGGTGTCGCAGACGCTGACGTTGACGCGGCCCTCCGCCGACCAGGCCCGCACGGCGATCTCGCCGCCCTGCTCGGCCGGATCGATGCCGTGGTGGATCGCGTTCTCGACCAGCGTCAGCAGCGCCATCGCCGGGAAGCTCAGCGCCGCGACTTCGGGCGCGATGTCGAAGCTGACGCGCAGGCGGTCCGGCATGCGCATGTGCATCAGGTCGAGGTAGGCGCGCGCCAGCGTGGCCTCGTGGCCGAGCGTGGCCTGCGCGTCGTCGAGCCGCGGCACCGCGGCGCGCAGGTAGGCAATCAGGCTGCGCAGCACCGGCGCCGCCTGCGGCGACCCGGATTCGACCAGCGCCTGCACGTTGGCCAGCGTGTTGAACAGGAAGTGCGGTTCGATCTGCGCGTGCAGCAGTTTCAGCTGCGCGTCGAGCGCCTGACGTTCGAGCTGGCTCTTCTCGAGCGCGAACTCGAGCTGCTGGTGGCGGGCCTGCGCATCGCGCTCGCGGTAGAGCACGCCGAGCGCCAGCAGCGGCGCGATGGCCAGCACCAGGATCGTGATGACGATGAAGCCGCGCACCAGCCCCGGGTTGCCGGTGAAGCGCGCCCACTCGCCGCCGACCAGGCCCATGTAGAGCAGCAGCGTCGCCAGCGGCACCGCCAGCACCACCGCGACGATCTGGCTGACCCAGCGCGGCACGCCCGGCACCGGCCACAACCCGGCCGCGGTGAAGGCCAGCAGCACCAGCGTGGCGATCAGCAGCAGGCGCCAGACCAGGCCGACGTACGAGGTCTCGAAGATCGGGCTGATGAGCGCCGCGATCACGACCACCATCGCGACCATCAGCAGCAGGCGGCGCGGCGTCAGCGCCGCGATGAACTGGCGCAGCGTCGCGGCCGGGGCGGGCATCGGGGACATGGCCGCAAGCGTACCGCGCAGGCGGCGTACCGGCGCGCCGGCGGGACGGCGCCGGCGATGAACGACGGGAATCGGGCCGTGAGCGGCGGCGGCGCTCAGGCGGGACGCGCGCTCGCTGGCACGCGCCCCGCCGCAGGGCCGGTCAGGCGCCCGGGCGGGCGATGCGGGCGGCCAGCGACTGCGACAGCATGTCCGCGCTGTCCTGCAGGTGCGCGCGCGCGTCGGCGCTCAGGCTGGCGCGCTGCGCCCCGCTGTTCAGGCGCGCGAGCAGCGTCTGGGCCTGCACGCGCATGAGGCTGCGCGCGTCGGCCCGGCCGGCGCTGGCGGGGCGCAGCAGCGTGGCGCTGATGCGGTTCAGGTGCTCGCGCTGGAGCGCCCGGCGCGGCGCGGGAATGTCGGCGCCGGTGTCGAGCTCGCTCCAGATGTCGCGACCGAGCCGGCCGTACAGCTCGGACAGCTGCAGCGCCCCGCCGCGCGCGGTCGCCTTGCCCTGGTTGTCGAGGATGCGCGCGGCCACGTCGTCGCCCATCAGCTGGCCCAGCAACGCCCGCTGCACAGCCAGCAGGCGGTCGGGCACCGAGAACTCGGTGGCGACCGGCGCGGCGCCGCGCTCCAGCGCATCGGTGCGCTCCTGGAAGTCCGGTGCGAGCCGGCGCTGCAAGGACGGCGACACCGGCAGGCTGTCGGCCGCGAACAGGCTGCGCGAGATCTGGTCGATCGCGTCGCGCTGCGCCGCGGCGGGCACCGGCTCGAGCGGATCGCGGCCCGAGCCCGGGAAGTCGCGCAGCGTGCGCACGCCGCCGACCTGGCGCGCCAGCAGCCCGACCGAACGCGCCACATCGTTGACGGCGTAGTTCAGCGAGCGGCGCAGCACCGCGTAGTCACGATCGGGTGACAGCGCGCGCGTCTCCTGGCGCTTGAACAGGTCTCGGGCGATCGCCAGGCGCTTCTTCGCGAAGGCGACCGAATCGCCGCCCAGGTCGAACTGCAGCGCGTCCGGGTCGATGCCGAGGTAGTTGTCCTCGTCGGTGCCGAACGCGAGCTCCGGCTCGCTGCTGCGCGCGGCGATGCGCTCCAGCGCCGCCTTCTCCTCGCCCTCGGCCAGCGGCCGGTAGGCGTACTCGATCGCCCAGTAGTCGTACGGGCCGAGCGTGGTCTGGTACGGCGCGACCGGCTTCGCGCCCGGGCTCGGCAGGTTGACCGGGGCGTACTCCATGACCGAGCCGGTCAGCGCGTTGGTGCGCGTGAACTCGGGGTCCGAGAGCTGCGCATCGGTGTAGGCGCGCGACGCGCGGAAGTTGTGCCGCAGGCCGAGCGTGTGGCCGACCTCATGCATCGTCGTGTCCTTCAGGTAGGCGAGCACGTAGGCCTCGGCCTCGGGGCTGTCCGGGTCGAGATCGCCGCGGGCCTCGAGCACGTCGAGCGCGTAGCCGAGCTGGTCGGCGGCCTGCTCGGCGTTGTGGCACGCGTGGGCGTCGAAGGCCTCGCCCTGCGCCGCGCCGCCGAACTGCATCAGGCGCGCCAGTTCGGTCGGGCTGCTGCCGGTCAGGATCTGCGCGCGCGAGGCGCGCACGTTTCGTGACGACAGGCTCTCGATGCCGATGTTGGCGGCGAGGATCTCGCCGCTGCGCGGGTCGACATGGCTGGGCCCGATCGCGCCGAAGCGCGGCACGGCGTTGGTCATCCAGCGCACCGAGGCGCCGCCGTCGAGCGTGTCGAAATCGGCGTCGTCGGGCTGCACCCTGGCCTGGACCGCGTCCTTGAAGCCGATGCGCTCAAAGGCCTTGTTCCACTCGAGGATGCCCGCGGTGATCGTCGCGCGGTACTTGACCGGGATCGTGCGGTCGAGCCAGAACACGATCGGCTTGACCGGCTCGGAGAGCGCCGCCGCCGGGTCCTTCTTCTCGAGGCGCCAGCGGTCGACGTGGCGAACCACCGGCGAGCGCGCCAGGTCGTCGCTGAAGTCCCACTGGGACTGCGTGAAGTAGCCGATGCGCGAATCCGCGGCGCGCGGGCGCATCTGCGCCTCGGGCAGCGGCGTGAAGGTGTAGTTCGCGGTCACGAACAGGCTGCGCGGATCGGGCACCGCGATCGGCACCGTCGGCACCGGCGCGCCGGGCGGCGTGTTCGGCTGGCGCACCGCGATCGAGCCGGTCGCGAAATGCTGCATCACCTCCAGCGACAGGCCCTCCGGCCGCACCCGCAGCGCGGTGATCGCCGAGTTGCGCGCATCGAAGCCGTAGCCCTGGCGGAAGTTGCGCTGCAGTTGCCCGCCGATGGCGAGCATGTCGTTGATGAACAGCGCGTTGCCGTCGACCAGCACCGACTTGCGGTCCGGGTGCGGCTGGCTCGCGACCGGCGTGCTCGCGAGCAGGCTCGGCGAGAACGCCGCCGCGACGGCGCGGCCCTCGGGCGTGCCGGCGCGCGCCGTGAACTCGGTGTTGCGCGCGATCATCTGCACCTGGTTGTAGACGCGCCGGAATTCGACGACGCGCTGGTCGTCCATCAGCCCGCCGAACAGCATGCCCTCGCCGATGCCGGAGGCGATCTTGGCGGACATGAAGAACGGCTTGTTGAAGTCCTGCGGGCGCAGCTCGATCCAGACCTTCTCGTCCTTCTGGTAGGTCGTGAGCAGGCCGTCGCTCTTCTTCGCGTCACGGATCACGGTGGCGAAAGGCTGCGGGCTTCCCGGCGGCGGCGGCGTGGCCGGCTGCGGCGTGCCGGGCGGCACCCCCGACGCGCTCGGGCCGGGGCCGGTGGCCACGCGCGGCGGCGTGGCCGGCCCGGCGGCCGCGCCGCCCGGTGTCGGCACCGTGGCGGGCGCCAGCGACGCACAACCGCCCAGCAGGGCGATCGTCAGGGTGGCCATCAGGGGGCGGACGGACCGCGCGGTGGGATGAGTCATCGTGCAACCCGCATCGAAAGGATTCATTCTGCCAGCGCCGCTCAAAGCGGCGCCGGCACCAAGGTCACTTCAGGGCCTTGAAGCGCAGGCGGTGCGGGCGGGCGCCCTCCTCGCCGAGGCGCTTCTTCTTGTCGGCCTCGTACTCCTGGTAGTTGCCGTCGAAGAAGACCCACTTCGAGTCGCCCTCGCACGCCAGGATGTGGGTGGCGATGCGGTCGAGGAACCAGCGGTCGTGGCTGATCACCATCACCGAGCCGGCGAACTCGAGCAGCGCGTCTTCGAGTGCGCGCAGGGTTTCCACGTCGAGGTCGTTCGACGGCTCGTCGAGCATCAGCACGTTGCCGCCCTGCGCCAGCGTCTTGGCCAGGTGCAGCCGGCCGCGCTCGCCGCCCGAGAGGCTGCCGACCAGCTTCTGCTGGTCGTTGCCCTTGAAGTTGAAGCGGCCGATGTAGGCGCGGCTGGGCATCACGAACTTGCCGACGACGATGTTGTCCAGGCCGCCGGAGACGTCCTGCCAGACGGTCTTGTCGTCCTCCAGCGTCTCGCGGCTCTGCTCGACGAAGGCCATGCGCGCGGTCGGGCCGATCTTGACGTTGCCGCTGGTCGGCTGCTCCTTGCCGGCGATCATGCGGAACAGCGTCGACTTGCCGGCGCCGTTCGGGCCGATGATGCCGACGATCGCGCCGGCCGGCACCTTGAACGACAGGTCGTCGATCAGCACCCGGTCGCCGAAGCTCTTGGTGACGTTCTCGAACTCCAGCACCTCGTGGCCGAGGCGCTCGCCGACCGGAATGAAGATCTCGTTGGTCTCGTTGCGTTTCTGGTAGTCGGTGTCCGACAGTTCCTCGAAGCGCGCCAGGCGTGCCTTGCTCTTGGCCTGGCGTCCCTTGGCGTTCTTGCGCACCCACTCGAGCTCGAGCTTCATCGCCTTGGTGCGCGCGTCCTCGGTCTTCTGCTCCTGCTCGAGGCGCTGTTCCTTCTGCTCGAGCCAGGTCGAGTAGTTGCCCTTGTACGGGATGCCGCGGCCGCGGTCGAGCTCCAGGATCCACTCGGCCGCGTTGTCGAGGAAGTAGCGGTCGTGGGTGATCGCGACGACGGTGCCCGGATAGCGTTGCAGGAACTGCTCCAGCCAGTCGACCGATTCGGCGTCCAGGTGGTTGGTGGGCTCGTCGAGCAGCAGCATGTCGGGCTTGGACAGCAGCAGCCGGCACAGCGCGACGCGGCGCTTCTCGCCGCCCGAGAGCACGCCGATCACGGCGTCCCAGGGCGCGAGGCGCAGCGCGTCGGCGGCGATCTCGAGCTGCAGGTCGGAGTTCTCGCTGCCGCTGGCGGCGATGATGGCCTCCAGGTCGGCCTGCTCGGCGGCGAGCTTGTCGAAATCGGCATCGGGCTCGCCGTACTCGGCATAGACCTCGTCGAGCCGCTTCTTGGCGGCCAGCGCGCCGCCGATGCCCTCCTCGACCGCCTCGCGCACGGTCTGGTCCGGGTTCATCACCGGCTCCTGCGGGAGATAGCCGATCTTCAGGTTCGGCATCGGCGTGGCTTCGCCCTCGATGTCCTTGTCGAGGCCGGCCATGATCTTCAGCAGCGTCGACTTGCCCGAGCCGTTGGTGCCGAGCACGCCGATCTTGGCGCCGGGGAAGAAGCTGAGCGAGATGTCCTTGAGGATCTGCCGCTTCGGCGGCACGATCTTGCCGACGCGGTTCATGGTGAAGACGTACTGGGCCATGGTGTTCTCTGAGAAGTTCGGTTGAGCGGGGCGCGTTGGGGGCGCAACCCGTGATTGTCGCCGGTATGGCGCTCTGGGTCGGCTTGGTGGCGTGCGACGCTCTTTTTACCGCCAAGGACGCCAAGATCGCAAAGGGCGCCAAGGAAGAGCCTGAAGAAGGGGTCGGCTCTTCTTGGCGTTCTTGGCGTCCTTGGCGGTCGACATGCCTATCCAGTGCGTCAACCCACCGAAAAGCGTCACCGCTCTGGGTCAGCCAACACACGCGCCGCGTAGCGTTGCGCCAGCACGGCGCAGACCATCAGCTGCATTTGGTGGAACAGCATCAGCGGGAGCACCACCGCGCCGACCGCCTGGCCGGCGAACAGGACGCGGGCCATCGGGATGCCGCTGGCCAGGCTCTTCTTCGAGCCGCAGAACACGATCGTGATCTCGTCCGCCTTGTCGAAGCCCAGGCGGCGGGCCGCGAACGTGGTGATCGTGAGGGCCAGCCCGAGCAGGATCGCGCAGACCAGCGTCAGCCCGAGCAGCGCGCTCAGCGGGATCTGCTGCCACAGGCCCTGGATCACGGCCTCGCTGAACGCGGTGTAGACCACCAGCAGGATCGAGCTGCGGTCGATCTGGCCGAGCGCGGCCTTGTGCCGATTCACCCAGTCGCCGATCCAGCGCCGCGCCACCTGCCCGGCGATGAACGGCAGCAGCAGTTGCAGCACGATCGCGCGGATCGCATCGAGCGAGACCGCGGCGCCGTGCTGCGACAGCAGCACGCCCACCAGCACCGGCGTCAGGAAGATGCCGATCAGGCTCGATGCCGACGCGCTGCACACCGCCGCCGGCACGTTGCCGCGCGCCATCGACGTGAAGGCGATCGCCGATTGCACCGTCGCCGGCAGCGCGCACAGGAACAGGATGCCGATGTACAGATCGGGCGTGACCAGCGGCTCCAGCAGCGGCCGCAGCGCGACACCGAGCACCGGGAACATCAGGAAGGTGCAGGCGAACACCAGCAGGTGCAGCCGCCAGTGCGTGATGCCCGCGACGATCGCCTCGCGCGACAGCTTGGCGCCGTGCATGAAGAACAGCAACCCGATCGCGATGCTGGTGATCGCGTTGAACGCGACGGCCCAGTCGCCGCGGCACGGGAGCACGGTGGCGACGATGACCACCGCGATCAGCGTGAGCGTGAAGTTGTCGGGAACGAATCGCGAGCGGGCCATCGGCGCAGGGGGGCGTGAAACCAGGGCGCGAGCTTACGGCAAGCCATGTCGCGCCGAGGCGCTGCATAGAATCGACCGCCCCCGAGCCCATGAACGACGCCCTCTCCCCGACCGACCCGACCACCGACGCGCCGACCCCGGTCACCCGTCCGGGCGCCCGCTTCGGCGCCTGGCAGTTGCGCGAGCCGCTCGGCAGCGGCGGCATGGGCGAGGTCTGGGCCGCGACCCGCAGCGACGGCCTGCATGCCGGCCGCGCCGCCGTCAAGCTGCTGCGCGCCGCCCCGCCCGACCCGGCCGCCGCGGCGCTGCTGAGTGCGCGGTTCGCGCGTGAAGGCGAACTGCTGGCGCGTCTCACGCACCCGCACATCGCGCAGCTGCTCGACGCCGGCATCGCCGCCGACGGCACCCGCTTCCTGGTGCTGGAATACGTGCAGGGCGAACGCATCGACCGCTGGTGCGACGCGCGGCGCCTGGACGTGCCCACGCGCCTGCGCCTGCTGCTGCAGTTGTGCGACGCGGTCGCGTTCGCGCATGCCAACCTGATCGTGCACCGCGACCTGAAGCCGGCGAACGTGCTGGTGACCGACGGCGGCCACGTCAAGCTGCTCGATTTCGGCGTGGCCAAGCTGCTCGGCGACGCGCCCGACGAGCTCGACCTCACGCGCCAGGGCAGCGCCGGGCTGACGCCGGAGTACGCCGCGCCGGAGCAGATCACCGGCAGCGCGGTGACGGTCGCGACCGACGTCTACGCGCTCGGCGTGCTGATCTACGTGCTGCTGTCAGGCGGGCGGCCGTACAGCGCGCCGCGCGGCAACGCGGCGCAGCTGGCGCGCGCGATCGTCGAGGCCGAGCCACGCCGCCTCGGCGACGCCGACGTGACACTGACCACTGACGCCGCCGCGACCGGCATCGCCGCCGCGCGCGCCACCACGCCGCCGCGGCTGCGCCAGGCGCTGCGCGGCGACCTGGAGCACATCGTCGCCAAGGCGCTGCGCAAGCGCCCGGCCGAGCGCTACGCCTCGGCGCAGGCGCTGGCCGACGATCTGCGCCGCTACCTCGCGCACGAGTCGGTCAGCGCGCAGGCGCCGACCTGGCTGTACGTGTCGCGCAAGTTCGTGGAGCGCCACACGCTGGGCGTGGCGGCCGCGGGCGTCGTCGTGCTGGCGATCGCCGGCGGCGTGGGGGCGACGCTGTGGCAGGCCAGCCTCGCCCGCGAGCAGGCGGCGCGCGCGACCGCCGAAGCCCGCAACGCCACCGCGATCAAGGACTTCCTGCTCGGCGTGTTCCGCACCAGCTCGATCGGCGCCGGCAAGACCACGCAGGACACCACCGCGCGCGAGCTGCTGCAGACCGGCGGCAAGCGCCTGCTCGACGACCCGAAGCTCGACCCCGGCGTGCGGCTCGAGCTGCTCACGGTCGTCGGCGAGCTGCAGAACAACCTCGGCATGTTCGACAGCGCCGATCCGCTCGAGCAGCAGGCGCTCGCGCTGGCCCGCTCGGTGCACGGCCCGCAGAGCGAGCAGTACATCTACGCGCTGGTCGGGCGCGCGCTCTCGCTGACGCAGCTCGGCCGCGCGGCCGAGTCGGAGGCGCTGGCGCGCGAGGCGATCGCGATCGTCGAGCGCACCGGCCAGCAGGCGCTCGAGGGCTACGCGATCGCGCTGTACCGCGTCGGCGCCAACGCGGTGCAGGCCGGCGAGCTGCGCAAGGGCATCGCCGACCTGAGCCGCGCGACCACCGCGTTCGAGGCGCACCAGCCGCGCCACGCGATGCGTTCGATCGCGCACCGCTGGCTCGGCAACGGGCTGGCGCAACTCGACGACTTCGGCGCCGCCGAGCGCGAGCTGCGGCGCTCGATCGAACTGAGCGCGAACCAGGTCGACCTGCGCGACTTCGGCACCGGCGCCGGCCACTTCGCGCTCGGCCAGCTGCACACGCGCGCGGGCCGCTTCGCCGATGCGCGTGACGAGCTCACACGGGCGCTGACGATCTTCGAGCGCACGATGGGCCCGCGCCACCGCACCACGGCGCTGGTGCGCTGCGAGCTCGGCATCGTGCTCCACCAGCTCGGCCGCACCGACGAGTCCCGCGCGATGCTCGCCAGCGCACTCGACATCGCCGGCAGCGACACCTCACGCCAGGTCGGCAACGCGATGGACCGCGTGAACATCGCGCTCGCGCTGGTCGCGTCCGACGAACAACGCGGCGACGAGGCCCTCACCCGCAGCGCCGCCGCCGCGGATCGCTGGGAGGCGCAGGGCGGCGCGAACTGGGCGGCGATGCTGGTCGCGCGCGGCGAGGCCGAGACCCGCCACGGCGACACGCTCGCCGCACGCCAGACCCTGCGCCGCGCGCTGCCGATCCTGGACGCCCAGCTCGGCGCTGCCGCGCTGGCGACGCGGCAGGCCCAGATCGCGCTCGGCGAAGCGCTCGAGCGCGATCCACCGGCCGCGGACGACGCGCGCATCGCCTACGCCAGCGCGCTGGCGGCCGGCAGCACCGCCTCGCCGACCGGCGACTGGCTGCGCGCCCGCGCGCTGCTCGGGCAGGGCCGGCTCGCGCTGGCGAGCGACCCGGCCGCAGCGCTGCGCCTCGCGCGCGAAGCGCAGGCGCTCGTGAAATCCGGCTCGCTGCGCGAGCGCAGCCTGTCCGCGCAGGCCCGCGCGCTCGAGGCACGCGCCGACGCGCAACGGCTACAATGAAACACCGGCGCAGTCACCAGTCACTGCGCCGACGTCATTTCTGACTGAGCCCACCTCGTCCCCGACGACACCCGCTCGCCACACCCCTCTGCCTGCGACTGGCGCCCGATGTAAGAGCGACAGGCCGATCTCTCTGTCCGTTTGGAAACCCATGTCCTTTGACGATCTCGGCCTCGCCGAGCCCTTGCTGCGCGCCGTTCACGAATACGGCTACACCACGCCCACGCCGATCCAGGCGCAGGCCATCCCTGCCGTGCTCTCGGGCGGCGACGTGATGGGCGGCGCCCAGACCGGCACCGGCAAGACCGCCGGCTTCGTGCTGCCGATGCTGCACCGCCTGATGGCCACGCCCGCGGTGCGCGACGCCAAGGGCAAGCTGCCGATCCGCGCGCTGATCCTCACGCCCACCCGCGAGCTCGCCGCGCAGGTCGAGGAAAGCGTGCGCACCTACGGCAAGCACAGCAAGCTCACCAGCATGGTGATGTTCGGCGGCGTCGGCATGCAGCCGCAGATCGACAAGTTGAAGCGCGGCGTCGACATCCTCGTCGCCACGCCGGGCCGCCTGCTCGACCACCACCAGCAGCGCACGCTCGACCTCTCGCACGTGCAGATCTTCGTGCTCGACGAAGCCGACCGCATGCTCGACATGGGCTTCATCCACGACATCAAGAAGGTGCTCGCGGTGCTGCCGGCCAAGAAGCAGAGCCTGCTGTTCAGCGCCACCTTCAGCGACGAGATCAAGGCCCTGGCCGACCGGCTGCTGAACGCGCCGGTGCTGATCGAGGTGGCGCGCCGCAACCAGACCAACGAGCAGATCGCGCAGAAGGTCCACCCCGTCGGCCGCGAGATGAAGAAGGACCTGCTGATCCACCTCATCAAGAGCAACGACTGGGACCAGGTGCTGGTGTTCACGCGCATGAAGCACGGCGCGAACCGCCTGGTCGAGCACCTGCTGAAGGCCGACATCAGCGCGATGGCGATCCACGGCAACAAGAGCCAGACCGCGCGCACCAAGGCGCTGGCCGAGTTCAAGACCGGCGACCTGACGGTGCTGGTCGCGACCGACATCGCCGCGCGCGGCATCGACATCGACATGCTGCCGCACGTCGTCAACTACGAGCTGCCGAACGTGCCGGAGGACTACGTCCACCGCATCGGCCGCACCGGCCGCGCCGGCGCCAAGGGCGAGGCGGTGTCGCTGGTCTGCGTCGACGAGAACGGCTTCCTGCGCGACATCGAGCGCCTGATCAAGCGCGAGATCCCGAAGGAGATCGTGCCCGGCTTCGAGCCGCCGTCAGGTGAGAAGGCCGAGCCGATCGTGCTCGGCCGCATGGTCATCGGCGAAGGCGCCGGGCGCGGCGGCCAGCGCCACCACGCCGGCGGCAGCGGTGGCGGCCGGGGTGGTCACGGCGGTGGTGGTGGCGGCGGTCGCAGCGGTGGCGGCCAGCGTTCGGGTGGCGGTGGTGGCGGCGGTTCGTCGCGCCCCGCAGGCTCGCGCCCGTCCGGCGGTGGCGGCGGCGGTCGCCCACCGGCGCGTTCGGGCCCGCCGAAGCGCTGAGGTCATCATGGCGCGCCCGGGCCGCAGTCCTTCCGCCGACAAGTCGGCGCGCACCGCACTGCTGGCCGGCGCGACCGGCCTGATCGGCGGGGCGCTGCTGCCGCTGCTGCAAGGCAGCGCGGCGTATGCGCACACGCACGTGCTGGTGCGGCGCGCCGTGCCAGGGGCGGCAGCCGACGCGCGCACCACCTTCCACGTCGTCGATTTCGCACGGCTGCCCGCATTGCCCGCGGTCGACGATGCCTACGTGGCGCTCGGCACCACGATCAAGGTCGCCGGCTCGCAAGCCGCGTTCCGTGCGGTCGATTTCGACTACGTGGTGAACACCGCGCGTGCCGCGAAGGCCGCCGGCGCCACACGCCTCGCGGTCGTCTCGGCGCTCGGCGCCGATGCGCGCTCCAGGGTGTTCTACAACCGCATCAAGGGCGAGATGCAGGACGCGATCGGCGCACTCGGTTTCGAGTCGGTCGTCATCGCGCAGCCCTCGCTGCTGCTCGGCGACCGCGCCGCGATCGGCCAGCCGGTTCGCAGCGGTGAAGAATGGGCCGCGCGCCTGCTGGGCCCGGCGATGGCCCTGGTGCCGCGCGGCGTGCGCCCCATCGCCGCGACCAAGGTCGCCGCCGCCCTGCTGGCCACCACGCTCGCCGGTGCGCCCGGCGTGCGCGTGCTGAGCTCGGGGCAGATGCAGGGATGAGCGACCTGGCGGCCGCAACGCCGTCGGCGCCGCTGCGCAGCTTTCGCGCTTACATGCGCTTCTGGTACTCGCGCCTGGCGAGCACCGGCGCGAACCAGATGCTGATGGTCGCGATCGGCTGGCAGATGTACGACCTGACCGGCAGCGCGTGGGATCTCGGCCTGGTCGGGCTGCTGCAGTTCCTGCCCGCGCTGCTGCTGGTGCTGGTGGCCGGCCACGTCGTCGACCGGTTCGACCGCGCGCGCATCGTGGCGCTGTGCATGGTCGCGCAGACGGCCATCGCGCTGCTGCTGATGGTCGCGGCGCACCGGCAGTGGGCCAGCCGCGACCTGCTGCTGCTGACCTCCGTGCTGCTGGGCACCGTCAAGGCGTTCCAGATGCCGGCGCAGCAGGCGCTCACGCCGCTGCTCGTGCCGGCCGAGGTGCTGCCGCGCGCCCTCGCCTTCAGCTCGATGGGCTCGCAGGGCGCGATCGTCGCGGGGCCGGCGCTCGGCGGCTTCATCTACGTGGCCGGTGCGCAGGCGGTGTACGGCGTGTGCGCGCTGCTGTTCGCGTTGTCGGGCGCGCTGGTGGCCGGCGTGGCCTACGGGCACGTGAAGGCGGTCGCCCGCAACATGAGCTTCGACACGCTGCTCGCCGGCGTGCGCTTCGTGCGCCAGCGGCCGGTCGTGCTCGGCGCGATCTCGCTCGACCTGTTCGCCGTGCTGCTCGGCGGCGCCACCGCGCTGCTGCCGATCTTCGCGAAGGACATCCTGCACACCGGCCCGTGGGGCCTGGGCCTGCTGCGCGCGTCGCCGGCGATCGGCGCCTTCGCCTTGTCGCTGCTGCTCTCGCGCTTCCCGGTCACGCGCCATGCGGGCCGCGTGCTGCTCGGCGCCGTCGCGGTGTACGGCGTCGCGACGATCGCGTTCGGGCTGTCGACCTCGTTCGCCGTCTCGATGGCGGCGCTGGTGGTGGCCGGTGCCAGCGACATGGTCAGCGTCGTGATCCGCCAGTCGCTGGTGCAGCTGGACACGCCGGACGAGATGCGCGGCCGCGTCAGCGCCGTCAACTCGGTGTTCATCGGCGCGTCGAACCAGCTCGGCGAGTTCGAGTCCGGCGTCACCGCGGCGGCATTCGGGCCGGTCGGCTCGGTGGTGCTCGGCGGCATCGGCACGCTGCTGGTCGCGGGTTGGTGGTTCCGGCTGTTCCCGCCGCTCGCCCAGCGCGACGCCCTGGTCGCGCGGCGACCATGAGCGCGCCCGAACTGCTGCATGTCGACGCGCACTGCATCGTCGCGCTGAAGCCGGGCGGCCTGCTTTCGGTGCCGGGCCTCGGGCCGAACGGGCAGGACTGCCTTTCGGCCCACGTGCAGGCCCGCTTCGACGATGCGCTCGTCGTGCACCGGCTCGACATGGCGACCTCGGGCCTGATGCTGTTAGCGCGCGGCGCGGCGGCGCAACGCACGCTGAGCGCGGCGTTCGCGGCGCGCGCAGTGCACAAGCGCTATGTCGCGGTCGTGCACGGCCACGTCGCCGCGCCGGACGGCGAGATCGACCTGCCGTTGATCGCCGACTGGCCGAACCGGCCGAAGCAGAAGGTCGATCACGCGGCCGGCAAGCCGTCGCTGACGCGCTACCGCGTGCTCGCCCACGACGCTGCGCGCGATGCGACGCGCGTCGAGCTCGAGCCCATCACCGGCCGCGCGCACCAGCTGCGCGTGCACCTGCTCGCGATCGGCCACCCGATCCTCGGTGACGCGCTGTACGCGCCGCCGGAGGTGCTTGCACAGGCCGGGCGCCTGCTGCTGCACGCGAGCGCGCTGCGCTTCGCGCACCCGGTGTCGGGCGAGCCGATCGCATTCGAGTCCGCGCCGCCGTTCTGAGCGCTCAGGCTTCATCGCGCTTCTGCTTCAGGCGCTCGCGCCCGGCCCGGCCGCGGGCCTTCCACATCGCCAGCTGCTGCTGGCGCTCGAGCACGCTCATGGTGTCGCGGCGCGCCTCGCGCAGGAGCTTGTGGTAGTTCCTGACCCGGTCTGCGGGCACGCCCTCGCGCACCGCACAACCCGGCTCGTCCACGTGCCGGCAGTCGCGAAACCGGCACGCGCCGGCCAGCGCCTCGATATCGCCGAAGCTCGCGGCCAGCGTCGCCTCGTCGACATCGGGCCGCAGCGCGCGCAGCCCCGGCGTGTCGATCACGCAGGCGCCGCCCGGCAGGCGGTGCAGCGAGCGCGACGTGGTCGTGTGCTTGCCGCGGCTGTCGTGCTCGCGCACGGCGCCGGTGTCCTGCACCGCGCGACCGAGCAGCGTGTTGGTCAGCGTCGATTTGCCGGCCCCCGAGGAGCCGAGCACCACCAGCGTCTGCCCGGCGCCGAGGTAGGCCTGCAGCTGCTGCACCGTGTACGGATCGGTGCCGTCGATCGCGAACAGGTCGATGCTCGCCGGCACGCGCCCGCGCAGCGCCTCGATCCGCTCGGCGAGCAGGCCGGGCACGCTGGCGATCACGTCGGCCTTGGTCAGCACGACGGCGGGCATGACGCCGCCCCCGGCCTGCACCAGCGCGAGATAGCGCTCGAGCCGGCGCGGGTTGAAGTCGTCGTCCAGGCCCATCACGAGCAGGGCGGTGTCGACGTTGCTGACGACCGGGTGGCGCCGGCCATCGGCGTCGCGCCGGTTGATGTGGCTGAGCGGCGGCACGCGCGCATGCACCCAGACCTGGCCGTGCGCGTCGGTCGCGGCCAGCACCCAGTCGCCGACCGCGAGCGCGGTGGCGTCGTCGGTCAGCGTGCGGGTCAGGCGCGGCAGCACGCGCGCCGCCAGGTCGTCGGCGCCGTCGTGCAGGCGCACGGCGTCACGGTGCACCTCGGTCAGGCGCAGGAGGTCATACGCCGGGGGGTCGTCGGCGCGGGTGGCGTCGCCGAGCGCGAGGGCCACTGCGCGTTGCGCCAGCGCGGGCGTGAGGCCCAGCGAGCGCAGGCGCGCGAAGTCGATGTCGATCATGGTGGGTCTGAGCTTTCGTTTCTCGCAGCGCGCGGCGCGAACGCACGCGCGCGGATCGGACCGCGCGCTCGAGGGCGCGCCGGTCAGCGGAGTGGAAACGTCGGTCGCGCCGGAAGGCGCGGGGTCAGACCCGGGAACGGGCTTGGAGAGTGTGGCCCGGGAACAGCGAAGCGCAGGTCAGGCAGCGGCCGACGAGAGGTCAATGGCGGTTGGCTTGTCCATGGGGCACCTCCTGCGAATTGCGGTGGGCGTGCATGCGGGATGCATCGCGAGGCGCGCAGTCTGCCCGGCTGCGTCGCGGGCGTCAATCGGCGGCGCGCCGGGCCCTTGTGTTTACGCCACACGACCGCATGTGGAACGGGTCGGCGGCCAAGTCGTCAGCAGGGTCATGTGCACCTCGTATGATCTTGCGGCCCTCGCCGTGTCACCGGCGCTCATTGAAGGAATGCCCAGATGAAGTCATTGATCCTCGCCCTGTCCGTTGCCGTGATGTCCACGGGCCTCGCGGTGCCGTTCGATGTGGAAGCCAAACGCCTGGGCGGCGGCTCGTCGGCCGGCATGCAGCGCAACATGCCTGCGCGCACCCCGCCGAACTCGACCCCTGCCCAGCCCGCCCAGGCTGCGCCGACCGCACCGGCCACCGCCGGCGCCGCACCCGCGGCCGCCGCGGCGCCCAAGCGCTCGTGGATGGGCCCGATCGCCGGCCTCGCCGCCGGTCTCGGCATCGCCGCGCTGATGAGCCACCTCGGCATGGGCGAGGCGTTCGGCAACATCCTGATGATGGTGCTGCTTGCCGGCGTGGCGTTCTTCGCCATCCGCTTCCTGATGAATCGCTTCGCCCGCAACGGCAACACGCCGGCGATGGCGACGCCGAACGGCATGCGCTTCCAGCCGGACGAGCGTCCCGCCACCCCGACGGGCGCCCCGGCCTGGGCCCAGCCCGCTCAGGGCGGCGCCTCGGCCGCACCGGTCGCCGCAACGGCGGCTGTCTCGACGCTGCCCGCAGGCTTCGACGCCGCCGGCTTCGAGCGCATCGCGAAGATGATCTTCATCCGCATGCAGGCCGCGAACGACACCGGTGACCTGAACGACCTGCGCGCCTTCACGACGCCGGAGATGTTCGCCGCCGTCAAGCTCGACCTGCAGGAGCGCGGCAGCGTGGCGCAGACGACCGACGTCGTGCGCATCGACGCCGAGGTGCTCGACGTCGCGACCGAGACCGACCGCCAGATCGTCAGCGTGCGCTTCCACGGCCTGCTCCGCGAGGAGAAGGATGGCGTCGCCGCCCCGTTCGACGAACTGTGGCACCTGGTGAAGCCGGCCGACGGCAGCCGCGAGTGGGCGATCGCCGGCATCCAGCAGACCCAGGCCGCGTGAGCGGTGACGTGGCGGTCAGGAAGCTGTTCGTCCTGACCGGCGCCTCGCGCGGCATGGGCGCCGCGCTCGCCGAGCAGCTGCTGGCACCGGACCACCTGCTGCTGTGCATCTCGCGCCAGCGCAGCGATGCGCTGGCGGCCCGGGCCGAGGCGGCCGGCGCGCACTGCGAGCAGTGGTCGCTCGACCTGTCGAACCCGACCGAAGCGGCCGCGCAGTTGCAGACCTGGCTGGCCACCTTCGACGGCGCCACCTTCAGCGCCGCGACGCTGATCAACAACGCCGCCGCGCTCACGCGGATCGGCCCGCTCGACGAATGCAGCGACGCTGAACTCGCGTCCGCGCTGCGGGTCGGGCTGGAGGCACCGCTGCTGCTGAGCGCCGCGTTCCTGCGCGCCACCCGCACCTGGCCCGCCGACAAGCGCGTGCTCAACATCTCGTCCGGCCTGGGCCGCCGCGCGATGGCGGGGCAGGCCTCGTACTGCGCCGCCAAGGCCGGCATGGACCACCTGACCCGCGCGATGGCGCTCGACGAAGCCCACCGCCCGAACGGCGCGAAGCTCGTGTCGCTGGCGCCCGGCGTGATCGACACCGACATGCAGGTGCAGCTGCGCGGTGGCGACGAGGCCGGCTTCCCCGAGAAGGCGAACTTCGTCGGGCTCAAGGAACGCGGTCAGCTCACGTCGCCGGCCGACGCGGCCTCGCGCCTGCGCGCCTACCTGGCGCGCCCCGACTTCGGCGCCAACCCGGTGGCCGACGTGCGCGACGCCTGAGCCGGCCCCCGGTCGCCGGTGGCGAGGGATCGCCCGGACGGCCGCCCGCCCGGGGCGTTGCGACAATCGCCCACCCTCACCCGATCCGCGCGGTCACGAGCCGCGTCACGCCCATGAGATTTTCGACACTCGCCGCTGCGCTTGCCGCGCTCGCCGCCGTCATGCTGACGGCCTGCGGCACCCCGACCTCCCCGACTGCGGCCACCGAAGCGACGATCGCGCCGAACGCCAACCTGATGGCGCAGGGCATCCCGCCGATTCCCGCGCGGATCGCCGAGGACGTCGCGCGCTACACCGATTTCAGCGCGCACGCCTTCGTCGACTGGCACCCGACGCGCCGCGAGATGCTGGTCTCGCACCGCCGCACCGGCGCGAGCGTGCCGCAGCTGTACCGGATCAAGGCCCCGCTGGCCGCGCCGGAGCCGCTGACCGACTCCGCCGACCCGGTGCGCACGGCGCGCTACGAGCCGCGCGAGGGCCGCTACATCGTGTTCTCGCGCGGCACCGGCGGCAACGAGCAGGACCAGCTCTACCGCCTCGACCTGCCCGGCCGGCAGGTGACGCTGCTGACGGACCCTGCCGAGCGCCACAGCCTGCAGGGCTGGCTGCACGGCGGCGGCCGGCTGCTCGCGCTCGCGACGCCGCTCGACCGCACGGCCGCCGGCGGCTCGCGCACGACGATCGTGCAGACGCTGTCACTGATGGACCCGCTGCAGCCGCAGGCGGCCGAGAAGCTGGTCGAACTGCAGGGTGGCGGCTGGGCAGTCGGCAGCGTCTCGTGGGACGACAAGCAGGTGGCGCTGACGCGCTACCTGTCGGCCGGCGAGTCGCAGGTCTGGTTGCTCGATCTCGCGAGCCGGCGGCTGACGCAGTGGCTGCCGGCGGCTGGCAGCAGCACGAAGTCCACCTGGTTCGCCGGCGAGTTCAGCCGCGACGGGCGCGGCCTGTTCGTCGTCAGCGACCAGGGCAGCGAGTTCCGCGAGCTGGCGTTCCTGGACTTCGCGCAGCGCAGCGTCACGCCGGTGACCCGCGACATCGCGTGGGACATCAGCGACGCGACCGGCAACCGAAGTGGCACGCTGGTGGCCGCGCAGGCGAACGTCGACGGCCGCGACGAGCTGCGGCTGTACGACGCGCGCACGCTGCGCCAGTTGCCGGCGCCGAGCGTGCCGCCGGGCAGCGTCGGCGCCGCGCGCTTTCACCCGCGCCGGGACGACCTGGCGTTCTCGCTGAGCAGCGCGCAGTCACCGAGCCGGATCTGGTCGATGGACCCGGCGAGCGGCGCGGTCGAGCCGTGGACCCGCGCCGAAGCGCCCGACGGCCTTGACCTGCGCAGCTTCCCCGAGCAGCGCATCGTGCGCTGGCCGAGCTTCGACGGCCGCACGATCTCCGGCATTCTCAATCCGCCGCCGGCCCGCTTCACCGGCAAGCGCCCGGTGCTGATCGCGATCCACGGCGGGCCGGAAGCGCAGGCCAAGCTCGGCTTCGTCACGCGCTCCAGTTATCTGGTCAACGAACTCGGCATCGCGCTGATCCAGCCCAACGTGCGCGGCTCGAGCGGCTACGGCAAGACCTTCCTGGCGCTGGACGACGGCTTCAAACGCGAGGACTCGGTCAAGGACATCGGCGCGCTGCTCGACTGGATCGCGACGCAGCCGGACCTGGACGCCTCGCGCGTGATCGTCACCGGCGGCAGCTACGGCGGCTACATGAGCCTGGCCGTCGCGACGATGTACCCGGAGCGCATCGCCGGCTCGATCGACATCGTCGGCATCTCGAGTTTCCTCACGTTCCTGAAGAACACCGAGAGCTACCGGCGCGACCTGCGGCGCGTCGAGTACGGCGACGAGCGCGACCCTGCGATGCGCGCGCACCTCGAGAAGATCTCGCCACTGACCAACGCCGCGAAGATCCGCAAGCCGCTGTTCGTCGTGCAGGGCAAAAACGATCCACGCGTGCCGTTCACCGAGGCCGAGCAGATCGTGGCGCAGGTGCGCGCGAACGGCTCGCCGGTCTGGTACCTGCGCGGCGAGAACGAAGGCCACGGCTTCCAGCGCAAGGAGAACGCGGACTTCCAGTTCTACGCGACGGTGCTGTTCATGCGCCGGACGCTGGGGCTGAACTAGGCTGAGACGGCCGGGCCCTGGAAGCCGCCGGACCGGAAGGTCAGCACGAGCGTGTCGCGGTGGCCGCCTTCGGCGAGCGGCTGGATCGGCGTGCTCTCGTGGATGACACGCGTGTCGTCGAGCAGCAATGTCGTCCACGGCTCGCTCATCGTGAAGCGCAGGCCCGCCGGGCCGTCGGACTCGAACACGCGCGTCTCGCCGCCCTTGATGCCTTCGCGGGCGATCAGCAGCACGGCAACCAGGTCGACGCCGTCGCGGTGCGCGCCTTCGGGCGTCGGGCGGCCGATGCCGTCGGTCGTGTCGATGCGGAACTGGTGGGCTTCCACGTACCACGGCTGCGCGCCCTTCAACGTGCTGCAGCGCGCGCTCAGCGCCACCAGCAGTCGGCCCCAGACCGGCTGCGCCACGACGGCCGGCACCATCGGCTCGAACCAGCGCTCGAGCCCGCCGTGCAGCGCGTTGTACTCGAGCGGCTGCCAGTGCGCGCGGTGCGGCACCTGCGTCACGGCGGCCCCTTCGACGACGAAGCAGGAGTGGCGACGGCGCCGGTAGCGCCCGCCGTCGCGCAGGTGGTTGTCCGGCGGCAGGTCGTCCCACGAGGGGCGCAGTGCCTCGAGTTCGTCGGCGCTGGCGGGCAGCAGTGCACGCAGCGTGGCGGCGCCGAGCACGGCGCGACCGGCGTCGTGGAGCGCCGCGTCGATCTCGGCCGGTGATGTCAGAGGGGGGCTCAGCAGCGTGGTCATGGGCAGGATCATGCCGCGAGTTCGGTGGGCTGCCTGCCGCCCGGCGCTCGCCGGGTACGTTCGTGGCCGCACGGACGCGCCACGCGGGCCCTGTGATTCAATCGGCGACCACCGCTGCCGGGGCCTGCACCTTGCCGTCGATCCGTCCGTCACTCCGCCGCGCCGCCGGCGCGATCGCGTTGCTGCTCGCACTGCACGCCGGCGCACAGACGCCGGCCGCACCGGCCGCCGCGCCCGCCCCCGCCGAGACGCCGTTGAAGGAGGTCTCGGTCACCGCCGCATCGTTCGCGCGCGGCGTGCCGGTGCCGGCCTGGGCCGATCTGCTGCCGGTGCCCGCGCTGCCGGGCGGTCCGCGCCGCGCCCTGACGCTGCGCCTCGACGACACGCACCTCATGCTCGCCGAGCGACCCGTCACGCTCGTCAACATCGCGCAGCAGGCCAACGACGCGGGCACGCTCGGGCAGATCGGGCAGGCGTCGATCCAGTTCATCCCGCAGTACCAGCGCCTGGTGCTGCACAAGGTCGCGATCCAGCGCGGCGAGCAGGTCGTCGACCATACATCGACCGCGCCGGTGCGCTTCCTGCAGCGCGAGGCGGGGCTGGAGCAAGGCATCTACAGCGGTGTGATCACCGCGAGCCTGCTGCTGCCGGACGTGCGCGTCGGCGACACGCTGATGCTGCAGTACTCAATCGAGGGCGCGAACCCGATCTTCGGCGGGCGCTACTCGCAAGGCGTGCCGTGGCAGCGCACCGTGCCGGTCCAGCTCCGCCGCGTCACGCTCAACGCGCCCGACGCACGAGCGATCCAGTGGAAGTGGATCGGCGACGGCACCGCGTCGTCGATCGCGCCGGAGACCACGACGCGCGACGGCCTGCAGCGCTGGCGGTTCGAGGAGCGCGACCTGGCGGCCGTCGAACTGGAACCGATGCTGCCGCGCGGCACCGCGCCGCTGCGCTGGCTGCAGTTCACCGAGTTCGCCGACTGGGCCGAGGTCGCGCGCTGGGCCGACGGCCTGTTCGCCGCCGACGCGGTGCTGCCGCCCGAGTTGACGCCGCTGCTGCAGCGCCTGCAGCGGCTGCCGACGCGCGGCGACCAGGCCTCGCAGGCGCTGCAGTGGGTCCAGTCGGAGATCCGCTACTACTCCGTCTCGCTGGGCGAGAGCTCGCACCGGCCGCACACGCCGGCCGAGGTGCTGCGCAACCGCTATGGCGACTGCAAGGACAAGTCGTTCCTGCTGATGCGCATCCTGCAATCGCTCGGCATCCCGGCGCGGGCCGTGCTGGCCTCGCTCGGCGCTCCACAGGGGCCGGGCAAGGTGCTGGCCTCGCCGCTCGCGTTCGACCACGTGGTCGTGCAGGCGCGGATCGACGGCCGCGACTACGTCCTCGACCCGACCCGCCTCGGCCAGCGCGGCGCGCTCGATCGCATGGGCCAGGGCCTCGAGGACGCCAGCGTGCTGGTGATCGACCCGCGCGAGACCACGGCCCTCACGACCGTGCGCTCGCCGAACCGCAGCGAGATCTTCCGCAGCGAGCTGAACGAGCGCTTCCGGCTCGACGCGTTCGGCGAGGACGGCACGCTCGAGATGCAGCAGCAGTTCAACGGCATCGCGGCCGAATCGCTGCGGCTCGGGCTGGCACGCGTCGACGCGCAGCGCCTGCAACGCGTGCTGCTGACGAGCCTGGAGCGCCGTTATCCGGGTATCGGCGTCGTGGGCACGCCGGAGCTGCGCGACGAGCCGGAGCAGAACCGCATCACGATCGTGGCCCGGTTCAAGGTGCCCAAGCTCGCGACCGCGGCCGACGGCAACTGGGTGATGCGCTTCGCGCCGACGAACATGCAGGGCACGATCGCCGTGCCGCCCTCGCCTATCCGCCAGTTCCCGCTCGCGCTGCCCGGCTTTCCGCTGACGGTGCTCTACAGCGCCGAGATGCAGTGGCCGGCGAGCGTGGGTGCGGTCGTCGAGCCGAGCACGCTGCGGGTGAGCAACGCCGGCTTCAACGCGGAAGTGACGCGCAGCTTCCGCGGCAACATCGCCAAGGCGGCACTGCGCTTCGAGAGCACGACACCCGTGGTGCCGGCGAAGGACGTGCCGGCGCTGCTGAACGACGCGCGCGCGATGGAGCGGGCGCTCGGCGGCGCGATGGTCGTCGCGCGCAACCAGGTCAAGGACGGCGGCTTCCTCGGCATCGGCCGCAAGACGCTGCAGGACAACCTGCGCACGCGCGCACAGGCCAGCGTCGAGCGCAGCGGCAAGGCGATCGCGAGCGGTCAGCTCGGCGGCGAGGACCTGGCGCAGGCGCTGTGCCTGCGCGCCGACGCGCATGCCGAACTGGGCAACCCCGCCGAGGCGTTCAAGGATGCGCAGGAGGCCGTGCGCCTCGCCCCCGCGGCCGGCAGCGCCTGGTTCTGCCAGGGCAACGCGAACTGGGCCCGCGGTGAATTCGGTGCCGCCGCCGCCGACTACGGCAAGGCGCTGGCGCTCGGGCACAGCGCGGCAGACGCCTACTACCGACGTGGCCACGCGCGCTTTCTCGAAGCGCGCTTCGACGCCGCCGCACAGGACTTCGCGAAAGCCGCCACCCACCGCGCGGACGCGACCGGCCAGGCCTACGCGCAACTGTGGCAGGCGCTGGCGCTGCACCGCCTCGGCCAGCCGCTGCCGGCGGCGCTTGCGGCCGCGGCCGAGCCGGCGGGCGCCTGGCCGCGCCCGGCGATCGCGCTGATCGCCGGCCAGATCGCGCCGGAGCAACTCCTCGAGCTGATCGCGCGCAAGGAGGGCGACGATCGCGAACTCGCGCTCGCGGAAGGCTGGTTCTACATCGGCGAGTACCAGCTCGGCACGAACCAGCCGGAGCCGGCGCGCGAGTCGTTCGGCAAGGCGCGTGCGCAAGGGATCACGCGGTCGCCCGAGCACGCCGCCGCCGGGTTCGAACTGCAGCGCCTGGGCGCGCGGCCCTGACTGGCTGGTCGATCAGCCGGGCGCCGCCAGCACCCTGATCCGCGCGCCGGCCAGGCTCACGACCTGGCCCGCGCGGATCTTGCAGGTCTTGCGCAGCTCGTCGCGGCCGTCGACCTGCACGACGCCGTCGGCGATCATCATCTTCGCGATGCCGCCGCTGGGCGCGAGGCCGGTGGCCTTGAGCAACGCGTCGAGCGTGATGTGCTCGCCGCGCAGGGGGAAGTCGATCAGGTTCATGGCGCCTCTCTCATGGCACTTCTCCTTCGAGCCCGAACTCGCGCGCCAGCAGCGCGTACGACGTGCGGCGCACCGCCGGATCGTGCGCCCAGGTGTTGACCACGATCTCGTCGAGTTGCAGTTCCTGCGCGAGCGCGCGCAGTTGCGCGCCGACCTCCGCGCCGGTGCCGACGAACGCCTTCGCGCGCATCGCCTCGACGGTCGGCCACTCGTCCGGCGTGAAGCCGCGGCGCGCGATCGCATCGGGGGCCTGCAGCGGGCCGAGCACGCCACGCGCGCGGTCGACGCGCCAGCGCTCGCGGCCGAGCGCATGGTGCGCCGCCTCGTCGTGCGTGGCCGCGGCCAGCGCCCAGACGCACACGGTGGCCCGCGGCTCGGGGTGGCGCTCGCTCGGCCGGTACAGGCGCCGGTACAGCGCCAGCGCCTCGTCGGCGCCCTGCCCGTCGACGAAGAAGTAGGCGTAGGCATAAGGCAGGCCGAAATGCGCCGCGAGCTGCGCGCCGTAGTTCGAGCTGCCGAGGATCCACACCTCGGGTGCATGCGGACCGTGCGGGTGCGCGGCGATGCCCTCGTGCGCGGGCTGCGAAGTCCAGGCCTGCAGGTCGCGCACCTGCTCGGGGAACTGGTCGGCCGCGGCATGCGCGTTCGGGTTCAGCGCGCGCGCGGTGCGCATGTCGCCACCCGGCGCACGGCCGACGCCGAGATCGATGCGGCCGGGGGCGAGCGCCTCCAGCACGCGGAACTGCTCCGCCACCTTCAACGCGCTGTAGTGCGGCAGCATCACGCCGGCACTGCCGATGCGGATGCGCGAGGTGCGCGCGGCGATCGCCGCCATCAGGATCTCGGGTGCGCTGCCGATGATCGTCGGCAGGCCATGGTGCTCGCTGACCCAGAAGCGCGCGTAGCCGAGGCGCTCGCAGTGCTGCGCCAGGTCCAGCGTGTCGCGGATCGCGGCGTCCTCGGTGCTGCCGGCGACCGAGACGGACTGGTCGAGCACCGACAGGGTCGGTTGCTTCATGAGGGATGCGACAGGCCGGGCCGGCCGTCGTGCTGGAACGGGTGTGTCAAGGTGTTCTCCTGCGGGTCGTGTCGATTCTGGGCCACAGATCGCACGCTTGCCGAGCAGGGTCAGCGTTCACCCGGAGACGCCCCTCGTTCTTTTCGTGTACATTCGCCGCACAGTTATACGCAAGACAGTGGTTGTACGAGATTCTTCCCCCTACCTGTCGCGGTTCCGCGGTGGGCGTCGTTAGAAATCCCCCCTGATCGTTTCTTGAGTGTTGCTGCATGCGCTGCATGTGCCGCGCATTATCTGAAAATAGATAGGATAGTTTTCCATGACGACCCAAACCGGTACCGTGAAGTGGTTCAACGAGAGCAAGGGCTTCGGCTTCATCGCTCAAGACGCGGGCGGCGCTGACCTGTTCGCCCACTTCCGTGACATCCAGGGCAATGGCTTCAAGACCCTGCTGGAAAACCAGCGCGTCGAATTCGAAGTCAAGCAAGGCCAGAAGGGCCTGCAAGCCGCGAACATCCGCGTGCTGTGATCCCTGCGGGGCGCAAGCCCTGCACCCAGAAAAAGCCGCGGCGATCCCGCGGTTTTTTTTCGTCCGTCCGTTTCGTCGCGTGGGCGACTTGGCGGCCGCGCGTCGCGTTCTAAGATTCGCAGCCCTGCCCCTCCCGGAGACAACAACATGACCGCCATCGCCTCGCTGACCAACCACCAGATCCGCCTCAAGGCGCGCCCGAACGGACTGCCCACGCGCGACGGCTGGGATTTCACCACCGAGCCGGTCAGCGAGCCGGCCGAGGGCGGCGTGCTGGTCAAGACGCTGGCGATCTCGCTCGACCCGGCGATGCGCGGCTGGATGAACGAGGGCAAGAGCTACATCGCGCCGGTCGGCATCGGCGAGGTGATGCGTGCCGGCGGCATCGGCGAGGTGATCGCCTCGAAGAACGACGCGTTCAAGGTCGGTGACGTGGTCAGCTGCACGCCGGGCGTGCAGGAGTACATCCTGATCCCGGCCGACCAGATCAAGCGCAACGGCCTGTTCAAGATCGACATCCGCCTGGGCACGCCCACCCAGTGGCTCAACGTGCTCGGCATGCCTGGCATGACGGCGTACTTCGGCCTGCTCGACGTGGGCATGCCGCAGCCGGGCGAGACCGTCGTGGTCTCGGGCGCGGCCGGCGCGGTCGGCCAGACGGTCGGCCAGCTCGCCAAGATCAAGGGCTGCCGCGTCGTCGGCATCGCCGGCGGGCCGAAGAAGTGCGAGTGGGTCGTCAAGGAGCTGGGCTTCGACGCCTGCATCGACTACAAGGCCGGCGACCTCAAGAGCGCGCTGCGCGACGCCTGCCCGAAGGGCGTGGACGTCTACTTCGACAACGTCGGCGGCGACATCCTCGACACCGTGATGACGCGCCTGGCGCGCAAGGCCCGCATCGTGATCTGTGGCGCGATCAGCCAGTACAACAACACCACCCCGGTCAAGGGCCCGGCCAACTACCTCACGCTGCTGGTGAACCGCGCGCGCATGGAAGGCATGGTGGTGTTCGACTACACCGACCGCTTCCCGGTCGCGGTGGCCGAACTGGCCGGCTACCTGAAGGACGGCCGCATGAAGAGCAAGGAAGACGTGGTCGTCGGCCTGGACACCTTCCCCGAGACGCTGCTGAAGCTCTTCAACGGCGAGAACTTCGGCAAGCTGGTGCTGCAGTTCGCCTGATCGGGTGAGCGGCTGGCGGGCGTCTCGGGTCCGCGCGCCAGTGGCGTTTTCCCGGCGCTGATCCGCACGTCGGCGTACCGGGCGCCGGTCTAGACTGGCGTCCCGGCAGGCGCGCGTCGCACCACGCGGCGCAGCGGCTGCCGCCGACCCCATGAACGAACGCCGCGAACTCCCCCCCGCCGCCGCGGCCCCTTCCGCGGCGCTGCTGGCCGCATGGCTCGACCAGTCCCACGACCTCCTGGCGCTGACCGATGCGACCGGCGGGCTGCGCTGGTGCAACGCGGCCTTCACTGCCGCGACGGGCCTGCAGCCGGGCGCCTCCTTCCTCGCGCTCGCCGCCGACCACACGGCGGCGCGATCGACGCTCGCGGCAGCGCTCGAACACGGCCGCGACGGCACGTTCGAACTGACGCTGCGCGGCCCCGGCGGGGACGCGCTGTGGGTCGACGCGCGGGTCACCACGCTCGGCGCCGAACGCCTCTGGACGCTCCACGACACCACCGAACGGCACGAACTCGCGACGCGCGCACAGCACCTCTCGGAACTGCTCGACATGGCGCAGGAGTTCGGCCGCCTGGGCGTCTGGGAGCGCGAGATCCCGTCCGGCAAGGGCCGCTGGGATCGGCACGTGTTCGGCTTCTGGGGCATGTCGCCCAGCGACGGCACGCCCGACTTCGCGCTCGCCGCCTCGCGCGTGCACCCCGACGACCGGATCGACGGGCGCTACGAGCAGTCGACGCGCCAGGCCGGGCGCTACAACGCGCGCTACCGCGTCGTCCAGCCCGACGGCAAGGTGCGCTGGCTGCATTCGCAGTGGGAGGTGAAGAACTCCCCGCAGGGCACGCCCGACCGGACCATCGGCATCATGATGGACGACACCGACGTCTACGAGCTCGCCCGCTCGCTCGACCACGCCTCCGCGCAGCTGCGACTGGCCGCCGAACTCGCCGACATCGTGATCTGGCGCCACGACCTGAAGACCGACCAGCTCCACTACAACGAGCACGGCTTCAAGGTGCTGCGCATCCCGCCGCGCGAGGGCGGCATCTCGTTGCAGGAGGGCCGCTCGTACACCCACCCCGACGACGTGCACAAGCTCGCCGGCTCGGCCGTGCACTCGCTGCACACCGACGGGCCGGTCGACGTGGAGACGCGGCACCGCTGGCCCGACGGAAGCTGGCGCCACATGCTGGTGCGCCGCGTCGTCGAGCGCGATGCCGACAACCAGCCGGTCGCGTTCGTCGGCATCTCGCTCGACGTGACGGACCAGGTCGAGCGCACGCGTCGCGCCGAGCAGATGACGCGCCGGCTCGAGGCCGCCGCGCGCGCCGCGCACGTCGGGATCTGGATGACCCGCATCGGCACGGCCCATACCGAGTGGAACGAGCAGATGTACGAGCTGTTCGATCGCATCGACGCGGGCCAGCCGCCGACGCTGTCCGAGTGGCTGCGCGCCTGCGTCCACCCCGACGACGTCGAGCGTGTGGGCAGCGAGGCGCACCGCTACGTGGCCGAAGCGCGCGGGGTGCTCGAGATCGAGTTCCGAGTCGTGCGCCGCGACGACTCGATCCGCTGGGTCGTCCTGCGGGGCGACATGGACCGCAGCGAGCCGCAGCTGCCGCGCATCTTCGGCATCGCGATGGACGTGACCGACCGCCATGCGGCCCAGGCGGCGCTGCACGCCGTCAGCGAACGCGCGGCGCTGATCGCCGGCCACGCCGGCATCGGCACCTGGGAGACCGAGGGACCGAACGGCCCGGGGCGGTGGGACGAGCAGATGTTCCGCCTGCGCGGCCTCGAGCCCGGCCCGGTGGCGCCCGACCGCGCGGCCCGGCTCGCGCTGGTCCATCCGGACGACCGCGCCACCAACCTCGACAGCCCGGGGGGTGCCGACATCGGCAGCGCACCCACCGCCTACGAGTTCCGCATCCTGATGCCGGACGGCAGCCACCGCTGGCTCGCCTCGCGCTCGGCCGCGCTGTGCGACGCGCACGGCAATGTCGTGCGCCGCGTCGGCGTCAACTGGGACATCACCGAAGCACGCAACGCGGAGCTCGCGCGCCAGCAGGCCGTGCTGGCCGAACGCGAGAGCGAGGCCAAGTCGCAGTTCCTCTCGCGCATGAGCCACGAGCTGCGCACGCCGCTGAACGCGGTGCTGGGCTTCACGCAGCTGCTGCAGCTCGAGGCACGGCAGACGCGCAACAGCGGACAGTCGTCCCGCCTCGACCACATCCGCGCGGCCGGCGAACACCTGCTGCGCCTGATCGACAACGCGCTCGATCTCTCCAGCCTGCAAAGCGGCACGCTGGCGCTCGACCTGCAGGCGGTTCCGCTCGCCTGCGCCATCGCCCAGGCGCTGCCGCTGGTGACCGACCTGGCGGCGACGCACGAGGTGGCGCTGCACAGCGCGCCGCCCGTCGCCACGGTGCAGGCCGATCCGGCGCGGCTGCGGCAGATCCTGCTCAACCTGCTCAGCAACGCGATCAAGTTCAACCGGCCCGGCGGGCAGGTCATCGTCGACGGCGAGATCGACGGCGACATGGTGCGCCTGAACGTGCGCGACACCGGGCGCGGCCTGCGGTCCGATCAGCTCGAGCACCTGTTCGAGCCGTTCAACCGGCTCGGCGTCGAGAACGAGGGGATCGAGGGGTCGGGCATCGGGCTGTCGATCGTCAAGGCGCTGGTCGAAGGCATGCACGGTCAGATCGCCGTCTCGAGCGTGCCGGGCCGCGGCTCGGTGTTCGAGGTCTCGCTGCCGCTCGCCAACCCGCACCGCGACGCCGCCGCCCCGCCCCATGCACCGGAGGCGCCGGCGCCGGGCGCGCCGCGCGCCCGCTCGGGCCAGCTGCTCTACATCGAGGACAACGCGGTCAACGTGCTGCTCGTCGAAGAGCTGGTGACGAGCCTCTCGGGCCTGCGGCTGGCCGCCGAGGGCACCGGCGCGGCCGGCGTCGCGCGCGCCCGCGAGTTGCTGCCCGACCTGATCCTGATCGACATGCAGCTGCCCGATTTCGACGGCTTCGAGGTGCTGCGCCAGCTGCGCCAGCACCCGGAGACGGCCGGCATCTCGTGCATCGCGCTGTCGGCCAACGCGATGCCCGAGGACATCGAGCGCGGCCTGGCCGCGGGCTTCGACGACTACTGGACCAAGCCGATCAAGTTCAAGCCCTTCCTCGACGCGCTCGACCGGATCTTCCCGCCCCGCGACGACGCGACGACCCGCTGACGCCTACTGCGCCTGCGGCACCAGCCCGCGCTGCTTCAGCATCGGCTCGACCGTGGGCGCGCGGCCCCGGAACGCGCGGTACGCCGCCGACGGCTCGATCGAATTGCCGCTCGAGTAGATGAACTCTCGCAGCCGCTGCGCGACCGCCGGGTCGAACGGGTTGCCGGCCTCCTTGAACGCGTCGTAGCCGTCGGCGTCCAGCACCTCGGCCCACAGGTACACGTAGTAGCCGGCCGCGTAGCCCGAGCCCGAGAACAGGTGCTGGAAGTGGGTAAGCCGGTGGTTCAGGCCGACCACCGCGGGCGCGCCGATGCGCGCGAGTTCGGCGCGCTCGAACTCGACGATGTCGGGCGCCTGCGCGTCGGTCAGCGCGTGCGCCGCCATGTCGACCAGCGCCGACGCGGTGTAGCGCACCGTCTCGTAGCCCTGGTTGAAGAAGCGCGCCTCGTGCAGCTTGGCAATCAACGCATCGGGAATCGGCTCGCCGGTGCGGTAGTGGCGCGCGTGGCGCTTCAGCACTTCCGGTTCGGTCAGCCAGTGCTCGAAGATCTGCGACGGCAGCTCGACGAAATCGCGCAGCACGCTGGTGCCCGAGACGCGCTCGTAGGTCACGTTCGACAGCAGCCCGTGCAGGCCGTGACCGAACTCATGGAACAGCGTGCTCGCGTCGTCGAAGCTCAGCAGCGTGGGCTCGCCCGGCGCGCCCTTGGCGAAGTTGTTGTTGTTGATGACGATCGGCAACGTGCGCTCGCCGGCCGCGCCGTTGCGCGACTGCTTGCGGAACGAGCTCATCCACGCGCCGCTGCGCTTGGTCGGCCGCGCGAAGTTGTCGTGCAGGAAGACGCCGATCGCGGCGTCGTCCGCGCCGCGCACCTCGTACACCTTCACGTCCGGGTGGTAGGCGCGCAGCGCCGGCTGCGCGACGAAGCGGATGCCGAACAGCCGCTGGGCGCAATCGAACAGCGCCTCGACCATGCGCTCCAGCGGGAAGTACGGTTTGACGGTCGCCTCGTCCAGGTCGTAGCGGACCTGGCGCACCTTCTCGGCGTAGAAGCGCCAGTCCCACGGCTCGATCTGCACCGTCTCGCCGCGCGACAGCGCCAGCGCCTGCAAGGCCTCCAGCTCCGCGGCGGCGCGCGCCTTGGCGGGCTCCCACACCTGCGTGAGCAGGCCGGTCACCGCGGTCTGCTGGCCGGCCATGGTGTCGGTGAGCGCGTAGTCGGCGTAGCTGGCGTAGCCGTGCAGGCGCGCCTGCTCGTTGCGCAGCGTCAGGATCTCGCGGGCGATCGGGCGGTTGTCGTGCGCGCCGGGGTGCTCGCCGCGTGTCGTCCATGCGCGCCAGGCCTGCTCGCGCAGGTCACGCCGCTCGGAAAAGGTCAGGAACGGCACGATGTGCGAGCGTGACAGCGTGACGAGCAGCGTGTCGGTCAGGCCGCGGTCGAGCGCCGCCTGGCGCAGCGCGGCACGCACGAATTCGGGCAGGCCGGCGGCGTCGGCCTCGCCGCGCAGCTCGAGCCGGAAGCCCGCTTCGTCGGCCAGCACGTTCTGACCGAACTGCGTCGTCAGCTCGGCGAGCCGCCCCATGACCTGCGCATACCGCTGCTGCTCGGCGACGCCGAGCCTGGCACCGGCCCGCACGAAGCCGAGGTGGAAGCGTTCGAGCACGCGCCGCTGCTCGGGCGTGAGCGCCAGGTCGTCGCGTTCGCGAAAGAGCGCATCGATGCGCGCGAACAGCGGCTGGTGCATCGAGATCGCGCTGTCGTGCGCGGCCAGCACCGGCGCCAGGCGCATCTCGGCGGCCTGCAGCGCCGGCGAGGTCTCGCTCGACGTCAGGTTGTAGAACAGGTTCTCGATCCGGTGCAGCGCCGGGCCGCTGCGGTCCATCGCCGCGATCGTGTTGTCGAAGGTCGGCGGCGCCGGGTTGGCGCCGATCGCATCGACCTCGGCGCGGTGGGCTTGCACGGCCTGCGCGAACGCCGGTTCGAAATGCTCGGCGCGGATCGCCTCGAACGGCGGCAGGCCGTGGGGCGTCGCCCAGGGCTGGAGCAGCGGGTTGCGCGCGAGATCGCTCGCGAAATCGCTCGTGGGATTGCTTGTGGCAAGGGACATGGCGCGTCTCGGGGTGGGAGAGGCGCCGATCTTACGGCGCGGCCGTCACTTGCCCTTGCGGATGGCCTGCTCGTCTTCCTCGAAGTAGCGGCGGTTGTTGCAGCGCGTGCCGAAGGCCTCGCGATCGGCCTGGTTCGCGAGCACGCGGGCGTTGAACGCGTCGACGCGCTTCTGGAAGGCGTCGATCCGCGCATCGCGCGCCAGCATGGCCTCGTTGTACGAACTCACCGCCTCGGCGTTGGTGCGGTCGAGCGTCTCGATGCGCTGCTTGAGTTCGTCGCCGGTGCGCACGAGCTCGTCCTGCACGCCGGTGATGTCGGCCTTCTCCTTGACCATCGCGGCCTCCTCGGCCTTGACCTCGGTCTGGCGGTTCAGGCAGACGCGCAGTTCTTCCTTGGTCAGGTACGCCCCCTTGCCGGCTCCGAAGCCGGCCTCCTTCTTCGCGGGCTTGTCGGCCGCGAGCGCGGGTGCAGTGGCGAGGGCGGCCGCCAGCAGCGGCACGAGCATCAGGGAGCGGGTGAATGAGCGCATGGCGTCGGTCGTGTCGGACGGAAATTCACGGAGCGCGCATCATGCCACCGGCTCGCGCATGGTCACGAACTCCTCGGCCGCGGTCGGGTGGATGCCGATCGTGGCATCGAACACCGCCTTGGTCGCGCCCGCCTTGAGCGCCACCGCGAAGCCCTGGATCGTCTCCCCGGCGTCGGCGCCGACCATGTGCAGGCCGAGGACGCGGTCGGTCGCGGCATCGACCACCAGCTTCATCAGCGTGCGCTCGGTGCTGCCCGACAGCGTGTGCTTCAACGCGCGGAACTCGCTGCGGAAGATCCGGACCTCGCGCCCTTGCGCGCGCGCCTGCGCCTCGGTCAGCCCGACCGCGCCGACGCTCGGGTGCGTGAACACGGCCGTGGGGATCGTCGCGTAGTCGACCTCGCGCTGGGCCGCGCCGCCGCGCGTGCCGAACAGGCGGTCGACCAGCGCCATCGCCTCGGCCAGCGCCACCGGCGTCAGGTGGACACGGTCGATCACGTCGCCCACGGCATGCACGCCGCTCAGGTTGGTCGCGTAGTGGGCGTCGACCAGCACGGCACCGTTCCGCGCCAGCGCGACGCCGGCCTCGGCCAGCCCGAGACCGCGCGTGTTCGGCACGCGGCCGGTCGCGTACAGCACCTGGTCGGCGATCTGCACGCTGCCGTCGCGCAGCGCGACGCGCAGCCGGCCGGTGGCGGCATCGCGCTCGATGCGCTCGACATCGCTGCCGGTGCGCAGGTCGACACCCTTCTTGCGCATCTCGTCGGCGACGAAGGCGCTGATGTCAGCGTCGAAGCCGCGCAGCACCTGCGCGCCGCGGTAGAGCTGCGTCACCTGCGCGCCCAGGCCGCGGAAGATCGACGCGAACTCGCAGGCGATGTAGCCACCGCCCACGACCAGCAGGTGCTGCGGGAAGGTCGGCAGGTCGAAGATCTCGTCCGAGGTGATGGCGAGCTCCGCACCCGGCACCGGGGGGACCACCGGGTGGCCGCCGGTCGCAATCAGGATGTGGCGCGCCTGGTGGCGCTGCCCGGCGATCTCGACCTCGCCCGGCCCTGCCACGTGCGCACGGCCGCGCAGCACCTGCGCGCCGGCGCCGACGAGCAGCGATTCGTAGATCGCGTTGAGGCGCGAGATCTCGCGCGCCCGGTTTGCCTTGAGCAGCGCCCAGTCGAGCGTCGGGGCGCTCGCGCTCCAGCCGTAGCCGTGCGCCTCCTCGAACGCCTCGGCGTAGTGGGCCGCGAAGCTGTAGAGCTTCTTCGGGATGCAGCCGAGGTTGACGCAAGTGCCGCCGAGCGGCTTGTCGTCCGCCACCGCCACGCGCGCACCGCGCTGGGCGGCCATGCGGGCCGCGCGCACGCCGCCGCTGCCGGCGCCGATCACGAACAGGTCGAAGGCTTCGCTTGTCATCGACCGACTGTAAGCGGGCCGCGATCTCGCTGCAGCACGGGGGGCTTCAGCGCAGCGCCTGCTCGAGCGCCTGCGCGACCAGCGCGTTGACGCCGCCCTCGTTGCCGGCGGCGCGCTCGTGCAGGCGCTTGACGAGTTCGGCGGGCAGCTTGCACGCGAACGGCACCAGCCCGGCGGCGGCGTCCCGGCGGCGCTGCTCGCGCTTGTCGACGGCGTCGGCCGCGCCCTGCGCGAACCGGTCGGGCACGCCGGCGGCCTTCATGCGGCCGTCCAGCTTCTTGGCGAGGTTCTTGACGAGGTCGGTCTTCTTCATGCTCATGGCGGGCTCTCTCGCCGGCAAGGGGCCGGCAGCTGGCGCGATTGTCGCCGCGCCGCGCTCTGGTCTAATCGGCCGCTCTTCCAACCGCGACGAATCCCATGGCGCTCAAGGCGATCATCCACAAGGCCCAGCTGCAGATCGCCGACATGGACCGCAACGTGTATGTCGACCATGCCGTGACGATCGCGCGCCATCCGTCCGAGACCGACGAGCGCATGCTGATCCGCCTGCTCGCGCTCGCGCTCAACCTGCCGGCCGACGCCGACCACGGCACGCTCGAACTCGCCAAGGACCTCTGGGACGTTGACGAGCCCGCGCTCTGGCACAAGGACCTGACCGGCGAGATCAAGCACTGGGTCGAGGTCGGCCAGCCCGACGACAAGCGCCTGATGAAGGCCAGCGGCCGCGCCGACCGCGTCAGCGTCTACAGCTTCAGCCACAGCACGCCGATCTGGTTCGCGGGCATCGCGAACAAGATCACCCGCGCGTCGAACATCGCCGTGTGGCAGGTCGACGCGGCGCAGAGCCAGGCGCTCGCCGCGTTCGCGCAGCGCGGCATGCAGCTGCAGCTCAGCGTGCAGGACGGCAGCGTCTGGGTGAGCGACGGCGAGCGTTCGGTCGAGATCGCGCCACAGCGGCTGAACCCGACCTGAGTCGGGGCGGGCTCCGATAACCGCGCATCGGCGCGGCCCGGGATCGCGCCGCACAATGCAAGCGTCCCCACGACACGCTGCACGATGAACCCGCTCCAGATCGATCACCTGCCCGACCGCGGGCGCTTCCAGGCCCGCGTCGACGGCCAGCTCTGCGTCGCCGACTACCGCCTGACCGACGGCGTGATGGCCGTCACCCACACCGAGGTGCCGCCCGCGCTGCAGGGCCGCGGCATCGCCGCCGCGCTGGTGCGCGCGCTGCTCGACCACGCGGCCGCCCACGGCCTGAAGGTGCGCCCGCTCTGCTCCTATGCACGCGCCTACATGCAGCGGCATCCGGAGACCGCGGCACTGATCGCCTGACATGAGCGACGCCGCGGACGACCCCTACCTCTGGCTCGAGGACGTGCTCGGCGAGCGCGCGCTCGCCTGGGTGCGCGAGCGCAACGCCGTCACCGAGCAGGCGCTGCAGGCCCGCCCCGAGTACGCGCCGACACGCGACGCCGTGCGTGCCGTGCTCGACTCCCAGGCGCGCATCCCGCAGGTCTCGCGCCGCGGCCATCATCTCTACAACCTCTGGCAGGACGCCGCCCACCCGCGCGGCCTGTGGCGCCGCACGACGCTCGCCGAGTACCGGCAGGCCACGCCGGCCTGGGAGACGGTGCTCGACCTGGACGCGCTCGCCACTGCCGAGGGCGAGAACTGGGTCTGGGGCGGCGCGGCCGGCCTGGCGCCGCAGCACGAACGGGTGTTGATCTCGCTGTCGCGCGGCGGCGCCGATGCGGCGGTCGTGCGAGAGTTCAACACCGTCGCCAAGGCCTTCGTGCCCGGCGGGTTCGAGCTGCCCGAAGCCAAGTCGCAGGTCGAATGGATTGACGCCGACCGGATCTACGTGGGCACCGCGGCCGACGCCGACTCGACGACCCGCTCCGGCTACGCACGCACGATCCGCCTCTGGACGCGCGGCACCGCGTTCGCCGCCGCGCCGATCGTGTTCGAGGTCGACGCGAGCGACATGGTCGCGACCGTGTCCGTCGACACCACGCCCGGCCACGAACGCACCGTGTTCGCGCGGCTGGTCGACTTCTATCACCAGCAGCGCTTCCTGCTCGACGGCGATGCGCTTCGCCCGCTGGACGTGCCCGACGACGCGTCGATCCACTTCTGGAACAGCGCCGGCGACCCGGCCGACACGCTGCTGATCGAGCTGCGCAGCGATTGGGATCTCGGCGGGCAGCGCCACCCGGCCGGTGCCCTGCTGGCGACCGACGCCGCCGCCTACCTCGCCGGCGAGCGGCAGTTCGAGACGCTGTTCGAGCCGAGCCGGACGCGCTCGCTCGCCGGCTTCGCGACGACGCGCAGCCATGTCGTCGTCGCGGTGCTCGACGACGTCGCGAGCCGGCTGCACGAGTGGCGGCGCGAGGGCGGCGGGTTCACGCGGCGCGACATCGACGCGCCGTTCCCCGGCACGCTGGCGGTCGCCGCGCTGCACGACCCGGCGCTCGCCGACGATCCGCTCGCCGAACGCTACCTGCTGAGCTACAACGATTTCCTGACGCCTGACACGCTCTGGCTCGGGCAGACCGGCACCGACGCGCGCGAGACCTTGAAGACGCAGCCGGCGTATTTCGATGCGCGCGGCATGCGCGTCGAGCAGCTGTTCGCGACCAGCGCGGATGGCACCCGCGTGCCCTACTTCGTCGTCTGGCCCGCCGGCGTCGACGCGACGACCCCGGCCGACGGGAGCACGCCGACGCTGCTCTACGGCTACGGCGGATTCGAGATCGCGATCCAGCCCGGCTACCGCCCGGTCCACGGGCTGGGCTGGCTCGCACGCGGCGGCGTGGCGGTGTTCGCCAACATCCGCGGCGGCGGCGAGTACGGGCCTGGCTGGCACCGGGCCGCGCTGCGCGAGCACAAGCAGCGCAGCTACGACGATTTCATCGCCGTTGCCGAAGATTTGATCGCGCGCCGCATCACCAGCCCGGCGCGGCTCGGCATCGAGGGCGGCAGCAACGGCGGGCTGCTGGTCGGCGCGGTGACGGTGCAGCGCCCGGAGCTGTTCAACGCCGTCGTCTGCAAGGTGCCGCTGCTGGACATGCGCCGCTACCACCGGTTGCTCGCCGGCGCCTCGTGGATGGCGGAGTACGGCGATCCGGACAGTCCGGCCGACTGGGCCTTCATCTCGCGCTACAGCCCGTACCAGAACCTGCGGCCCGACGCGCCGTATCCCGAGTGGCTGATCACCACCTCGACCCGCGACGACCGGGTGCACCCCGGCCACGCGCGCAAGATGGCCGCCAGGCTGCTCGACCAGGGGCATGCGGTGCTGTACCACGAGAACATCGAGGGCGGCCACGGCGGTGCGGCCGACAACGCCCAGCGCGCCCACGTGCTGGGGCTGCAACTCGCCTACCTGTGGCGGCGCCTCGGCGACGACGGCGAGCTGCCGCCCGACGCGCAGGCCGTGCTCGACCACTGGTTCGGCCCGCCGGGTGACCCCGGGCACACCGAGGTGCGCAAGTTCTGGTTCATCAAGGACGAGGCGACCGACCGCGCCATCGCCGAGCGCTTCGGCCCGCTGATCGAGCGCGCCCTGCGCGGCGAGCTGGCCGGCTGGGCGGCCCGGCCGAAGAGTGCGCTCGCGCAGATCCTGCTGCTCGACCAGTTCACCCGCAACGCCTTCCGCGACACGCCGCGCGCCTTCGCCGGCGACGCGCGGGCCCTGCGCGCGGCCGCCGCGATGGTCGGCACGCGCCAGGACGAAGCGCTGCCGCCGGCCTGGCGCAGCTTCGTCTACCTGCCGTTCGAGCACGCGGAAGGCCTGGCGATGCAGGACGAGGCCGTCCGCCTGTTCACGCGGCTGGCGCAAGGCGATCCGGCCCTGGCCACGATGTTGGACTACGCCCACAGGCACCGGATCGTGATCGAGCGCTTCGGTCGCTTCCCGCACCGCAACGCGATATTGGGCCGACAATCCACGGCCGAGGAAGCGGTCTTTCTGCGCGAACCGGGTTCGCGCTTCTGACGGGCGCCGCTTCCGCGGCGTGTCACCTCACCGATGTTGTCAGGGCGAACGTACCTATGCGTTACACCGAACCCAAGGATCGCAGCGCGGAACTGCTGCGTGTTGCACTCGGCCACATGGGCCGGCACGAGGCGGCGTTCAATCCGACGACCTTCACGCTCTGGTACGAGTACGCCGCCGGCATCAACCCGGCGCTGCAGGCCGCCATCGACGCGCTCACCAAGGACGGCGATCCGATCGGCGACGACGCTGTCGCGAAGCTCTTCCTGGATCACATCGCGCCGCCCGACGCCGCGGCCGTGCAGCGCATCGGCGTCGACCTGCAACGCGTGATGACCGGCATCGTCACCAGCGCCACGCAGACGGGCGCCCGGGCCGGCCTGTTCGGCGCGCAGCTCGACGGCCTGTCCGCCGCGCTGCGGTCCAACGACGTGGCGGCGCTGTCGCCCCAGGTCGATCAGGCCCTGGCCGGCACGGCGCAGATGAAGAGCTCGGCCGACGCGCTGCAGCAGCAGGTCAGCGCCAGCCAGACCGAGATCGCGCGGCTGAGAACCGACCTGGACCGCGCGCGCGGCGAGGCGCTGCTGGACCCGCTCACCGGCATCCTGAACCGCAAGGGCTTCGACCAGAAGATGGCCGCGCTGATCGCGGCGTCGCCCGCCGAAGGGCAGTCCCACTGCCTCGTGATGTTCGACATCGACCACTTCAAGAAGGTGAACGACGCCCACGGCCATGTGATGGGCGACCGTGTCATCCGCGGCCTCGGCGAGATCCTGCGCGTCAGCCTGCCGGATCAGGGCCACGGCGCCGCGGCCCGCTACGGCGGCGAGGAGTTCGCGATCGTGCTGCCGCACAGCACGCTGGCCGACGCGACGCGCCTGGCCGAGCAGGTCCGCGAGCGCGCCAAGGCCATGCGCATCCGCAACCGCAACACCCAGGAAGTGCTGTTCACCGTGACGATCTCCGGCGGCGTGGCCGCGCTGCAGCCGGGCGACGACGCGCAAGCGCTCATCGCCCGCGCGGATGGCGCGCTGTACCAGTCGAAGAACGGCGGGCGCGACCGAGTCAGCTGCGGCTGAGCTGCGGCTGAGCTGCGGCTGAGCTGGGGGCGAGCCGGCGCGATCGTCGCATCGCCGCCGCAGCCTGACCGCGGTGGCGTGCATTTCGCACTCCATCGCGGTGGCCCGCAGGCCGGCACGGGCCGCTCCGCGCGGGTGACTCTTTAATCGGCGGTATCGCGCCCCGGGCGGGGTGCGAACTCTCACCCGCCGAGGAAGTCCCCATGTTCCGCATTGCCCTGGCCGGCCTGATCGTCTGCCTGACGACCGGCTGCGCCTCCATCGTCAACGGCCAGAACCAGAGCGTCACCGTGACGACCCGCGCGAGCGGCACCGAGGTGCCCGGCGCCAAGTGCACGCTGACCAACGACAAGGGCAAGTGGTACACCGCGACGCCGGGCTCGGTCGTCGTGCGCCGCAGCTATGGCGAACTGGCGGTGAACTGCACCCACGAGGTGCACGAGGCCGGCGCGCAGTCCTTCAAGTCGGCGACCAAGGCGATGGCCTTCGGCAACGCGATCTTCGGTGGGGTGATCGGCGTGGCGGTGGATGTATCCACCGGCGCGGCCTACGACTACCCGGACTTGCTGCCCATCACGCTCGGCGGTGCAGCATCGAAGACACCGGGCGGTCCCGACGCCGCTGCACCCGTCGCTGCCGGGCTGCCTGTGCCGCCCCCGACCCGGATCGGCACGCGCTATGTCATGCGCGATCTCGACGCGGTCTCGGGCATGGCTACCGGCGAATCCAGCCTCACCCTGACCACGCTCTCGGCGACCGAATCCGAGTTCAACGACGGTGCGGTGACGATCAGCCTGACCGGACAGCGGACCCGAAACGCCACCGGTGCCGGCGCGATCGTCGGCATCCGAGTCGGCGACCTGGTGCAGGGTTCGCGGACCAGCGCGTCGTTCGTGCCCGGCGGCGGCGCCGACACGGTGCCACTCGCGCTCGACGTGGGGCTCGTCGAATCGCTGCCCGACGCGCTGGGTGGACTCCGCGTCGCGCGGGTCCAGGTCAGCGGCCTCACCGGGCTCGGCAGCGCCGGCGCCTATCCCAATTCGCAGATGACCGGCGAGGCCATGGTCGACCTCGACACCGGCCTGGTGCTGAGCGCGCACGTCAAATCGCGGGCCAACAACTACACCCTGCGCCGCGAACTCGTGAAGGTGATCCGCCCCGTCGCCCCGGCCTGAACGACTCGCGTCGGCTCAGCCCGCCAGCCGCCCGTGCTTCAGCCGCAGCACGCGGCCGCAGCGGGCGGCGAGCGTCTCGTCGTGGGTGACGACGACGAACGCCATGCCCTGGCCGCGGGCCAGGCTCAGCATCAGCTCGAACACGCCGTCGGCGGTCTCGCGGTCGAGGTTGCCGGTCGGCTCGTCGGCCAGCACGCAGGCCGGGCCACCGGCCAGCGCGCGGGCGATCGCCACGCGCTGGCGCTCGCCGCCCGACAACTGCGACGGCCGGTGCCGCAGGCGTTCCGCCAGGCCGACCTGCGCGAGCACCGCGGCGGCCCGTTCACGCGCCTGCGGCTTCAGCTCACGCCGGATGCGCAGCGGCATCGCGACGTTGTCGAGCGCGCTGAACTCGGGCAGCAGGTGATGGAACTGGTAGATGAAGCCGAGCTGCCGGTTGCGCCAGGCGCCCTGTTCGGCCGAGCTCATGGTCGCGAACTCGCGGCCCGCCAGTTCGATGCGGCCGACGGTCGGCGCCTCGAGCCCGCCGAGCAGGTGCAGCAGCGTGCTCTTGCCGGAGCCCGAGGCGCCGACGATCGCGACCGTCTCGCCGCGCCGCACCGTCAGGTCCACGCCCTGCAACACGCGCACGTCGAGCGCAGCGTCGCCGCTGCCTTCGTGGAAGCGCATCTGCAGGCCGGTGGCCTGGATCACCACGTCCGCCGGTTTACTCATATCTAAGCGCTTCGGCGGGTTGGACGCGGCTGGCGCGCCAGCTCGGATACAGCGTCGCGATGAACGACAACAGCAGCGAGATCACGACGATCGGCACGATGTCGCCGGCCTGCGGGTCGCTGGGCATGCGGCTGATCAGGTACACGCTGGACGGCAGGAACGCCACCTGGAACAGCCGTTCGAGCCCCTCCACCAGCCAGCCGACGTTGAACGCGACGAGCAGCCCGCCGAGCACGCCGGCGAAGGTGCCGATCACGCCCGACAGCGCGCCCTGCACCATGAAGATGCCCATCACCGAGCGTGGCGTGGCGCCGAGCGTGCGCAGGATCGCGATGTCCGATTGCTTGTCCGTCACCGTCATCACCAGCGTCGAGACGAGGTTGAACGCGGCGACCGCGACGATCAGCGTCAGGATGATGAACATCAGCCGCTTCTCGAGCTCGACCGCCTGGAACCAGTTGTTGTTAGTGCGGGTCCAGTCGCGCACCGCGACCTTTGGGCCGAGCGCGGCCTGCAGCGCCGCGCCGACGCGGCGCGCGTCGTTCTGGTTCTTCAGCCGCAGCTGCACCCCTGTCGGCCCGCCGGTGCGGAACAGCTTGGCCGCGTCCTCGAGCTGCACCATCGCGAGCGTGCTGTCGTATTCGTAGTGGCCGGCGTTGAAGACGCCGACGACGTTCAGCCGCTTGGTGCGCGGGATCGAGCCGGCCGGCGTGAACTGCGGCTCGGGCAGCACCACGGTCACCTTGTCGCCCTCGCGCACGCCGAGCGAGCGCGCCAGGTCGATGCCGAGCACCACGTCCCATTCGCCGGGGACCAGGCGCTTGAGCACCGTGTCCTTCAGCTGCGCGGCGATGTCGGTCACCGTCGCCTCGTCGGCCGGCGAGATGCCGCGCACGATCACGCCGCGGATGTTGTCGCTGCCGTTGACCATCAGGCTCTGCGCCGTGATGTAGGGCGCGACGCCGATGACCTCGGCACCGACCTCGGGCAGCGCGCGGATCTGCGCCGCGGTGGCCTGCCAGTCGGCCAGCGGGTTGCCGTCGGCGCTCAGCACCTCGACGTGCGGGATCACCGCCAGCATGCGGTCCTGCACCTCCTGGCGAAAGCCGTTCATCACCGACAGCACGATGATCAGCGCGGCCACGCCGAGCGCGATGCCGAGCATCGACACGCCCGAGATGAAGGAGATGAATGCGTTGCGGCGCCCGGCGCGGCCGGCGCGGGTGTAGCGCCAGCCGATCTGCAGTTCGTAGGGCCAGTTCATGGGGAGGCGATGCTACAGGACGCCCCACGCCGCGCCGTGCGGCAGGCGCGCCCGGATAATCGCGCGATGCACCTGTTGATCCCTTTCGCGTCGGGCGTGTCCGAGGCCGCCGCGCACGTGCTGAGCGACCTCGCGCTGCCGAACCTGACGCAGCTGCTCGGTCGCCTGACGCTCGCGCAGCGCGACGACGGCGACGCGTACTCGATGTCCCCGCCGCACGAACGGGCGCTCGCCGCCGCGCACGGCTGGCGCGGCGAGGACGGGCTGTACCCGTTCGCGGCCCAGGCCGCGGCGCGCGACGGCATCGCGGTCGGCGACGCGGCCTGGGCGTTCGTCACGCCGTGCCACTGGCTGGTCGGCCGCGACCACATCACGCTGCTCGATCCGGCCGCGCTGCAGCTCGACGAGGCCGAATCGCGCGCCGCGTTCGAGGCCGTGCGCGGGCTGTTCGAGAGCGAAGGCTTTCGCGTCGAATGGGCGGGCGCCACGCGCTGGTACGCGGCGCACGACAGCTTCGCCGACCTGCACACCGCCTCGCTCGACCGCGCGATCGGCCGCAACGTCGAACTCTGGTTGCGCGGCGATGTCGCCCAGACCACGCCGCTGAAGCTGGTGCGCCGGCTGCAGAGCGAGTTGCAGCTGCTTCTTTACCCGCATCCGCTGAACGACGCACGTGAGCAGCGCAGCGTGCCGACGCTGAACTCCTTTTGGCTCAGCGGCTGTGGCCGGCCTCAAGCCGACGCCGTCGACGCGCCCGTCATCGACGATCGCCTGCGCGCGCCGCTGCTGGCCGAGGACTGGGTCGCGTGGGCCGACGCCTGGCGCGCGCTCGACGCCGGCCCGCTGGCGGAACTGCTGCACGCCGCGCGCGATGCGCGACCCGTCGCGCTCACGCTCTGCGGCGAGCGCAACGCGCACCGCTTCGAGACCGCGCCGCGCTCTGCGTGGCAGGCGCTGCGCGCCCGCTTCGATCGCGTCGACGCGGCCACCGTGCTGGAGGCCCTGTGAGCAGCGCGCCGGTGGCGCCGACGATCCGCCTGCGCGACGCGCCGCCGCGCGCCGTCTGGGCGCTCGAGCAGGCCGGCGTGCCGCCCTTGCTCGCACGCCTCTACGCCGGCCGCGGCGTGCGCGCGGCCGACGAACTCGGCGACGGCCTGGCCCGCCTGCTGCCGCCCGCCGCGCTGCACGGCGTGCAGGCCGCCGCCACGTTGCTGGCCGATGCGCTGGCGCAGCGCCGCCGCATCTGCGTCGTCGCCGACTACGACTGCGACGGCGCGACCGCCTGCGCCGTCGCGATCCGCGGCCTGCGCCTGCTCGGCGCGGCCGAGGGCACGCTGCATTACGTGGTGCCCGACCGCGCGGTGCACGGCTACGGCCTCACGCCGGCGATCGTCGATCTGGCGCAGCAGCATCGGCCCGACCTGCTGCTGACGGTCGACAACGGCATCGCCAGCCTGCAGGGCGTCGCGCATGCGCGCGCGCTCGGCATCGACGTGCTGGTCACCGACCACCACCTGCCCGCGCTCCACGACGACGTGGTCGTGCTGCCCGACGCCAACGTGATCGTCAACCCGAACCAGCCCGGCTGCGGCTTCGCGAGCAAGAACCTCGCAGGTGTCGGCGTGATGTTCTACGTGCTGCTCGCGCTGCGGGCGGAGCTGCGCACGCGCGGCGCGTTCACAACCGCCGAGCAACCGCGGCTCGATACCCTGCTCGACCTGGTCGCGCTCGGCACGGTCGCCGACGTGGTGCGGCTCGACGCGAACAACCGCCGCCTGGTCGCGCAAGGCCTGCGCCGCATCCGCAACGGGCAGATGCAGCCCGGCGTGGCGGCGCTGTTCCGCGCCGCGGCGCGTGACCCACGGCGTGCCAGCGGGTTCGACTTCGGCTTCGCGCTCGGCCCGCGCATCAACGCGGCCGGGCGGCTGTCGGACATGACGCTGGGCATCGAGTGCCTCGTCACGGACGACCCGGCACGCGCCGCGGCGCTGGCCGGCCAGCTCGACGCGATCAACCGCGAGCGGCGCGATCTCGAAGGCGGCATGCGCGAGCAGGCCGAGGCGCTGCTCGAACAGCTGGTGCAGGCCAACGCCGCCGGCACGCCCTCGGCGCTGGCGATCTTCGACGAGGGCTTCCACGAAGGCGTGGTCGGCATCGTCGCCTCGCGCCTGAAGGACCGCGTGCACCGCCCGACCTTCGTGTTCGCGCGCGGGCAGGACGGGCTGCTGAAGGGCTCGGGCCGCTCGATCCCCGGCTTTCATCTTCGCGATGCGCTCGATCTCGTCAGCAAGCGGCACCCGGACGTTCTGGTGCGCTTCGGCGGCCACGCGATGGCGGCGGGTTGCACGCTGGACCACGCGCAGTTCGAGACCTTCGACGCCGCGTTCCGGCGCATCGCGACCGAATGGCTGGACGCAGCGACGCTGTCGCGCACGCTGCTCAGCGACGGGCCGCTCGGCATCGAACACTACAACGCGCCGACCGTGCGCGCGCTCGAGGCACAGGTCTGGGGCCAGGCCTTCGAAGCGCCGGTGTTCGTCGACGAGGTCGAGATCGTCTCGCAGCGGCTGGTCGGCGAGAAGCACCTGAAGCTCGCGCTGCGCCTGGCCGGCGAAGGCCGTGGCGCACCGCTGCGTGACGCGATCTGGTTCGGCCACAGCGAGCCGGTCGCGGCGACGGTGCGCCTGGCCTATCGCCTGGGTGTCGACGAGTACAACGGCCGCGAACGGGTGCAGATGATCGTCGAGGCGGTGGCCTGAAGGCGGGCGCGCACGGCCGTCATCGGGATTGAGGAGGCGGGCGGCGGTGAGTCCTGCGATGCTCGGCGCACCCCAGCCTGCCTCGGAAGGACGCCCGATGAAAACTTCGTTCACAGCCCGCTTTCGCGCGTACCTCGTCGCATCGGCATGGAGTGCCCTCGCCGTGGCGCCGCCGGCAGCGCAGGCCCAGTCCGCGCCACCGGGCGCCCTGTTCGACCTGCAGCAGGCGCACCCGGCACCGTTGCTGTCGTACGAGGCCTTCGGCTTCAGCTTCGTGGCGACGCTGAACGCCACGACGGTGACGTTCAGCTTTCGCAACGACGAGAGCTTCTTCTACTTCGACGACGCCGTGGTGACGCAGGATGGGCTCTCCAACCTGCTGCAAAACCCCAGCTTCGAGACGTCCCTGGTCAACCCGCCGGCCGGCTGGACACGCAGCTTCCAACCGCGGGCTGAAAATGCTGGTTTCGTCGGCCGGACCGACGATCCGCTGCGCGACTACTGCAATGTCGCTCACAGCGGCGCACGCCTCTGGTGCGACGGTACCGTGAACGGGTACAGCAGCCTCTCGCAGACCCTGCTCACCACGCCGGGCGAGGCCTACCACGTCTCGTTCTGGCTGGGCGCCGCCTACGTTCCTGTGCTGCCGACCGCGCCGTACGCGAACGTCTACGCCTACGCGTCGGGTGGTCAGCCGATCACCGCCGCAGTGCCCGAGCCGCAGACCTACCTGCTGATGCTGGCCGGCGGTGCCTTGCTCGCGGCCGGCGTCCGCAGGCGTCGCCTCCGGTGACGAGGCGACCTGGCCGCAGCGAGCAGACCGTCCTCCAGGCGGTGGCCTGAAGGCCTTCTGCCGCACGGGTCTGCGGTGGGCGTGGTACATCGATGCCTTGTCCCGGAACGCGAGACCCATGCCGATGCAGTTCAATCGACTTTTCACCACCGCGGCCCTGCTGCTGAGCGCCGCCCTCACCCAGGCGCAGGCGCTCAAGCCCGTCACCGTCGCCAGCGGCCTGCGCAATCCCTGGTCGCTGGCCTTCCTGCCCGAGGGCCGGATGCTGGTCACCGAGAAAGGCGGCACGATGCGCATCGTGTCGGCCGATGGTCGCGTCGGCGAACCCCTGCAGGGCCTGCCCAAGGTCGAGTCCGGCGGCCAGGGTGGCCTGCTCGACGTGGTGCTCGACCCGAAGTTCGCCGACAACGCGCTGGTCTACTGGAGCTTCAGCGAGGCCGATCCGGAGGGCGGCCGCGGCACCAGCACCGCCGTGGCGCGCGGGCGGCTCGACGGCAACGCGCTGCGTGACGTGCGGGTCGTCTTCCGCCAGGCGCCGAAGTTCGCCAGCAGCAACCACTTCGGCTCGCGGCTCGTCTTCGCGCGCGACGGCCGGCTGTTCGTGACGCTCGGTGACCGCTTCTCGCGCCGCGACGACGCGCAGACGCTGGACACGCACCACGGCAAGGTCGTCCGCATCGAGTCCGATGGCCGGGTCCCGGCCGACAACCCGTTCGTCGGCCGCGCCGGCGCACGGCCGGAGATCTGGAGCTACGGCCACCGCAACGTCCAGGGGGCGGCGCTGCACCCCGTCACCGGCGAACTCTGGACCGACGAGCACGGCCCGCAGGGCGGCGACGAGCTCAACGTGGCCGAGCGCGGCAAGAACTACGGCTGGCCCGTGATCACCTACGGCGCCGAGTACGGCAGCGGCGCGAAGATCGGCGAAGGCACCGCCAAGGCCGGCCTGGAGCAGCCGCTCGCACACTGGGTGCCGTCGATCGCCACCAGCGGCCTCGCCTTCCTGACCAGCGAGCGCTACCCGGGCTGGAAGGGCAACGCGTTCATCGGCGCGCTGAGGGCGCAGTTGCTGGTCCGGCTGGAGCTCGACGGCCGCAAGGTGGTGCGCGAGGAGCGCCTGCTGCAGGGCTTCGGCGAGCGCATCCGCGACGTGCGGCAGGGGCCGGACGGCTGGCTCTACCTGCTGACCGACAGCTCCAACGGGCGGATCGTCCGGCTCGAACGCTGAGCGCGACAAGACCCGTGGGCCACGCGGGCGCGGCCTCGTCCCTACAATGGCCCGGTGGACCAACCGCCGAGCTGGATGAACGCTGACCTGCACTGCCATTCCGCCGTGTCCGACGGCACGCTCGAGCCCGAGGCGCTCGCCGCGCGGGCCAAGGCGAACGGCGTGGAGTTGTGGGCCCTGACGGACCACGACGAGATCGGCGGCCAGCAGCGCGCCATCGCCGCCGCCGCCGCGATCGGCCTGCCCTACCTCACGGGCACCGAGATCTCGGTGACCTTCGCCGACGTGACGGTGCACATCGTCGGCCTCGGGTTCGACCCCGACAACGCCGCGCTCGCGGCCGGGCTGCACGCCACGCGCGGCGGCCGCCGCGAGCGGGCGATGGAGATGTCCGACGGCCTGGCGACGGTCGGCATCAAGGGCGCTTACGACGGCGCACTGCAGTACGTGGGCAATCCGGAGCTGATCTCGCGCACGCACTTCGCGCGGTTCCTCGTCGAGACGCGCGTCTGCCAGGACACCTCGGAGGTGTTCCGCAAATACCTCGTCGAGGGCAAGCCCGGCTTCGTGCCGCACCGCTGGGCCACGCTGCGCAATGCCGTGCGCTGGATCACCGACGCCGGCGGCATCGCGGTGATCGCGCATCCGGCGCGCTACAAGTTCAGCGCCAACGAGGAGTACGCGCTGTTCAGCGAGTTCAAGGCGCACGGCGGCCGCGGCGTGGAAGTCGTGACCGGCAGCCACAGCAGCGCCGACGCCGTGCGCTACACCGAGACGGCGCTCGAGTACGACCTGCTCGCCTCGCGCGGCAGCGATTTCCACAGCCCCGACGAAAGCCACATCGACCTGGGCAAGCTGCCCGCCTTGCCGGCCCGCCTCACGCCCGTGTGGACGGCGCTGGAGGCGCGCATCCACGCCGCTGCGTGACGGCGAGTCCTCAGCGCCCGGGCCTCGGCATCGGCCTGGTGCTGCTGATGGGCGCGTGCTTCGCCGTCAGCGACACGCTGATCAAGTACCTCGGCGGCTGGCTGCCGGTGCTGTTCCTGCTCTGGGCGCGCTACGCGATCCAGGCCGGCGCCATGGCGATCTGGCTGGCACGGCGCGGCTGGCGCGGCTTCGCGACTGCGCATCCCCGGTTCCAGTGGATGCGCGGTGCGCTGCTGCTGGTGACCAGCGGCATGTCGTTCTTCGGCCTGCAGCTGATGCCGGTGGCCGAGTTCACGGCGCTCGGCATGCTCACGCCGGTGGTCGTCACGATGCTCGCGGCCTGGGTGCTGCACGAACCGGTCTCGCGCATGCGCTGGGCGCTGGTGTGCGGCGGTTTCGTCGGCGCGGTGATCGTGATCCGGCCCGGCAGCGGCGTGTTCGGCTGGGCCGCCGTCTTCCCGCTGCTGATGGCGCTGTGCTACGGCTGCTTCCAGGTGCTGACGAGCCGGCTGGCGTCGCTCGAGAGCCCGTACACCACTCACTTCTATACCGGCTTCAGCGGGGCGGTGCTGGTCACGCCGCTGCTGCTGCTCCATGCCGGCGACTACCTCGCGGCCGCCCAGGCCGTGCCCGCGACGAAGCTGCTGCTGGTGCTGGGCATCGGCGCGTTCGCCACCGCCGGGCACCTGTGCCTGATCTTCGCGTTCGCCCATGCACCAATGGCCACGCTGATGCCGTTCGTCTACACCCAGATCGCGTTCGCGCTGGCGGTGAGCTTCGTCGTGTTCCGCCACGTGCCCGACGGCTGGGCCTGGGTCGGCATGGCGGTGATCGCGGCCTGCGGTGCCGTCAGCGCCTGGCTGAACGCACGCCAGACGAATGCGCAGCGACCCGCCTCGATCGTCGCCGCCGATACGGCCTACGATTGACGGCATGTCCCAGTACTTCGAAGTCCACCCCGAGAACCCGCAACTGCGGCTGCTGAAGCAGGCCGCGCAGATCCTGCACGGCGGCGGCATCGCGGCGATCCCGACCGACTCCAGCTATGCGCTGGTCTGCCACCTCGACGACAAGGCCGCGGCGGAATCGCTGCGGCGCATCCGCGGCGTCGACGACAAGCACCACCTGACGCTGCTGTGCCGCGACCTGAGCGAGCTCGCCAGCTACGCCCGCGTCGACAACAAGCAGTACCGGCTCCTCAAGGCCGGCACGCCGGGGCCGTTCACCTTCATCCTGGAAGCGACGAAGGAGGTGCCGCGGCGCGTCTCGCACCCGTCGCGCCGCACGATCGGGCTGCGCGTGCCCGAGCATGCGGTGACGCAGTGCCTGCTCGAGATCCTCGGCCAGCCGCTGCTCGCGACCACGCTGATCCCGCCCGGCGAAACCGAGCCACTGAACGAGGCCGCGGAGATCCGCGACCGCTTCGAGAAGCTGGTGCAGGCGATCGTCGACGCCGGCGCGTGCCCGATGCAGCCGACCACCGTGATCGACCTGACCGGCGCCGCGCCGGAGCTGATCCGGCAAGGCCGCGGCGACGCCCGCAAGCTCGGGTTGAACCTCGACGAAGTCGCTTGACACGCGGCCATTGACAAGCGGGGCCGGTCGATACTAAAGTGATATCACTTTGGGAGACCTGCCATGCTCGACAAGCCAACTTCTCAGGAGCGCGTCGCCACCTCGGCCAACGGCTTCGTCTACGTCATCGTCGGTCTGCTCGCGATGGGCGTGTCGGCCGCGCTGCTGCTGAGCCGGCCGTCGACCGGGCTGGCCGCGATGTTCGGGCTGGGCATGCTGATCGGCGCCTGGTGCCTGGCCGGGCTGTACATGCTGCAGCCGAACCAGGCGGCGTTGCTGATGCTGTTCGGCAGCTACCGCGGCACCGACCGCAGCGACGGCCTGCGCTGGGCCAATCCGTTCTACGTGAAGAAAAAGATCTCGGTGCGCGCGCGCAACTTCAACAGCGAGAAGCTCAAGGTCAACGACCTGCGCGGCAACCCGATCGAGATCGCCTCGGCGATCGTCTGGAAGATCGAGGACACCGCGCAGGCCACCTTCGACGTCGACAACTACGAGGCCTACGTGCTGACGCAGGCGGAGTCGGCCGTGCGGCACCTCGCGCTGAGCTACGCCTACGACAACCTCGATGAGCCGGTTGTCGGCACCGCGCGCGAGGTCACGCTGCGCTCGGGGACCGACGAGGTGGCGCTCGCACTGCGCGCCGAGCTGCAGGCCCGCTTCGCGCAGGCCGGCATCGTCGTCGTCGACGCCAAGCTGACCCACCTCGCCTACGCGCCCGAGATCGCCGGCACCATGCTGCGCCGCCAGCAGGCCGAGGCCATCATCGCAGCGCGTACCAAGATCGTGCAGGGCGCCGTCGGCATGGTCGAACTCGCGCTGAACGGCCTGGCCGAACGCGGCCTGATCGAACTGGACGACGAACGCAAGGCCGCGATGGTCAGCAACCTGCTGGTGGTGCTGTGCTCCGACCACGACGCGACGCCGGTGGTGAACACGGGCACGCTGTACAACTGAGCTGGCTGACACGGATCGCGGCTCATGGCCAGCCCCGACAAGAAGTCGTTCCTGCTGCGCATCGACCCGCAGCTGTGGGCCGAGATCGAGCGGCTGGCGGCGGGTGAGTTGCGCAGCGTCAATGCGCAGGTGGAGTACCTGCTGCGCGAGGCGCTGCGATCGAGGACCGGGAAGCCGAAAGCGCCGGCCGAGCCGCGCAAGCCGACGCGCTGAGCCGGACGATCAGCGCTCGATCCGCGCGAACGCGCTGTGGTTGTGGATGGACTCGAAGTTCTCGACGTCCACGCTGTAGCGGCCGATGCGCGTGTCGGTGTTCAGCCGCAGCGCCACGTCGCGCACGAGATCCTCGACGAACTTCGGGTTCTCGTAGGCGCGCTCGGTCACCCACTTCTCGTCGGCGCGCTTGAGCATCGGCCAGATCTCGCTCGACGCCGAATCCTCCGCGAAGCGCACGAGTTCCTGCCAGCCGATGTCGCCGAGCAGCTCGACGCGGATGGTCACGTGCGAGCGCTGGTTGTGCGCGCCGTAGTCGGAGATCTCCTTCGAGCACGGGCACAGCGACTTGACCGGCACGACGACCTCGGCCCAGATCGTCACCGGCGCCACAGCACCGGCGGGTGACCCCTTGCCGGCACGCGCCTCGGCGATCCAGCGGCCCTGATATTCGAGCAGGCTCTGCACGCCGGTGACGGGCGCGCGCTTGCGCAGGAAGAACGGGAACTGCGCGTCGATCACGCCTTCGGTGGCGTGCAGCTTGTCCAGCATCAGTGCCATCTCGGCGCGCAGCGCGGGCGCGTCGATCGGCTTGTCGAGCCCGTCGAGCCACGCGACGAAGCGCGACATGTGCGTGCCCTTCTGCTCGGCCGGCAGCGCCACGTCGAGGCTCCAGACCGCGACGGTCGGCGATACGGTGTTGCCGATACGCAGTTGCAGCGGGTAGCGAACGCTCTTCACGCCGACGCGCTGGATCGCCAGGTGGCGTTCGTCACGCGCGCTTTGCGTGTCGGGGATGTGGAGCGCGTCTTTCAGGTTGGTCATGGATTTCATGGTGTGCCCAGGCCGAAGCATGCCAGCAAATGCCTGGCCGCACGCCACCGCGGTTTTGAAGCCGCCGTTCGGCGGAATTCAATGGTTGACGGCGGCGCGCACCAGCGCGGGCTTGGCGCCGAAGCGCTTCAGGATCGATTGCTCGATGCCGGGCGCGTCCAGGCCGCACTGGGCCATCAGCTTGGCCGGGTCGCCGTGCTCGATGAAGGTGTCGGGCAGGCCGAGCGCCAGCACCGGGATCACGATGCCGGCCGTGGCCAGGGCCTCCTGCACGGCGCTGCCGGCACCGCCCGTGACGCAGCCGTCCTCGACCGTGACGATGGCGTCGTGGCTGCGCGCCAGCTCGGCGACGAGGCCCACGTCGAGCGGCTTGACGAATCGCATGTTGGCGACCGCCGCGTCGATGTTCTCGGCCGCCACCAGCGCCGGGTACAGCAGCGTGCCGAACGCGAGGATCGCGATCCGGGGGCCGCCCTGCCCGACCGCGCGCGCGATGCTGCGGCGCATCTCGCCCTTGCCGAACGGCAGTTCGGGAAGATCGGTTCCCGCCGCCACGCCGGCACCTGCGCCGCGCGGGTAGCGCACCGACACCGGGTGATCCTGGCGAAAGGCGGTCGTCAGCGCGGCGCGGCATTCGCGCTCGTCGGCCGGCGTCAGCACGCTCATGTTCGGGATGCAGCGCAGGTAGGCGATGTCGTAGTTGCCGGCGTGCGTGGCGCCGTCGGCACCGACGAGGCCTGCGCGGTCGAGCGCGAACACGACCGGCAGGTTCTGGATCGCGACGTCATGGATCAGCTGGTCGTAGGCGCGCTGCAGGAAGGTCGAGTAGATCGCGACGACCGGCTTGAGCCCTTCGCAGGCCAGCCCGGCCGCGAACGTGACGGCGTGCTGCTCGGCGATGCCGACATCGTGATAGCGCTTCGGGAAGCGTTTCTCGAACTCGACCATGCCCGAACCCTCGCGCATGGCCGGCGTGATGCCGACCAGGCGTTCGTCGGCCGCGGCCATGTCGCACAGCCAGTTGCCGAAGACCTGGGTGAAGGTCGGCTTGGCCGGCGTCGTCGGCTTGACGATGCCGACCGCCGGGTCGAACTTGCCGGGGCCGTGGTAGTTGACCGGGTCGGCCTCAGCCAGCTTGTAGCCGTAGCCCTTCTTGGTGACCACGTGCAGGAACTGCGGGCCCTTGAGCTGGCGCAGGTTCTCGAGCGTGGGGATCAGCGAATCGAGGTCGTGGCCGTCGATCGGGCCGACGTAGTTGAAGCCGAATTCCTCGAAGATCGTGCCCGGCACGACCATGCCCTTGGCGTGTTCCTCAAAGCGGCGCGCCAGCTCGAACAGCGGCGGTGCGTTCTTCAGTACCGACTTGGCGGTGTCGCGCGCGGTGGCGTAGAACTTGCCGCTCATCAGGCGCGCGAGGTGGCGGTTGAGTGCGCCCACTGGCGGTGAAATCGACATGTCGTTGTCGTTCAGCACCACCAGCATGTCGGCATGCGAGACGCCGCCGTTGTTCAGGGCCTCGAAGGCCATGCCGGCGCTCATCGCGCCGTCGCCGATGATGGCCACGGCGCGGCGGTCCTCGCCCTTCAGCTTGGCGGCCACGGCCATGCCGAGCGCGGCGGAGATCGAGGTGGACGAGTGCGCGGTGCCGAACGCGTCGTACTCGCTCTCGTCGCGGCGCGGGAAACCGGAGATGCCGCCCAGCTGGCGCAGCGTGCTCATGCGCTCGCGCCGGCCGGTCAGGATCTTGTGCGGGTAGGTCTGGTGGCCCACGTCCCACACCAGCCGGTCGTGCGGCGTGTTGTAGACATGGTGCAGCGCGATCGTCAGTTCGACGGTGCCGAGGTTCGACGACAGGTGCCCGCCGGTCTGCGAGACGCTCTGCACGACGAAATCGCGCAGTTCGGTCGCCAGCTGCTTCAGCTCGGGCCGGGACAAGGTCCGCAGGTCCGCCGGGCTGGCGATGGATTCGAGCAGGGTGTGCTTCATGTCAGCTTTCGCGCTCCACGACCTTGTCGGCAAGCAGGCTCAGCCAGGCCGCATCCCGCAGGCCGCTGCGCGCGAGCGCAGCCTGGGCCTTGTCGCGCAGCTCGGTCGCGTGGCGGCGGGCGGCGTCGAGGCCCAGCACGGTCACGTAGGTCGGCTTGTTGTTGTCGAGGTCCTTGCCGGCGGTCTTGCCGAGCGTGGCGGACGCCTGGGTCACGTCGAGGATGTCGTCGACGACCTGGAAGGCGAGGCCGAGCGCGTCGCCGTAGTCGGCCAGCGCATCGCGCTGCGCCGGCGAGGCATGGCCGCAGGCCGCGCCCATCAGCACGCTGGCCTGCAGCAGCGCACCGGTCTTGCGGTGGTGCATGTCGCGCAGGGCGTGCTCGTCGAGCGGCCGGCCGATGCTGGCCAGATCGATCGCCTGGCCGCCGGCCATGCCGGCGTGGCCGGCCGAGCGCGCCAGCAGCGAGCACAGCCGGGCCTGCAGCGGCGCGGGCATCTCCGGGTCGTCATCGGGCGTCAGCACCTCGAATGCCAGCGCCTGCATGGCGTCGCCGGCCAGCATGGCCTGGGCTTCGCCGAACTGCACGTGCACGGTCGGCTTGCCGCGGCGCAGGATGTCGTTGTCCATGCACGGCATGTCGTCGTGGACCAGCGAGTAGGCGTGGATCAGCTCGACCGCGCAGGCGGCGCGCATGGCGGCCCTGTGGGCGCCGTGCACCGCCTGGGCCGCGGCGAGCACGAGCAGCGGACGCACCCGCTTGCCCCCATCGAGGACGCCGTAGCGCATCGCCAGCCCGAGCCCCGCCGGCGCGTCGGCCGGCACCCAGGCCTGCAGCGCGGCCTCGACGGCCTCGGCCTCGCGGCGCATCCAGTGATCGAATTCGGCGAGCTTCATGCGGCGGACGATCTCGGTGACCCGCTCGCACCGATCAGCGGCTTGAGCTGGCCGTCCTCGAGGACCTTGACCTGCTGCTCGATGGCCTCCAGCCGCGAGCGGCAGAAGCCCAGCAATTCGGTCCCGCGTTGGTAGCTCTCGAGCAGGCGGTCGAGCGGCAACTGCCCGGCTTCCATCGCACCGACCAGCCGATCGAGCTCGCCGATCGCGTCTTCATAGGTGGCGGGCACGCTGGTGACGGTCGCGCTGGGGGAGCTTGTCTTTGCCATTTGCCGTATCGTGAAAACCCCTGATTGTAGTCAGCCGGCTGCGGCCGCAAATCCCGCCGATGACGGATGCCGTGACCAAGCGTGACAGCGCCGGAAGGCCCTGCGTCCCGGGGCCGGAAGACCCCCCGGGTACAATCACACCCCTGCCGAGCCTGGCAGTCCTGCGCTTTCCCCAAGGGATGCGGTGTTCAACCACTTAGGAGACTCGCCGGGATCATGTCGGACCTGAGCGTCACCCTGGCAGCGCTCGATCGCAGCGCCTCGCAACTCTCTGTCAGCAGCTACTTCGACGACGACGTGTTCCGTCGCGAAATGGCGACACTGTTCGCCGGACACCCCCGCTACCTCGGCCACGAGCTGGCCGTGCCGGAGATCGGCGACTACTACGCGCTGCCGCAGGAAGGCGAAGGCCGCGCCCTGGTGCGCACCGAGCGCGGCGTCGAGGTGATCTCCAACGTCTGCCGGCACCGCCAGGCGCTGATGCTGCGCGGCCGCGGCAACACGAAGCGCAACATCGTCTGCCCGCTGCACCGCTGGACCTACGACCTCCAGGGCCAGCTCGTGGGCGCGCCGCACTTCCCGGACGACCCGTGCCTGAACCTGAACAACTACCCGGTCCAGGTCTGGAACGGCATGGTGTTCGAGGGCAAGGGCCGCGACGTCGCCGCCGACCTGGCCGGCCTCGGCCCCATCAAGGACCTGAACTTCGACGGCTACGTGCTCGACCACGTGCAGATGCACGAGTGCGACTACAACTGGAAGACCTTCATCGAGGTCTACCTCGAGGACTACCACGTCGGCCCGTTCCATCCGGGGCTCGGGCAGTTCGTCACCTGCGACGAGCTGCGCTGGGAGTTCGGCCCGCACCATTCGGTGCAGACGGTCGGCACCAAGAACGAGCTCGCCCGCCCCGGCACGCCGGCGTACCGCAAGTGGCACGACGCGGTACTCAAGTACCGCAACGGCGAGCTGCCCAAGCACGGCGCGATCTGGCTGACCTACTACCCGACCGTGATGGTCGAGTGGTACCCGCACGTGCTGGTGGTCTCGACGCTGTACCCGCGCGGCCCGCAGAAGACGCTGAACGTCGTCGAGTTCTACTACCCCGAGGAGATCCACGCCTTCGAGCGCGAGTTCATCGAGGCGGAGCAGGCCGCCTACTGGGAAACCTGCGCCGAGGACGACGAGATCGCGCTGCGCATGGACGCCGGCCGCCGCGCGCTGATGGAGCGCGGCGACGACGAGGTCGGCCCGTACCAGAGCCCGATGGAAGACGGCATGCAGCAGTTCCACGAGTGGTACAGGGCGGCGATGAAGGGCCAGCCCTGAGTCCAGCGTGGCTGATGGTCCTGGCGTCGCTGCTGTTCGCGACGATGGGCGTGTGCGTGAAGCTGGCCTCCACCGAGTACGCGCCGGGCGAGATCATCCTGTACCGCGGCATCCTCGGCGCCGTGCTGATCGCGCTGCTCGCACGCTCGCGTGGCGTCTCGCTCAAGACCACGGTGCCCGCCACGCACTTCTGGCGCAGCCTGACTGGCGTGATCGCGATGTTCCTGTGGTTCTACTCGCTCGGCAACCTGCCGCTCGCGACCGCGATGACGCTCAATTACATGTCGTCGGTCTGGATGGCGCTGTTCCTGCTCGGCGGGGCCGCCATGCTCGGCAGCGCGCGGGTCGACGGCCGTCTGATCGGCACGGTGCTGCTCGGCTTCGCCGGCGTCGCGCTGATCCTGCGGCCCACGATCGAGCAGGACCAGCTCTGGCACGGCCTGATCGGCCTGCTCTCCGGGATGATCTCGGCCACCGCCTACCTGCAGGTGACGGCGCTCGCCCGCGCCGGCGAGCCCGAAATGCGGATCGTCTTCTACTTCTCGCTCGGCGGCGCGATATTCGGGCTGCTGACGACGCTCTACACCGGCATGCACGCGCACTCGCTGCGCGGCGTCCTGCTGCTGCTCGCGGTCGGTGGTCTCGCCACGGTGGCCCAGCTGCTGATGACCCGCGCCTACGCGACCGGCCGCACGCTGGTGATCGCGAGCCTGCAGTACCTGGGCATCGCGTTCTCGTTCGGCTACGGCGTGCTGCTGTTCGCCGACCGCATGACGTGGATGGCATTCGCCGGCATGCTGCTGATCGTCGGCGCCGGGCTCGGCGCCACGCTGCTGCGCAGCCGCACCCCGCTTGCCGCCGACGCGACCAACTCGACCCTGGAGTCCTGACATGCCCTACCGCACGCTGATCGACGCGACCGACCTGCGCGCAGCGCTCGCGAGCGACGAGCCGCCGGTGCTGTTCGACCTGAGCTTCGACCTCGCCGACCCCGCCGCCGGGGAGGCCGCCTGGGGCGCCGGGCACCCGCCGGGTGCGCAGTACCTGCACCTCGACCGCGACCTGTGCGGGCCGAAGACCGGCTCCGCCGGCGAGTTCCGCGGCCGCCATCCGCTGCCGGCGCGCGCCGACTTCGCGGCCACACTCGGGCGCTGCGGCGTGACCGCGTCGACACCCGTCGTCGCGTTCGACCGGCAGGGCGGCGTCTATGCCTCGCGGCTGTGGTGGATGCTGCGCTGGATGGGCCACGCGGACGCCGCGGTGCTCGATGGCGGCATCGCCGCGTGGACAGCGGCCGGCGGCGCGCTCGTCACCGATGCGCCCGTGCCGGCGTCGACCGCGCCCTACCCGGATCGCGCACCGCTCGTCGACACGATCGAGGCCCCGGCCCTCGCCGCGCAACTCGGCCGCGTGCGCCTGATCGACGCGCGCGCCGGCGAGCGCTTCCGTGGCGAAGTCGAACCGCTGGACGCGGCCGCCGGCCACATCCCCGGCGCGTCCAACCGCTTCTTCAAGGACAACCTCGCGGCGGACGGCCGCTTCAAGCCCGCCGCGCGGCTGCGCGGCGAGTTCGACGCGCTGCTCGGCGCGGCCGCGCCGCGCACCACCGTGCACCAGTGCGGCTCCGGCGTCACGGCCTGCCACAACCTGCTGGCGATGGACCATGCCGGGCTCGCCGGCTCGGTGCTGTACCCGGGGTCGTGGAGCGAGTGGTCGGCCGACCCGGCGCGGCCGATCGCGCGCGGCTGAGCGCGCACCCGGCCCACACCGCAACGGCCCGGCCCTTGTCCTGGGTCAACAACTGCGCCGAATCCCTTCACTCGCCGGCGGCCCGCGGCGCATCATCTCCCCGGCGGTTCCGTGACCGCGAAGGAGACGACATGTTCAAGCGCATTCTCTTGCCGACCGATGGCTCGGACATCACCGCGAAGGCGATCGACACCGCCATCGCACTCGCCCGATCAGTGGGTGCCGCGATCCACACGATCAGCGTGAAGGAGCCCTTCCCCTACAGCGCGATCTCGGAGATGCAGCCCACGCCGCCGCAGGAGTTCTTCGACGCGCAGGAGCGCATCGCCAACCAGCGCGTGCAGGCCGTCGTCGAGGCCTGCCGCCAGGCCGGCGTGGCGTGCGAGCCGGTCACGGTGGAGGCCCTGCATCCGTGGGAAGCCATCATCGAGCACGCCGCGCGCGCCCAGTGCGACCTGCTGGTGATGGCCTCGCACGGCCGGCGCGGCGTCACCGCGCTGCTGCTCGGCAGCGAGACGCAGAAGGTGCTGACGCACTCGAAGGTGCCGGTGCTGATCGTCAGATAGGGACGACCCCTCGGCCAACGGGTACGTTGGCCGGTCCCCGGGAGGGGACGCGGGCCGGCTCGGGGCGGCCCGGCGCTCGGCCCGCCCGCGACCTCAGACGCCGTTCGTCTTCATCCAGGCGACGCAGCGCTTCCAGCCGTCGTCGGCCGCGTCCTTGCGGTAGCTCGGCCGGTAGTCGGCGTGGAAGGCGTGCGGCGCACCCGGGTAGACGACGAACTGCGACGCCTTCGCGGCCGCATTGCCGGTGGCGAGCGCCGCCTTCATCTGGTCGACCGCGGCGACCGGGATGCCCTGGTCCTCCGCGCCGTACAGCCCGAGCACCGGCGCCTTCAACTGGCCGACCAGGTCCATCGGGTTCTTCGGCTTCAGCTCGCTCGGCACGCCCTGCATCTGGCCGTACCAGGCGACGCCGGCCTTCACCGCCGGGCTGTGCGCGGTGTAGAGCCAGGTGATGCGGCCACCCCAGCAGAAGCCGGTGACGCCGAGCCGGCTCGTGTCGCCGCCGTTGGCCTTGGCCCATGCCACCGCGGCGTCCAGGTCGCCCATCACCTGCGCGTCGGGCACCTTGTTCACGACCTCGCTCAGCAGCTTGCCGATCTCGCCGAAGGACTGCGCGTCGCCCTGGCGCACGAACAGCTCGGGCGCGATCGCGAGGTAGCCGAGCTTCGCGAAGCGCCGCGCCACATCGGCGATGTGCTCGTGCACGCCGAAGATCTCCGACACCACCAGCACCACCGGCAGGCCGGTCTTGCCGGCCGGCATCGCGCGGTAGGCCGGCATCTTGAAATCGCCGGACGGGATCATCACCTCGCCGACCGTCAGGCCCGCACTGTCGGTCTTGATGGTCTGCGCGGTCACCGGCAGCACCGCGGCCGCGAAGCCGGTACCGACGGCGGCGCGGACGAAATCGCGGCGGGCGCGGTCGGGCGCGTTTCCAGGCAGATCGAGAGGGGTGGTCGACATGTAAGGCTCCGTGACAGGGTGGCGCATTCTAGAAACGCACCGGACGCGGCGTCGGCACCGCCGGAGTACCCCGCGCTTTGCACGGACAATGCGGCATGCACCCTTCCTCCTCCCCCGACGCGCCGCGCTGGCCCGGCCAGCTGGCCGCGATCGACATGGGCTCGAACAGCTTCCGGCTCGAGATCGGCCAGCTGATCGACGGCCGCTACCGCCGCATCGACTACCTGAAGGAAACCGTGCGGCTGGGCGCCGGGCTCGACGCGAACGGCCTGCTGACCGACGCGGCCAGCGCGCGCGGCCTGACCTGCCTGGCGCGCTTCGCGCAGCGCCTGCAGGGTTTCGAGCCGGCGCAGGTGCGCGCGGTCGCGACGCAGACGCTGCGCGAGGCGCGCAACCGCGACGCGTTTTTGCTCGGCGCGCAGGCCGCGCTCGGCTTCCCGATCGAGGTGATTTCCGGGCGCGAGGAAGCGCGCCTGATCTACGCCGGCGTCGCGCGGCTGCAGCCGTCCACCGTGCCGCGCCTGGTCGTCGACATCGGCGGGCGCTCGACCGAGATGATCCTCGGCCACGGCCGCAAGCCGGTGCGGGCGGAATCGTTCCAGGTCGGCAGCGTCAGCCTGTCGTTGCGCTACTTCGGCGAGGGCCGCTTCACCGAGGGCGCGTTCCGCCGCGCGCAGATCGCCGCCGGCGCGGAGCTGGAGGAAGGGCTGGAGCCGTTCGCCGCCGTGCACTGGCAGGAAGCGCTCGGCTCGTCGGGCACGGTGGGCGCGGTCTCGCAGCTGCTGGCGGCGAGCGACGTGACCGACGGCCGCATCACGCCCGAAGGCCTGCGCTGGCTGATGGAGCAGTGCCTGCGCGCCGGCCGGGTCGAGAAGCTCGCGCTGCCGGGTCTGAAGGAGGACCGGCGCGCCGTGATCGCCGGCGGCCTGTCGATCCTGTACACGCTGGCCGCCAACTTCGGCATCGCCGAGCTCGCGCCGGCGCGTGGCGCGCTGCGCCAGGGCGTGATCTTCGACCTCGACGAGCGCCACCACGCGACGCGGCTGCCGCAGGACGGCCACGACATGCGCGACGCGTCGGTGCGCGAGTTGCAGCGCCGCTTCATGGTCGACACGCAACAGGCCGGTCGCGTCACCGCCATCGCCAGCGCGCTGTACGCCGGCGTGCAGCCCAAGGCGGATGTGGAGACGCGGCGCGAGCTGCTGTGGGCTTGCGCGCTGCACGAGATCGGCATGATGGTCTCGCACCACGACCACCACCGCCACAGCGCCTACGTGCTCGACCACGTCGATGCGCCGGGCTTCTCGCAGAGCCAGCTGCGGCGGGTCGGCGCGCTGGTGCTCGGCCAGCGCGGCGGGCTGCGCAAGATCGAATCCAGCCTGGCGCGCGACGACTTCGCGTGGCAGGTGCTGTGCCTGCGCCTGGGCGTCATCAAGTGCCACGCCCGCGGCGAGGTCCGCACCGACGCGATGCGGCTCAAGCGCTCCGGTTCGACGGCCGAACTCGTGGTCGCGCCCGGCTGGGCCGACAGCCACCCGCGCACCCGCCACCTGCTCGAAGAGGAAGTCGCGATGTGGGCCCGCAACGGGCCGCTCAAGCTGGAGTTTCGCGGCTAGAGGCAATCAGGCGACTGCACCGCCTGCAGGATCACCTGCGCGCGGTCCTCGCGCTGGCGACCTCTGATCCACCACACCGCGCCCTTCTTGATCGTCCAGTTCTGCGGCTGGTCCGACAGCAGGTAGGACGCGACGAAGCCAAGCGTCGGCTGGTGGCCGACGATCAGCACCGGCTCGCTCGCGTCCGGCCAGCGCGCGGCCTTCAGCAGCGCCTCGCCGTTGCCCTCGGGGCCGAGTTCGGTCAGCGTCTTGAACTTGCGGTCCAGCGCCCGGGCGGTCTGCTGGCAGCGCAGCGCGGGGCTCACGAGCACGCGGGTCGACTGCGCGAGGCGCTGGTTCAGCCAATCGGCCATGCGCTGGGCCTGGCGCTCGCCCTTGGTCGTCAGCGGGCGCACCAGGTCGTCGGCGCCTTCGCGCAGCTCGACCGCCTCGGCGTGGCGCCACAGGATCAGGTCCATCTCAGCCGCCGCCTTCGGTGTAGCGCGCGACGAGCGCCTGCTGCGCGCTCGGCCCCTCGGTGCCGATGCGCTCGTAGCTGCCGTCCGCGCGCAGCTCCCACGCGTCCTGGCGGTCGTGCAGGTAGGGCACCAGGCATTCGTCGATCACGCGCTGGCGCAGCTTCGGGTCGCGCACCGGCCACGCCACCTCGATGCGGCCGAACATGTTGCGCGCCATCCAGTCGGCGCTGGACAGGAACACCGCCTGCTCGTCCGGCGCGTCGCCCCAACAGAAGTAGCTGATGCGCGAGTGCTCGAGGAAGCGCCCGACCACCGAGCGCACGCGGATGCGGTCGGTCACGCCCTCGATCCCGGGCGGCAGCATGCAGGCGCCGCGCACGATCAGGTCGATGTCGGCACCGTGCTGGCCGGCGCCGACCAGCGCGCGCATCAGCGGCGGGTCGGTCAGCGCATTGACCTTGACGACGATGCGCGCACGCCGGCCCTCGCGCGCCGCGACCGCCACCTTCTCGATGTGCGCGAGCATCTGCTTGTGCAGCGTGAACGGAGCCTGCAGCAGCGCACGCAGCGGCTTGGTGCGGCCCAGGCTCGCGAGCTGCTGGAACACCGCGTCGGCGTCGCTCGTCAGGTCGGGCTCGGCGGTGAAGTAGCCGAGGTCGGTGTACAGGCGCGCCGTCTTCGGGTTGTAGTTGCCGGTCGACAGGTGCGCGTAGCGTCGCAGCCGGCCCTGCTCGCGGCGCGTGATCAGCAGCAGCTTGGCGTGCGTCTTCAGGCCGACGATCCCGTAGACCACCTGCACGCCGACCGCCTCCAGCCGCTCGGCCCAGTTGATGTTGGCCTCCTCGTCGAAGCGCGCCTTCAGCTCGACGACGACCATCACCTCCTTGCCGCGCCGCGCCGCCTCGATCAGCAGGTCCATCAGCGGCGATTCGCTGCCGGTGCGGTAGATCGTCTGCTTGATCGCCAGCACGTCGGGATCGTGCACGGCCTCGCGCAGGAACTGCACCACCGGGTCGAAGGACTCGAACGGCTGGTGCAGCAGCACGTCGCGCTCGCGCAGCCGGTCGAACATCGACGCCTGCCGCGGCAGCGCCTTCTGCGGCCAGGCCGGCTCGAACGGCGCGAAGCGCAGCGCGGCGCCGGCGTCGTCGCGCACCTGGTCGATCAGCTGGAACAGCCGCACCAGGTTGACCGGCCCGTTGACACGGTACAGCGCCGCCGGTGGCAGCGCGAACTGCTGCAGCAGGAACTCGTACAGCTCGGCGGGGCAGGTGCTGACGACCTCGAGCCGCACCGCCTGGCCGAAGTGGCGCGTGGTCAGGCCCGAGCGCAGCGCCTGGCGCAGGTTCTTCACGTCGCCCTCGTCGACCTCGAGGTCCGAATCGCGGGTCACGCGGAACTGCGAGAACACCTCGACCTCACGGCCCGGGAACAGCTCGGCCAGGTGGGCGCGGATCACGCTCGTCAGCAGCACGAAGACCTGGCGCCCGCCGGCCAGCTTGTCGGGCAGGCGGATCACGCGCGGCAACACCCGCGGCACCTTGACGATCGCGAAGGTGTTCTCGCGACCGAAGGCGTCCTTGCCGCCGAGCCGCGCGATGAAGTTGAGCGACTTGTTCGCCACCTGCGGGAACGGGTGCGACGGATCGAGGCCGACCGGCACCAGCAGCGGCCGCACCTCGCGCTCGAAGAACGCGGCGACCCAGCGCCGCTGCTCCGCGTCGCGGTCGCCGTGGTTCAGGATCACGATGCCCTGCTGCTGCAGCGCCGGCATCACCTCGTCGTTGAAGACGCCGTGCTGGTCGTCGATCAGCGCGTGGGCATCGGCCGCCACCGAATCGAGATCGCGGGTCGAGACGCCCGAGCCGGCGCGGCGCGCCGCCTCCAGGTAGTCGGCGAAGCGCACCTCGAAGAACTCGTCCATGTTCGACGAGACGATGCAGACGTAGCGCAGGCGTTCCAGCAGCGGCACATCGGCGCGGCGCGCCTGGGCCAGCACGCGGCGGTTGAATTCGAGGATCGCGCGCTCGCGGTTCAGCAGCGCGGGCATCTTCGGGTCGCCAGGGGCGCGGGGTTCGGTCATCCGCCCAGTCTATGAACGAAATGCGACTTCTTGATGACAGCCCCTGGCCGCAGCTTCGAGGCGCGCGTTCAGGCGCGGCGCTCGCGGTACCAGCGCCCGAGCACGATGCTGGCGATGCTGACCGCGAGCCACGCGCTGCCGCTCGCGAACCCGGCCAGCACGTCGCTGGCGAAGTGCACGCGCAGGAACATCCGGCTCGCCCCGATCGACAGGGCCAGCAGCAGCGCCGCGATCCAGATCGCGAGGTGCCAGCGCGGCGGCGCGAACCGGGTCGCCACGTACGCCAGCATGCCGTAGCCGACCACCGCGCCCGAGCTGTGCCCGCTCGGGAAGCTGAAGCCGTGCGCCAGCACCAGGCCGTCGTCGTGGAGCGGCCGCACGCGCTCGAAGACCTGCTTCAGCGTCACGTTCAGCAGCCCGTTGCCGGCGCAGGCGAAGACCCACGCAAACGCGAGCCAACGCCGCCGCAGCAGCACGAGCACGGCCGCGACGACGATGCACAGCGCGGTCATCGTCGCGACATCGCCGAAGCGCGTGACGACCGCGAAGAACTGCAGCACCGGCATCGGCACGCTGCGCACGCCCTGCGTGATCAGCTCGTCCGCGGCGCCGAGCGCGGCCTGCGCGTGCAGCGCCTCGGCGATCTCGGCGAACCCCCAGGCGCCGAAGACGATCGCGCCGAAGCCGATCGCCAGCCGCAGCCCGAGCAGCCAAGGCGGCGGCGTCGCCACATGGCCCGGCACGACGATCAGCCGGTGCCTCACCCACCAGAGCACGCAGGTCAGCGCCACGGCCAGCAGGGCCGTCACAACGAAGATCGCCAGCGCATGCGGCGCGGCCACGCGCGCGAGCGCGACGATCGCGGCGCCGCCGATGTCGTCGTCCAGTTCAGCGCTCACGAGCCCCTCGCGCCGGCGCCAGCGCCGTGACCGTGCCGCGGACGAACGCCGGGCCGTCGGCCGGGCAGTCCCATTGCTCGACCTGCACGCCGCGGCCGTCCCAGCGCAGCAGGTTCACCGAGTTCGGCGCGCCGTCGCGCACCCGTTCCGACACGGCCGTTCCGGCCTGCACCACCCACAGCGGGCGCGTCACGCCGGCCACCAGCAACACGTACGGCAGGTGGATGTGGCCGCCCATCACCACGTCGGCCCCCGCGGCCGACCAGCGCGCCAGCGCCTCGGCGTGACCGATCAGGCGGTCGTGCTCGTCCTCGGCGCGCAGCACGGCCGCCGGCTGGTGGACGACGACGACGCGCAACTGCGCCGGCGTGGCCGAGGCCAGCCGCGCGGCGACCCGATCGACCTGCACCGCATCGACCTGGCCGTTCGCATGCCGCGCCGGCCGCGTCGTGTTGACGCCGATCACCAGCCAGTCGTCGGACGCGAAGACCGGCTCCAGCGCCTCGCCGAACGCGGCGCGGTAGCGCGCGTACGGGCGCAGCATGCGCGTGAGCAGGTCGAACAGCGGGAGGTCGTGGTTGCCCGGGATCGCCAGCAGCGGCGCGCCGAGCCGGTCGGCGAACGCGCGCGCGGCACGGAACTGCGCCGGTCGCGCGCGCTGGGTGATGTCGCCGGACAGCACCACCAGCGCCGGCCGCTCGCGCTGCGCCAGCGCCACCAGCGCCTCGACCACCGGCGCGCGCTCGGTACCGAAGTGCGGGTCCGAGACCTGCAGCAACACGCTCATGCCTCAACCTCCCCGGTCTCGAACGGGCGTTCGGGGGCAAGCAGGTACAGCGGCACCTCGGCCACCTCGAAGCGCAGCGGCGCACGCATCCACATCACTTCGCCGTCGACCGCCACCTTGATGCGGCGCATGCCGTACGACAGCGACGGCTGCACCACCATGTGGTCGAAGCCGAAGGTCTCGACATCGTCGGCCTCGCCCAGGCTGCCGAGCGCGCCACGCAGCAGCAGCTTCAGCATCGACAGCGTGCCGATCGGCCGCAGCATCACCGCGGCGACGCAGCCCTGCTCGACCCCGCCGCTGGTGCGCAGGCCCACCTGCTCGAGCTGCAGCCGGTTGTTGCCGACGAACAGGGTGGGCGTGCGCACATCGCGCGCCTGGCCGCCACGCTCGATGCGCAGGCGCAGCTGGCGGTGCTCGCGCAGCAGCGTGACCAGCCCCGAGAGCAGCGCCACCGGCCGGCTGCGGCCGAAGCGCGCCTTGTAGGCCTCGCGGTCCTGCAGCAGCTCGGGGTACAGGCCGAGGCTGGCGTTGACGAGGAATACCTTGCGGTTGACCAGCCCGATCTGCACCGGCCGCGGCGTCGCGGACAGCAGCATCGCCGCGGCCGCCGCCGGCTCCTGCGGGATGCCGTGCGTGCGGGCGAAGTAGTTGAACGTGCCCTGCGGCATCACGCCCATCGCGCAGCCGGCGCCGTGCGCGGCCTGCGCGACCGCGTTGATCGTGCCGTCGCCACCGACCGCGACCACCGCCGAGCCGGTCGCGAGCGCCGTGGCCGCGCACTCGCGCGCGACCTGCGCCAGATCCTGGGGGCGCGTCACGTGCAGGTCGCCGCGGCGCCCGGCCGTCGTCAGCGCGCTCTCGATCGCGGCACGCTTGGTGTCGGCGTCGTTCTGGCCGGAGGCGGCGTTGATGACGAATTGCAGCGTCGCCTGGGGGTCGAACGGGATGGGTGTCATGTCGTGGTGAAAGGCCGGCGCAGTCCGCCAAGTCCCGGAGTCTGCCCGGTCGGCGCGCGCCGCGCCCCCGCATTCGGTGGGGGCATGAGGGAAAAGCAGGGGTGGGACCGGGCAAATCGTCCCCTGAGCGTCATGCGGCGGTGCTAACGTCGGTCAACCCACGGAGGTGCCTTGATCACAACCCCTGCCCCGACCCGTACCGATGTCCTGCGCCGCGAGCTGCTCGAAACGGTCTCCGCGCTGCAACGCCGCCGCGCCGACCTCGTCAGCGAGGCGCTCATCGCCGATTACGTGGCGCTCTACTGGCTCGAGTGGAACGGCGGCACGCTGCAATTGACGCAGACCGGCAAGAACGTCTGCGATCAGATGCGGGCGGAAGCGCGACTGCCGTAGTCGCTCGTCAGCGTGTAGGACGAAGCCTACACAGGGTCGCGAACGGGCCTGCTCGACGGCCCGATCGCCCGGCGCTAGATTGACCGATCTTCTGCATCGGGACGTCTCCGCCGCATGGCCAAAGCAAGCAAGAAGCGAAGTGCCGGCGCCGGACCGACCGGGGTGGCGAAGTCCGCGACCGGCATCGCCGGCCTCGACGAGATCACCGCCGGCGGCCTGCCACGCGGCCGGCCGACGCTCGTGTGCGGCGCCGCCGGGTGCGGCAAGACGATGTTCGCGGCCGAGTTCCTGGTGCGCGGCGCCACCGAGTTCGACGAACCCGGCGTGTTCATGATGTTCGAGGAGACGGCGGACGAGCTCGCCGCGAACGTGGCCTCGATCGGCTGGGACCTGGCCAAGCTCGAACGCCAGAAGAAGATCGCGATCGATTTCGTGCGCGTCGAGCGCAGCGAGATCGAGGAGACCGGCGAGTACGACCTCGAGGGCCTGTTCATCCGGCTCGGCCACGCGATCGATTCGATCGGTGCCAAACGCGTGGTGCTCGACACCGTGGAGGCCCTCTTCGCCGGCGTGCCCAACCACGCGATCCTGCGCGCCGAACTGCGGCGCCTGTTCCGCTGGCTCAAGGACAAGGGCGTGACCGCCGTCATCACCGCCGAGCGCGGCGAGAACACGTTCACCCGCTACGGGCTCGAGGAGTACGTGGCCGACTGCGTGATCCTGCTCGACCACCGCGTGCAGGACGAGGTCTCGACCCGCCGGCTGCGCGTCGTCAAGTACCGCGGCTCGCAGCACGGCACCAACGAGTACCCGTTCCTGATCGGCCAGCACGGCATCTCGGTGTTGCCGATCACCTCGCTGACCCTGGACCACGCGGCCTCGCGCGAGCGCGTGCCCACCGGCATCGCCGGGCTCGACGAGATGCTGGACGGCGCCGGCGTGTTCCGCGGCAGCAGCGTGCTGGTCTCGGGTGCGCCGGGCACCGGCAAGAGCAGCCTGGCCGCGAGCTTCGTCGACGCGGCCTGCGCACGCGGCGAGCGGGCGATGCTGTTCGCGTACGAGGAGTCGGCGAGCCAGCTGCTGCGCAACATGAGTTCGATCGGGCTCCACCTGCAGCGCTGGGTCGACAAGGGGCTGCTGCGGATCGAGTCGACGCGGCCGACCCTGCACGGCCTCGAGCAGCACCTGGTCCGCATGTACGACCTGGTGATGGCGTTCAAGCCGGACGTGGTCGCGGTCGACCCGATCAGCAACCTCACCTCGCCCGGCGACGACGGCGGCCTCAAGCTCACGCTGATGCGCCTGATCGACTTCCTCAAGACGAGCAACACCACCGCGCTGTTCACCGCGCTGACGGCGGACAACGGCGTCACGGCGATGGCCAACTCGGAGGTCGGCGTCTCGTCGCTGATGGACACCTGGCTGCTGCTCGCGAACATCGCGCTCAACGGCGAGCGCACGCGCACGCTGCAGGTGCTCAAGTCGCGCGGCATGCCGCACTCGAACCAGGTGCGCGAGTTCCTGTTCTCCGACCACGGCGTCGACCTGGTCGACGTCTACCTGTTCGGTGACCAGGTCCTGACCGGCACCGCGCGCATCACCCACGAGGCGCAGCTGATCGCCGCGAACGACCTGCGCGGGCGCGACCACGAGCGCCGCCTGCGCGACCTGGCCAACCGGCGCAAGACGTTGGACGCCCAGATCGCCGCGATGCTGATCGAGGCGGACGAGCGCGCCGGCGAAGTCGAGTTCGCGATCGCACGCGAGAAGTTCGAGGCCGAGTCGGGCGCGTCGCGGGCGCGCGCGAACGCCGCCGCACGCGGCACCGGCAAGCCGGCCGCCGGTCGGCGCAAAGACTGACATGGCGGACGCCTCCCCACCCAAGGCCCGCAAGGGCGGCAAGGACGCCGGCAGTTCCACGCGCCCCGAGTGGCAGCTCAAGCTGTACGTGGCCGGCACCACCGCGCGCTCGGCCGCCGCGCTCGAGAACCTGAAGCGGCTGTGCGAGACGCACCTCGCGGGCCGCTACAGCATCGAGGTGATCGACCTGCTGGTGAACCCCAAGCTCGCGGCCGGCGACCAGATCCTCGCGGTGCCGACGCTGGTGCGCAAGTTCCCCGAGCCGCTGCGCAAGATCATCGGCGACCTGTCGAACGAGGAGCGCGTGCTGGTCGGCCTCGACGTCAAGCCGGCGGGCTGAGCGGTGGCACCGCGCCCCGTGCCGCAGCAGACTTTCCGGCTCTACGTCAGCTCGGCCTCGCCGGCGTCGTCGCGCGCGATGGTCAACGCGCGCCGCTTCTTCGAGGAGCACCTCCCGGGCGCGCACCGGCTCGACGTGCTGGACATCGCCGAGCACGTGGAAGCCGCGCGCGCCGACCAGATCTTCGCGTCGCCCACGCTCGTGCGGCTGACGCCGCTGCCGCAGCGGCGCCTGATCGGCGACCTGTCCGACACCGAGCGCATGCGCGTGACGCTGGGCCTGGCGCGTCCGTCCGGGGGCACGCCGTGAGCGGCGCCGATGCCAGCGCCCGGCTGAGCGACGAGAACGAGGAGCTGCGGCACCGCCTGCAGGAGCTCGAGGACACGCTGCACTCGATCCACAGCGGCGACGTCGACGCGCTGATCGTCAACAACGAGATCTACACGCTGGAGAGCGCGCACGCCGCCTCGAACCGGCTGCGCCAGGACGTGTTGTCGCAGATGGAGGACGCGGTGTTCGCGTTCGATAACGACGGCCACATCATCTACATGAACACCGCCGCCGAGCAACGCTACGGCATCGAATCGGCGGCCGCGCTCGGACGAACGCGCAGCGAGGTCTACGCCGAGACGGTGCTGCGCGAGGGACTGGGGGCGCCCGGCGGCGAGCGCCGCGCCGGGGTCGTCAGCGTGCATCACCTCGCCGGCGGCGCCGAGATCCATGTCGAGGCCATCGTCTCCGACCTGAAGGACGCGGCCGGCCGCACCACCGGCACGCTCGCCGTGATGCGCGACGTGACGCGACGCTGGCGTGCCGACCGCCGCCGCGACGCACTGGCGCGCCTGAGCGACCGCCTGCGCGACGCGGAGTCGCTCGACACCGTCGGCCACGAGGCCGCGCGCACGCTCGGCGAGACGCTGCAGGTGGGCCGCGCCGGCTACGGCACGATCGACCCCGTCACCGAAACCCTGCACGTGCTGCGCGACTGGACCGCCCCGGGCATCGAGAGCCTCGCCGGAACGCTGCCGCTGCGCGCCTGCGGCTCGTTCATCGACACGCTGAAGGCCGGCGAGCCGGTGGCGATCGAGGACGTGCGGCTCGACCCGCGCACCGCCGATGCGCCCGCCGCGCTGGAGGCGCGAAGCACGCGCTCCTTCCTCACGGTGCCGGTCATCGAGCGGGGCCAGCTCGTCGCGGTGCTGTTCGTCGACCACCCCGAGGTGCGCGCCTGGAGCGCCGAGGACCTGGCGCTGGTGCGCGACGTGGCCGAGCGCGCCGGCGCCGTCGACGAGCGCCTGCGCAGCGCCGCCGCCTTGCGCGAGAGCGAGCAGCGCCTGCGCGAGGCCAACGAGAACCTCGAGGCGATGGTGGAATCGCGCACGCGCGACCTGATGGTCGCCGAGCACGCGCTGCGCCAGGCGCAGAAGATGGAGGCGGTCGGGCAACTGACCGGCGGCATCGCGCACGACTTCAACAACCTGCTCGCCGGCATCGGCGGCAGCCTGCAGATCCTGCAGAAGCGCCTGCTGCAGCAGCGCTTCGAAGGCAACGAGCGCTACCTCTCGATGGGGCTGGACGCGGTGCGCCGCGCCGCCGCGCTGACCCAGCGCCTGCTCGCCTTCGCGCGCCGCCAGACGCTGGACCCGAAGCCGACCGACGTGAACCGCCTGATCGGCGGCATGGAGGAGCTGATCCGCCGCACCGTCGGCCCGAGCGTGACGCTCGAGGTCGTCGGCGCGGGCGGCCTGTGGCCCACGCGCATCGACCCGTCGCAGCTCGAGAACTCGCTGCTGAACCTGTGCATCAACGCCCGCGACGCGATGATGCCCGGCGGCGGGCGCCTGACGATCGAAACCGCCAACAAGTGGCTCGACGACCGCGCCGCGGCCGAGCGCGAACTGGCGCCGGGCCAGTACATCTCGCTGTGCGTCACCGACACCGGCAGCGGCATGGCGCCCGACGTCATCAAGCGCGTGTTCGATCCCTTCTTCACCACCAAGCCGCTGGGCCAGGGCACCGGGCTCGGCCTGTCGATGGTCTACGGGTTCGTGCGCCAGTCGGGCGGGCAGGTGCGCATCTATTCCGAGATCGGCCAAGGCACGACCATGTGCCTGTACCTGCCGCGCTTCGTCGGCCCCGCGGAGGACGACGCGCCGCGCGCCGATGACGCGGCGGTCGAGGACGGCGACGGCCAGACCGTGCTCGTGATCGAGGACGAGGCGACGATCCGCACGCTCATCGTCGAGGTGCTGGTCGAGGCCGGCTACCGCGCGCTGAGCGCGTCCGACGGCCCGGGCGGCCTGTTGCTGCTGCAATCCGGCCGGCGCATCGATTTCCTGATCACCGACGTCGGCCTGCCCGGTGGCATCAACGGCCGGCAGGTCGCCGATGCGGCGCGGGTCTCGCGGCCGGACCTCAAGGTGCTGTTCATCACCGGCTACGCCGAGAACGCCGCGGTCGGCAACGGCCACCTGGAGCAGGGCATGTCGGTGCTGACCAAGCCGTTCGAGATCACCGAACTCGCGCGCAAGGTGCGCGAGATGATGCACGCCTGAGGGCGGCCGTATTCGCGCGGGCGCCGCTCAGCGCCGCAGCGCGCGCCAGGTCGCGAAGGTCGCCAACAGCGACAGCGCGGCGCAGCCCGCGATCACCGGCGCATAGCTGCCCTGCGCATCGAACACCCGCCCGGCCAGCCACGGACCGGCGATGTTGCCCAGCGCCGCGCCGGTGTAGAGCGTGCCGATGATCGACGACACTGCGCGCGCGCCGTACAGGTCCATGCACAACGCCGGCATCAGCGAGACGATGCCGCCGTAGCTCACCCCCATCCACAGCGCGAACACCGCCAGCGCCGGGTAGCCGCCGGCCACCAGCCAGAGCAGCATCGCCAGGCCCAGCGAGGCCTGCACGCCGATCAGCGTGCGCGGCCGGCCGACGCGGTCGGCGACCGCGCCGATCGCGAAGCGCCCGACCAGGCTGCCGATGCCGATCAGGCCGACCAGCCCGACGGCGCGCGCGTCCCCGATGCCCAGGTCACGCGCCGCCGCCGAAAGATGCGCGAACGGAATGAACATGGCCGGCGCCGCGAGCACGCACATCGCGTACAGCCAGACGAACGAGCGGCTGCGCAGCGCCTGCGCCAGCGGCGTGCCGGGCACGCTGCCATCGGCGCGGCGCGCGGCGGCCGGGGCACGGCGCAGCAGCAGCGTCGCGCCGAGGCCGACGACCAGCACGCCGGCCGCCAGCGCCCACATCGCGCCGCGCCACTGCCACTGCGCGATCGCCGCAGCGGCCAGCAGCGGCACGCCGAAGGTGCCGGCGCCGATGCCCGCACTCGCGATGCCGGCCGCCAGCCCGCGCCGACGCGTGAACCAGGGCTGCACGCAACCGATCGCCGGCGTGTAGACCAGCGCCACGCCGATCCCGAGGCCGATGCCGTAGGCCAGCGTCAGCTGCAGCATCGACTGCGCGAAGCTCCCCGCGACCAGCGCCGCGGCGATGCACCCCATGCCGGCGCTGGTGACGACGCGCGGCCCAAAGCGATCCGCCAGCATCCCGCCGAACGCACCGAGCACGAAGTAAAGCAGGCCCGACAGGCCGAACACCAGCGACACGCCGGCGCGGCTCGCACCGAACGCGCTCGCGAACGACTCGAAGAACGCCGCGAACGAGTAGACGACGCCGAAGATCACCGCCAGCGCGACGAAGCTGGCCCAGACGACGACCCAGCCGTAGCGCGGCTCGATCTCGGCGTCAGGCCGCGTCGCGGGGCTGTTCAATGCGCCTCGTCCCAGTTGGCGCCGACGCCGACCTCTGCCAGCAGCGGCACCTCGAACGTGGCGACCGAGGCCATGATGCGCGGCACCTCGGCGCGCGCCCAGTCGAGCTCGTCGGCCGGCACGTCGAACACCAGTTCGTCGTGCACCTGCATGATGACCTTGGTGGCACGCTGCTGCTCATCCAGCGCCTTTTGCACCGCGATCATCGCGAGCTTGATCAGGTCCGCCGCGGTGCCCTGCATCGGCGCGTTGATCGCCTGGCGCTCGGCCGCGCTCTTGCGCGGGCCGCTGCCGCCGTTGATCTCCGGCAGGTAGATGCGCCGGCCGAACAGCGTCTCGACATAGCCCTTCTGCCGCGCGAGCGCCTTGGTCTCCTCCATGTAGCGGCGCACGCCGGCGAAGCGCTCGAAATAGCGCTCGATGTAGGTCGCGGCGGCGCTGCGCTCGATGTTCAGGCTCTGCGCCAGGCCGAATGCGCCCATGCCGTAGATCAGCCCGAAGTTGATGGTCTTCGCGTAGCGGCGCTGCTCGTTGCTGACCTCGGCCAGTGCGGTACCGAAGACCTCGCTGGCGGTCGCGCGGTGCACGTCGATGCCTTCGGCGAACGCCTTCAGCAGGCCCGGGTCGCGGCTCATGTGGGCCATGATGCGCAGCTCGATCTGCGAGTAGTCGGCGCTCAGGATCGAGTGGCCCGGCGGCGGAATGAAAGCCTCGCGCACGCGCCGGCCCTCGGCCGTGCGGATCGGAATGTTCTGCAGGTTCGGGTCGTTGCTCGACAGACGCCCCGTAACCGCCACCGCCTGCGCGTAGTTGGTGTGCACGCGGCCGGTCGCCGGGTTGACCATCAGCGGCAGCTTGTCGGTGTAGGTGCCCTTGAGCTTCGACAGGCTGCGGTGTTCGAGCAGGCGCGCCGGCAGCGGGTAGTCGGCGGCGAGTTCGGCCAGCACTTCCTCGTCGGTGCTGGGTGCGCCGCTCATCGTCTTCTTCTTGACCGGCAGGCCGAGCTTGCCGAACAGGATCTCGCCGATCTGCTTCGGGCTGCCGAGGTTGAACGGCTGGCCAGCGAGTTCGTAGGCCGACTGTTCGAGCGCGATCATGCGTTCGGCCAGCTGCTGGCTCTGGCGCGCGAGCAGCGCCGCGTCGATCAGCACGCCGGTGCGCTCGATGCGGCCGAGCAGCGCGCTGGTCGGCATCTCGATCTGCTCGTAGATATGGCGCAGGCCGGCGTTCGCCTCGATCTGCGGCCACAGCGTGCGGTGCACGTGCAGCGCCATCTCGCTGTCCTCGCACGAGTAGTCGGCGGCCATGTCGATCGAGACCTGCGCGAACGGGATCTGGTGCGCACCCTTGCCGCACAGGTCCTCGTAGCTCAGGCCCTTGCGGCCGAGGTGGCGGTCGGCCAGGCTTTCCAGGCTGTGCGCCTTGTGCGCCTCGAGCACGTAGCTCTGCAGCATGGTGTCGTGCGCGTAGCCCTGGATCGCGATGCCGGCGTTCGCGAACACGTGCGTGTCGTACTTGATGTTCTGGCCGAGCTTGGGCGCGGCCGGGTTCTCGAGCCACGGTCGCAGCGCGGCGAGCACCGCGTCGATCGGCAGCTGATCGGGCACGCCGGCGTAGCTGTGGCGCAGCGGGATGTAGGCGGCCTCGCCGACCTCGGTCGCGAGCGAGATGCCGACGATCTGCGCGCGCATCGGATCGAGCGAATCGGTCTCGGTG
>JAZKIO010000030.1:0-75416 GCA_040384825.1 Pseudomonadota bacterium
GTCTGCGCCGGCATCGTGCTGTCGAAGATGGACGAGGCCGTCAAGCTCGGCCCGGCGCTCGACGCCATGATCCGCATGAAGCTCAAGGTCATCGGCGTGGCCAACGGCCAGCGCGTGCCGGAAGACTGGCACCGCCTGTCGGCCAACGCGCTGGTGCACCGCGCGCTGCGCGCCGGCGGCAGCAGTGCCTACAAGCTCGACGCGAGCGACGTGAGCTTGATCTTCACCGCGCCGCTGGGCCAGAACCAGAACCAGCACCGTGGCGCCGCGCGCCCCGCGCTGAACGCCTGATCGCCTCCACCGAACCACCCCGGACGCCGACCCGCCCATGTCCCGATCCCTGCCCCTCGACCAGGCCGACGGCCTGCGCCGCCTGTTCGCCCACTCGCGCGTCTGCGTCGTTCCCGTGGTCTCGAACCCGAACGTCGCGTTCGGCGGCGTGATGCTGGAGCGCCTGTGCACGGCCTTCGCCGAGCACGGCAAGCACACGCTGGTGATCGACGCCGGCGAGCGCGCCCCGGCCCATCACGAGATGGCGCTGCTCGACCTGGCGGCGTGCGTGGAGCCGCTCTCGGCCCAGGTCTCGTACCTGGCCGCGCGCGGCCTGCCGCTGCGCTTCGTCGATTCGACCGGCTCGACCAACGCCTTCCTGAAGGCGGTCGGCGAGGCCGCGCCGCACGCCGACGTGCTGCTGGTGCATGCCGGCGCCTCGGACCTGTGCCGGCTGTTCTCGCGCAGCCCCGATCTCGACCGCGTGCGCCCGCTGCTGCTGGCCGACGACCGGCCGACCAGCGTGACCCACGCCTACGCCGCGATGAAGCTGCTCACGCAGCGCGCCGGCGTGGTGGTGCACGACCTCCTGCTCGGCGCGGCGGCCCACTCGCCGCGCTCGGAGCGCATCGCGATGCAGATCGCGACTTGCGCTGACGACTTTCTCGGCGCGGTGTTGCGTGACTGGGTCCAGATCGACCCGGCCTGCGACGCCACGGAAGCGCCGACCGCCGAACTGCGCCGCCTCGTGCGGGAGCAGTTGCGCACGTCGCAGGGCGATGCCCTGCATGACCTGGCCCCGTTGGCCATGACCCCACACGGAGCCGCACGCGCATGGGCCCACAACTGACCACTTCATCGGAGCACTCGATGTACACCGCCAAAGGCCAGCTCGACCTGAACACGACCTTGAAGCAGTACAGCGGGTTGGTGCGCCGGCTCGCGCACCAGATGATCGCCAAGCTGCCGGCCAACGTCGAGGTCGACGATCTGATCCAGGTCGGCATGATCGGCCTGGCCGACGCGATGACCCGCTTCGACGCCGCCCAGGGCGTGCAGTTCGAGACCTTCGCGACGCAGCGGATCCGCGGCGCGATGCTCGACGAGCTGCGCGGCAACGACTACCTCTCGCGCGGCACCCGCAAGCAGCAGCGCACGATCGAATCGGCGGTGCACAAGCTCGAGCAGAAGCTCGGGCGTGCGCCGGTCGAGAGCGAGATCGCCCGCGAGATGGGCGTCACGCTGGTCGAGTACCAGGAGCTGCTCGGCAAGGTGCGCGGCACGCAGCTGGTGTACCTGGAAGACATGTCCGGCGACGAGGGTGACAACGACTTCCTCGACCGCCACGTCGGCGACGAGGAGAGCAACCCGCTCGCGCAGCTGCAGGACCACCGCATGCGCGAGGCGCTCGTCGAGGCGATCAAGGTGCTGCCCGAGCGCGAGCAGTACGTGATGAGCATGTACTACGAGCACGACATGAACCTGAAGGAGATCGCGGCGGTGCTGAAGGTGACCGAATCGCGCGTCTGCCAACTGCACAGCCAGTCGATCGCGCGCCTGCGCGTGAAGCTGCGCGCCTACTGACGTGGGCGTCCTGCGACTGCTGCGACGCCCGGTCGCCGTGCCGCTGCCGGCGCAGCCCGACCTCGACGCCGCGATCCGCTCCATCAGCCGCCAGGCCTCGACGATCGGGCGCGAGTCGGCCGAGGTGCGCGGCCTGATCGACGACACCGCCAAGGCCTCCGAGCGTGGCGTGGTCGCGGTCGCGTCGCTGACCACGCAGGTCAAGGACATCAACGCCGCGCAGGCCGGCATCGGCAGCGTCTCGACGGCCGGCCTCGCCGCCGTGGAGCGGGTGCGCATCGCGGTCGAGGGCGTCGGCAACGAGGTCGGCGCCGTCGTCACGACGCTGCGCGACGTGGCCGGCGCCGCCGAGAGCATTTCGCAGATCGCGCTGCAGACGCGCCTGGTCGCGTTCAACGCGTCGGTCGAGGCCAAGCGGGCCGGCGACGCCGGGCGCGGCTTCGGCGTTGTCGCCGATGCGGTCAAGGACCTGGCCGGCAAGGTCGAGTTCTCGTCCAAGGAGATCATGCGCACTGTCGGCGAGCTCGACAAGCGCATCGCCGCGCTGTCGCGCGAGATCCGTGTCGACCCGAAGCGGGCCGAACGCGGCGAGTTCCACACCGCGCTGGCCGATGTGCAGGGCGCCGTCTCCAGCATCATCGAGGCGGCCGAGCGCAGCCGCGCGATCTGCGGCGGGCTCGACGAGCAGATGGCCTCGATCGCCGCCGAGATGGGCCAGACCGGCCGCTCGCTCGGCGCCGCGATGAAGCGCAGCGAGACCTTCCTCGACGTGTCGGAGCACCTGATCGAGCTCGTCGCCGAATGCGGCATCGAGACCGAGGACACGCCGTTCATCCGTGCCGCGATCGCCGCGGCCGACCAGATCGGCGCGCTGCTCGGGCAGGCGCTCGAGAGTGGCGCGATCGACCTGCCGGCGCTGTTCGACGAGGCCTACCGCCCCATGCCCGGCACCAACCCGGTCCAGCACACGACCGCGTTCGCGGCGCTGGCCGACCGGCTGTTCCCGGCGGTGCAGGAGAATGTGCTGACGCTCGACCCGAAGGTGGTGTTCTGCATCGCCGTCGACCGCAACGGCTATGTCGCCACGCACAACACCAAGTACAACCAACCGCAGCGCGGCGATCTGGCGTGGGACAGCGCGAACAGCCGCTACCGCCGCATCTTCAACGACCGCACCGGGCTCGCCTCGGCGCGCAACGAACGGCCGTTCCTGCTGCAGACCTACCGCCGCGACATGGGCGGCGGCCAGTTCGTCGTGATGAAGGAAGCCGCCGCGCCGATCACGGTCGCCGGCCGGCACTGGGGCGGCCTGCGCCTCGCCTTCAAATTCTAGTCATGACAGCCCCTAAGCGCCTTCGGCGCTGTCCCCCGGGGGGAGCTCAGGCCGCTTGGGGCGGCCCGGCGCTGGCCTGAGATGGGTGGTGTTCGTATTGTCTGGCCGCTGCCGGCGCTGCTGAGCTGGGCGAGCGGCTGGGTGGTGTTTGCGCTGCTGCGCGCCGTCGATGCGCCGCTGGCGGCCGCGATCGCCGCCGCGGTCGGGCTCGGCGCGGCGCTGAGCGTGCTGGGCACGACGCCGTGGCGGCGCGTCTTCATCGCCGCCGGGTTCCCGCTCTCGCTCGTCGCCTCCGGCCTGGCCGGCGCGATGCCGGCCTGGGGCTGGTTGCTGCCGCTGGCGCTGCTCGCGCTCGTCTACCCACTGAATGCCTGGCGCGACGCGCCGCTGTTCCCGACCCCGACCGACGCGCTCGACGGCCTCGCGCGGCTCGCGCCGCTGAAGCCCGGCGCGCGCGTGCTCGACGCTGGCTGCGGTCTCGGCGACGGCCTGATCGAGCTGAAGCGCGAATACCCCGATGCGGCGCTGCACGGCCTGGAGTGGAGCTGGCCCTTGCGCCTGATGTGCGCCTGGCGCTGCCGCGACGCGCGCGTGCGCCGCGCCGACATCTGGGCCGCCGACTGGTCGGCGTACGACCTCGTCTACGTGTTCCAGCGGCCCGAGAGCATGGGTCGCGCGGCCGAGAAGGCAGCGCGCGAACTGCGCGCCGGCGCCTGGCTCGTCAGCCTCGAGTTCGACGCGCCGGGCGTGGCGCCGACCAAGGTGATCGAGTGCGCGGACGGCCGGCGCCTGTGGCTCTACCAGGTGCCGTTCCGCGCCCGCGCCGCTGCGCTATCGTGAGCCGGCGGCGCCGAGCCGCGGGAGCCTCGCCATGATCATCGTCACCGGAACCCTGCACGCCCGCCCCGACAGCCTCGCCGAGGTGCTGCGGCTGAGCCGCGAGCACGTCGCGCGCTCGCGCACCGAGCCGGGCTGCATCGAGCATGGCGTGGCGATCGACGTGGACGATCCGCACCGGCTGGTGTTCTTCGAGCGCTGGGCCGACCGCGAGGCGATCGGCGCGCACCTGACGCTGCCAGCCTCGCGCGGCTTCGGCAAGGCGGTGGCCGCGCTGGTGGACCAGGCGCCGACGCTGGCCATGTTCGACGCCACGGACGTGCCGATGCGCTGAACTGTTTTGCTCGCGGCGTTCGCGGATCGGCGATGCGATCCCGGTCAGACCCCGATCAAGCGCGGCACCGACGAGGCCAGCAGCGCCACCCCCGAAAGTGTGAGCAGCCCCAGCACGATCTGGCGGAAGGTGGTTTCGCTGATGCCGATGTACAGCCGCGCGCCCAGCAGTGCCGGCAGCGCGAGCGCGGCGGCCACGATCGCCAGCATCGGCAGCATCGCGCTCGTGACGAAGCCGCGCGCGAGGTAGATGCCGAAGGCGACCGCGAGCGTGGCGAGGTTGAAGTTCTGGATCACGGCGCGCTGCGTGTCCTTGTCGAAGCCGCGCAGCGTGCACCACAGCGTGGGCACCGAGCCGGTGAAGCCGCCGATGCCGCCCATCACGCCACCGACCGCACCCACCAGGCCATCGGCGACCCGCCCACCGCGGCGGATGCGCGGCAACTGCCGGGCCAGCAGCATCGCCGGTCCCCAGGTGACCAGCAGCGCGCCGAGCACGGCCTTGAAGAGGTTGGCGTCGAGCATCGGCAGCAGCCACACGCCGATCGGCACGCCGAGCACGCCGCCGAGGACGAAGGGCAGCAGTCGGTGCGCCTCGACGCGCCGCTTCACCGTCAGCACCGCCAGCAACTGCCCGGCGAGCGAGCCGAACACCGCAAGCACGGCGGCGAGCTGGGGCTCGACCGTCCAGGCCCAGAACGACATGGCCACCAGCCCGAAGCCGAAGCCCGACAGCCCCTGCACGAAGCCGGCGGCGATCGCGCCGAGCGCGACGACGACGATCAGTGAATCCACGCGCCGGCCGCGTCAGCCGTGCTCAGCGCCCGGCCGCGCTCAGCCGAGCCGCGCCCGATGCCGCGCCACCTGCGCGCGCACCTGCGCCGGCGCGGTGCCGCCGAGCACGTTGCGGGCGTTCAGCGAGCCGCGCAGGCCGAGCACCTCGTAGACATCGTCGGCGATGGTCGGGTTGAACGACTGCAGCGTGTCCAGCGGCAGGTCCGACAGGTCCATGCCGCGCTGGATCGCGAACTTGACCGCGTGCGCGACCACCTCGTGCGCGTCGCGGAAGGGCAGGCCCTTCTTGACCAGGTAGTCGGCTAGATCGGTGGCGGTGGCGTAGCCGCGCAGCGCGGCGCGCTCCATCGCCTCGGGCTTCACGGTGATGCCTGCGACCAGCTCGATGAAGATGCGCAGCGTGTCCTTGAGCGTGTCGACGGTGTCGAACAGCGGCTCCTTGTCTTCCTGGTTGTCCTTGTTGTAGGCCAGCGGCTGGCCCTTCATCAGGGTGATCAGGCCCATCAGGTGGCCGACCACGCGGCCGGTCTTGCCGCGCGCGAGTTCGGGCACGTCGGGGTTCTTCTTCTGCGGCATGATCGACGAGCCGGTGCAGAAGCGATCGGCCAGGTCGATGAAGCCGAAGTTCTGGCTCATCCACAGCACCAGCTCCTCGCTGAAGCGCGAGAAGTGGATCATGCAGAGTGCGGCGGCCGAGGTGAACTCGATCGCGAAGTCTCGGTCGCTCACGGCGTCGAGGCTGTTCTGGCACACCCCGTCCATGCCCAGCGTCTTCGCAACGCGCTCCCGGTCCAGCGGGTAGCTGGTGCCGGCGAGCGCGGCCGCGCCCAGCGGCAGCCGGTTGGTGCGCCTGAAGACATCGCCCATGCGCTCGGCATCGCGCGAGAACATCTCCACGTACGCGAGCAGGTGGTGCCCGAAGCTCACCGGCTGAGCCACCTGCAGGTGCGTGAAGCCGGGCAGGATGACCTCGGCGTTGGCATCGGCCACCTCGACCAGCGCGCGCTGCAGTTCGGTCAGCAACCCGCCGATCGCGGTGATCTCGTCGCGCAGCCACAGCCGCACGTCGGTCGCGACCTGGTCGTTGCGCGAGCGGCCGGTGTGCAGGCGCTTGCCGGCGTCGCCCACCAGGTGGGTCAGGCGCGCCTCGATGTTCAGGTGCACGTCCTCCAGATCGAGCTTCCACTCGAAGCGGCCGGCCTCGATCTCCTGCGTGATCTGCGCCATGCCGCGCTGGATGGCGGCGTGGTCGTCGGCGCCGATGATCTGCTGCGCCGCCAGCATCTCGGCGTGCGCCAGCGAGCCGGTGATGTCGGCCTTCCAGAGGCGCTGGTCGAAGCCGACGCTGGCGGTGTAGCGCTTGACCAGATCGCTCATCGGCTCGGAGAACAGCGCCGACCAGGCCTGGGATTTTTTGTCGAGTTGATTGGAGGACATGCGTGCGGCGCTGGACAATGCGGGTCAGCCGGATTCTATCGAGGCCCCTCCTTGATTCGTCGCTCGCCACTGCCCGACACCCCCGCACCCGTGCCCTCGCGGCCGGGCGAATTGCGGACCTCCGGCTTCGGCACGACCCTGTTCGACGGGCTCCCGCCGCCGCAGGCGCCGGCGCTGCCGGGCTCCGGCTCGGTGTTCGACGTCTGCCATGTCGGTGTGGTGCTGCGCGCGCTGCTGTTCGTGCACGGCGTGCTGGCGATCGGCACGATGTTCGTCGCGCCGACCTGGGGCGGCTGGCTGGTCGCTTTCGCGACCGGGTCGAGCGCGGCCCTGCCGGCGGTGCTGGTCTGGCTGCTGGTGGCCTGCGCGGCGCGGCGGCCGTTCAGCGCGTTGCCGCCGCCGGGGCAATGGGCCGTCGCGATCGGGCTCGGCGCGCTGAGCGGCGCCGCCGGCTCGGTGTTCGTCTGGGCTGCGGCCGGCGATCCGGCCGGCGTGCCGGCGTGGCTCGCGCCGGCGCTGGCCGGTGCCGCGCTGGCGGCGGTCGTGTTCCAGTGGCTGCAGCTGCGTGCCGAGGCGCTGCTGCCGGCGGACACGACCGCGCGGCTGGCGGAGCTGCAATCGCGCATCCGGCCGCACTTCCTGTTCAACACGCTGAACACCGCGCTCGCGCTGGTGCGCCTCGACCCGACCCGCGCCGAGGCGGTGCTCGAAGACCTGGCCGAGTTGTTCCGCGTCGCGATCACCGAGAACGCCGAGTCGGTCTCGCTGGCCGAAGAGGTGGAGCTGGCGCAGCGCTACCTGGCGATCGAGCAGGTGCGCTTCGGCGATCGTTTGATCGTCACCTGGGAGCTCGACCCGGACGCCGGCCACGCCCGCGTGCCGCCGCTGCTGCTGCAGCCGCTGGTCGAGAACGCGGTGCGCCACGGCGTGGAGCCGGCCGACGGTGGCGGCGTGATCCGCGTGCGCACCCGCGTGCGGCTCGGTCGCGCGTTCGTCTCCATCGTTAACAGCGTGCCGCCGAACGGCTCGGAGCCCGGCCACGGCATGGCGCTGCGCAACGTGCGCGACCGGCTGCGCCTGATGCACGACGTGGCCGCGCAGTTCGAGACCCGCCGCGAGGGCGAGGTGTTCCGCGTCCAGATCGTGGTCCCGCTATGAGCGCCAACATGGCAGCCCTGCGCGTGCTGCTCGTCGACGACGAGGAACTCGCGCGCCTGCGCCTGCGCGGCCTGGTGCACGACTGCGTCGAGCCGAAGGCAGGCGTCGTCGGCGAGGCGGCGAATGCGCTGCAGGCGCTGGTCTGGCTGGCGACGAACGAGTGCGACGCGGTGCTGCTCGACGTGCAGATGCCCGGGCGCGACGGCACCCAGCTCGCCGCCGAACTGCGCCGCATGCCGAATCCGCCGGCCGTCGTGTTCGTCACCGCGCATGCGCAGCACGCGTTGCAGGCCTTCGATCTCGAGGCTGTCGACTACCTGACCAAGCCGGTGCGACGCGAGCGCCTGCACGCCGCGCTGCAGCGGGTCGCGCAGCGGCTCGCGCTGCGGCAGTCAGTCCCCGCCGCGGCCGCAAGCGCGGCGGACGATGCCCCGGCCATCATGGTCACCGACCGCGGCCGCGTGCAGCGCGTGCCGCTCACCGAGGTGCTGTACTTCAAGGCCGAGCTCAAGTACGTGACGCTGCGCACCGCCGACCACACCTACGTGCTCGACGAGGCGCTCAGCGACCTGGAACAGCGGCTCGGCGACGGCTTCCTGCGCGTCCACCGCAACGCGCTCGTCGCGCGCAACGCGGTGCGCGCGCTGGAGCGCCGCACGCTCGCCGGTGGCGACCGCGACGACGAAGGCGGCGAGGGCTGGGCCGTGCGCATGGCGCCGGTCGACGAATGGCTCGCCGTGTCGCGGCGGCAGGTCGCCGCGGTGCGCGAGGCGCTGGTGGCCGCGGGGCGCTGAGCCGGTCAGTCGACCGGTCGCGGCGCGCGCGGCCCCGCGGTTCGCTATCGCCTCAGGCGGTGCCCGTGCCGGCGCGAGCCATGCGGCGCCGGCTGATCAGGCCGATGCCCAGCAGCCCGGCGATCATCAGCGCGTAGGTGCCGGGCTCCGGAACCGGCGTGACCGTCAGGCCGAGCAGCGGCGGCGAGATGGCGGTGTTGCCGCCGATGCCGAAGTCGCCGATCAGCGTGGCGGCGCCGCTGCCGAGGTTGATCGAGTACAGCCCGCTCTTGCCGGTGTCGGTGCCGTCCAACGTCAGGCCGGCATAGGCCATGTTGCCCAGGCCGGCGATGTCGAAGCCGAGCACGCCGGTGGTGTCGAAACCCAGCCCGCCGATGAAGCTCAGCACGCCGGCGCCCGGCGCGCCGGTGAAGTACAGGCCGTCGGTGGCCGAATCGATGTAGTACAGGCCGACGCTGGCGGTGGCGGGGTTGGCGTCGTTGTCCTTGTAGGCTGCGCCGGCCGCGCCGATCGTGCCGCCGCTGAAGGTCAGCGCGGTCTGCGCTGTCGCCGCGCCGGTGTTGGCATTGACCGCGAGGTTCTGGCCGGTGTCGCTGGTGATGCGCAGCGAGGCCGCGCCGTTGGTGTCGGCGACCGGGTTGAAGTCGAAGCCGAACGCCGTGCCGGCGAGCGCGATGCTCAGGTTGCCGACCTTGGTCGCGGCGCCGGTCGTGGCGTCCAGCGTGTAGAGCTTGGAGTCGGTGCTGACGCCGTAGATCAGGCCGTTGGTCGGGCGGGTGTCGATCGCCAGGATGCGCTGGTTGGTGCCTTCCAGGCCGGTGATCGCGGTCAGCGCGGAGCCGTTTTGCGGCGTCGAGGCACCGAACGAGATCAGCGCGTTGGTGGTCGTCAGGCCGACGATCTGCTGGGCCTGCGCGGGCGCGGCCATGGCGATCGCCGCGAATGCCGCGGCACTGAGCGTGGCGCCGCGCAGGGCGGCCGGGAGGGCGGGGTAAGGCATGGGTCGGGCTCCTGAGGGGGTGTCGTGGACGGCGTGAAAATGTCACGCCGCCTCTCGACTACGCCCGACCCGGCCCGCCGGATGCGCCGCCGGCAATGCCCCTGCGGAATGCGGGTGAATCCCGCGCGCGCTCTCAGCCGGTGTTGCGCAGCCCGGCCGCGACGCCGTTGATCGAAATGTGGATGCCGGTCTGCACCCGCGCGTTCTCCGGGTCGCCTTCCTTGCGCTGGCGGTAGCGCCGCATCAACTCGACCTGCAGGTGGTTCAGCGGGTCGAGGTAGGGGAAGCGGTGCTCGATCGAACGGGCGAGCGACGGGTTCGAGGCCAGCCGGTTGGTCTCGCCGGTGATCAGCGCCAGCGCGTCCGACGTGGCCTGCCACTCGGCGCGGATCAGCGCGAAGATCCGCTTGCCGAGCTTCTTGTCCTCGACCAGTTCGACGTAGCGCGCGGCGATGGCCAGGTCGCTCTTGGCGATCACCATGTCGAGGTTGGACAGCAGCGTGCCGAAGAACGGCCACTGCTTGTGCATCTTGCGCAGCAGCGCCAGGCGCTCGGCGCGCTGCTTCGGCTCGGTGCCGAGGAACTGCGCGATCGCGCTGCCGAAGCCGCACCAGCCCGGCAGCGCGACGCGGCACTGGCCCCAGCTGAACGACCACGGGATCGCCCGCAGGTCCTCGATCGCGCGGCTCGCCTTGCGCGAGGCCGGGCGCGAGCCGATGTTGAGCTCGGCGATCTCGCGGATCGGCGTGGCGCTGAAGAAGTATTCGGTGAAGCCGGGGGTTTCGTAGACGAGCTTGCGATACCCCTTGAAGCTCGCATCGCTGATCGCGGCGGCTGCATCGAGGAAGGCCTTGGGCGCGCTCTTGGTCGGGTTCAGCAGCGTGGCCTCGAGCGTGGCCGCGACCAGCGTCTCGAGGTTGCGCCGGCCGATCTCGGGGTGCGCGTACTTCGAGGCGATCACCTCGCCCTGCTCGGTGAGGCGGATCTGCCCGTTCACGGTGCCGGGCGGCTGCGCGAGGATCGCCTGGTAGCTCGGGCCGCCGCCACGGCCCACCGTGCCGCCGCGGCCATGGAACAGGCGCAGCAGGATGCCGTGGTCGCGGCGCAGCGCGCCGAACAGCTCGACCAGGTCTATCTCGGCGCGGTAGAGCTCCCAGTTGCTGGTGAAGCTGCCGCCGTCCTTGTTGCTGTCGGAGTAGCCGAGCATGATGTCCTGCTCGGCGCCGCTGCGCACCATCATCGCGGTGATGCCCGGGATCGCGTAGAACGCCCGCATGATCGGCGCGGCGTTGCGCAGGTCGCCGATGGTCTCGAACAGCGGCGAGACGATCAGGTCGGACAGGGCGCCGTCGTCCAGCGTGCCGCGCAGCAGGCCCACTTCCTTGAGCAGCAGCATCACCTCCAGCAGGTCGCTCACGTCCTCGGTGTGCGAGATGATGTAGTGGCGCATCGCGTCGCGCCCGTAGCGCGCCAGCATCACGACCGCGGCCTCGAAGATCGCCAGCTCGGCCACCGTGTGCTCGCTGTATGCGGCGGCGCGCACGCGCAATGGCCGCGCGTCGTTGAGCTGCTGCACCAGCAGGCTGCGGCGCGCGTCCTCGGTCAGTGCGCTGTAGTCGGGCTCGACCTTGGCGACCTTGAGCAGCTCGGCGACGACGGCCTCGTGCTTGTCCGAGCTTTGCCGCAGGTCGACCGTCGCGAGGTGGAAGCCGAACACCTGCACTGCGCGCATCAGCGGCTTCAGGCGGGGCGCCGCCAGCGCGTGCGCGTGGTGCGCGGCGAGCGAGGCGTCGATCACCTTCAGGTCGGCCAGGAACTCGTCGGCCGAGGCGTAGGGGTTCTGCGGCGCGACGGCGTGGCGCAGCGCCTCGGTGCCGGTGAACAGCTCCAGCGTCGCGGCCAGCCGGGCGTACATGCCGATCAGCGCGCGGCGGTAGGGCTCGTCCTCGCGGTGCACGCTGTGGTCGGGCGACTGCGCGGCGAGCGCCTGCATCGGCGCGGTGACGGGCGCCAGCGAGGCCGAGATCGACAGCTCCGCGCCGAGCTCGTGGGCCTCGGTCAGGTAGAAGCGCAACACCGTCTCGGCCTGCCGCGCCAGGGCCATCTGCAGCGTGTCGGCGGTGACGAAGGGGTTGCCGTCGCGGTCCCCGCCGATCCAGTTGCCCATGCGGAAGAACGACGCGATCGGGTGGCCGGGCAGGGCGTTCTCGAGCTCGCGGTACATCCTGGGGATCTGGCGCAGGAAGGTCGAGCGGTAGTAGCTCAGCGCGTTCTCGATCTCGTCGCCGACCGTCAGCTTGGCGGTGCGCAGCATCCGCGTCTGCCAGATCTGCGTGACGCGGGCGCGGATCAGCGCCTCGTTCTCGGCCCGCTCGCGTTCGGTGTGCAGCGCGTCGCGCGCCTCCACCAGCTCGGCGATGGTGCGCTCGGCATCGAGGATGCTCTTGCGCTGCACCTCGGTCGGGTGCGCGGTCAGCACTGGCGAGATGTAGGCGTGCGACAGCGTCTGCGCGATGTCCGCGGCGCGGATGTCGGCGGCGGCCAGGCGCTCCAGCGTCATCGCGAGCGACCCTTCCTGCAGGTGGCCCTGGCGCTCGTGGTGATCGCGCCGGCGCACGTGGTGGCGGTCCTCGGCGATGTTGGCCAGGTGCGAGAAGTAGCTGAAGGCGCGAATCACGCTGACGGTCTGGTCGCCGGAGAGGTTCTTCAGCAGCCGGTCGAGCGCGCGGCCGGCCTGGGCGTCGCTCTTCAGCCGGTAGGCGACCGACAGCTGCCGCACCCGCTCGACCAGCTCGAACGCGGCCTTGCCCTCCTGCTCGCGGATCACGTCGCCGAGGATGCGGCCGAGCAGCCGGATGTCGTCGACCAGCGGCCGGTTCTTCTCGGCGGCCTCGGCGGTGGAGGAGGTCTTGCGTTTCGCCGCGGCCTGGCGCGAAGGGGGGGTGGCGGCAGATCCGGCTGTGGCCATGCAGGTCTCGATGATGTAATTTGGTTACGTAGAATGAATCCTAGCAGCCGATGCAAGAGACGCGCCTGCTAGCATGCCGCCCCATGTCATCCCCCGCTGCGGACACCACCCTGATCGCCACCCGCGAGAGCCGCCTCGCCCTCTGGCAGGCCGAGCATGTGCGCGATCTGCTGACGGAGCGTTTCGGCCTGCGGGTCGGGCTGCTGGGCATGACGACGCGCGGCGACCAGATCCTCGACCGCACGCTGTCCAAGGTCGGCGGCAAGGGCCTGTTCGTCAAGGAACTCGAGACCGCGCTCGAGGAAGGCCGGGCCCAGCTGGCGGTGCATTCGCTGAAGGACGTGCCGATGGACCTGCCCGACGGCTTCGCGCTCGCCGCGGTGCTGGAGCGCGAGGACCCGCGCGACGCGTTCGTCTCGGCCCGCTACCGCACGCTCGACGACCTGCCGCAGGGTGCGACGGTCGGCACCTCGAGCCTGCGGCGCGTGGTGCAGCTGCTCGCCGCCCGCCCCGATCTGGTGGTGCAGCCGCTGCGCGGCAACCTCGACACGCGGCTGCGCAAGCTCGACGAGGGCGGCTTCGACGCGATCGTGCTCGCCGCGGCCGGGCTGATGCGGCTCGGCCTGGCCGGGCGCATCGCCTCCCGCTTCGAGCCCGAGGCGATGCTGCCGTGTGCCGGGCAGGGCGCGCTCGGCATCGAGGTGCGCAGCGATGCCACCGCGCTGCGCGAGCAGCTCGGCCAGCTGACGCACCGGCCGACCTGGCTGGCGGTACACGCCGAACGCGCGGTGTCGCGCGCGCTCGGCGGCAGCTGCAGCATGCCGCTGGCCGCGTACGGCACCTGGCACGGCGAGACGCTGACGCTGCGCGCCGCGCTCGGCGACGGCGAATCACCGGTCGCGCCGCTGCTGCGCGCGCAGGCCAGCGCCGTGGTCCACACCGACGAGCAGGCGCGCGCGCTCGGCGAGCACGCCGCGCAGACGCTGCGCGCGGCCGGCGCTGCCGCCTACCTCGGCGTCAAACCCTGAAGGCGCGGGTGCCGCCGTGCGGGTGATCGTGACGCGGCCCGCTGCGCAGGCCGCCGACTGGGTCGGTCAGCTGCGCGCCAGCGGCATCGACGCCGTCGCGCTGCCGCTGATCGGGATCGCGCCGCCGGCCGATGCCGCCGCCCTGCAGGCCGTGTGGCGCGACGACGCGCGCCATGACCTGCTGGTCTTCGTCAGCCCCAACGCGGCCGAGCACTTTTTCGCCGCGCGCCCGCCCGGTGCGCCGTGGCCCGGCGGTTGGCAGGCCGGCTCGCCCGGGCCGGGCACGACGCGCGTGTTGGCCGGGCTGGGCGTGCCGGCCGCGGCGATCGTCGAGCCTGCCGAGGACGCGCCGCAGTTCGACAGCGAGTCCCTGTGGGCGCGGCTGCGCCAGCAGGATTGGCGCGGCCGGCGCGTGCTGATCGTGCGCGGCGACGGCGGCCGCGACTGGCTCGCGCAGACCTTGCGCGAGGCCGGCGCTCAGGTCGAGCACCTGGCCGCCTACCGGCGCGTCGCTCCGGCACTCGATGCCGACGAGACGGCACGCCTGACCGCCGCGTTGGCCCGCCCCGAATCGCACCTGTGGTTCTTCAGCAGCTCCGAGGCGATCGACAATCTCGCGGTCGCGCCGCAGGTGGTCACGGCGCCGGTCGACTGGGCGCGCGCCCGCGCGCTCGCGACCCACCCGCGCATCGCCGCGCGGGCCCGGCAATTGGGGTTCGCACGCGTGACGGAGGCGCGACCGGCCCTGGCCGCCGTGATCGCCTGCATACAATCGATCGGACCGTGACCGACGACCTCTCCAACGCCCCTCCCACAGCGGCCCCGCTGGCCGTCGTGCCGCCCGCGGCGCTCTCCGGCGTGACGGTGCGCGCGCTGTGGATCGCGCTGGCGGTGCTGGGTGCGCTGTGCGTCGCGAGCCTGGTGCTGGCCTGGAAGGCCGATCAGCGCGGCACCAGCCTCGAACAGGAACTCGTCCGCCGTCAGCAGGACAGCGGGGGCAAGGCCGCCGAGGCGCGGGCGCTCGCCAAGGCGGCCCAGGAGAACGCCAGCGACACCGCCGCGAAGGTCGCGCTGCTGGAGGCGCGCGTCGCGGAGGTCGCGGTCCAGCGCGGCCAGCTCGAAGAGCTGATCCAGTCGCTCTCGCGCTCGCGCGACGAGAACGTGCTGGTCGACATCGAGGCCGCGATCCGCGTCGCGCTGCAGCAGACGGCGATCACCGGCAGCGCCGAGCCGCTGGTCGCCACCCTCAAGCAGAGCGACGAGCGGCTCGCGCGCTACAGCCAGCCGCGCCTGGAAGGCGTGCGCCGCGCGATCGTGCGCGACCTGGAGCGCGTGCGCGCGACCAGCGTGGCCGACATCGCCTCGCTCGGGATCAAGCTCGACGAGGCGATCCGCGTGGTCGACGACCTGCCGCTGCTCGGCATGGCCGATGCGCGCAGCACCCGCGAGCCGGCCCGGCCGAGCGCCGCGGCCCGGCCGGCCGCCGCGGCGACGGGGGCGTCCGCGCCCGTCGGATGGGCCGGGTCGCTGATCGACACCTGGAACGCGGTCGGCGAGAAGGTCTGGAGCGAGGCCAAGTCCCTGATCCGCGTGACCCGCATCGATCACCCCGAGGCGATGCTGCTGGCGCCCGAGCAATCGTTCTTCGTCCGCGAGAACCTCAAGCTGCGCCTGCTGAACGCGCGCCTGGCGCTGCTCAGCCGTCAGTTCGACACCGCCCAGGCCGATCTGCAGGCCGCGCTCGTCACGCTCGACCGCTACTTCGATCGCAGCTCGCGGCGCACCGTGCTCGCCACCGAGCTGATCCGCCAGGTCGCCGGCCAGGCGCGCCAGGTCGTCGTGCCGCGCCCCGACGACACGCTGGCCGCCCTGACCGCCGCCTCCGCGGGTCGCTGACATGACGACCCCTGGGCGCCTTCGGCACCATCCCCCGCGGGGAGCTCAGGCCGCTTGGGGCGGCCCGGCGCTGGCCTGAGATCGCGATGCGGAACATCATCTGGTTCGTCCTGCTGTTCGGCGTGGCGGTGCTGGCCGCGACGACGCTCGGCACCAACGACGGGCTGGCCACGTTCTACTGGCGCGGCTGGCGGCTCGACGTGTCGCTCAACCTGTTCCTGATCGCGCTGATCGGCAGCTGCTTCCTGATCGTCGCGGCGATCCAGGGCATCAGCGCGCTGGTCGGCCTGCCGCAGCGCGCGCGCGAGTGGCGCGTCGCGCGGCGCGACCGCAGCGCCCAGGCCGCGCTGCGCGATGCGCTGGCGCAGTATTTCGGCGGGCGCTACAGCCGCGCGCAGAAGTCCGCGCAGCGCGCGCTCGTGATCCAGGCCGACACGCCCGAGCTCGCGCAGGACAACGAGTTCACCGTGCTGAGCCACCTGCTCGCCGCCGGCAGCGCGCACCGCCTGCAGGACCGCGCGGTGCGCGACGAACAGCTGCGCCACGCGCTCGATCTCTCGCGCCGCAGTGCCGCGGCGCGTTCGGCCGAGGAAGGCGCGCGCCTGCTCGCGGCCGAGTGGGCGCTCGACGACCGCGACGCACCGCGCGCGCTCGAACTGCTCGGTGAGCTGCCGCAGGGCGTGGCGCGCCGCACCCATGCATTGCGCCTGCGCCTGCAGGCCACGCGCCTCGGTCGTCAGCCGCAGGACGCACTCAAGACCGCGCGCCTGCTGGCCAAGCACCAGGGCTTCTCGAAGATCGCCGCGCAGGGCCTGCTGCGCTCGCTGGCGTTCGAGTCGCTCGACACCGCGCACGACATCGACCAGCTCAAGCGCGTCTGGGCGCAGTTTGACCCGGTCGACCGGCGCGACGGCTTCGTCGCCGCCCGCGCGGCCGACCGTGCCGCGGCACTCGGTGCCTTCGAGGACGCGCGCGCCTGGCTGCGCCCCTTCTGGGACGCGCCGGCCGAGATCGGGCCCGAGGAGCGCGCCGCGGTATCGCTCGGCCTGGTCAGCGCCATCCCGGGCATCGGCCCGGAGTGGCTGCCACGTCTGGAGGCCGCCGCGACGGCGTTCACGCGCGAAGGCGCGGTCGCGCTCGCGGTCGGCAGTGCGCTCGCCGAGCGCCAGCTGTGGGGCAAGGCGCGCCTGCTGCTCGAGCAGGCCGCCAACGACACCACGCTCGCCGCCCATCCGCGACGCAAGGCCTGGCTGGCGCTGGCCAACCTGGCGCAGCAGGAGGGCGACGAGCTGCGCGCGGCCCGCTGTTTCGAATCCGCCGCGCGCGCGGTTTGAAGCCGCGGCAAAACTGCTATACTGCGTGGCTGCGCGGCTGTAGCTCAGCTGGATAGAGTACTTGGCTACGAACCAAGGGGTCGTGGGTTCGATTCCTGCCAGCCGCACCAGAAAATCAAGAAACGGATAGACGGCCCGAGAGCTTCATGCTCCCGGGCCGTTCTTCTTTGTGCCGGCCGCTCGCCGCGGCCTCACTCGTACTTGATGTACTTGAAGCGCGGGTCGTCCGGCGTGCCTTCCAGCGCGGCGCCGGCGCCCGGGCGCCACATCACCACCTCCTCGATCTTCGCGGCAAGTTCGAAGTCCTTGTCGGTCACGCCCTTGGCTGCGTGGTTCATCAGCTTCACGGTGACGAAGGCGTACGAGACGGTCAGGTCCGGGTGGTGCCACGCCGCCTCGGCCAGGTGGCCGACGGTGTTGACGACCATCAGCGTCGCCTTCCAGCCGCTGGTCTTGTACTTGCGCCGGATCCAGCCGTCCTCGAAATACCAGGCCGGCAGTTCCTCGGCCAGCCGCGCGGTGATCTCGTCGACGGTGTAGACCGCGTCGCCGGTCTGTTTGCGCCAGGTCGTCATGTGGGGGTCTCCCGGGAGTCTCGATGACACAGTGTCCTCCCGGCGATACAGTTCTGCAGCCGGCAGGCCCTTTCCACGCGGGAACAGAGTTTGCTCCCTGGTCACCCGGCGTCGCGCTCCTTCAGCGCGGTGCCTCACCACCATGGGCCTTGCCGCCATCCACCCACTGCCGCGGATGCACACCGAACGCCACGACACCGTCACCCTTCGGGCACCGGCACGTCTGCACCTGGGCTTCCTCGATCCGTCGGCGTCGCTCGGGCGCCGCTTCGGCAGCGTCGGCCTGGTGATCGAGGGCTTCGAGACCGAGGTCGAACTCGGCTCGGCGCGCATCGATCGCGTCACCGCCGACACGCCCGAGGGCGACGCGCAGATGGAGCGTGCCAGCGCCTACCTGCGCGCGCTGCGCGAGCACAGCGGCCGGCTCGACACGCTGCACCTGCGGCTGCTGCGCGTGCTGCCCGCGCACGGCGGCTTCGGCTCCGGCACGCAGCTCGCGCTGACGATCGCGCGCGCGTTCGCGCACTGGCACCGCCTGGACGTGAGCACGCCGCTGCTCGCGCACTGGCTGGGCCGCGGCCAGCGCTCGGGCATCGGCATCCACGGCTTCGACCTGGGCGGGCTGCTGGTCGACGGCGGGCCGGCCGCCGACGGCCGCCCGGCGCCGCTGCTGGCGCGCATGGCCTTGCCCGACGCCTGGCGCGTGCTCGTCGTGCAGGACGATCGCGAGCAGGGCCTCGCCGGCAGCGACGAGAAGGGCGCGATCGCCGCGCTGGGCGCGATGCCGGCGGCCCGCTCGGCCGAGATCTGCCACGAGGTGCTGATGCGCGTGCTGCCCGGCGCCGCAAGTGGCGAGTTCGGCCCCTTCGCGCGCGGTGTTACGCGGATGCAGCAGGTGCTCGGCGAGTACTTCGCGCCGGTGCAGCACGGCCGCGCCTACACGAGCGCGGCCGTCGGCCGGCTGATGGACTGGGTGGCCGCCAGCGGGCACGAGGCCGCCATCGGCCAGAGCTCGTGGGGGCCGACCGGCTTCGCGATCGTCGAATCGCAGGCGCGTGCCGAGTCGCTCGAACAGGCGCTGCGCGCCAGCGGCCTGGTCGAGCCTGGGTTGGCGCTGCGCATCGTCGCGCCGCGCAACCACGGCGCGCAGGTGATCGATCGCCGCGCGATCCGGCGCGTGTCCTGAGCGCGCGCGCTCCCCCCAACGCCCACACGACCGACGACGCCATGGACCGCCCGCACATCCTCCACCTGCTCACACCGGGCCGCCAGGCCAGCCCCTTCGACGTCAACATGGCGGCCGACGCCGGCTACCAGATCATCACGCCGTACACCGACGTGGCGCTCGAGCAGGTCACCGCGCTCACGCAGGACGCGATCTTCTCGCGCGGCCCGAAGGGCGTGGCGCGCACCGGCATCTTCGTCGGCGGGCGCGATGCGCTGCTGGCGGCCGACATGCTCGAGCGCGCGAGGGCCGCCATGTTCAAGCCCTTCGTCGTCTCGCTGATGGCCGACCCGAGCGGCGCGTACACCACGGCGGCGGCGATGGTCGCGTGCGTCGAGGCGGCGCTGCAGCGTCACCACGGCGCGGCGTTGAGCGGCCAGCAGGTGCTGGTGCTCGGCGGCACCGGGCCGGTCGGTCGGATCGCGGCGGTGCTCGCGGCGCAGGCCGGCGCCACGGTGCGTATCGCCAGCCACAGCGGCCCGGCCCCGGCGCAGAAGGCGGCGGCCGACACCGGCGCGCGCTTCGGTGTCGATCTGCAGGGCGTCTCGGGCGCCGACCGCGCCGCGCTGCGCGACGCGTTGTCCCAGGCCAGCGTGGTGCTCGCCTGCGCGGCGGCCGGCGTGCAGGTGGTCTCGGCCGAGGACCTCGGGTTCGCGAAGGCACTGAAGGTCGCGGCCGACGTGAACGCGGTCGCGCCCGAAGGCATCGCCGGCGTCGGCGTGATGGACGACGCCAAGCCGCTTGCCGGCGTGCCGGGCGCGGTGGGCATCGGCGCGCTCGCGGTCGGCAACGTCAAGTACCAGACCCAGCACCGCCTGCTTGTGGCCATGCGCGAGGCCGAGAAGGCGGTGGTGCTGAGCTTCGCGGAGGCGTTCGCCGCGGCGCGCGCGTTTCTCGTCGAACAGGCCGCCGCCAAGCCGGCCGGCTGAGCCGGGCGCGGCATGAGCGTGCTGGTCGTCGCGGCGCTCTCCGCGCGCCTGCTGGCGGAGGCCGCGGCGCTCGACGGCCACCGCGTCGTCGCGCTCGATCTCTTCGGCGATGCGGACACCCGCCGCGCGGCGCAGCGCTGGGTTCCGATCGGCGCACCCGGCTCGCTGCACATCGAGGCGGACCGCGTGCTCGCGGCGCTCGACGACGCTGTCCGCGCTGACGGCGCCGAGGCGATCGGCTGGATTCCCGGCAGCGGCTTCGAGGGCCGGCTCGATCTGCTGGCGGCCGGCGCGCAACGCCTGCGGCTGATCGGCACGCCGGCCGACGCGGTGCGGCGTGTCCGCGATCCGCGCGCGTTCTTCAGCATGCTCGACGCGCACGGCATCGGCCATCCAGAAGTCCGCTTCACGCCCCCGACCGAGCCCGCGGGCTGGCTGCTGAAGGACGCGCGCGGTTCCGGCGGCTGGCACATTCGCGCCGCACGGGCCGACGATGCGTCGCCCGCCGACGGCGCGCTGTACTTCCAGCGCGCGATGGCCGGCGTGCCGATGTCGGCGACCTTCATCGCCGACGGCGCTCGGGCCGAGCTGCTCGGCATCAACGAGCTCATCGTGCGACCGATCGGCGCGCGGCCGCACGTGTACGCGGGCTGCATCGGGCCGGTTCCGGTGCCGGACGCGCTGACGCACGAACTGGCGCGCGCGCTGCAGGCGCTGGTCGAGGCGTTCGGCCTGCGCGGCTGGTGCAGCCTCGATTTCATCCGCGGCGGCAGCGGCGGCGGCGATGACGATGGCGATGCGGTCGGCGTGCTCGAAGTCAACCCGCGCCCGCCGGCCAGCCTGGCGCTGTATGCGCGGCGCGGCCTGATCGATGCGCAGGTGCGCGCTTGCCTGCATGGCGAGCTGCCCCGACTTCCCTCGCCCGGCGCGTCGGCGCCGCGCTCGATGGCCGGGCACGAGATCGTCTACGCGAACAGGCCGTTGACGCTGAGCGAGCGCGGCGCGCAGCATCTCGCCGAACGCGCCGATGTGCACGATCGCCCGTCCGCCGGCGCACGCTTCGCGGCCGGCGACCCGGTGTGCACCCTCAGCGCCACGGGCGACGACGCGGCGACGCTGCGGCCGCATCTCGCCGCGGCGTGCGACGATCTGATCACGACCCTGGAGACGCTTCGATGACCGATCCATCACCGCCGCTGGCCGGCTCGCCGCTGAGCGTCAACGGCCTCGCGCGACCGCTCGTCGAGCGCCTGCTGCGCGACGCCGATGCGCTCGCCGTGAACGTCACGCACGACGCGCGCGGCACCTGCATCGTCGATGCCGGCATCGGCGCACGCGGCAGCGTCGAGGCCGGGCTGCTGATCGGCGAGATCTGCATGGGCGGGCTCGGCCGCGTCGGCCTGCGCAGCGACGGCCTGGAGGGCTGGCCGACCTGGGTCGAGGTGCGCAGCTCGCAGCCGGTGCTGGCCTGCCTCGGCAGCCAGTACGCAGGCTGGAGCCTCGCGGCGAGCAAGGAAGAGACCGGCGGCGAGAAATTCTTCTCGCTCGGCTCCGGCCCGGCGCGTGCGCTGGCCGGCAAGGAGGCGCTGTACGGCGAACTCGGCTACCGCGACCTCGCCGATGCCGGCGTGCTGGTGCTCGAGGTCGACCGCCCGCCGCCGCCCGTCGTGATCGACAAGCTGCTGCGCGATTGCGGGCTGCAGGCCGACGCGCTGACGCTGATCCTGACCCCCACCACCAGCCTGGCCGGCACCACGCAGGTGGTGGCGCGCGTGCTCGAGGTCGCGCTGCACAAGGCGCATGAACTCGGCTTCGCGCTCGGCGACATCGTCGACGGGGTCGCGACCGCACCGCTGCCGGCCCCGAGCCCGGACGGCGTGATCGCGATGGGCCGGACCAACGATGCCATCCTGTACGGCGGCCGCGTCCAGCTCACGGTCCGTGGCGACGACGCCGCCGCGCGTCGGCTCGCGCAGCAACTGCCTTCGCGCAACTCGCGCGACTACGGGCGCTCGTTCGCGGACATCTTCAAGGAGGTCGAGTACGACTTCTACAAGATCGACGGCGCGCTGTTCGCGCCCGCCGAGGTCTGGGTCAGCAACCTCGACAGCGGCAGCACCTGGCATGCGGGCGGCTTGAACATGGCGCTGCTGCAGGGCCTGTGGCTGCAGCAGGCGTGAGGGCTGACGCCATGAGCGAGCGATGACCCGCGTCGCAATCATGACGGACGAGACGGGCTGGCACACCCGCCAGCTGCAGGCCGCGCTGCGCGCGCGCGGCGCCGTCGGGCGCTGCATCGACCTGGCCGATTGCCATGTCGACACCGCGCAGCACTGGCACGGCCTCGCCATCCCCGGCTTCGGCGCCGCGTTGCCCGACGCGGTGCTGGTGCGCGGCATCGCCGGCGGCAGCTTCGAGCAGGTCACCAAGCGGCTCGGCGTGCTGCACGCGCTGCGCGAGCTCGGCGTGCCGGTCTACAACGACGCGCGCGCGATCGAGCGCAGCGTCGACAAGTCGATGACCAGCCTGCTGCTGCACGCCGCGGGCATCCCGACGCCGCCGACCTGGGCCACCGAGTCGCTCGCCCAGGCGCGCCGCCTGGTGATGCGCGAGGGCGCGGCCGGCCACGCGCTGGTGCTCAAGCCGCTGTTCGGCTCGCAGGGCAAGGGCCTGCAGCGCATCGGCCACCTCGACGGCGCGGACCACGCGATGCCGGATCTGGGCGCCGAGTACGGCGGGCTGGTCTACCTGCAACGCTTCGTGCCGCCGGTCACCGAGCCGGGCTTCGACTGGCGCGTGCTGGTCGTCGGCGGGCGCGCGATCACGGCGATGCGGCGCGTCAGCGACGGCTGGGTCCACAACGTCGCGCAGGGCGCGCGCTGCGAGCCGGCGGCGCTGACCGAGTCGCTGGCCGAACTCGCCGAACGGGCCGCGGCGGCGCTCGCGCTCGACTACGCCGGCGTCGACATCATCCCGAGCCCGGCCGGCGCGCAGGTGCTCGAGGTCAACGGCGTCGCCGCCTGGCGCGGTCTGCAGCGCGTGACCCCCTTCAACATCGCCCGCGCCCTCGTCGACGACCTGCTCGACCGCCGCCTCGGCGCCGCCGAGCGCACCGCGCCGGTCGCCGGCCTGCAGGCGTGACGCCGGCGCCGCGCCCCGATGCGCAGGCCTGCTATCTCGCGGCGTGCGAGCTGGATGTCGCGGTGCGCAAGCCGGGCAACGTGAGCCAGGCCTCCGACGGCCACGGCATGCGGGCGGCGCTGTTCAACGACAGCGCGCGCGCCTCGGTCGGGCCGCTGTTCCGGCCCGGCGCGCGCGTCGGCGAGCGCATCGAGGCGGCCGTCGCCGCGACGTGGGCCGCCGTCGGCTGCAACACCAACCTGGGCATCCTGCTGCTGTGCGCGCCGGTCGCGCGCGCCGTCGAGCTGCATCCCGAGGCGCGCGATCCGGCGGCGCTGCGCCGCGCGGTCGAGGCGGTGCTGGACGATCTGGATGTCGACGACGCGGCCGCGGCGTACCGCGCCATCGCGCAGGCCCGACCGGGCGGCCTGGGGGCGGCCGAGGCGCAGGACGTCCACGCGCCGCCGACCATCGGCCTGCGCGCCGCGATGGCGCTCGCCGCCGACCGGGACTCGATCGCGCGGCAGTACCGCGATGGCCATGCCGAGCTGTTCGGTCTCGACCTGCCGGCGCTCGCGTCGGCCCTGGCCGGGTTCGTCCCGGGGCGCGGCGCGGCGATCGCGCCGTCGCTGACGGCGGCGGTGCAGCGCGTCTACCTCGGCTTCCTGGCCCGCCTGCCCGATTCACACATTGTTCGGAAACACGGCGCGGCGCTGGCACACATTGTCATGACCGCGGCGCAGCCCTGGCAGGCCCGCGCGGCGGCGGGCGAAGCGCTGGACCACGATCCGGCCTTCGCGGCCTGGGACGGCGAACTCAAGGCCGCCGGGCTCAACCCCGGAACCAGCGCCGATCTCACCGTGGCGGCGCTCTTCATCGCCGGCCTGCTGGCGCGCGACGCGTCGCGGGCCTGAGCACGCCGGACGCGCCCGCGCGCAGGCGCCCGGCGGATGGCACGGATCGTGATAACTACGGAGCCGCGCTGGTGCTTCGGCCAGTGTCGACGACACCCCCCAAGAACCGTAAACAGGAGATAGAGAACATGGCAAAAATCGATCGCATGATGGTTGGCGAATCGCTCGTCGGCGACGGCAACGAGGTGGCGCACATCGACCTGATCATCGGGCCGCGCGGCAGCCCCGCCGAGTCGGCGTTTGCCAACGCGCTGACGAACAACAAGGACGGATTCACGTCGCTGCTCGCCGTCGTCGCGCCCAACCTGCTGACCAAGCCGGCCACCGTGATGTTCAACAAGGTCACGATCAAGGGCGCCAAGCAGGCCGTGCAGATGTTCGGGCCGGCGCAACGTGGTGTCGCGATGGCGGTGGCCGATTCGGTCGAGGACGGCACGATCCCGGCCGGCGAGGCCGACAACCTCTTCATCTGCGTCGGCGTGTTCATCCACTGGCTCGCCGAGGACGACAAGAAGATCCAGGACTACAACTACCAGGCCGTGCGCGAATCGATCCAGCGCGCGGTCGCCGGCTCGCCGACGGCGGCCGAGGTGGTCGCCAAGAAGGGCACGGCGGCACATCCGTTCGCCGCCCACCAGTGAGGTGAAACGACGGGCCGCCGGCGGCGGCCTGTCTCCGACGTTCCGGAGCGTTCGAGACGCTCAGCGCTTGCCGGGGAGCATGCCGCTGGCCAGGAGCTGGATCACCGCGGCACTGTGGCCCGGCCGGGCCGGCTCCGGGGCCGGGGCCGGAGCGGCGCGCTCGATCTGCACGCCCACCGCCTGCACGTCCGCGAACTTGCGCGGCTTGACGACCTTCACTCGAACCCAGCGCGCGCCGAACTCGCCGATCAGGATGTCGGCGATCGTCTCGGCGAAGGCCTCGAGCAGCGTGAGGCGGTGCTCGACGAGCAGCCGGCGCAGCCGCTCGGTGACGACGCCGTAGTCGATCGTGTCGTGGATGCGGTCGGTCTCGCAGGCGCGCGCGTGCGGCACGCCGGCGTGGACGTCGATCACGAGCGGCTGCGGCCGATGCAGCTCCGACTCGTGGATGCCGATGATGGTCTCGCCGGTGAAGCCTTCGATGAAGATCAGGTCCATCGCTTGCGGCGCGGCAGCGTTCGAGTGAGGAGCAACCCGCTCGGCGGGGAGGGCGTGGCGTTCGATCATGAGCGGCGAAACGCAAGCGGCATGCCAGTAACCAGGTGTCGCAATAAGCCCGGGTGAATTCAGCGTTTCGCCTGTTGTGCACGGGTTGCAGTTGGATGAAGATTCGTGCACCCAAGAGCCCTCGAGGCCGCAACATTTGGAGACATCGATGGGATTGCCCGTGCAGGACCCCGACCGGCACGCCGAACGCATCATGGTCATGGTGCAGAACGGCGTGCATGAGCAAGGTAACGAGGCGATCACGCGCTCGTGGAGCCGTTGCCTCAACGAGTACCGCCTTCACCCCGATCGCCCGCGCAAGCCGGCGATCATCGAGCGCGCCGCGCTCGAGAACCGCTGCGAGCGCAAGGCCGACGTGATCGACTGCGCCCGCTACGAGATGACCACGCTCTACCAGCAGCTCGCCGATGCCGAATCGGCGGTCGTGCTGACCGACACCGACGGCGTCATCATCCACATGGTCTCGTCGCCGGCCTTCGCGGCCGAAGTCGCGCCGCTGGGCCTGCGCACCGGCGGCATGTGGAGCGAGGCCGAGGCCGGCACCAACGGCATGGGCACCTGCATCGCCGCCGCCGCGCCGGTCGCGATCCGCCGCGAGGATCACTTCTTCACCCAGTTCTCGCAGCTCACCTGTTCGGCCGTGCCGGTCTACGACCCGTCCGGCGAGATCGCCGCGGTGCTCGACGTGTCCAGCCGCTCGGGCCAGATGCAGCAGCACCTGCTGGTGCTGCTCGGCATGACGGCGCGCATGATCGAGAACCGCCTGATCGACCAGCGCTTCCGCAATGCGCACCCGCTGCACTTCCACAGCCGGCCGGAGTTCGTCTACACGCTGCACGAAGGCAAGCTGGCGGTGGGCGACGACGGCTACATCGTCGCCGCCAACCGCAGCGCGCTGTTCCAGCTCGGCCTGCAGTCGATGGACGAGATCCGCTCGCGCCGGCTCGAAGACCTGTTCCAGACCTCGCTCGAGGACATGCTGCAGCGGAGCATGTCCTCGTCGTTCCACCCGGTCGTGACCTACCGCGCGAACGCGGCGCTGCGCTTCTTCGCGGTCGCGCGGCGGCCCGCGTCCAGCGCCACGGCCAGCGTGCACCCGATGTCGGTGGCCGCGATGGCCGCCGGGCCCGGCCATGCAGCCTTGGTTCCCAAGGCGCTCGGCCGGCCCGCCACACCGCGCGCTACGCCGCACGGCAACGCGACCTTCAAGGACGCGCGTCTCATCGCGCACCTGGAGACGGCGCGCCGCGTGATCGCGCGTCAGACGCCGGTGCTGCTGTGGGGCGAGACCGGCGCCGGCAAGGAAGTGTTCGCCCGGGCCACGCACGACGCCAGCCCGCATGCCGACGGCGCGTTCGTGGCCGTCAACTGCGCGAGCCTGCCCGAGACGCTGATCGAGTCCGAGCTGTTCGGCTACCGCGCCGGCGCGTTCACCGGGGCGCAGCGCACCGGCCGGCGCGGCAAGATCCTGCAGGCCGACGGCGGCACGCTGTTCCTCGACGAGATCGCCGACATGCCGCTCGACCTGCAGGCCCGCCTGCTGCGCGTGCTCGACGAGCGCCAGGTCACGCCGCTGGGGACTGAAGATACGCACCCGGTCGACTTCCAGCTGATCAGCGGCAGCCACCAGAATCTGCCGGCGCTGGTGCGCGAGGGGCGCTTCCGCGAGGACCTGTACTACCGCCTCGCCGGCATCGAGCTCGAACTGCCGGCGCTGCGCGACCGCACCGACAAGCGCGACCTGATCCAGGACGTGCTCAAGACCGAGGCCGGCGCGCAGGGCAGCCTCAGCGCCGACGCCGAACGCCTGCTGCTCGACTACGCCTGGCCGGGCAACATCCGCCAGCTGCGCCACGTGCTGCGCAGCGCGGCGGCGCTCGCCGACGGCGCGCTCATCACCCGCGAGCACCTGCCGGCACTGATCCTGCATCCGGCCCGTCCGCATCAGGCGGCGGCGCCGCTGATCGGCCCGGCCGACACGGCGGGATCGGCCGAAGAAGAGTCGCCGCCGCCGATCAAACTCAACCCGATTCAAGCCAACGAGCGACAGGTGCTGCTGCAGATGCTGGAGCAGCACCGTTGGAACGTGAGCAATGTCGCCAAGGCGCTCGATGTCAGCCGCAACACCCTTTACCGCAAGCTCCACCGACTCCACATCGAGGTCTCCCACCCCGACTAGATGGAGCCCCCGGCTCTGCGGGTACGCAGAGCCACCCCCCGAGGGGGTCGCCGGCCGATGGGCCACGAAGTGGACCACCTTGTGGCCCACCGGGGCGGCCGCGCGCTGGCCGGCGCGCGCTGCGATATGACATCCGCAACATCGCGCACCCGCTTCGCCTGGTGCATCACGGGGTCGGGGCACTTTCTCGAAGAATCGCTGGCGCTCGCGGCGCGGCTGCCGCAGGTCGACCTGTTCCTTTCGGCCGCGGCCGAGGAGGTGCTGCCGATCTACAAGATCGGTCTCGAGGAATTGCGGCCCGATTTCCGCATCTTTCGCGACAAGACGGCCAGTGCGGTGCCGGTCGGCACGCTGTACGACGACGTGTACCACACGGTCGTCGTGGCGCCGGCCACCAGCAACACGGTCGCCAAGTGCGCGTTCGGCATCAGCGACTCGCTGCCGACCAACATGTTCGCGCAGGCCGGCAAGCTCGGCATCCCGGGCATCGTGTTTGCATGCGACACCGAACCGGTGGTCGTGACCAAGTCACCGCACGACTGGGTCACGCTGCGGCCGCGGCGCATCGAGCTCGAGAATGTCGAGCGGCTGCGCAGCATCGATTTCTGCCGCGTCGTCGCCTCGCCCGCCGAACTCGAAGCGGCGCTCGATGCGCGCCTGAAGGAACTCTCGCTCGCATGGACCACATCGTCTTCCTGACCGGGCGCCTCGCGCAGGCCAGCCTCGCGCGCGTGCTCGGCGGGATCGCGGCGCCGCCGTTCACCTGGGAGATTCGCGAGATCGGCCTGCAGGTCGCCGCGCTGATGACGGCCGAGATGATCCAACGGCGCGTGCCGGCCCCCGTGCAGGCCGACCGCATCATCGTGCCCGGCCGCTGCCGCGGCGACCTGGAGGCGCTGACCCGCCACTACGGCATCCCGGTCGACCGCGGCCCGGAGGAACTGAAGGATCTGCCGCGCTTCTTCGACCGGGCCGCGCAGCCGATCGACCTGACCGAGTACGAGGTCGCGATCTTCGCGGAGATCGTCGATGCGCCTCGGCTCACGGTCGCGCAGATCGTCGAGCGCGCGCGCACGCTCGCGGCCGACGGCGCCGACGTGATCGACCTGGGCTGCCTGCCCGCGACGCCGTTCGATCACCTGGCGGACAGCGTGCAGGCGCTGAAGTCCGAAGGCTTCAAGGTCAGCGTCGATTCGATCGACACCGACGAGTTGCTGCGCGGCGGCCGCGCCGGCGCCGACTACCTGCTGAGCCTCACGATCGACACGCTGTGGGTCGCCGACGAGGTGGCGGCGCTGCCGGTGCTCATCCCGCGCGTGCCGACCGACGAGGCCTCGCTGTTCGAGGCGGTCGAGCAGATGCAGCGGCGCGGCCGCGCGTTCCTGGCCGATTCGATCCTCGACCCGATCCCCTTCGGCCTGACCGCGTCGATCGTGCGCTACCACCGGCTGCGCGAGCGCTTCCCGGACGCCGCGATCATGATGGGCGTGGGCAACCTCACCGAGCTGACCGAGGCCGACACCAGCGGCATCAACGCGCTGCTGTTCGGCATCGCCGCCGAGCTGAACGTCGCCGCGGTGCTGACCACGCAGGTCAGCGCGCATGCGCGCCGCGCAGTGCGCGAGGCCGACTGGGCGCGCCGCATCATGCACGCCGCGGCGCGCCACCAGACGCTGCCCAAGGGCCTGAACGACGCGCTGATGACGGTCCACGCCAAGCACCCGTTCCCCGACACGCCGCAGGAGATCGAACAGGTCGCGGCCCAGGTGCGCGACCCGAACTTCCGCGTGCAGGTCTCGCAGCAGGGCCTGCATGTCTACAACCGCGACGGCCTGCGCACCGGCCGCGGCGCGTTCGAGCTGTGGCCGCAGCTGCAGCTCGAGCACGACGCCAGCCACGCGTTCTACATGGGTGTCGAACTGGCCCATGCCGAGATCGCGTGGCGGCTCGGCAAGCGCTACGTGCAGGACCAGCCGCTCGACTGGGGCTGCGCCGTCGACGCCGGCGCGCAGGACCTGAACACCTGGTGCGCGCCCGGCACCACGCTGGCCACCGGCCGCGCGCGGGCCGGCGCGCCCGTTCCATCGACAGCAGCAGAAGCCCGCGATGAATGACGTGATCTACGAGACCGTGGTCAGCACAGTCGCCACCGACGGCACGCCGCATGTCGCGCCGATGGGCGTGCGCTACCGCGGCGCGGACGTGGTGCTGATGCCGTTCAAGCCCTCGACCACGCTCGCCAACATCGTCGCCAGCGGCCACGCGGTGCTCAACATCGTGCTCGACACCCGCGTCTTCGCCGGCTCGGTCACCGGCCGCCGGTCGTGGCCGACGCGACCGACCGAACGCATCGGCGGCGTGCGCCTGGCCTGCGCGCTCAGCCACGTCGAGCTCGCGCTGGCGGAACTGCAGGACGACCCGCAGCGCCCGGTGCTGCGCATGGCGCGGGTGTTCGAGGCTAGCCACGCGCCGTTCATCGGCTTCAACCGCGCGCAGGCCGCGGTGATCGAGGGCGCGGTGCTGGTCAGCCGCCTGCGCATGCTGCCGCCCGAGAAGGTGGCCGCCGAGATGGCCTACCTGCAGATCGCGATCGACAAGACTGCGGGGCCGGAGGAACACGAGGCCTGGGGCTGGCTCACCGAGGCCGTCGCCGCGCATCGGTCGGCCGCGCCCGGAAAGGCCGCCTGATGCGCATGCTCGTGAGCGTGCGCGACGTGCCCGAGGCGCTGTTGGCCGCGCACGGCGGCGCCGATTTCATCGACCTCAAGGAGCCGCGCGACGGTGCGCTCGGCGGGCTGCCGATCGCCACGATCACGGCCATCGTCGCAGCGCTGCGCGAGCTGCGCGCGCGCCACGCCGGCCTGCTGATCAGCGCGACGATCGGCGACCTGCCGATGCACGACCGGGCGGCGATCCTGGCGCGCGTCGAGGCCGTCGCGGCCTGCGGGGTCGACTATGTGAAGGTGGGCATCGAGCGCGCGCCCCAGGCGGCCGCGGTGCTGGACGCGCTGGCCGGCACCGGCCACGCGATCGTGCCGGTCTTCATCGCCGACCGCGGGCTGGACGCTGCGCATGTCGACCTGGCCTGCGCGTTGAAGTTTCCCGCGCTGATGGTGGACACCGCGGACAAGCGCGCCGGCAGCCTGTTCGAGCTGATCGCGGCGACCGAGCTCGAGCGCTTCGTCGCGCAGGTTCGCGCGGGCGGGGCGCTGGTGGGCCTGGCCGGCGCGCTGCGCCTGCCGCACCTCGCGGCGCTGCATCGGCTGGCACCCGATTTCGCCGGCTTTCGCAGCGCCGTCTGCGCCGGCGACCGCAGCGGCGCGCTCGACCCGGAGCGTCTGCTTGCGCTGAAGGACTCTCTGCGCTCCCTCTCCCGCCCCGGCGGGAGAGGGTTGGGGTGAGGGTGGGGCGCATCGATCGCCCTCACCCCGACCCTCTCCCACAGGTGGGAGAGGGAGATGAGCGACTCAAGCGTCCAGGTAACGCCCTTCGCCGAGCAGCATCGAGCGCATGCGCGGCAGGTCGGCCTTGTGGATCAGCTCGATCGGGAACGCCGCGCCGCGCGCCTGCTCGCCGAAGCCTTCGTCGAGCACGCCGGCCGCGCCGAGCTGGGCGAGCGTCTGCAGCGGATCGATCGCGCACGACTTGACGACGACCAGGCGCTCGGCGTTCAGCTCGCGCGCCAGGTCGAGCGCGATCGTGTCGGAGGTGGCGCCCCAGTGGGTGCGGTGATCGGGCGCCTCGCGCTGCAGCTCGAACGGCAGCCAGATCGCGGCGCGGCCCTTGTGCAGCACATTCGCGATCTCGGCCTTGCTCGCGGCGAGCTGCAGCGTCGGGTTCATCGCGTGCAGCTGGTAGCCGGTCTGCGCCATCGCGAGCACCGCCATGTTGTGCGCGGCCAGGTCGTTGAACTGCCACAGCGCCTGGGCGCGCCGCACTTCGTCGGCCAGCACGCCGCCCCCGCAGACGATCGTGACGCGGCCGCCACCGAGCTGTGCCAGCAGGTCGAGCCACTGCGGCAACGCCGGATCGGCGGTCAGGCTGCCTCCGAGCTTGACGACCCACATCAGCGTTGCCCGCGGTCCAGCAACGCCGCGACCGCAACCGACGGCGCGCAGACCTGCGCCCAGTTCGCCACGGCCCCGCGGCCGGGCCGCGTGCCGCCGTCGACCGGCGCGATGTCGTCGCCGTAGCGCAGCACGCGTGCGTGCGGCAGGCCGGCGCGCTCGAGCAGGTCGGGCACGAGGAAATCGCCGCAGCCGGCGCTGACGACCACGGCGGAGGCCGACAGGCGGTGCGCATCGGCCACGCGGCGCAGCTGGCCCGCCAGCTCGTCGACCTGACGGGTGCGCCAGGCCCGCGCGAACGTCAACCAGTCGTCCGGCGCGGCCTCGCGCGCGTCCAGGCCGATCATGCGGGCCAGGCGGCGGCGGCTGGCGGGCAGGTCCTTGGGCGCGCCGTCGGCGCTGGGGTGCAGGTCGTGCGCGGGGTCGAGCTCGCCGGTGAGCCGGTAGACATCGGCGGTGGTCGCGAAGAACTCGTTCATCACGTTCAGCGCGGCGCCGCGCCACGCCACGCGCGGGCCGAGCGCGCACAGCGGCGTGCGCACCGCGCCGTGGTAGACCAGCTCGCCGCTGGCGAGCCGATCGGCGTCGCTGCGGCTGCTGCCGAGCACGCGCCCGGCGCGGAACGCGATCAGGTCGGTGGTGGTGCTGCCGATGTCGATCAGCACGCCTTCCAGGAAGCACTGCGCCGCGTGCAGCGCGGTGGCGCGCCAGTTCGCTGAGGCGATGCGCTCCCAGTGCGGGCCCAGCTCGGCCAGTCCGCACCAGCGCGTCCCGCCCGCGAAGAAATGCAGCGCGCCCGGCCCGCCCGGCGGCAGCGCGGCGGCCAGCGCCGCGGCGATGCGCTGCACGCCGTCCTCGCGGTGCTCGAACAGGTCGGTCATCTCGCCGGTCATCGTCACCGCGTGCAGGGTGGCGGGCGCCTGCGCCGCGTCGGCGAGCAGCGGCCAGCGGGCCCGCGCCAGCTGCAGCACCCGCTGCAGGTGGTCGATGCCCTGCCAGAGCGGGCAGGCCCATTGCGCGACGTCGAGCACGCGGCCGTCGCGCAGCAGGCAGGCCTTGACGTGCGCGCCGCCGATGTCCCAGCCGACGACGTGGCGCGGTTCAGGCGGCGGCATGCGCGAACTCCTGCCGGTGCGCGGCCAGCACCGCGGTCGCGAGGTTGCGGCCGAGCGCGGCCGACAGGCCGACGTACGCCATCGTCACCCGCGGGTTGACCTCGATCAGCACCGGCCCGCGCTGGCGGTGCCAGACCAGGTCGATGCCGACATAGCCGCGCAGGCCCGGGAACGCGCCGGCCAGCGTCTGCGACCAGGCGCGCAAGGTGGGCAGTCGCGGGTCGTCGGCCGCCAGCGCGTCGACCTGCACACCGACGAAGCCGACCGTGCCGACCGCGTCGAAGCTCAGCTGCTGCCGGTTCGCGCACAGCAGTTCGGTGCGCGCCGCGCTGCACAGCAACGACAGGCTCAGCGCCTCGCCGGCGACCCAGGGCTCGAGCACGGTGGCCGCGCCACGCTCGTGGCGCGCCTCGAGATCGTCGCGCGCCGCGGCGAGCGTGTTGTGGATGCGCGTGTCGAGCGCGCCGGCGCCGTCGTCGGGCTTGACGACCCAGCGGCGCGTGGTGGGCGAGGCGGTGAACTCGAGCGGCGTGGCCAGGCCCTGCAAGGCCGCGCGCTGGACCGTGGCGCGCTTGCTCGACGCGACGGCGATCGCCGCGGCGTCGCAGCCCAGCCAGCGCTCCGGCTCGACCCTGCGCTGCAGGCGGGCCAGCGCGCCGCCGGTCTCCGGCGCGATGACCCAGGCGACATCGTGCAGCAGCGACTGGCGGGCCACGAACTCGACGTCGGATACCCCCGCCGGCGGCACCACCGCACGCGCGCCGGCGGGCACCGCCAGGGCGTGCGGGCCGGCCGCGACCGTGACGGCCGCGGTGCCCGCGCGGAGCAGGTCCTGCGCGACCGCATCGCGCATCGCGCGGCCGGCGGCGAGCAGCTCGTCCGGCGCATCGGCGGCGCTCCCGCCGCTCAGCGATTCGTAGACGAATGCGCGCATCATGTCGGCTCTTTCGCGCCCGGGCGCGGCCCGATGAAGGACCTGAATGACGAAGCGAGCAGCAGCATGACCCTGATTCCGGTGATCGATCTGTTGAAGGGGCAGGTGGTGCGCGGCGTGCGGGGCGATCGGCAGGCCTACCGGCCGATCGAATCGGCCCTGTGCGCGAGCAGCGATCCGGTGACGGTGGCCCGAATCCTCGTCGACCATTGTGCGGCGAGCCGCCTGTACGTGGCCGACCTCGACGCGCTGATGGGCGGCGCGCCGCAACAGGCCGTGCTGCGGGAGTTGCTGGACGCGCTCGACGGCATCGAGCTGTGGGTCGATGCCGGCTTCGCGGATGCCGACGCGGCGGACGCGCTGCGCGCCGGGCTGGCGCCGCACGCCGCGCGCATCGTGCCGGTGATCGCCAGCGAGTCGCTCGCGTCGCGCGCCGCGCTGCAGGCCTGCCACGAGCGCTTCGGCGCGCACGGTGCCGTGCTCTCGCTCGACCGGCGCGACGGCCAGCGGCTCGACCCGGCTGGCTGCTGGGATACGCCGGCGCTGTGGCCGCAACGGGTGATCGTGATGACGCTGGAGCGCGTGGGCTCCGGCGCGGGCCCGGACCTGGAGACGATGGAAGCCCTGCACCGCATGGCCCCCGCGACGACGCTGGTGGGTGCCGGCGGCGTGCGCCGCAGCGAGGACCTTGCGCGCGCCGCCGCGGCCGGCGCCGGCGCGTGGTTGGTCGCCAGCGCGCTGCACGACCTGCAACTGCCTCGCCAGGCCCGTTCGTGAGCCTGCCGACGCCTCGGGAGAATTGACCCTGCCATGGCCAAGTCGCATCACGAATCGTGCCATCCCGGTAGCGGCGCCAGCGCCGGCCGCGCCGGCCAGAACCGCCACACTGTGTTCCAGATGTGGTCACTGGGTGGCCCAGCACGGGGGGCCGGCCGAGGCGTGACGTGCCCCGTTGCCCAATGGCACATCGCTTGCGTGCCGACGCCCGAATGACTGCCCTCGAATCGTCGTCCGCGCCCGTGGCGGCCGCCTGGACCTGCCCGTTCTGCCCGCTGCTGTGCGATCGCTTCGCGGTCGTGGGCGGCCCGTCCGGCTGGGCCCTGCAGGGCAGCGATTGCCCGCGCGCCCACCACGCGCTGGCGCGCTTCGACGCCCTGGCGCTGCCGGCGGCGCAACCCTCGATCGCGGGCGCCGCCTGCGCGCTCGAGGACGCGGTGGACGCCGCGGCGCGCGTGCTCGCGGCGAGTCGGCAGCCGCTGTTCGGCGGGCTCGGCACCGACGGGGCCGGCGCGCGCGCGCTCTATCCGCTGGCCTGCCGCACCGGCGCGATCTGCGACCCGGCCGGCGGCGCGGCGCTGTTCCAGGGCCTGCGCGCGCTGCAGGACCGCGGCGGCTTCACGGCCACGCTGGCGGAGGTGCGCACCCGCGCCGACCTGATCGTCTGCGTCGGCTCGCTGCCGAGCGTGCGCTACCCGGAGTTCCTGCGCCGCTGCGGCGTGGGCGAGGGCGGCACCGCGCAGATCGTGCTGCTGCAGCCGTCGACCGGCGGCCCGCAGGACGTGGCGCCGCCGGGCATCGAGTCGATCCGGGTCGACGGCGACCTGTTCGACCTGGTAGCGATGCTGGCCGCCTGCGTCGCGGACCGGGAGGTCGGCGGGGCGGGCGGGCCGCTGGTCGCGCTCGCGCAGCGACTGCACGAGTCGCGCTATGCGGTGCTCGCTTACGAGACGGCGCAGCTGCCGGCCCACGGCGCGTTGATCGTCGAGGCCGTCAACCGCACGGTCGGCACGCTGAACCAGCGCACGCGCGCCGCGGCGTTGCCGCTGGGCGGCGGCGATGGCGCCTCCACCGTCAACGCGGTGTTCACCTGGCTCTCGGGCCTGCCGCTGCGCACCCGCGCGGCGCCCGCCGGGCTGGAGCACGAGCCGCTGCGCTTCGATGCGCAGCGCCTGCTGGCGGACGGCGCGGTCGATGCGCTGCTGTGGATCGCGAGCTTCGGCACCGAGCCGGCGCCGCCGGCGTCGGCCTTGCCCCGCATCGTGCTCGGCCATCCGGTGTTCGAGGCTGCGTCGCGATCGACGGGCTGCATCTTCATCCCGGTCGCGACCCCCGGCGTCGGCGCGGCCGGCCACCTGTTCCGCACCGACGGCTCGGTGCTGATGCCGCTGCGCGCGCTGCGCGACGACGGGCTGCCGACGGTGGCCGAGGTGCTGCGGCGCATCGCCCTCGCGCTGCCGGAGGTAAGCGCATGACGACGACCCTGCGATTGCGCGGCGGGCGCATCATCGACCCCGCCCACGGTGTCGACGGCGAGCTGCGCGACCTGTTCATCCGCGACGGCCGCCTGGTCACGCTCGCGCCGAACGAGGCCGCGACCGCCGAGCTCGACATCAGCGGCTGCATCGTGATGGCCGGCGGCATCGACATGCACACCCACATCGGCGGCGGCAAGGTCAACCTCGCACGGCTGCTGCTGCCCGAGATGCAGCGCGCCGGGCCGAACCCGATCGCGCTGCCGACCAACCCGCTGGAGCTCGCCTCCTGCGGCGGCTGCGCGCCGGGCACCCTGGCCACCGGCTACCGCTACGTGGAGATGGGCTACACCGCAGCGTTCGAGCCGGCGATGATGGCCTGCAACGCGCGCCACACCCACATGGAGATGGGCGACACGCCGATCCTCGATCACGGTGCCTACGTGATGCTCGGCAACGACGAGTTGTTCCTGCAGATGCTCAGCCGCGGCGAGGACCCGCAGCGCATCCGCGACTACGTGGGCTGGACGATGAACGCCACCAAGGCGATGGGCGTGAAGGTCGTCAACCCGGGCGGCATCTCGGCCTTCAAGTTCAACCAGCGGAAGCTCGATGTCGACGAGGACCACGTGCACTGGCGCGTCACGCCGCGGCAGGTGGTGCACACGCTCGCGAACGCGTTGCGTGAACTCGGCGTGCCGCACCCGCTGCACATCCACGGCAGCAACCTCGGCGTGGCCGGCAACATCGAATCGACGCTCGAGACGATTGCCGCGCTCGACGGGCTGCCCGCGCACCTCACGCACATCCAGTTCCACGCCTACGGCACCGAGGGGCCGAAGAAGTTCTCGTCGGCCGCGCTGCGCCTGGCCGAGGCCGTGAACGCGAATCCGAACATCAGCATCGACGTCGGCCAGATCATGTTCGGCCAGACGGTCACCGCCTCGGGCGACACGATGCGCCAGCACGCGCAGTCGGGCCTGGCGAGCCCGCGCAAGTGGATCGGCGCGGACATCGAGTGCGAGGCCGGCTGCGGTGTCGTGCCGTTCCGCTACCGCGACCAGAACTTCGTCAATGCGCTGCAGTGGGCGATCGGGCTGGAGATCTTCCTGCTCGTCGACGACCCGTGGCGCGTGGTGCTGACGACCGACCACCCGAACGGCGGCCCGTTCACCAGCTACCCGCACCTGATCCGCCTGCTCACCGACCGCAGCTTCCGCGCCGAGCAGCTCGCGAAGCTGCATCCCGACGTGGCGGCCAGCGCGGCGCTGAATTCGATCACGCGCGAGCTGTCGCTGTACGAGATCGCGATCATGACGCGCGCCGCGCCGGCCCGTCTGCTCGGCCTGACCGACCGCGGCCACCTCGGCGCGGGCGCGGCGGCCGACATCGCGGTCTACCGCGACGACGCGAACCGCGAGGCGATGTTCGCCACGCCGGCCTACGTGTTCAAGGACGGTACGCTGGTCGCGCAGGCCGGCCGCATCACGGCGGTGCCGACCGGCGGCACGCACTTCGTCGCGCCGGAGTTCGACCGCGGCATCGAGAAGATGCTGCGCAAGCACCATGACGCGAACGGGCTGGTGAACATCGAGCAGTTCGCAATCGGCCACGACGAACTCTGCAATTGCTGTAACGGCGGCCGCCTGCTGCCCGCGGCCTGCTTCGAGGCCAGCCCGTGACCGAGGCTCGAACGATCAACGGCGTCGTCATCGACGACACCTTCGCCGAGGCCTTCCCGATGAAGGCGACGCGGCTCGTCATCACCGCGCACAACCTCGCCTGGGCGCGCCACGCGGCGGTGAGCGCGAGCGGTTTCGCGACCTCGGTGATCGCCTGCGGCTGCGAGGCCGGCATCGAGCGCGAGCTCGGCCCCGACGAGACGCCCGACGGCCGGCCCGGCATCGCGCTGCTCATCTTCTCGATGTCCGGCAAGGAGCTCGCGAAGCAGGTCGAGCGCCGCGTCGGCCAGTGCGTGCTGACCTGCCCGACGACGGCCGTGTTCGCCGGCCTGGCCGAGGGCGAGGCGATCGCGCTGGGCAAAAACCTGCGCTTCTTCGGCGACGGCTGGCAGATCAGCAAGGTGATCGACGGCATCCGTTACTGGCGCATCCCGGTGATGGACGGCGAGTTCGTCGCGCAGGAGACCACGGCGGTGACCAAGGCGGTCGGTGGCGGCAACCTGCTGATGCTCGCGACCGACACGGAGGCGGCGCTGGCCGCGGCCGAGGCTGCGGTCGTTGCGATGAAGCGGCTGCCGAACGTCATCATGCCGTTCCCCGGCGGCGTGGTGCGCTCCGGGTCGAAAGTGGGCAGCAAGTACGCGGCGCTGAGCGCATCGACGAATGACGCGTTCTGCCCGGGGCTGTACGGCCTGGCGAAGAAGAGCGAGCTGACGCCCGAGGTGCACTGCGTGCTCGAGATCGTGATCGACGGGTTGACGGCGGGCGACGTGGGCGCGGCGATGCTGGCGGGGCTGCAAGCGTGCATCGCGATCGGTTCGGCGGGCGGGATGTTGCGGGTCTCGGCAGGCAATTACGGCGGGAAGCTCGGGCCGTTTCACTTTCACCTGCATCGGCTGCTGGATGGGGTGGGGGCATGAAAAGGCTATCTTTACCGCAAAGTGCGCCAAGATCGCAAAGGACGCCAAGGAATAGCAAAGACCTCTCCTTCTTTTCCTTGGCGCCCTTCGCGATCTTGGCGTCCTTGGCGGTAAAAAATTCTCTGCAGGCCACCACCTCATGACCCGCATCCGCCTCGCCCTCAAGCAGCCTCCAATCCTGCGCGTCGACCTGCGCACGATCACGCCTGCTGCACTGGCCGATCAAACGACCGCTCAGATCGAGCGAACCGCAGTCACGCACGGCATGCAGACCCTGCCGCTCGGTGAGTTCTTCACCATCACACGCGATGCGGCCGACGACAGCAATGAAATCGTCTTCCACGGCGACCTCACCCGCTTCGACCGCATCGGCTGGCAACTGGCCGCCGGCCGCATCGTCGTCGAGGGCCCCGCGGGCGACTACGCCGGCGCCTGCATGACTGGTGGCGACATCCATGTGCACGGCAGCGCCGGGTTGCTCGCCGCGTGCGAGATGGCCGGCGGGATGCTGACCGTCGAGGGCGATGTCGGCGACCACGCCGCGAGCGCGCTGCCGGGCAGCATGGACGGCATGCGCGGCGGCACGTTCATCGTGCGCGGCGGGGCCGGCGACCGCTTCGGCGATCGGATGCGGCGCGGGACCGCGCTGGTGTTCGGCGACGTTGGCGATTTCCTCGCGTCGCGCCTCGTCGCCGGCACCATAGCGGTCGGCGGGCGCTGCGGCGCGCACGTCGGCTATGGCATGCGACGGGGCAGCGTCGTCTTCGCGGGCGATGCGCCGCGAATCGCGCCGACCTTCGTGCCGGCGAAGGCCGACGCGCCGGTGGCCTGGCAACTGATCGCGCGTGACATCGCCCGCTACGCTGGCCCGTTCGCCGGCCTCTCCGCGCGGCGCCCGGTGCGCCACCTCGGCGACCTGTCGTCCGACGGCCGCGGCGAGCTGATCGTCGCCGTGTAGGCTCGCGGGCGCGGTGCCACGCGGCCCCACAGATTCCTTTTCACGAAAGACCCACGATGAACAACGACTACCTCTTCCACGCCGGCGAGGCGACCGTGCTCGCCCGCGACGGCCAGTTCACCGACGCGATGCCCGAGATCCTGATCGGCCGCACCAGCGGCCCGGTCGGTCAGGCCTTCGCCAACATGATGGCGCAGAGCAAGGGCCACACCGCGATGTTCGCGATCCGCGCCTGCAACCAGCTGGTGCGGCCGGCGACCATCGTCGTGCCCAAGGTCACGTTGAAGGACATGGCCAACGTCGACCTGTTCGGCGGCGTCGTGCAGAGCGCGACGGCCGACGCGGTGGTCGACTGCCTGATCGACGGCACGATCCCGCGGGCCATCGCCAACGAGCTGTGCATCATCAGCCTGGTGTGGATCGACCCGCGCTGCGCCAAGGACCCGAACCTCGACAAGAAGGACATGTACCGCACCAACCACGAGGCGACCAAGCTCGCGATCCGCCGCGCGCTCAACAACGAGCCGTCGATCGACGAGCTGATCGCCAATCGCCACAAGATCAGGCACGACATGGACGACTGGTCGTGATCTGAGCATGGATTGCTTCGCGCTGCTCGACGACCGCGACGCCACCCGCACGCGGCCGGCGAGCCGGCTGTACGAGGGCTTCGAGCGCGAGCACCGCTGCGTCGATCCTGCGCAGCTCGACGCGGTCTGGGCGCAGGTGGATGCCGACCAGCGCGCCGGCCTGCATGCGCTGCTGCTGGCCGATTACGAATGGGGCGAGAAACTGCTGAATGCCGGGGTGCGGCCGGGCGATGCGGGCGCGGCGCTGCGCGTGCTGATGTTCCGCGACCTGCGCCGGCTCGGGCGCGACGAGGTGAATGCGTGGCTGGCCGAGCGCGATGAATCGACCGCCCACTCGCCGGCCGGCGTGATGGATCTGCAACCCAGTGTCGACCGCGCCGAGTTCACGCGCGCCATCGACGCGATCCACGAGGCGATCCGCGCCGGCGAGACCTACCAGGTCAACTACACCTACCGCCTCGGCGGTGCGATGTACGGTTCGCCGCTCGCGCTGTACCGCGCGCTGCGGGCGCGCCAGCCGGTGCGCTACGGCGCGCTGATCGCGCTGCCTGCGGGCGGCGACATCACGCACGTGCTGTCGTGCTCGCCCGAGCTGTTCGTGCGCCATGACGGCGGGGTGCTGACAGCGCGGCCGATGAAGGGCACCGCCGCGCGCGTGGCCGCGCCGGAGAGCGACAGCGAATCGGCCCGCCTGCTCTCGATCGACGTGAAGAACCGCGCCGAGAACCTGATGATCGTGGACCTGCTCCGCAACGACCTCGGCCGGCTCGCGCAGACCGGCACGGTGCGCGTGCCGGCGCTGTTCGCGATCGAGCCGTACTCCACGGTGTTCCAGATGACCTCGACGATCGAGGCGCAGGCCCGCCCCGAGGTCGGCATGCCCGAGCTGCTGCGCGCTGTGTTCCCGTGCGGCTCGATCACCGGCGCGCCCAAGCACCACACGATGGGCATCATCGCGGCGCTGGAGAGCACGCCGCGCGGCCTGTACTGCGGCGCGATCGGCTGGCTCGATGCGCCGGCCGGCGCGGCGCGCCTCGGCGACTTCTGCCTCTCGGTCGCGATCCGCACGCTGACGCTGGGCCCGCCTGATGCCGCCACCGCGCGCGGCCTGCGGCCGCTGCGGCTCGGCGTCGGCGCCGGCATCGTGATCGACAGCCGCGCCGACGACGAGTTCGAGGAGTGCCGCGTCAAGGCGCGCTTCCTGACCGGGCTGGACCCGGGCTTCCAGCTGTTCGAGACGATGCACTGGTCGCCAGAAGCGGGCGTGCGGCACCTCGACCGCCACCTCGCGCGGCTCGGCCGCAGCGCCGCGGCGCTCGGCTTCGCGCTGGATGCCGACGCGGTGCGCGCCGCACTCCACGCGTTCAGCGCGCCGGGCGTGACGCGCTTGCGGCTCGCGCTCGCGCACCACGGCCGTTTCGAGCTGACCCACTCGCCGCTGGCCGCGTTGCCGCCCGGCCCGGTGCGCCTGCTGATCGCCGACCACGCGCTGCCGGAATCGAACCCGCTGGCGGCCCACAAGACCACGCTGCGCCGCGCCTACGACGCCGGTGTGCGCGCGGCCGAGGCCGCCGGCGCGTTCGACAGCCTGTTCTTCGACGCTGCCGGCCGGCTCGTCGAGGGCGGGCGCAGCAGCGTGTTCGTGCGCGTCGACGGTGAATGGCGCACGCCGCCGGTCGGCGACGGGGCGCTGCCGGGCGTGATGCGCGGGGTGGTGCTGGACGATCCGGGGTGGGGCGTTCGCGAGGGGAGCGTGACGCGGAGCGACCTGGCGCGAGCCGAGGAGATCGTGGTCTGCAATGCGCTGCGTGGGGTGCTGCACGCCGAGATGCTGCGGCCCGGCCCTCACCCCAGCCCTCTCCCGCTTGCGGGAGAGGGAGAACGCGAGGCGGCGTCGTGAACCTCGCGCTGTTCGACCTGGACCACACGCTGATTCCGTTCGACAGCGGCATGGCGTGGACGCAGTTCCTGGTCGAGCGGGGCGTGCTGCCGGCCGATGCCGAGGCCACCTACCTCGGCTACTGCGAGCAGTACGTGGCCGGCACGCTGGACATCCATGCGATGCACGCCGCCAACGTCGCGCCGCTGTCGCGCGTGCCACGCGCGCAGCTCGCGCAGTGGGCGGGCGAGTTCGAGCATGCGCTGCGGCCGCGCATCCCGGCCGACATGCGCGCGCTGGTGCAACGCCACCTTGCGGCCGGTGACCTGTGCGCGCTGGTCACCGCGACCACCCGCTTCATCGCCGAGCCGTGCGCGCGGCTGTTCGGCCTCACGCACGTGCTCGCCACCGAGGCGATGACGATCAACGGCAGCCCGCACGGTGCGCTGACCGGCGCGATCGACGGCCTGCCGTGCTTTCGCGAGCACAAGGCCGATCACGTGCAGCGCTGGCTGGGGCAGCGCGGGACCACGCTCGCCGCGTTCGAGCGCAGCTGGTTCTACTCCGACTCGATCAGCGACCTGCCGCTGCTCGCCGCCGTCACCGACCCGGTGGCGGTGCGCCCGGACGCGCGCCTGCGCGAGCACGCGCTGCGGGCCGGCTGGCGGATCGTCGAGCCCGCCTGAACCTCACTCCGTCGTGGCCGGTGCGGTGACGACCGGCGGAGCGCTGCCCGCGAGGGCCGCCTCGGCCTCGCGCAGAGACGCCAGCCGCCGGCGCGTGCCCGGGTGGGTGGGCGTGTCGCGGCTCGAGCCCAGGTGCATGAAGACGCCGAGCGCATCGCGCGCGTCGCGGCCCAGCGCGTGCAGCGCGCGCAGCGCGAACGCGTCGGCCTCGAGCTCGTGGCGGTGCGCCTGCCCGGAGGCGTCGCGCCCGAGCAGCGCCGCGATCGGTTCGGTCTGCTGCGGCGTGACGGCGCCCGGCACCCACTTCAGGTAGAGCTGCTCGGTCTGCGACCAGTGGTGCAGTTCGATGTGCGCGAGTTCATGGGCGAGGACGAACAGCCGCTCGCCCTCCGACAGTTCGGCCAGCCGCACGTTGGCGAGCACGAGGCGGCCTTGCAGGGTCTCGGCGAGCGTCTCGCCGCGGATCACCCGCAGCTCGGCCGGCGCGCGGATCGCCAGGGCACGCACCAGCGTGTCGAAGCTGCGCTGCACCACCCGCGCGCGGACGCCGTCCGGGTCGGCCAGCGCGGTGCTGTCGAGCCGCACGAGCTGCGAGCGGGCGAGCACGGCGACGATCCCCTCGTCGCCCTGGGCGAACGGGGCGACGGGCAGCAACAGCGAGAGAGTGACGATCCAGCGGCGCATGACGAACGCTCCGGGCCGGGGCAGGGCCCGGCCGTTGAAGGTGGTGCGGTGCAACATCCATGCCAGATTCGAGGGTTAACCCGCACCTGGACGGTGCCCGCCACGACCCTCAAGCTTGGATCAAACCCCAGCGGAGCGCCACCAAGGTCAATTCGGACTGGTTGCCAGCCTGGAGTTTCTGCTTGACGTGGAACAGGTGGGTGCCCACGGTGCTGGGCGACAGCTTCAGGTTCTCGGCGATCTGGGCCACGGTGAGGCCGCGCGCCAGCTGGACGAAGACCGAGAACTCGCGCTCGCTCAGCGTGTCGGCCGGGCTGGTCTCGCCGTGGACCTCGGCCACCGCGAGCGCCTGCGCGGTGTGCGCGTCGACGTAGGGCTTGTTCGCCGCGACCGAGGTCACCGCGGCGATCAGCGCCTCGGGCGCGCTGCGCTTGGCCAGGTAGCCGAGCGCGCCAGCGCGCAGCACGCGGCGCGGGTGCGCGGTGTCCTCGTGCGCCGAGAGCACCAGGATGCGCGCCTTCGGGTCCTGCGCGATCAGGCGGCGCACGGCCTCCAGGCCGCCCATGCCCGGCATCGACAGGTCCATCACGACGACGTCCGGCTGCGCGCGGGCGTAGTCGGCACAGGCCTGCTCGCCGGTGTCGGCCTCGGCCACGACCTCGACCTGCGCGTCGGCCAGCAGCATGCGGAAGCCCATGCGCACCAGCGCGTGGTCGTCGACCAGCATCACGCGGATCATGGCGCGAGCGCCTCCTCGCGCACGAGCGGCAGCCGGACCTCGAGCACGACGCCGCGCGGCTCGCGGTTCGTGATCCGGAAGCTGCCGCCCAGGCCCTCGCTGCGCTCGGCGAGCCAGCGCAGGCCGTGGTGGCCGGCGGGCGGCGCATCGGCGGGCAGGCCGGTGCCGTCGTCGGTGACCTGCAGCCGCGCGGCGTCGCCGTCGCGCTTCAGCGTGACCGCGATGTGCGTGGCGCCGCCGTGGCGCAGGGCGTTGGTCACGCCCTCCTGGGCGCCGCGGTAGAACGCCAGCGCGGCGTCGGGCGCGAGCGTGGCGCCGCCGAGGTCGACCTGCAGGTCGACCGTCACGTCGGGCTGGCTGCGCCGCGTGCGCTCGACCAGGTCGCCGAGCGCGGCGGCGAGGCCGAGGTTGTCGAGCACCAGCGGCGCCAGGCGCGGGATGATGCCGTGCATCGCCTCGTAGAGCCGCGACGATTCGTCGGCGATGGTGCGCGCCGCGTGCTCGGCCTGCGGGTCGAGGCCCTTCACGCGCTGCGCGATCGACAGCGCCATGCTGTGCATCGCGGTGACGGACTGGCCGAGTTCGTCGTGCAGCGCGTGGGCGATGAGGCGGCGCTCCTGCTCGAGCTGGCGCTCGATCCAGCGCGTCAGCTCGCGGTTGTCCGATAGGCGGGTCTCGGCGAGCGCGGCCCGCCGCTCGGTCTCGATGTTCTGGCGGAGGCGCCCGACCATGCGGTTGAACGCCGCGCCGATCGCCCCGGCCTCGCGGCCGGGCAGCGGCGGCAGCGCGGCGTCGAAGCGGCCGGCTTCCAGGTCGCCGAGCGCGCCGACGATGCGGCCGAACGGCTGCACCGTGCGCCCGACCAGCCAGAACACCAGCGCGTTGACGACGCCGAGCAGCAGCGCGCCGCCCGTGCCCAGCACGAGCAGGTAGTCCCAGGCGTCGAGCACCGCGCGGGTCGCGTTCGATTGCGTCACCAGCTTGCCGCCCGGGAACTCGATCGACTGCACGGCCGGCTCCGGCGCCATCAGGCGGTCGAACCAGTCCGGCGCGTCGCGGCCCGCCTTGTAGGTCGACGGGGGCGAGCGGTACAGCACCTGCCCGCCGGCGTCGTACAGCACGATGTCGTTCGAGCGCACGCGGCCGATCCCCTGCAGGTAGTCCAGCATCGCCGGCGTGCCCTGCGCGGCATACAGCCAGGCATTGCGCTTGAGCAGCTGGGTAGCGACGCGGTTGGCGGCCACCACTTCCTCCTGCACCGATTCGCGCATGCTGCGCAGTTGCAGCGCGAGCATCGCGGCGACGAACAGGACCGTCAGCGCGCCGACGATTAGGTTGATCTTCAGGCGCAGCGTCATGGTGTCGGTCTTCACCCGGCGATGGTAGCGACGCGCCGGTGCGCCACCGCCTACCGGGGGCGGACCCGCGGTCCGATTCATGAAAATCATGAGGTGCGATTCATGGTGGCGCGACTGGTGCGCGAGCGCGTGGAGGGCGACCATGCACTGCGGGATGCGAGAGACGCGTCCCTGCGCAGGCCGACCGGCCTGCGTGTGTCGTTCACTTCAGGAGACTCGCCATGCAATGGACCACCCCCACCGCCTGTGATCTGCGTTTCGGCTTCGAGATCACGATGTACGTCAGCGCCCGCTGATCCCCCACGCCGCCGGCCCGGAACCCTCCATGCGCATCAGCGTGCTCGGCGCCGCGGCCGGCGGCGGCTTCCCGCAGTGGAACTGCAACTGCCGCAACTGCGCCGGCGTGCGCTCGGGCAACTTGCGCTGCAAGCCGCGCACCCAGTCGTCGATCTTCGTGCGGCCCGACGACTCCGCCGACGGCGTGCTGTTCAATGCCTCGCCCGACATCCTCGAGCAGATCCGCGCCCGGCCCGAGCTGCAGCCTGCACGCGCGCTGCGCGACACGGCGATCGCCGGCGTCGTGCTGATGGACGGCCAGGTCGACCACGCCACCGGCCTGTTCATGCTCCGCGAGCGCGGTACGCCGCTGCCGCTGTGGTGCACCGACTCGGTCGCCGAGGACCTGAGCCAGGGCAACCCGATCCTGCGCGTGCTCGGTCATTACTGCGGCGTCGACCGGCACCGCATCGGTCTCGACGGCGCGGCCTTCCGCGTGCCGGGCGTCGAGGGCCTGAGCTTTCGCGCGCTGCCGCTGTCGAGCAAGCCGGCGCCGTACTCGCCGCACCGCGAGCAGCCCGTGGACGGCGACAACATCGGCATGCTGATCACCGACACCGCGAGCGGCGCGACCGCGTTCTACGCGCCGGGCCTGGGCGCCATCACCCCGCCGGTGTTCGACGCGATGGCCGGGGCCGACGCGGTACTGGTCGATGGCACCTTCTGGACCGACGACGAGATGCCGCGCATGGGCATCGGCACGAAGACGGCGCGCGCGATCGGCCACCTGCCGCAGTCGGGCCCGGGCGGGATGATCGAGTGGCTCGGCCGCCTGCCGCAGCGCACGCGTCGCTGCCTCATCCACATCAACAACACCAACCCGATCCTCGACGAGGACTCCGACGAACGCGCTGCGTTGACGCGCGCCGGTATCGACGTCTGCGAGGACGGGATGCTCCTCCAACTCTGAGCCGCCGATGAAGCCCGAGATCCTGCAAGCGCGGCCCGATGCGTCCGCGACCACCGAGCCCGCCTGGGGCATCGCCGCGTTCGAGGCGCAGCTGCGCGAGCGCGGCCGCGCGTACCACATCCACCACCCGTACAACCTGATGCTGAACGGCGGGCGCGCCAGCCGCGCGCAGGTGCAGGGCTGGGTCGCGAACCGCTACTACTACCAGATCGCGATCCCGATCAAGGACGCGGCCGTGCTCTGCAATTGCCCCGACGCGGCGGTGCGGCGCGGCTGGGTGCAGCGCATCCTCGACCACGACGGCTTCGAGCTGAACGGCGTGCGCGATGCCGGCGGCATCGAGGCCTGGCTGAGGCTCGCCGAAGCGGTGGGTCTGACGCGCGAGGAAGTCACCGACCTGCGGCACGTGGCACCCGGCGTGCGCTTCGCGGTCGACGCGTATGTCAACTTCGCGCGCCGCGCGCCGTGGCAGGAGGCGGTGTGCTCGTCGCTCACCGAGCTGTTCGCGCCGGAGATCCACAAGCAGCGCCTCGCGACCTGGCCCGAGCACTACCCGTGGATCGAGCCCGAGGGCCTGCACTACTTCCGCAGCCGCGTCAGCCAGGCGCGGCGCGACGTGGAGCAGGGCCTGGCGGTCACGCTCGCGCATTTCACGACCCGTGCCCTACAGGAGAGGGCGCTGGAGGTGTTGCAGTTCAAGCTCGACATCCTGTGGACGATGAACGACGCAATCGCGCTGAAGTACGGCGTGGGCGAGACGGCATGAGCGCCACGACACTCGCCGCACTGGCGGCATCCACCCGGCCGCGCATCGGCAGCGGCTTCCGGCTGCAGTGGGAGCCGGCGCAGAACTGCCATGTGCTGCTGTACCCCGAAGGCATGGTCAAGCTGAACGGCAGTGCCGGCGAGATCATGGTGCGCTGCGACGGTGAGCGCAGCATCGCCGCGATCGTCGATGAGCTGGAGACGGCGTTCAACGCGTCGGGGCTGCAGCCCGAAGTGATGTCGTTCGTCGAGATCGCCGGCAAGCAGAAGTGGCTGACATGGGCGTGACCCCGCCAGGCCCGCCGCTGTGGCTCTTGGCCGAGCTGACTTACCGCTGCCCGCTGCACTGCGTGTTTTGCTACAACCCGGTCGACTTCGCGACCCAGCCCGACGAGTTGTCCACTGACGACTGGTTGCGCGTGCTGCGCGAGGGCCGCGAGCTCGGCGCGGTGCAGTGCGGCCTCTCCGGCGGCGAACCTCTGCTGCGCGATGACCTGGAGGTGATCGTCGCCGAGGCGCGGCGCCTGGGCTACTACACGAACCTGCTGACCTCCGGCGTGGGCCTCACCACCGAGCGTGCGCGGGCGCTGAAGGCGGCCGGCCTCGATCACGTGCAGCTCTCGTTCCAGGACTCCACCCGCGAGATGAACGACTTCCTCTCGCACACCAAGACCTTCGAGCTGAAGAACCGCGTTGCGCAGACCATCAAGGACCAGGGCTGGCCGATGGTGATGAATGTGGTGCTGCACCGCCTGAACATCGACCACATCGACCGCATCATCGGCATGGCCGCGGAGCTGGGCGCCGAGTACCTCGAACTGGCGAACACGCAGTACTACTCGTGGGCCTTCCACAACCGCGATGCACTGCTGCCCACGCGCGCGCAGCTGCAGCATGCCGAGGCGGTGGCCGACGCCTGGCGCATCAAGCTGGGCGACCGGATGCGCCTCTTCTTCGTCGCGCCCGACTACCACGAAGGCAAGGCGAAGAAGTGCGTCAACGGCTGGGGCAGCATGTTCCTCACCGTCACGCCGGACGGCACCGCGCTGCCCTGCCACACCGCGAAGATGCTGCCCGGCCTCGCGTTCCCGAACGTGCGCGAGCACGCGGTGCGCGAGATCTGGTTCGAGTCCGAAGGCTTCAACCGCTACCGCGGCACCGGCTGGATGAAAGAGCCGTGCTCGACCTGCGAACACCGCGAGGAAGACCTGGGCGGCTGCCGCTGCCAGGCGTTCCTGCTCGCCAACGACCCGACCGCCGCCGACCCGGTCTGCGTCAAGAGCCCGCAGCACGGCGTGGTGCTCGATGCGGTGGCGCGGGCCGAGGCCGGCGTGGTGGAACACCCGCTGGTGTTCCGCGACCCGAAGAACTCGCGCCGCCTGAGCGCCGTGCCGCCGTAGCGCGGCGGCGCTACGTCACCAGGTTCATGCGCGGCGTCGGCGCTACTGCACCAGGTTCAGGATCTCCAGCTGCTCGTCCACCGTCTCGAAGGTGCCGGTGCCCGCGGGCATCTGCATCAGCGGCTTCATCTGCGGATCGAACAGCCACACGCTCGGGTAGACCAGCATGCGCGCGCGCTGGTCGCCGAGCGAGCGCTGGAACTCGGTGTAGTTCAGCGACTTGTCGCCGACCCGGAAGAACAGCTGGTTCGCGGTGTTCATCAGCGCGCTGCGCAGGTCGACCACGATCCAGGGCTTGAAGTGCTGCACGAGCTCGCCCGAGCTCTTCTCGAGGAAGTTCTCGTAGCGCCGGCAGTACGGGCAGTCGTTCGCGCCGAGGTACACGTACAGCCGCTTGTTCTCGCGCTGGGCGCGCGCCATCGCCGGGCCGAGATCGAACTCCGCCCGTCCCGGCGCGACCACCGGCTGGACGACCATCGGCGTGTAGGCCGGCGGGATGCCGAGCGCCTGCGCGGCGCCCGCCAGCACGGCCAGCGTGAACATCGCCAGCGCGCGCAGCGCGGCCCGCCATGCGCCCGCGATCCGGTAGGCGTCCATCATCCGACCCGCAGCGAGCCGGAATAGTGCTTTTCCTTCGAGTCCGAGACTTCGGCGCGCAGTTCGCCCGGGCCGTGCGGCACGAAGTTGAAGCGCCAGCTCGGGTTCTCGCTGATCGAGAAATCGAGGTCGGCATCGAAGATCGGGCGGCCGGCGAAGCTCACCGCGATCGTCCGCACGAAAAAGGACGGGATGAACATCACCGTCACGTTGTTCAGCTCGAAGCCGGTGTCGTTCGGGTGGAGCACGGTCACGTCGGCCGTGGTGGGCGCGCCCATCGTCGGCGGGGCGGGCAGCTTGAGGATGGTCTTGCCGATCAGCTCCGGCGAGTCGCGGTTCGGCGGCGCCGAGCAGCCGCCCGAGGTCTTCACGTAGCGCGAGTCCATGTGCAGCTCGCCGTTCGAGAGTTCGGCGACGACGCGCACGTGGCTGTACTCGTCGACCCGCAGGCGTGTCTCGAAATCGGCCTGGCCGACCTCGGGCGTGAGCTCCAGCGTGGCGGCCACCGGCGACGGGTTCTTGTCGACCAGCAGGTGCATGCGCTTCACGTACAGCGCCGGCGTCTGTGGCAGCTTCGAGACGATCTTGACCGGCACCGAGGCGCCGTACGGCGCGCGCAGCGGCGCGATCAGCTGCACGCGGTCGGCGCCGACGGTGACCGGCCGGCTGCCGAAAATCCGGTCGCGCAACTGATCCCATTGCGGCGACGGGTCGCCATGGCCGGTGTTGCTCGGCAACCCGCCGATCGCCGCGCGCGCCAGCGGCGTGGCGGCCAGCGGCAGGGCGCCGGCGCCCAGCACGAGGCGGCGGCGAAGCAAGGTGGAGCGGGTGGGGGTGGTGGGCATGTCTCGGTCTCCCGCGCGGCTATTTGACGAGTTGCTCGCGCTCGTAGCGCAAGTAGACGACGGCGGCATTGCGGCGGTGCGTCGTCTCGTACTGATCCCATGTCGCGAACTCGGGCAAGGCGGTCGCGTCGGCCACCTCGCTCAGTGGCGCGCCGGCGTCGACCAGCGCGCGCGACCGCGTCGACAGCTGGTCGAGGTAGCGCTCGACCTGCGTGACGATGCGCTTGCCGCCTGCCGGCCCGTGGCCGGCCACGACGACCTCGGCCGGCAGCGCCTGCAGGCTGCGCAGCGCCTCGCGCCAACGCGGCAGGTCGCTGTCGCCGACGTCGGGAATGCGCTGCGCCTCGAGCAGCCCGCCGGCGAACAGCGTGCGCGTGCGCGGGTCATACACGGCGACGTCGCCGGGCCCGCTGGAATGAGCGAAGTACAGCAGCTGCACCGGCCGGCCGATCAGCACCGCGGCGTCGAGGGCGAGCGGGTCGGTGAAGACGATGTCGGGCGTGAACATCGCGCTGCCCTGCATCTCGTCGCCGAGCAGCGTGCGCAGCGTCTTCAGGCAGGTGTCGCAGCGCGTGGCCATGAGGTCGGCGGCGGCCTTCTGCATCGCGACCGGGATCTTCTGCTCGCGGAACGCGGTGGCGCCGAACAGGAACTCCTGCCGCGTGTGCGTGACGATCGCCAGCCGCACCGGCTGCTCCGTGACCGAGCGGATCGCCGCGAGCAAGGCCCGGCCGTGCCGGTAGGACGTGCCGGTGTCGATCGCCAGCACGCCGCGCGGGCCGACGATGAAGCCGGCGTTGCCGACGCGGCCGAGGTTGGTGGTGTCCGGCTCGCCGCCGGTGCCCGGGACCATGTAGACGCCGGCGGCCAGCTCGACCGGCGCCGGATCGGCCGCGTGGGCCAGGACCGCCGGGAAGACGAGCACCACCGACCACGCGAGCGCCGCCGCGGCCAGGCAGCGGCGCCCGACCCTCGCGACCGCCCGCACGTGCTCAGGCGCCCGGCGTGACGTCAAGGCTGCCCTTCCACGCGGCGAGGTTGCTGTCGACCACCTCGGCGGTCAGCCGGCCCGGGCCGCGCGGCACGAAATAGAAGCGCAGGTTGGGGTTCTCGCTGATCGCGAAATCGAGGTCGGCCGTGAGCACCGGCGTGCCGCCGTAGGCGACCTCGACCGTGCGCACGAAACGGCGCGGCGTGTACTGGCGCGTCAGCTGGTCCATCGCCATGCCGGAGTCGTTCGGGTGGCTGATCATGAGCTGCACCAGCGCGGGCTTGCCCACCGCGACATCGCCATCGAGCCGCATCACGATCTTGCCGAGCGACGCGAGCGCCGCCGCGGCGTCCTTGCCGGGCGGCGCCGAGCAGCCGCCCGAGGCCTTGACGAAGCGCGTGCGCATCAGCAGCCGGCCGTCGTTCGTCTCGGCGATCGCGCGGACGAAGCTGTACTCGTCGACGCGGACGCGGGTCTCGATGTCGGCGCGGCCGCTCTGCGGCGTGAACGTGAAGATCGCGGCGATCGGCGACGGGTTGCTGTCGATCACGAGGTAGAGCTTGGCGACGTGGCTCGCGGCGGTGTGCGGCAGGCGCGCCTGCATCGCGATCGGCACCACCGCGGCGTCGGTCGCGCGCACCGGCGCATCGAGGCGCAGCACGTCGTCGCCGACGTTCTCGATCGGGCGCTTCTCGAACAGGCTGGCGCGCACCTTCTGCCAGATCTCGCTTCCCTCGGGGTTGTCGCCCGACTTGATCTGCGCGCGCGCCCCGAACGCCAGCGACGCGGCGAGCGCGGCGCCGCCCAGCGTCACCTGGCGTCGAGCGAGCGAGGGTGTCATGGCGGCCTACTTCGCGTCGTTGATGAAGCAGCCCTTCTTCACCTTGGCCTGCAGCTCGCGGTACTTCTTGAGTTCGGGTTGCAGGGTGGGGGTGTCGCGGATCGAGTTGCCGCGCTCGCCGCCGATCGACATGCCGTTGCTGATCGTCTGCATGGTCGAGTACTCGTCGTACTTGACCTGGGCGGCGAAGGCGTCGACCGCGCACGAGCACTTGTTGACCATCTCGAAATACGGGCCCGGGTGCGCCTTGACGCAGTCCTCCACGTAGAGCACGCGGGCGACGGTCGGAAAATCGTTGGCGTGCGCGGCACCCGCGGCGACCAGCAGGACGGCGAGCAACGAGGAACGCAGGGCGCAGGGGGTCATGGTGGGTCCGTGGACGTGGGGTGGGCGGCCTCAGGAGCCGGCCGGGGCCGGGGCGCCGGCCTCGGCGCCCTCGATCAGCAGTTCTTCGGTCAACAGGGGCGGTGCGGCGGCGCCCTTGGCGAGATCGGCCACCTGGGCGCGGATCGCGTAGATGCCGCCGGGCACGGCGTCGGACAGCGTGAACACGTAGCGCTTGTTCGCCAGCTGCTCGAAGCGCGGGCGGTTCGGGTCGTCTACATACGGCGTGATCGTGAACTCGCGGCCGGCCACCGCCTTTCCGCGGTAGCGCAGCGTCACGTCGCGCTGCTGCGCACCCTGGTAGATCGCCATGCGGATGCGCTTGCGGAAGTAGGCCGCCTTGCCCTTGGTCAGCCGCTCCATCTCGCGGATGTCGCGCTCCAGGTAGAACAGCGTGACCGGGTTGGCCGTGGCGCCGTCGACCGGCGGCAGCTCGATCCTGCGCTCGCCGCTGAGGAACTCGCCGGCCGCGTCGCAGCACTGGCCGCCGGCCTTGGCCTTGAGCGCGATGCTGACCTTGTCGTCGAACGCCGGCTCCAAGCTGCCGCCGCGCCGGAACTGGTAGCGCAGCGTCATCGGCGGGCGCAGCCTGGCGAACTGGTCGGTCATGAAGATCGCGCGCTCGGCCGCCGAGTAGTCCTTGACGGGCTCGTCCGCGCGCGCGAACGCTGCCGGCATCGACAGTGCGAGCGCGACGAGTGCCGCGGCGCGAAGCTCAGTTCCTCGGCGCGGCATACGAGGTATCCACCAGGGGCACGCCGTACTCCTTCAGGATGGCCTGGATCTCGGCCTGGCGCGATTCGAGCAGGCCCTCGACCTGCTGCTTCCATTCGCGCTCGCCGTAGCGCACACCCATCGCCATCTGGTAGTCGAGCCGGACACCCGGCTCCGACCTGAGCGGCAGCACGACGAGCTGCGGCGTCTTCACGCGCTGCGCGAAGTAGCCGGCGATCGGGCCCCAGACAATGGCGGCATCGAGCTTGCCGCTGGCGAGGTCCTTCTCGATGATCTCGCCCGGGTACTGCTGCGGGTTGGGGTTCATGATCGGGTAGGCCACGCCGCTCTCGACCAGCTCGTGCTTCGAGAGCCAGGCGGAGGCGGGTGAGCGGTCGTAGATGCCGATCTTCAGCGCGCGCAGCTTCGCGGGCTCGACCGCCAGGAAATCCTGCACCGAGGCGACGTTGTCCAGGCCCTTGCCCTTGGCGAACACCAGGGCGTAGGTCGAGCGGTAGTAGGGCTTGGTGACGGACACGCCTTCGTCGAAGCCGACCGGCACGCCGATGACGATGTCGCACGGGTAGTCCTGCCCGGGCAGCCTGTAGCGCAGCGTGTTGCGGATGAACGCCAGGCGCTGCGGGAACGAGTAGTAGGTGACCGGCAGGTTCAGCGCCTTGCCGAAGACCTCGGCGATGCGGTTCTCGATGCCTTCGCCCTTCGTGTTCGAGAAGGGCAGGTTGTTCGGGTCCTGGCACACGCGCAGCTCGGTGCGCTTGGGCGGGGCGTCCTGCGCGATCGCGCAGGGGGCGGCCGATGCCAGCGCGCACGCCAGCGCCAGCCCCGCCGCCTTCATGGCGCCGCCTCGACGCGCGCCCTGGTGATGGCGCCGTCGGAGCGGCCCTTCAGGTAGGCGTACAGCTGGTCCATGTTCTTCATCACTTCGGCGTTGCCGGAGAACGCCACCATCTGGGTGTTCGGCTTGCCGTTGGCGACGATCTTGACGAATTCGTCCTTGCTCAGTGTCTTCAGGCTGTTGATCAGCGACGGGCCGACCAGGCCCTCCTGGCTCGCGCCGTGGCAGCGGTCGCAGGCGGCCGAGCGCCAGGTCCGGAAGCCCTGCAGCGTGTTTGCGTCGACCTTGTAGCCGTCCACGACGGTGTAGGGCGCCGCCGTGCCGCCCGGCTTGGGCGGCGCGGCCTGGGCCATCGCCGCGACAGTCGGCACGGCGAGCGCGAAAGAACAAAGGATCTTGGAAAGCTTCATGTGTGATCGAGAGGTCATCGTATTTGAAAAAGCGGGGACGGCCTCCCAACGAAGCCCGTCCCCCCGGTTCCCTCGTGCGCCGCGTTGGATCGCGGCTGCGTCGTTATCGTGAGGCGATCAGTTGTTCGGCAGTGCGAACACCGTCAGCGAGCCACCCAGTTCGGTGTACTTCGCCAGTTCGCGGTAGCCGCCCACGGCGCCCAGGCCATCCTGGTCCTTCTCGAGACCTGCCGCCATGCCGATGCCGGCCCAGCCGCCGATGCCCGAGAACACGCCGATGTACTGCTTGCCCTTGTGCATGTACGAGAACACGTTGCCGATGATGCCGGACGGGGTCTTGAACTTGAACAGCTCCTTCTTGATGTCCTTCTTGTCGACGCACTTGAGGTAGCCCTCGAGCGTGCCGTAGCAGGACAGGCCGCCGGCGGTGTTGAGCGAGCCGCTCCAGACCGAGAACTTCTCGGCATGGCTCTGCACGATCTTGCCGGTACCGGCGTTCCAGGTGATGAAGTTGCCCATGCCGCCGTGGCTGCCCGGCGCCGGGAACATCGACAGCGTCGCGCCGACATACGGCTGACCGGCGGTGTACTCGACCTTGAACGGCTCGTAGTCCATGCAGACGTGGTTCGTCGGCACGTAGAAGAGCTTGGTCTCGGGGTCGTAAGACGCCGGCTGCTGGTCCTTGGTGCCGAGCGCCGCGGGGCAGATGCCCTTGGTGTTGACATCAGGCCCGTTCTTCGCCGTCGAGTACTTCGCGACCACCTGCGGACGCCCGGTCTTCATGTCGACGTGGGTGGCCCAGTTGACCAGCGGGTCGTACTTCTCGGCGACGAGCAGGGCGCCGGTGACACGGTCCATCGTGTACGCGAAGCCATTGCGGTCGAAGTGCACGAGGGCCTTGGTCGCCTTGCCCTTGACGTCGATGTCGGCCAGGATCATCTCGTTGACGCCGTCGAAGTCCCACTCGTCGTACGGCGTCATCTGGTAGACCCACTTGGCCATGCCGGTGTCGACGTCACGCGCGAAGATGGTCATCGACCACTTGTTGTCGCCGGGGCGCTGCGCCGGGTTCCAGGTCGACGGGTTGCCGGTGCCGTAGTACATCAGGTTCAGCGCCTTGTCGTAGCTGAACCAGCCCCAGGTCGTGCCGCCGCCGGTCTTCCACTGATCGCCCTTCCAGGTCTTCAGCGAGGAGTCGGCGCCCACTGGGGCCATCTTGCCGTCCGTCCAGGTCATGGTCTTGGCCGGGTCCATCAGCATCTCGGCGTCGGGGCCGACGCTGTAGCCCTTCCAGGCCAGCTTGCCGTCGGAGAGGTTGTACGCCGCGATGAAGCCGCGCACGCCCCACTCGCCACCGCTGATGCCGGTGATGACCTTGTCCTTGAAGACGTGCGGCGCGTTGGTGTTGACGGCGCCGAGCTTCGGGTCGCCGTTCTTGACGCTCCAGACCACCTTGCCGGTCTTGGCGTCGAGCGCGACGAGGTTGCTGTCGGCCTGCTGCAGGATGACCTTGCCTTCGGCGTAGGCGACGCCGCGGTTGACCGTGTCGCAGCACATCTGCGGGATCACCGCCGGGTCCTGCTTGGGCTCGTACTTCCAGACGATCTGCTGGGTGTCGAGGTTGATCGCGTAGGTCTTGTTGGGGAACGGCGAGGTCATGTACATCATGCCGTCGACCACCAGCGGCGAGCCTTCGTGGCCGCGCAGCACGCCGGTGGAGAAGGTCCAGGCGACCTGCATCTTGCCGACGTTGGAGGTGTTGATCTGCTTCAGCTGCGAGTAGCGCTGGTTGAACATGTCCCCCGCCTGCATCGCCCAGTTCCCGGTGTTGGCGATGTTCTTCTCCACATCGGCGTTGGCGAGCGCCAACGCCGGTACAGCGAGCAACGCCAGCCCGAACTGGCGGACCAGTCTCGCGCTCGATTGTCGAGAAACTCTCATTGATGTCTCCTTGCTTTTGAGGTGGTCTAGGGGTGTTGCGAAGGTCGCCACCGGATCCCCTCGCGTACGTCGCAACAGACCCCTTGTCCGCAACATCCATGCCCAACCCGGCCACCGCTTCGGCAGCGCAAATCGCGCCCTGGACAAGCAACGCGCGCGGCGCGGAACAGGGCCGACAGCCTTGGTGAAAACCCTTCAATTTCGCGCTTGAAAATGAGAGCGCAGCGTTTCTGTCTGTGCCTATCGCGTCGAGTTGTGAGAGCGCACGCCACGACTCCTCGGGAAATCCCTTGGGCGTGTCGACGCGAGAGAGCGAAGGTGACGCGGCGAGGCTGTCGCGAGCCCGCGCCCGGCGCCACGCTTCAACTCAGTTTTGGCGCAGAGTGTTCCACCGCGACACGCGCAGACGCCGCGTCGAACGGCGCGGCCCCGAGGCACGCAGCGGCATGTCGTCGGGGCGCAGAAGTTGCTGTACCGTCCGCGCTGCGGCAGTGGCTCCATGCCCTGTCGCGCACACGCCAACCCATGCTGCGAACCACCGATCTCACCAAGCGCTACGGCCCGACGGTCGCGTTGAAGTCCCTGTCGCTGCACGTCGCGCGCGGCGAATTCGTGGCGTTGCTGGGGCCGAACGGCGCGGGCAAGTCGACACTGTTCCAGGTGCTCACCGGCCTGTTCGCGGCCGACGGCGGCGAGGTCGAGGTGGCAGGGCACTCGATGCGCGACTCGGCGCGTCTGGCGCTGCGCCACATCGGCGTGGTGTTTCAGCAGATCGCGCTCGATCTCGATCTCAGCGTGCGCCGCAACCTGCTGTTCCAGGCCGATCTCCAGGGGGTTCCCCGGCGGCTCGCGCTGGCCCGCATCGAGGCCGGCTGTGCGCGGCTCGGCCTGGACGCGACGAGCCTGGACCGCCAGGTCCGCGAGCTCTCGGGCGGCAACCGGCGCAAGGTGGAACTCGTGCGCGCCGGGCTGCATCAACCGGCAGTGCTGCTGATGGACGAAGCCACCGTCGGGCTCGACCCGAAATCGCGCCGAGACCTGCTCGAGGCCCTGCGCGCGGACGTGCGCGAGCGCGGCGTCAGCGTGCTGTGGGCGACGCACTGGGTCGAGGAGGCCGAGCAGGCCGACCGCGTGCTGGTGCTGCACAAGGGCGCTCTGCTGGCCGACGGCACACCCGCCGAGGTGACGGCCGCGCTCGGCGAGGCCACGCTGGAGGCCGGCTTCATCAAGCGGACGTCGTGATCCCGCCGTGACCCCACCCCGACAACCACAACGACAGGAGACAAGCTTGAAGCCGAACCCGACCCTCCGGATCTTGCTGGCGACCGGCGCCGCGGCGCTGCTGTTCGCGGGCGCCGCCCGCGCGCAAGGCACGGCCTACGTGTCGAGCGAGAAGGACGACGCGCTGACGATGATCGACCTCGCCACGCTGACCGTCAAAGGCACGATCCCGACCTGCAAGCGCGGCCGCCACCTGCAGCTCACGCCCGACCGCAAGCTGATGCTGGCGTGCACCGAGTCCGGCGTCGCCGACCTGATCGACCCGGCCACCAACAAGTCGGTGCGGCGCGTGCCGCTCGGCGACGACCCCGAGGCCTTCGACCTGTCGCCGGACGGCAAGACGATTTACGTCTCGGCCGAGGACGACGGCGAGGCGGTGTTCATCGATTTCGAGACCGGCAAGAAGAAGCTCGCGGTCAAGATCGGCGCCGAGCCCGAGGGCGTGAAGGTCAGCGCCGACGGCAAGGTGCTGTACGTGACCTCCGAGGTCGCCAGCCTGGTCCATGCGATCGACACCGCCACCGGCAAGGTCATCAGGAACATCAAGGTCGACAAGCGCCCGCGCCGCATGGCGATCACGCCCGACGGCAAGGAGCTGTGGGTCAGTTGCGAGCTCGGCAGCAGCATCAGCATCGTCTCGACCGCCGACCACAGCGTGATCGCGACGCTCAAGTTCCAGGTCAAGGGCGCGCGGGCGCAGGACATCACGCCGGTCGGCCTGCAGATGACGCGCGACGGCAAGCGCGCGTTCGTGGCGCTGGGTCGCGCCAACCATGTCGCGTTCGTCGACGTGGCGGCGCGCAAGGTGACCGATCTCGTGCTGGTCGGCAAGCGCGCCTGGAACGTCACGCTCGACAAGGCGGAGAAGCGCCTGTTCGTCGTCAATGGCCTGAGCGACGACATCACGGTCGTCGACGTGGCCGGCGCCAAGGCACTGAAGTCGATCCCGGTCGGGCGCGTGCCCTACGGCGTGGTGGTGGTCGAGTGACCGGAGCGCGGCTCGCCCTGACCTTGACCGCGGCGCTGTTCGCCGCGCCGTTCGGCCCGGCCGAGGCGGCGACGCTGAAGGCCACGCTGATCGGCCCGGCCGACGACACGCGGCTCGAGCGCGCGCGCCTGGAGCGCGCCTACCTCGGCCATCCGGGCGGGCCGGCGGGCGATGCGCTGCAGGTCGCGCTCGACGAGGGCCGGTTCGAGCTCGAGGCCGCCGGCGCCGCCGTCGAGCTGGCTTCCACGCCGGCCGCGACGCTGGCCGCCGCGCGCACCGCGGCGCAGGCGGCCGAGAAGGGCGGCGCCGCGCTGATCCTCACCGACCTGCCGGCCGACTGGGTGCTGGCGGTCGCCGATGCCGTGAAGGTGCCGGTGCTCAACCTCGGCGCCGCCGACGACCGGCTGCGCCAGCAGGATTGCCGCGCGCGCCTGTTCCACCTGCTGCCGAGCGAGCGCATGCGCGCCGACGCGCTGGCGCAGACGCTGGTCTCGCGCAAGTGGGCCAACGTGCTGATGCTGGTCGGCCCCGGCCCGCAGGACGCGCTGCGCGCCGCGGCGGCGCAGGCCTCGCTCAAGCGCTACGGGCTGAAGGCGATCGGCAGCAAGCCGTTCAAGCTCTCGACCGACCCGCGCGAGCGCGAGCTGGCCAACCCGCTGCTGCTGACCGCCGGGGCCGCGTACGACGCCGTCTGGGTCGTCGACAGCGACGGCGAGTTCGCGCGCAGCCTGCCGTACCGCACCGTGCTGCCGCGGCCAGTGGTCGGTGACGGCGGGCTGGTCGCGCTGGCCTGGCACGCGCAGTTCGAGCGCTTCGGCGCGCCGCAGGTCTCGCGGCGTTTCGCGAAGGCCGTCAAGCGCCCGATGACCGACCGCGACTGGGCCGCGTGGATGGCCGGCAAGACGCTGGTCGCGCTCGCCAACGCCGCGCCCAAGGGCCCGGCCGCCGCGTGGGCGCAGGCGCTGCCGAAGGTCGTGGTCGACGGCTCGAAGGGCATGAACCTGAGCTTCCGCCCCTGGGACGGCCAACTGCGCCAGCCGATGCTGCTGACCGACGGCCAGGGCGTCATCGCCACCGCGCCGATCGAGGGCCTGCTGCACCCGACCGACGTGCTCGACACCCTGGGCGCCGACGCGCCGGAGAAGTCATGCAAGGCGCCGCGATGAATGACGACCCCTCGCCCGCCGAGTACGCCGGTCGATCCCCCGAGGGGATGCCGCCCGGCTTGGGGCGGCCAGGCGCTCGGTCGGCCCCGCCGCCTCAGCCTGAATTGCGCAGCGGTCTCCCGCATGCGCTGCAAGCGATGCAGGCGATCGTGCTGCGCGAGCTGTTCAAGTTCTCGCGCCAGACCGGCCGGCTCGTCTCGGCGCTGGTGCGGCCGCTGCTGTGGCTGGCGGTATTCGCGGCCGGGTTCCGCAACGTCTTCGGCGTTGCGATCGTCGAGCCCTACGACACCTACATCCCGTACGACGTCTACATCGTGCCCGGCCTGGTCGGCATGGTGCTGCTGTTCAACGGCATGCAGTCGTCGCTGGCGATGGTCTACGACCGCGAGATGGGCCTGATGCGCCTGCTGCTGACCGCGCCGCTGCCGCGCCCGTGGCTGCTGTTCTGCAAGCTGTGCGCGACCGCGCTGCTCTCGGTGCTGCAGGCGCTCGCGTTCGTCGTCGTCGCGCTGCTGATCGGCACGGAGCTGCCGCTGTTCACGCTGCCTGCGCTGCACGCGCTCGTCGCACTGGCCGGCGGCGCGCTGATGCTGGGCGCGCTCGGGCTGCTGCTGTCGGTCTACATCAAGCAGCTCGAGAACTTCGCGGGGACGATGAACTTCGTGATCTTCCCGATGTACTTCCTGTCGACCGCGCTCTACCCGCTGTGGAAGCTGCAGGAGTCCGGCGCCGAGTGGGTCTACCAGCTGGCGCGCTTCAACCCGTTCACCCACGCGGTCGAGTGGGTGCGCTTCGCGCTGTACGGCAAGGACCCGGGCGCCGCGCCGTACGTGGTGCTCGGCTGCCTGCTGGTGTTCTTCGTGCTGGCCTGCTGGGGCTACGACCCGCAGCGCGGCTTCGGCGGGCTGACCAAGCGCGGGGGAGGCGGCTCGTGACGCTCGACCGACGCCGCTGGCTGCTCGGCGCCGGTGCGCTGGCGCTCGGCGCGGGCGGGTCGGTGGCGGCCCGGGAAGGCGAGCCGTTCCCGTCGCGCCCGATCACGCTGTGGGTGCCCTGGCCGGCCGGTGGCGCCACCGACATCTCGCTGCGCCTGCTGGCCGATCTGGCGTCCCAGGTCCTGGGCCAGACCATCATCACCGACAACCGCTCCGGCGCCGGCGGCACGCTGGCGATGCCGATCCTCAAGCAGGCCGAGCCCGACGGCTACACGATCGCGCAGATGCCGTACCCGGTGTTCCGCGCGCCGCATGTGCAGAAGGTGCTGTGGGACCCGGTGCACGACGTCACGCCGATCATCCAGGTCTCCGGCGTGACCTTCGGCGTGCTGGTGCCCGCGGCCAGCCGGTTCCGCACGTTGGCCGACCTGTTCGCCTTCGCGCAGGCGCGCCCGGGCGAACTCAGCATCGCGACCAACGGCGTCGGCACCACGCCGCACGTCGTGCTCGAGGAGCTGTTCACCGCCCGCGGCCTGCGCTACATCCACGTGCCGTACAAGGGCACGGCCGAGCAGTTGAACGCGATCAGCGCCGGGCAGGTGATGGCCGGCGTCAACTCGACCGGCTTCGGCCCGGCGGTCGACGGCGGGCGGCTGCGGCTGCTCGCGACCTTCGCGGCGCAGCGCTCGAAGCGCTGGCCCAAGGTGCCCACGCTGCGCGAGCTCGGCCACGACATCGTCGCGATGTCGCCCTACGGCCTGGCCGGGCCGCGCGGCCTGCCGCCGGCGATCGTCGCGACGCTGCACGACGCGTTCAGGCGCGCGATGTTCGATCCGCGCTTCATCCACGAACTCGAGAAGTACGACCAGGAGATCGACTACCTCGGCCCCGAGGACTACGCCCGCGCCAACCGCGAGATCTACGCCCGCGAGCGCCTGAACGTCGACCGGCTGACGCCGCCGCGCGGAGCCTCGCATGGCAGTTGAACCCGGCGCGCGACCGACGCCGCCGCGCGCCGCGACCCGCTGGCGCAGCGACCTGGTCGCGGTGCTGGCGGCCGCGTTCGCCTGCTACGTGGTGTCGCTCGCGCTCGACCTGAACGAATCGCTGGTGGAGGCGCTCGCCCACTTCGAGCGCTGGGAGCTCGACGAGCTGCCGCTGACCGGCATGGTGTTCGCGTTCGGCCTGGCCTGGTATGCGATGCGGCGGCGGCGCGAGACCGAATCGGCGCTGGGGCTGCGGGCGCTGGCCGAGGCGCGGGCGTCCGAGCTGCTGGCGCACAACCGCGAGCTCGCGCAGCAGCTGCTCGCGGTGCAGGAGAGCGAGCGTCTGGCGCTCGCCCGCGAGCTGCACGACGAGCTTGGCCAGCGCTGCAGCGCCATCCTGATCGAGACCGCCTGCCTGCGCCGCTGCGCGCCCGACGACCGGGCGGCGCTGCTCGGTGCCGCGGCGCGCGCCGACATGGCGGCGCAGGGCCTGTACCAGCTCGTCGGCGGGATGCTGCGGCGCCTGCGCCCGGCCAACCTCGATGCGCTCGGCCTGGTCGCCGCACTGCAGGAGCTGTGCGAGGCCTGGGAGGAGCGCACCGGCGTCGCCTGCGTCTTCCACTTCGACGCGCTGGACGAGGCGCTGCCCGAGCGCATCAACATCGCCGTCTACCGGGTCGCGCAGGAGGCGCTGACCAACGTGACGAAGCACGCCCAGGCCAGCCGGGTGCGGCTGACGCTGGCGCGCGATGCGGCCGGTGACGTGAGCCTGGCGATCGTCGACGACGGCCGCGGCATGGACCCCGCCTCGGCCACCCGCGGCCTCGGCCTGCTCGGCGCCGGCGAGCGCGCCGCGGCGCTGGGCGGCGAGCTGCGCCTCGAGAGCGCGCCCGGCGCGGGCGTGCGGCTGCTGCTGCGGATCCCCTCGCCGGCCAAGGTGGCGACGGTGTTCGAACGGGCGCGGGCGGCATGATCCGCGTCCTGCTCGCCGACGACCACCCGGTGGTGCGCAGCGGCTACCTGCGGCTGCTCGAGCAGGAGCCCGACATCCGCGTGATCGCCGAGGCCGCGACCGGTGAAGCGGCCTACGCCGCCTTCGTCGCCGACCCGCCCGACGTGCTGGCCACGGATCTCTCGATGCCCGGCGGCGGCGGGCTGGAGCTGATCCGCCGCGCGCGGCTGCGCGCGCCGGAGGCGCGCATCCTGGTGTTCAGCATGCACGACAGCCCGCCGCTGGTGGCGCGCGCGCTCGAGGCCGGGGCGCGCGGCTTCCTGACCAAGGCGGCGGCGCCGCAATGCCTGGTCGACGCAGTGCGCGCGCTGCATGCCGGCGGGCGCTACCTCGGCGCCGATCTGGCCGGCCGCGTGCCGCGCGATCCGGCGCGCGAGGCCGAGCGCCTGGCCGAGCTGAGCCTGCGCGAGTTCGAGATCTTCCGCCTGCTCGCCCAGGGCCACTCGGCGGCCGATTGCGCGCGGGCGCTGAAGCTGAGCGCGAAGACGGTCTCGAACCACCAGACCGCCATCAAGGAGAAGCTCGGCGTCACCACCTCGGCCGCGCTGGCCCACTTGGCGCTGCGCCATCGCGTGATCGACCTGGCGGACGTCGCCTCGGGCTGACGGCGCCGCCGACGGGCCGAACGGCGGGAAGTTTTCCCTGGGCGCGCGGCGCTGCCGCCGATACCGTGGCGCCACAACGATCCAGGAGACTTCATGTTCGACCCGCGCGCCCGTGTCCGCCATCACCCGCTCGCCTTCGCCGCGCTGATCGCCTGCGCCCCGGCGCTGCACGCGCAAGGCACGGCACCCGCGACGCTGCCGCCGGTCGAGGTGGTCGGCACCTCGCCGCTGCCCGGTGCCGGCGTGCCGCGGGACCAGGTGCCCTCGAACGTGCAGACGGCCGACGACCGCCGCCTGCGCCAGCTGCAAAGCCTGAACCTGCCCGAGTTCATGGCCAGCCAGCTCGGCAGCGTCAACATCAACGAGACGCAGGGCAACCCGTTCCAGATGGACGTGAACTACCGCGGCTTCACCGCCAGCCCGCTGCTCGGCACGCCACAGGGCCTGTCGGTCTACCTCGATGGCGTGCGCGTCAACGAACCGTTCGGCGACGTGGTGAACTGGGACATGATCCCGAGCGCGGCGCTGGCCCGCGTCATGCTGTTCCCGGGCTCGAACCCGCTGTTCGGCCTGAACACACTGGGTGGCGCGCTGGTGCTGCAGACCAAGAGCGGCGACACCCACCCCGGCGCCGAACTCGAGCTGCGCGGCGGCTCGTTCGGCCGGCTGAGCACCGAGCTCAGCCTCGGCCGCCGGCTCGGTGAGCACGGCCACCTGTTCGCCGCGCTCGGCAGCTTCGACGAGGACGGCTGGCGCGATTTTTCGCCGTCGCGGGTGCGGCAGCTGTTCGTCAAGGGCGGCGTGCGCACGGCCGATCAGTCGTGGGACCTGGGCCTGCTGCACGGCACCGGCCGGCTGATCGGCAACGGCCTGCTGCCCGAGGACATGCTCGCGCAGCGCCGCGCCCAGGTCTACACCCGGCCGGACCAGACCGACAACCGGGTCACGATGCTGACGCTGAACGCGACCCGGCAACTCGCCGGCGGCCTCGAGCTCGCCGGCACGGCCTACGTGCGCCGGGTGCGCGCCGCCACCGTCAACGGCGACCTGAACGACGACTACGACCCGCCCGACACGCCGGAATCGGGCGTCGAGAACCGCACCCGCACCCGCGAGCGCAGCGTCGGGCTGGCGCTGCAGCTGGGCAAGACGGCGGGCGCGCATCGGCTCAGCGTCGGCGCCAGCGTCGACCGCGCGCGCAACCACTTCGAGCAGGTCGAGGCCGAGGGCCTGCTCGACGCGACCCGCGCGGTCGTCGTCACTGACGCCCCGGAGGTCGACGCGCTGATCGCCGGCACCAGCCGCACCGTGAGCGTCCACGCGTCCGACATCGTCACGCTCGCGCCGGGACTGACGCTGACGCTGTCCGGCCGCTACAACGACACGCGCGTGCGCACCGTGGACCTGGGCCGCGCGACGCTGGGGCTGGACACCGAGCTCGACGGCGCCGGCCGCTTCCGCCGCTTCAACCCTGCGGCCGGGCTGACCTGGAAGATCACGCCCGCGCTGACCGCATACGGCAGCTTCAGCCAGGGCAACCGCGCGCCGAGCCCGATCGAACTCGGCTGCTCCGATCCCGACAACGCCTGCGTGCTGCCGAACGCGTTGCAGGCCGATCCGCCGCTGAAGCAGGTGGTGGCGCGCACGGTCGAGGCGGGCGTGCGCGGCAGCTTCGGCCGCGGCGGCCGCTGGAACGCCTCGCTGTTCCGCACCGACAACCGCGACGACCTGCTGTTCATCAGCAACGGCCGCGCCGCCGGCTACTTCACCAACTTCGGCCGCACGCGGCGCCAGGGCATCGAGCTCGGCGCGTCGCAGCAGGGCGGGGCGGTCGACTGGAGCGTGTCGTACAGCTACCTGCGCGCGACCTTCGAGTCCTCGGCCTGCCTGCTGGCGGAGGCGAACAGCACGGCCGAGAGCAGCGGCGCCTGCGTGGGAGACGACGAGATCGAGGTGCGCCCCGGCAACCGCCTGCCAGGCCTGCCGTCGCATGCTCTGAAGCTCACGCTCGACACCCGTCCGCTGCCCGATTGGAGCGTCGGCGCGCAGCTCGCGGCCTACTCCAGCCAGTTCGTGCGCGGCAACGAGAACAACGCCCACCGCGCCGACGGCGTCGCGTACTTCGGCGCCGGCAAGGTCGGCGGGTTCGCACTCGTCAACCTCACCACGCAGTACCGGCTCGGCGGCGGGTGGACGCTGTTCGCCAAGGTCTCGAACCTGTTCGACCGGCGCGTCGCCAGCGGCGGGGCGCTGGGCGAGAGCGCGTTCGACGCGCGCGGCAACCTGCTCGCGCCGGCCGACTGGCGCCACCAGCAGTTCAACGCGCCGGGTGCGCCGCGCGCCGTGTGGGTCGGCGCGCGCTGGCGCTTCGGCGGCGCGGACGGCGGCGGAGATTAGCGCCCGCCTTTCGGCGCGGCTCTTGCTTGCGGTGCCGGTCTCGCCGGCGGGGTGGGGCGCCTGTCCCGCGGGCGTGACACAGTGTCCCCGCCGCGCCGCAACGCGAAAGGGAGACGCATGGACCGCAGCGATGCGCTGTTGCAGGACTGGCGCGAACGCGCGCTGATGCTCGAGCGCGAGGTCGGCCGTGCGGTGCTCGGCCAGGCGCGCGTGATCCGGCGCGTCAACACGGCGGTGTTCGCGCGCGGCCACGTGCTGCTGCAGGGCGATGTCGGCGTCGGCAAGACGACGCTGCTGCGCGCGTTCGCGCGGGTGCTCGGCGGCGCCTACGCGCGCACCGAGGGCACGATCGACCTGATGCCCGGCGACCTCGTCTACTACACCTACATCACTGCCGAAGGCCGGCCGGCCGTCGAGCGCGGGCCGCTGCTCGAGCACGGCGAGGACCTCGCGATCTTCTTCTTCAACGAGATCAACCGCGCGCGGCCGCAGGTGCATTCGCTGCTGCTGCGCGTGATGGCCGAGCGCAGCGTGCAGGCCTTCAACCGCGAGTGGCGCTTCCCGCACCTGCTGGTGTTCGCCGACCGCAACCGCGTCGAGCGCGAGGAGACCTTCGAGATCGCCTCGGCGGCGCGCGACCGCTTCATGATGGAGGTGACGATCGACGCGCCCGCGAGCGACGACGAGCGCCGCGCGCTGATGTTCGACCCGCGCTACCACGACACCGATGCGCTGGTCGCCTCGCTCGAATCCGCGCTGCTCGACCACCGCGAGCTGAACGACGTGGCGGCGCAGATCCAGCGCAGCGTGCAGGCCTCGGAGGCGCTGCAGACCTACGCGCTGCAGCTCTGGCGCGCCACCGCCGCGCCGGCCGACTTCGGCGTGCGACTGTCCGACATCGACACCGCGCAGCTGATGCTGGCCGGCGCGAGCCCGCGCGGCATGAGCATGCTGCTGCGCGCCGCGCGCGTCACGGCCTGGCTCGAGGGCCGCGACTACGTGACGCCCGAGGACGTGCAGGCCGTGTTCGACGTGACGATCGCGCACCGGCTGTGCTTCCAGCCCGTCCACGAGATGCGCCGGCAGGAGATCGCCGGTCCGCTGATCGCCGGCATCCTGGGCAGTGTGGCGGCACCCTGACATGGCCGAGTCGCCGGCACCTGCCACCGCCGCCGTCCGCGAGGTGCACTACCGCGTCGGCGCGCCGGTGCTCGGCCACTTTCCGGGCCACCACCGCAGCACGCGCGGCAACAGCGGCTTCGAGTTCCGCGGCCACGCGGCGCTGCGTGACGCGCCCGATCCGCGCCGGCTCGATCTGCACGCCAGCCTGCGCGATCCGTTCGGCGACTGGCGCGTGCGCGTCCACAGCCAGCGCCAGTCGATCCCGGTCACGGTCGTGGCCGACCTGTCGGCGTCGATGGGCTTCGCCGGCCGCGTGCCGAAGCTCGCGGTGCTGGCCGACTTCGTCGAGAGCCTGGCCTGGTCGGCTTGGCGCACCGGCGACAGCTTCGGCTTCGTCGGCTGCGACGCCACCGTGCGGGCCGACCTGCTGCAGCCGCAGAGCCGCCACCGCGCGGCCGGTGGCGAGACGGCGCGTCGGCTGCGCGCGCTCCATCCGGCCGGGCAGGATGCGCGGGCGCTGCTCGACGCGCCGCGCCACCTCGGCCGCCGCCGCGCGCTGCTGTTCCTGGTGTCCGACTTCCATCTGCCGCTCGACCTGATCGCGCGGGCGCTCGATGGGCTGAGCGCGCACGACGTGGTGCCCACCGTGCTGTGGGACCCGCTCGAGTTCGGCCTGGGCGCGGCGCGCGGGCTGGCGCAGGTCATCGATCCCGAGACCGGCCGGCAGCGCCTGGTCTGGTGGCGCCCGGCACTGCGTGCGCGCTGGGAGGCCGCGCATGCGGAGCGCCGCGCGGCCTTGCTGCAGCTGTTCCGCGCGCGGCGTCTGAAGCCGCTGTTCATCGAGGGCCGGTACGACGCCGAGGCCGTCACGCGGCACTTCCACTCATGAGGTTCGCCGCCGCGCTGATGTCGCTGCTGCTCGTGGGCGCCGCCGGTTCCGCGGTCGCGGCGCCGGAGGTGCTCCGCGCGTTCAGCGACCAGCCCCGCGCCTTCGGCTACAGCGTCGGCGATCGGGTCTCGCGCCACGTCCGGCTGGAGGTGCCGGACGGGCTGACGCTCGACGAGGACTCGTTGCCGCGCGCCGGCAGCCGCGGGCGCGCGCTCGAACTGCGGCGCGTCGTGCTGAGCCGCTCGCTGCGCGGCGTGCCCGAATCGCTGCAGCTCGACTACCAGGTGTTCCTCGCGCCGCGCGAGGTGCGCGTGCTGGAGATGCCGGTCATCGAACTGCGCTTCGCCGGCACGCCGCGCGCGCAGACGCTGCGCATCGATGCCTGGCCCGTCACGGTCGGCCCGCTCGCGCCCGTCGACGCCTCGCCGCGCGAGGGCCTGGGCGACATGCGGCCGGACCGCGCGCCGCCCGCGCTCGACACCTCGGCCATGCGCACCCGCCTCACGATCGCGCTGGCCGTGTCCGCACTGCTGCTCGGCTACCTGGCGCAGGTCTACCTCGTGATGCCGTGGTCGGCGCAGCGGCGTCGGCCGTTCGGGCGCGCCTACGCCGCACTGCGCGCGTTGCCGGCGCAGGCCGATGCGGGCCAGCGCCGGGCGGCGTTCGAGCGCCTGCACGCGGCGTTGAACGAGTCGGCGGGCGAGGTGCTGTTCGCCCCCGGGCTGGATCGGTTCCTCGAACGCCACCCGCGCTTCGCCACGCTGCGCGCCGACCTCGAGCGCTTCTTCGCGGACTCGCGCGCCGAGTTCTTCGGTGCCGGCGGCGTGGGTGACGACACGCGCTGGCTGGTCGGCTTGTGCCGGCGCTGCCGCGATCTCGAGCGGGGCGCGGCATGAGCTTCGACGAGCCGCTCTGGCTCCTGCTGCTGCCGCTGGCGCTGCTGCCGCTGTTCGCGCAGCCGCGCGACGCGCTGCCGAACGCCTGGGCCGCGCAGCTGCCGCGCGATGCGGCTTCACAGGCGCTGCAGTGGGCGCTGCGCGCCGCGGCGGTGCTGGCGATCGCGGCGATCGTCCTCGGCCTGGCCGGGCCCTATCGGCCGGAGTACGAGGTCGAGCGGGTCGGCCGCGGCGCCGAGATCGTGCTGCTGCTCGACCGCAGCCGCAGCATGGACCAGAGCTTCGGCGGCGCGCGCAATCCGGCGGTCAAGGGCACCGGCCCCGAGGCGCTCGACTACTACTCGAAGCTGCGCGCCACCGAGGCGCGCGAGACCAAGGGCCTGGTCGCGCGGCGCGTGCTGTCGGAGTTCGCGGCGCGGCGGCCGGACGACCGCTTCGGCATGATCGTGTTCAGCACGCTGCCGCTGCGCCTGCTCGAGTTCACGCAGAAGAACGAGGTGATCCAGGCGGCGATCAACGCCGGCAACATCGGCCGCGGGCTGTCCGAGACCAACATCGCGCTCGCGCTCGAAGCCGCGTTCGGCTACTTCACCGACCGGCCCTACACCGGCTCGCGCATCATCCTGCTGGTGTCGGACGGCGGCGACCGCATCGACCCGGGCGCGCGCGAGCGCATCACGCAGACCGCCCGGCGCACCCGCGCCGCGATCTACTGGATCTACATCCGCTCGGCGCGCAGCCCCGGCCTGCTGCCCGACCAGGCCGAGCCGCCCGAGAACGCCGATGCGGTGCCGGAGTACTTCCTGCACCGCTACTTCCAGTCGCTCGGGACGCCGTACCGCGCCTACGAGGCCGGCACGCCGGAGGCCCTGCAGCAGGCGCTAGACGACGTCAACCGCCTCGAGAACCTGCCGATCACCTACCAGGACACGGTGCCGCGCCGCGACCTGTCGGCGCTCGGCTACGCAGTGGCGCTCGGCGCCGTGCTGGTGCTGCTCGCCGCCAACCTGCTGGAGCTGCGGCGATGGGCCTGACCACGCGCGCGCGGACCCGCGCGGTCCTGGCGCTGCTGGTCGTGGCGCTGCTCGCGGCGCTGATCGACGCCGTGGCGCTGTGGCGCGCGACGCACACCAACGCCCAGATCGTGCGCATCGTGCAGGGCGACGCGGCGGTTCCGGAAGCACCGGGCGACGTGCCCGAGCTGCGGCTGGCGCGGGCCGTCGCCCAGGCGCAGTCGGCCGCCGCCAGCGCGGCGCGCGACGCCGCGCTGAACCGCTACCGCGCGCTGCAGAACGACCCGCGCCTCGGCGCGACGGCCCGCTACAACAGCGCGAACCTGCTGGTGCGCCAGGCGGTCGAGGTGCAGGCGAGCGCCCAGCCCGGCCAGGCGATCGCCCTGCTCGAACTCGCCAAGGAGACCTACCGCGACGTGCTGCGCGACGACCCGGCCGATTGGGACGCGCGCTACAACCTCGAACGCGCCCAGCGCCTGCTGCCCGACCCGGACGACGAGGAGCCCGGCCCGGTCACCCAGGAGCGCAACCGGGAACGCGCCGTGACCACGATGCGCGGTTATTCGCCCGGGCTGCCATGACGCCGATCGGCGCGCTCGCCGCCCGCGTGGCCGCGTCCTGGCGCGGCAACGGCGGGCGCTGGGTGCTCGGCGCCGCCGCCGTCGCGCTCGCCGCCTGCCTGCTGCGCCCGGGCTGGCCGGTCGAGCGCGCGCGCTTCGACCATGTGATCGTGCTCGACATCACCCAGAGCATGGATGTGCAGGACGAGTCTCTGGACGGCAAGCCCGCCTCGCGGCTCGCGTTCGCCAAGAGCGCGTTGCGCGAGGCGCTGCTGCGCCTGCCGTGCGGCTCGAAGGTCGGCTGGGGCGTGTTCACCGAGTACCGCGCGTTCCTGCTGTTCGAGCCGGTCGAGGTCTGCGCCAACCTGACCGAACTGCGTGCCACGCTGGCCCGCATCGACGGCCGCATGGCGTGGAGCGGCAACAGCGAGGTCGCCAAGGGCCTGCACAGCGGCTTCGAGCTGGCGCGCCAGTTGCCCGGCAGCCCGTCGCTGGTGTTCGTGACCGACGGCCACGAGGCGCCGCCGCTGAACCCGCGGCACCGGCCGCGGTTCGACGACAAGCCCGGTGACGTGGCCGGCGTGATCGTCGGCGTCGGCGGCACCCGACCCGCGCCGATCCCGAAGAGCGACCCGAGCGGGCGCCCGCTCGGCTTCTGGCAGGCCGACGAGGTGGCGCAAGCCGATCTCTACGCGAGCGGGCGCGGTGCCAGCGTCGGCGGCGAGCGCATGAGCGACGACACCGCCGCGGCGCCGCAGCCCGCGCTCGGCGCCACGCCGGGCAGCGAGCATCTGTCAGCCTTGCGCGAGCCCTACCTGCGCCTGCTGGGCCGCGAACGCGGTCTCGCCTACGTGCGGCCCGCCTCGGCGGACGCGCTGGCCGCGGCCCTGACGGCGCCCGAGCTCGCGAAGGCCACGCCGGTGCGCGCCGACCTGCGCGGCCTGTTCGCGGGGCTGGCGCTCGCGCTGCTGGTGGCGCGCTACGCCGCGCCCTGGGTGTCGTCGCGCAGGGCGCCGGCGCGCGCCTGAGGCCGCTCCGCAAGAAGGGCTCGTCGCGCCGGGCAGAATCGGACCGATGGACACGGATCCGGTTCGATGAACAAGGCTTTCACCCGCGAGAACGACAACGCCGGCGACGAGGACGATGACGACGTCGCGCTGCCCGCCTTGCCGGCCGGGACGAAGAACTACCTGACGCCCGCAGGCTACGCGCGCCTGCGCGGCGAACTGCTGACGCTGCTCGACGACGAGCGGCCGAAGATCGTCGAGATCGTCTCGTGGGCGGCCAAGAACGGCGACCGTTCCGAGAACGGCGACTACCTCTACGGCAAGAAGCGGCTGCGCGAGATCGACCGGCGGATCCGCTTCCTGACCAAGCGGCTCGACATCGCCGAGGTCGCCGATCCGTCGCTGCACTTCGGCCACGACCAGGTGTTCTTCGGCGCCACCGTGACCTACGTGAACCAGCGCGACGAGGAGCGCACCGTCACGATCAAGGGCATCGACGAGGTCGACAACCTGAAGGGCGAGGTCAGCTGGATCGCGCCGATCGCCCGCGCGCTGCTGAAGGCGCGGGTCGGCGACGAGGTGCAGCTGATGACGCCGGGTGGCCTCGAGCAGATCGAGGTGATCGACGTGCGCTACCCGGCGCCGCAACCGGGCGAGGGCGGCTAGGGCTTGACGCGGGCGACCCGCTGCACGGAGGGTGCCCGCTTGAGCGTGCGCATCACGTCCGCCAGGTGCAGCCGGTCGCGCACGCTGAGCAGCAGCTGCAGCTCGGTGGTCTCGGCGGCCGGCTCGTTGCCCATCTCGATGTGGGTGATGTCGGCCTCGGCCTCACTCACCGCCTGAGCCACCTGCGCCAGCACGCCCTTGCCATTGGTGACCAGCAGCGTCACCGCGGTCTCGAACGGGCGCGACGGTTGCTCGGCCCAGTCGACGCTCATCCAGTGTTCGCTGTCGCGCTCGAACAGCCGCTTGCCGACGCTGCACTCGACCGTGTGCACCATCAGCCCCTCGCCGCGGCCGAGGTAGCCGACGATCGCGTCGCCCGGGATCGGCCGGCAACACGGCGCCAGCTGCACCGAGGCGCCTTCGCTGCCATCGATCAGCACCATGCCCTGCGCAGGCGCGGCGTCGTCGGCGGCGTAGCGGCCCATCGTCAGCGTCAGCGCGTCGGGCTTGGTGCCGTGCTCGGCCATCAGGCGGGCGAGGCGCTTCGCGACGATGGTCGCGATCTTGCGGCCCAGGCCGATGTCGGTGAACAGGTCGTCGCGGGTCTTGTTGCCGCTCCAGCGGGTCAGCTGCTGCCACAGCGCGGCGTCGGGCGGCTCGCTGCCGGGCAGGTGCATGCCTTCGGCGCGGATCGCCTGCGCGAGCATCTTTTCGCCCAGGTCGCGCGACTCCTCCTGCTCCATGTTCTTCAGGTAGTGGCGAATCTTCGAGCGCGCCCGGCCGGTGCGCACGAAGTTCAGCCACGCCGGGTTCGGCCGCGCGCCGGCGGTGCTGACGATCTCGACCACGTCGCCGCTGCGCAGCTCGGTGCGCAGCGCCACCGGCTCGCCGTTGACCTTGGCCGCGACCGTGTGGTCGCCCACGTCGGTGTGGATCGCGTAGGCGAAGTCGACCGGCGTGGCGCCGCGCGGCAGCGCGAGGATCTTGCTCTTCGGCGTGAAGACGTAGACGGCGTCGGGGAACAGGTCGATCTTGACGTGCTCGAGGAACTCGTTCGCGTCGTGTGTCTCGTCCTGGATGTCGATCAGCGACTGCAGCCACATCGCGCCCAGGCGCTGCGCCTCCTGCACCTGCGCGCCGCCGCTCTTGTAGAGCCAGTGCGCGGCGATGCCTTTCTCGGCGACCGCGTGCATCTGCTCGGTGCGGATCTGGAACTCGACCGCGGTGCCCAGCGGGCTCACCAGCGTGGTGTGCAGCGACTGGTAGCCGTTCGCCTTCGGGATCGCGATGTAGTCCTTGAAGCGGCCGGGAAGCGGTTTGAAGAGTGAATGGAGCACGCCCAGCGCCATGTAGCACTGCATCAGGTCGGTGACGACGATGCGGAAGCCGAAGATGTCGTTGACCTGCGCGAAGGTCAGGTGCTTCTCGCGCATCTTCTTGTAGATCGAGAACAGCGTCTTCTCGCGGCCGAAGACCTGCACCGGCAGCTTGGCCTGCAGGAACGCGCGCTCCACGTCGTGCTGGATGCGCTCGACGATGTCGCGCCGGTAGCCGCGCGCCTTCTGCACCGCCTTGGAGAGCGCCGCCTGGCGCCACGGCCGCAGGTGCTGGAACGACAGTTCCTGCAGCTCGCGATAGGTCTGGTTCAGACCGAGCCGGTGGGCGATCGGCGCGTAGATCTCGAGCGTCTCGCCGGCGATGCGGGTGCGCTTGGACGCGGCCATCGCGTCCATCGTGCGCATGTTGTGCAGGCGGTCGGCGAGCTTGATCAGGATGACGCGCACGTCGCGCGCCATCGCCAGCAGCATCTTGCGGAAGGACTCGGCCTGGGATTCCTCGCGGGTCGAGAACTGCAGCTTGTCGAGCTTGGTCAGACCGTCGACCAGATCGGCCACCGACGCGCCGAACTTCTCGATCAGCTCGATCTTGGTGATGCCGCAATCTTCCATCGCGTCGTGCATCAGCGCGGCCATGATGGCCTGCGCGTCGAGCTTCCATTCGGCACACAGGCCGGCGACGGCGATCGGATGGGTGATGTAGGGCTCGCCGCTGGCGCGGAACTGCCCGAGGTGGGCTTCGTCGGCGAAGCGGTAGGCCTCGCGCACCCGCTTGATGTCGGCCGGGTCGAGATAGTCGAGCTTGTGGGTCAGCGCCGCGAAGGAGGCGGCGGCGGCATCGGCCGCGGCCGGCAGGGGCTTGGAAGGAGGAACGCGCTTGCCCGCGGCGGCAGGGGGTGCCGGGTCTCGCAGGGCGTTGGGGGCGCGGGCGCTCATGTCCCGAATTTAACGTGGATCGACCACGGAGGTCGCCGAGGGGCCACCTCGGCGGGGGTGGCGTATTTCGCCACCGGGTGCCTAGTTCAGACGGGGACCTTGCGCAGCATCTCGATGCCGATCTCGCCGGCGGCGATCTCGCGCAGCGCGGTCACGCCAGGCTTGTTCTTGGTCTCGATCTTCGGCGCGTGGCCCTGGCTCAGCATGCGGGCGCGGTAGGTCGCGGCCAGCACCAGCTGGAAGCGGTTGGGGATCTTGGTGAGGCAGTCTTCGACGGTGATGCGGGCCATGATGTGATTCTTTCGAGGTTCAGTCAGCTCAGGTCGAGCGCCGCAAAGACAGCAGGCTTGCTTCTTTGGAGTGCAGCGTACTTGAGCCGCTGCGAATGAACGATCGCCTTCAGGTCGAAGAGCGCTGTTTCAAACAAGGCGTTGATTATAACGAAGTCGAATTCCCGGGCCTTGGAGACCTCGATGCGCGCGTTCTCCATGCGCCTGGCGATCACCTCGGGCTTGTCCTCGCCGCGCCGGTTCAGGCGCTGCTGCAGCTCCTCCCAGCTCGGCGGCAGGATGAAGATCAGGATCGCGTTCGGGAACAGGGTCTTGATCTGCAGCGCGCCCTGCCAGTCGATCTCGAGCACCACGTCCTGCCCGCCGGTGATGCGGGTCTCGATCGCGTTGCGCGAAGTGCCGTAGAGGTGGCCGTGCACCTCCGCCCACTCGAAGAACTCGCCGCGCTCGATCATCGCGCGGAAGGTCGCGTCGTCGGTGAAGTGGTATTCGCGGTCCTGCTGCTCCTGCCCGCGCGGCGCGCGGGTGGTGTGCGAGACCGCGACCACCAGGTGCGAATCGACCTGCAGCAGCGCGCTGACCAGGCTCGACTTGCCGGCCCCGCTGGGCGCGGCGACGACGAACAGGTTGCCGGGGTAGTCCATGGTCAGGGCTCCTGTGTCCAGTTCTCGATGTTCAGGCCGGCCACCCGCGCGAAGTGGCGGCCGTTGTTGGTGACCAGCACGGCGCCGGTCGCCATCGCGTGGCCGGCGATCATCGCGTCCATGCTGCCGATCGGGGTGCCGGCCTTGTGCAGACCGGCCGCGACCTCGGCGAATCGGGTCGCCGCATCCGCGTCCCAAGGCAGGCACTGCACGCGCAGCAGGAACTGATCGACCACCTGCGTGAGGCGATGAGCGCCGTCCTTCAGGTTCAGGCCGAACAGCAATTCGCCGCGCGTGACCGCGGAGATGCAGACCTGCTTCTTCGGCACCGAGGCCAGGTGGGCATCGAGTGCCGGCGTTCGGCCGCGCACGACGAAGCTCACGGTGTCGGTGTCGAGCATGTAGAGCTTCACAGGTCGGGACGCGGCTTCAGCGGCTGGTTCAACGGGCGCTCGGTGTCGAAGTCGTCGGCTGCGCCGGCCGCGTCGCGCAGCGCGAAGAACTCGCGCCAGCCGTGGCTGGCCCGGCGGGCGGACAGGATCACGTCCCCGGTGACGGCGTCGCGCCGGATGAAGACCTCGTCGACGCCGTCGAAGCGGAATTCCGCCGGCAGGCGCACCGCCTGGCTCCCGCCGTTCACGAACAGTTTTGCGGCTCTCGGATTCATGGATGCCTCATGTATATACGAGATTAGTATATACGCCTGCGGGTCGCGATCTATTCGATGTTCTGCACCTGCTCGCGCAGCTGCTCGATCGCGACCTTCATCTCGACCGAGATGTTGGTCAGCTCGAGCGCCGAGGCTTTCGAGCCGAGCGTGTTCGCCTCGCGCAGCAGTTCCTGGATCAGGAAATCGAGCCGCTTGCCGACCTCGCCGCCGGCCTTCAGCAGGCGCGCGATCTCGTCGAGGTGCGA
>JAZKIO010000031.1:0-83885 GCA_040384825.1 Pseudomonadota bacterium
TCGAGCCGCTGTGGCGGCGCGAGAGCATCGCCAACGTGCAGATCACGATCGCCGAGGATTTCGGCGTGGGCACCCGCGGCGATTTCTACGACAAGACCGGCGCGCTGCGCGACATGATCCAGAACCATGCGCTGCAGCTGCTGACGATGGTCGCGATGGAGCCGCCGAGCCGCAACGACGCCGACGCGATCCGCGACGAGAAGCTGAAGGTGCTGCGCTCGCTGAAGCCCTTCACCGAGGAGAGCGTCGCGCGCGACGTGGTGCGTGGCCAGTACCGCGCCGGCAACGCGCAGGGCAAGAAGGCGGCGGGCTACCTCGAGGAGGCCAAGGTGCCGCCGGGCAGCGCGACCGAGACCTTCGTCGCGATCCGCACCGAGGTGCAGAACTGGCGCTGGGCCTCGGTGCCGTTCTACCTGCGCACCGGCAAGCGCCTGGCCTCGCGCGAGGCGCAGATCGTCGTGAACTTCCGCGCCACGCCGCACAACATCTTCCCGGGCGTGAACCAGCCGAACAAGCTGGTGATCAACCTGCAGCCGGAAGACGGGCTGGAGCTGCATCTTCTGGCCGCGAAGGGCACGGGACAGCACGAGAACCTGTCGCCGGTCTCGCTCGATCTCGACTTCGACAAGGCCTTCGCCGAGAACCGCGTCGGCGCCTACGAGCGGCTGCTGCTCGAGGCGATCGCCGGCCGGCTGAACCTGTTCGTCCGCAGCGACGAGCAGGAGCAGGCCTGGCGCTGGGTCGAGCCGGTGCTGAACGCCTGGGCGCGCGACACGACCGGGCCGCGGCCGTATGCCGCCGGCACCTGGGGACCGGCCGCCGCGAGCGCCCTGGTGGCGCGCGACGGTTACGCGTGGTCGGAGGAGCAGTGATCACGCGCTCCCCCTCACCCCGGCCCTCTCCCCCGAGTACGGGGGCGAGGGAGTGCGCGTCTCTTCCCCCTCTCCCGCCTGCGGGAGAGGGCCGGGGTAAGGGTCGGCATGCTTGACCGCATCCGCGCCTCGATCCCAGCGCTGCCGCCGGCCGAACAGCGCGTCGCCAGGCTCGTGCTCGCCGACCCGCGCGCGTTCGCGAGCCTGCCCGTCGTCGACCTGGCCGAACGCTCGCATGTGAGCAAGCCCACCGTCGTGCGCTTCTGCCGCAGCGTCGGCTACGACGGCCTGACCGACTTCAAGCGCAAGCTCGCCGGCGTCGTCAACGAAGGCGTGCCGTTCGTGCACCGCTCGGTGGACGAGGACGACAAGAGCAGCGACATCGTCGTCAAGGTGATCGACAACGCCGTCAGCGCCTTCCTGAAATACCGCAACGACGCGGCCACCGGCGCCTTCGAGCGCGCGATCGCGGCACTGGCCGACGCCGGTCGGCAAGGCCGGCGGATCGAGTTCTACGGGGTCGGCAATTCCGGCATCGTCGCGCAGGACGCGCAGCACAAGTTCTTCCGCCTCGGCGTGCGCGCCACCGCAGTGAGCGACGGCCACGTGCAAGTGATGAGCGCGACGATGCTCGCGCCCGGCGACTGCGCCGTGATCATCAGCAACTCCGGCCACAGCCGCGACCTGCTCGACGTGGCCGAGATCGCACGCAAGAAGGGCGCGACCCTGATCGTGATCACCGCCAGCGGCTCGCCGCTGGCGCAGGTGGCGCTGACGGCCAACCACATCCTGCTCGCGGTCGACCACCCGGAAGACTACGACCGCTACAGCCCGATGGTGTCGCGCCTGCTGCACCTGATGGTGATCGACATCCTGACCACCGCGGTCGCGCTGCGGCTGCCCGGCGAACTGCGGCCGATGCTGCAGGAGATCAAGAAGAACCTGCGCGCCAAGCGCTACGCGCGCGACGACTGAGGCCATTGCCTAACGACAGTTCATCAGTTCATCAGTTCATCAGTTCATCAGTGCGTCAGTGCGGCGCGTCCGCCACGACGATTTCGACGATCTCGACTTGCGCCGCGCTGCCCACCGCCAGCCGCGCCGCCGCCACGCCCTGGCCGATCAGGTGGTCGCGCACGCTCGCCGCCCGCGCGCGGGCGAGCGCCGGGTTGCGGGACTCCGGGTCGCCGGGTGCCGCCACGCGCAGGCGGGAGGTCGCCAGGCGCTGGCTCTTCGCGATGCGGTCCAGCACCGCGGCCAGCGGCGGCTTGACCTGCGCCGCCCCCGCGTCGAAGCTGAATCGGCGCGGGACGGTCGCGCGCAGGCTGCCGTCCTGCTGCAGCGAGAACACCACCGGCGTGCCGCGGAACAATTCGGCGAGCCGCAATTGCTCGGTCGCCAGCGTGCCGCGGGGCGGCGCGGCAGGCGCCGGTGCCGCCACGGATGGCGGCAAGGGCGCGACCGGCACCTGCACGGGTCGCGTGCCGCAGGCCGCCAGGGCGGCGACCGCGGGAACGACGATGCAATAGAAGGCGTGACGCATGCGCGCGATTACAGCCCGGCTGCAGCCACGGTGGTAACGCGTTGTTGCAGACGGCCCGCGCGGCCGGGGCCACCGGTCACTTGCGATCGGGATCGATGCCCTTGATCGCACCGGAGTCGTTCGGCTCGATCGGCAGCACCTCGACGACCTTGTCGTCCGTCTCGTCGTCCTTGAAGTTCTCGGGCTGCTCGGCGCTGGCGTCCTTCTCGGACTCGCGCAGCGCCTCGCGCTGGGATTCGGGTCGGTTCATGGGGGTCTCCGGAGTGAAGCCTCCAGTGGACGCCCGTCGTCGCGCCGGCGCGAGCCCCGGGCAACGCATTCGCGCGTCGGAGCCGTCCGACAGCCGCGCCACAACCGCCAAGCGCGACGCGGCAGCCGCGCGCGCCGGTCAGCGCTTCAGACGCCCACCGCCGGCGCGCCGACCAGCCGCGGCGATGCGGCCCGGCGCACGAGCTGACGGCTGTTGATCAGCCCGTCGACCGTCGCGCTGCCCAGATTCAGCATGGGCCAGGCCAGGCCGTGGCCGCCGTCGACGAGCATCCAGCCCATGCGCTCCTCGAAGCTGGCGTGCAGCAGCGCCGGGTAGGCCTGCAGCGGCAGGTCGAACGCGCGGCGGTTCATCAGGGTGACGCGAAGCGAATCGACGTCGAACGTGACGCCGCAGATCCGAAGGTCGTCCGTCGAGCGGACGGGCGGGGCGATGGACAACGACGGCTGCGGCATGGGGGCTCGGGAACGGGAATCGAGGCCCAGCATCTCCGTGCGCGATCTCACGCACCAGCCCCCCTCCAAATTGAAGGCCGATTTGCGTGAATTGTTCCGGGCCTGTGGTGCATCGCGCCGCAGTGGCGGTAACGATGCACGCTCGCCAAGCGGCCTCAGGCCAGGCGCGCCGCGCGCGCGAGCACCTGCCGCGCCGCCTTTTCAGACTCGACCGAGGCCTCCAGCGACGAGCGCGACAACCCGGACTGGCCGTAGTGCAGGTTCTCGTAGACCTCGGCGGCGGCCGGGTGCGCGCCGAGGATCGCCTGCAGCGCCGGCGCCGGCATCTCCTGCGCGAGCGCGACGCTGAGCTGGCGGACCAGCGACCGGTACTGCTCGGCACCGATCGCCGGGGCGTTGTGCTCCACGCGCTCCAGCAGGCGTGCGAGTGCGATCACGGTTTCGAGGCGGTTCTTGAGGGTTTCGATCTGGGCGGCGGACATGGTGTGGGCTCCTGCGGGGGGCCCGGCGATGCGAACCCATGCCAGCTAACTCGGGGCAGCCGGCCCCAGTTCAAGGCCAATCCGAAGTCCACGACAATCGGGGCAATGCCCACGAACACCGCTCCGACCGCCGCCCTGCCCTCTCTCCCGAACCCGCGCCACGCCCAACGGCTGCCGGCCCATCTCGACAAGGCCCAGTTCAACCGCATCCGCCAGGCCGCCTACACGCTGCCGCAGGTCGTCAAGCCGGCCGACTACCTCGACGAGCGCAGCAGCGGCTTCGAGGAGCACCTCGACAAGCTCGGCTTCGTGCTGCTGCAGAAGCCGGTGGCCGGCGCGCGCCCCAGCCGCTGGATCGAGCCCGGCCTGATCGACACCGCGCTCGCCCACCTCGATGCCGTGGGCACCGGCCCGGACGTGCGCCCGCTGATGCTCGAACGCGGCGCGGCGCTGCAGGCGCTCGGCGTCGCCCGCCGCGCCGGTGAATGGACCCGGCTGATCAGCCACGCGCTGCAGCTCTCGCCACCGGGCTGGCGCGTGCCGGTGCTGTTCCGCGTGCCGGTCGATGCGGCCGCCATCTGGGCCTTCTATCGCAGCGGCGACCGCGCCGCGCTGCTGGCCGCGCTCGGCAAGCCGCCGGCCTACCCGGACGCCGCCGAACTGATCGCGCACCTCGAATCGCTGATCGCGCGCAGCCGCGGCCACCAGCCCGCGCACCTCGATGCGCTGCTGCCGCGCCTGCAGTCCGAATGCGCGACGCCCCAGCCGCTCGCCGACCTGAAGGCCGCCTGCAACCGTGCGCAGGAGCGCTGGGAGCACCAGGTCACCGAGCTGCAGACGATGGAAGGCCTGAACACCGAACTGGCGTTCCAGGGCTACCCGGACACCTTCCAGAAGGCGCGCCAGCTGCAGCGCCGGGTCACGCTGTATGTCGGCCCGCCGAACAGCGGCAAGACCCACGCCGCGTTCGAGCGCCTGGCCCAGGCGCTGGACGGCGCCTACCTCGCGCCGCTGCGCCTGCTCGCGCTCGAAGGGCGCGACCGGCTGGTCGGCCGCGGCGTGCCCACCTCGCTGCTGACCGGCGAGGAGAACGTGCCGGCCGATGGCGCGCGCGTGGTCTCCAGCACGATCGAGATGGTCGCGACCAACAAGCCGATCGACGTGGCGGTGATCGACGAGGCGCAGATGATCTTCGACCCGTCGCGCGGCTGGGCCTGGACGCAGGCCATCGTCGCGGTGCCGGCGCGCGAGGTCATCATCATCTGCTCGGCCTATGCCGTGCCGGCGATCGAGAACCTGCTCGGCCTGTGCGGCGAGCGCTGCGAGGTCAAGCACTTCGAGCGCAAGCAGCACGTGCAGCTGCTCGCCGCGCCGGTGCCGATCGCCTCGCTGAAGCTGGGCGACGCGGTGGTGGCCTTCAGCCGCCGCGACGTGCTCACGCTGCGCGACCAGATCGCTGCCGGCGGCCACCCCGTCTCGGTGATCTACGGCGCGCTGCCGCCCGAGGTGCGGCGCCGCGAGGCCGAGCGGTTCGCGACCGGCGAATCGCACATCCTGGTCGCGACCGACGCGATCGGCATGGGCCTGAACCTGCCGATCCGGCGCGTGCTGTTCAGCACCATGACCAAGTTCGACGGCCAGGCCGACCGCGCGCTGAGCGAATCCGAGGTGCACCAGATCGCCGGCCGCGCCGGCCGCTACGGCATGCACGAGGAAGGCTTCGCCGGCGTGCTGAAGGAAGCCGAGCCGCAGGCCGCGCGCCAGCTTAAGGAGCTGCTGCACAAGACGCCGACCGCACCGATCGACTTCAAGGCACCGGTCGCGCCGAACGGCTGGCATGTCGACACGATCTCGTCGCGGCTTTACAAGACGAAGCTGCGCGAGGTGCTCGACGTGTTCATGCAGCAGCTCAAGCTCGACGACGCGCACTTCGCCGTCGCCGAGCTCGAGCAGATGCTGGAGCTGGCCGAGCAGCTCGACCGCGTCGCGCCCACATTGACGCTGAAGGAGCGCTTCGTCTACGCACAGGCGCCGGTCGACACGCGCACCGAGTCGCAGGTCCAGGCGTACCTCGACTGGGCCGGCTCGCACGCGCTGACCGGCCGCGCCGGCTCGCCGTGGTTCCTCGACGAAGTCGACAGCCACAGCCGGCTCGAGCGCATGGAGCAGGCGCTGCGCGCCTGCACGCTGTGGCTCTGGCTGGACCTGCGTTTCCCCGGGATCTACGGCCACGTGGATGCGGTGATCGCGCTGCGCAGCAGCCTGAACGACGGCATCGAGCGGCAGCTGAAGGGCAAGCGCCCGCTGGCGATGGTGCGTCGCAACGGCCGCCGCTAGCGCCCGCGCCGGCAGCGGCGAGGCAGAATCGGCGAGGACGTTCCCGCCACCACTTCGAGGATTCCGATGGGCCCCGAACCGCTTCCGCTCCAACCCGCCGCGATCGACGCGCTGCAGCACATCGCGACGGCCACGATCACCACCGTGCTGCTGAAAAAGGGCCTGCGCAACGTCTGGTTGCGCGGCACCCGCCCGCTCGCGCCGGGGCAGCCCCGCATCGCCGGCCGCGCGTTCACGCTGCGCTTCGTGCCGGCGCGCGAGGACCTGGCGACCCCGGCTTCCTGGGCCGCGCCGATCTCCACGCGCGCCGCGATCGAGGCGATGCCGGCCGGCTGCATCGCCGTGGTCGGTGCGATGGGCGTCACCGATGCAGGCATCTTCGGCGACATCCTCTGTGCGCGCATGCGCCAGCGCGGCGTCGCGGCACTGGTCAGCGACGGCGTCGTGCGCGACCTGGCCGGCGTGCTCGGCACCGGCCTGCCGGTCTGGTGCCAGGGCACCGCGGCCCCGGCGTCGGTGACCGGCCTGACCTTCGTCGGCTGGCAGGAGCCGATCGACTGCGGCGGTGTCGCGGTGTTCCCGAACGACGTGATCGTGGTCGACTCGGACGGCGCGGTGCTGATCCCGGCGGCGCTGCTCGACGACGTCATCGGCGCCGCGATCGAGCAGGAGCGGCTCGAGGGCTGGATCATGGGCCAGGTGGAGGCCGGCGTGCCGCTGCCGGGCCTGTACCCGCCGAACGAGGAGAACCTCGCGCGCTACCGCGCCTGGGCGTCGGAGCACGCATCGTGAGCGCGTCGGTCCACACCATCGCGGTCGAACCGCTGCGTGCCGCGGTGCGTGAATTGATGCTGGGCTTCGGCAGCACGCCGGGCGAGATCGAGCTCGTCACCGACAACCTGATCCAGGCCAACCTGACCGGGCACGACTCGCACGGCATCGGCATGCTGCCGCGCTACGCGAACGCCTTCCTCGAAGGCGGCCTCGTGCCCAACAGGCATGTGCAGACGCGGCTCGACAGCGGCACGCTGCTCGCGCTCGACGGCCAGGCCGGCTTCGGCCAGGTGATCGGCCACGAGGCGATGGAACTCGGCATCGCGCGCGCTCGAGATCACGGCAGCTGCATCCTCGCGCTCGCCAACGCCCACCACCTGTGCCGCATCGGCGCGTGGGCCGAGATGGCGGTCGAGGCCGGGCTGGTCTCGGTGCATTTCGTCAACGTGATCTCGCGGCCGATCGTCGCGCCCTGGGGCGGGCGCGATGCGCGCTTCGGCACCAACCCGTTCGCGGTCGGCATCCCGGTCGCCGGGCGCGCGCCCGTGATCCTCGATCTCGCCACCAGCGTGGTCGCGCAGGGCAAGACGCGGGTCGCGCACAACAAGGGCGAGGCGCTCGCGCCCGGCCAGCTGCTCGACGACCGCGGCGATCCGACGACCGACCCGCGCTACGGCGTGGTCGAGCCGCTGGGCGCGCTGCGCACCTTCGGCGAGCACAAGGGCTTCGGCCTGGCGCTCGTTTGCGAGCTGCTCGGCGGCGCGCTCGCCGGCGGCCTCGCGGTGCATGGCAAGGCCGACGGTCGGCAGCGCGTGCTCAACGGCATGCTGACGATCCTGTTCGATCCGGCCCGCCTCGGCGAGAGCGCGGTGTACGGGCCCGAGATGCAGGCCTTCCTCGACTGGGTCGTCAAGTCGCCGGCCCAGGCCGGCACCGACCGCGTGCGGGTCGCCGGCGAGCCCGAGCGCGAAAGCCGCGCGAAGCGTCTCGCGCACGGCATTCCGGTCGATTCCACGACCTGGGGCGAGCTGCTCGCGGCCGCCGGCAAGCTGGGGCGCGACCCGGCCCGGATCAACGCATTGGCGGGCCTCGGCGCGGGGTGATCGCCGCCCGGGCGCGCCCCCGGAATGGGACGTTTCGACAGCGTGGCGTCCTACGGACGGTGCCCGGCACCGGCGCTAACCTAGGGCTCAACCGGCTCGTGGTCACCGCGAGCCTGACGAGCACCCATGACCACCCTCAAAGCATTCCTCGTCGAAGACAGCCCGGTGATCCAGAGAAACCTGGTCGCTGCGCTCGAAGAGCTGGCGCCGGTGAAGGTCGTCGGTGTGGCCGAGGACGAGCGCGGTGCCGTGGAGTGGCTGGGCGCGCGTTGCAACCCGCCCGGCTGCGACGTGGTGATCGTCGACATCTTCCTGAAGGCCGGCTCCGGGCTCGGCGTGCTGCGCGCCGCGCGTGACCTGCACATGCCGATGACGTTGATCGTGCTCAGCAACTACGCCACCGCCGACATGCAGCGCCGCTGCCTCGAGCTCGGCGCCAGCCGCGTGTTCGACAAGTCGAGCGAAGTGGACGAGCTGATCCTGTACTGCGAGCAGCTCGCCTCACCCCACGACTAGGGCGCCGGCGGCGCCGCGCGGCAGGACGCGCCGATGTCGAACGCCGGTTCGTAGACCGCCGTCTGCACCTGCAGCAGGCCGAGCACCGTGTGGAACAGGTGGTCGTGCGTCCACGGTTCGCCGGTGCGGGCGCGCAGGCAGGAGGTGTCGACGCCCGCACTCGCGGCGAAACCCGGCGACAGCCACCACACCATCGGCACCTGCAACTGCTCGCGCGGCGCGATCGCGTACGGCACGCCGTGCAGGTACAGGCCGTGCTCGCCGAGCGATTCCCCGTGGTCGGACACGTACAGCATCGCGGTGTCGTAGCGGGCCTCCCGCTCCTTCAGGAAGCCGATGACGCGGGCAAGCACGTGGTCGGTGTAGAGCAGCGCGTTGTCGTAGGCGGCCGCGATCTCGGCGCTGCTGCAGCGGCGCAGGTCGTCGGTCTCGCAGGCCGGCGCGAACCGCGCGAACTCCTTCGGGTAGCGCCGGTGATAGGCCGGGCCGTGGTTGCCGATCATGTGCAGCACCACGACCAGGTTGCCGCGGGCGTCGCGTGCGATCGTGTCCAGGCCGTGCAGCAGCACCTCGTCGAAGCAGCGGCCGTCCTCGCACAGGCCGGGGACGGTGGCCTGGTCGAGGCGCTCGGTCGGCAGGCCCTCGCACACGCCCTTGCAGCCGGACTGGTTGTCGCGCCACAGCACCTCCAGGCCGGCATGGCGCAGCACATGCAGCAGGGACTCGCTGCCGCGGATGCGCGCCTCGTCGTAGTCGCGCCGACCGACCGCCGAGAACATGCAGGGCAGCGAGGTCTCGGTGTTGGTGCCGCAGGCGCTCACGTTCGAGAAGTTCAGGACGTCGAGCTTCGCGAGTTCCGGCGTGGTCTGGCGCACATGGCCGTTCAGGCCCCAGTTGGCGGCGCGCGCCGTCTCGCCGACGACGATGACGAAGAGGGCGGGTTTGGCGCGGCCTTCCGCCGCCGCGGCGAGCCGCGCGTCGGTGCCGACCGGGCGGCGCGCGGTGCTCGCCACGCGGGCGTCGCCGGCGAGCACGCGCGCCGTCGAGTACACGACGTTCGCGGGCGTCACCAGGTAGCGCAGCTCCTTGCGGTTGCGCATCTCCGACGCGACGTCCTGGTACACGCTCAGCAGCGCCAGCACCGCCACCGCGACGCTGCCGAACAGGAGCGCGGCGCGCCGTGCGAGGGCCTGGCGCACGCTGCGCCGCGTCAGCCGGACGCGCCACAGGAGCATCAGTGGCACGGCCGCGAGCGCGAGGTGCGCCCAGAACCCGGCGCCCAGCAGCTCCCGCGCCTCGGAAGGCTGGGTGTGCAGCACGTTGCGCAGCATCGTCGGATCGATGAAGACGCCGTACTGCCCGATGAAGTAGCTCGACGCCGCCGCGGCGACGATCAGCACCGACAGCAGCGGCCGGGCCGTCCACACGTGGGTGACCAGGCCGAGCAGCAGCACGTGCAGCGCCACCAGGAACGCGCCGAGCGCGGCCGCCAGCCCCCACGTGCCCGGCGCCGATACCGCCCGTCCGGCCAGCATCGCCTGAACGAAGGCGCCGTTGTACGCGACCGCGAACAGCACGCTGGTGCACAGCACCAGCACGTCGGTGCTGATCGGGCGACGGGAGAGCGAGGGCCAGCGCATCCGCGGGATTGTCCGCGGCGGAACTTAAGTGCCGCTTAATTCTCGGAGCCGCCGAAGGTGATGCGGTAGCGGCGGGTGGTCGCGTCGGCCGGCACCTCGGCGAAGGCGGCGCCGTGCAGCGCGACGACCTTCTCGACCACGCGGTGGCCGAGCCCGAGGCCCAGGCGCGGCACGCCCGTGCCGGGGGAGGACGGCATCGGCGCTGCGGCGCCGGGGGCCGCGCTCGGCGCGGCGGCGCCGGTGGCGTTGCTCACCTCGAGCCAGCGCGCCGTGGCGTCGACCTTCACGTCGACCACCGACTCGGGTGGCGCATGCGCCAGCGCGTTCTCGACCAGGTTGCGCAGCGCCAGTTCGAGCAACACCTCGTAGCCGCTGACGTGCAGCGACGCATCGCCGGTCAGCGCCAGCTCGTGATGGCCGTCGAGCGCGGCCTGCCCGTGGTCGGCGAGCACGCGTGCGGCCATCGGCACGATGTCGAAGCGGGTGCGCGCCTCGACCATGCCGGTGTGGTCGGCGCGCGCCATCGTCAGCAGGTGCTGCAGCACCTCGCCGGCGCGCAAAGCGTCGCGGGCGACATGCGCCTGCGTCTCGCGCCGATCGGCCTCGCCCAGCTCGCCGGCCAGCGCCTGGGCGTGCAGGGCCAGCGACGCCAGCGGCGTGCGCATCTCGTGCGCCAGTTCGCCGGCGAGTTCGCGCTCGCGCGCGACCGCCGCGCGGTAGCGCTGCGACAACTGGTTGATCGACTCGACCACCGCGCGGAACTCCTCGTGCAGGTTGCCGGTGGGCAGGGCCGCGCCAGCGCGGATGTCGAGCGCCCCGACATCGCTCGACAGCGCGTCGAGCGGGCGCAGGCCGCGGCGGATCGCCAGCCCCAGCACCACCGCGATCACCGGCAGCAGCCAGAAGCCGGGTTGCGCGATTTGAGCGGCGATGTCCCACGCCAGGTCGTCGCGCTCCTCGATGCTCAGCATCACCATCACGCGGCGCTGCTGCCGATCGGGCGCATCCCAGCGGGCGAAGGTCCGCCACGCCGCGGGCGGGTTGCCGATCTGCAGCGTCGCGAAGCCGTCGGGCGAATCGAACGGCGGCTCGGGGGCATCGCCGACGCGGCTCAGCAGCCGCCCGGCCGCATCCCACACGACCACGCTCATCGACTGCTGATAGTCGTGGCGCTTCAGGTCGGCGGTGGGCGCGGACGCGTCGCGGGCAGTGACGAACTGGATCGAGGTTTGGGCCAGCAGCAGCGATGCGGTGCTGGCCAGGTGGCCGTCGGTCAGCTCGTCGGCCTCGTGCACGCCGGTGCGCAGCCCGATCACCAGGTAGCCGAGCCAGACGGCGGCCAGCGCGCCCAACACCCAGACGAGCAGGTGGCGCAGCAGCGTGCGGCGCCGCAGCGGCGCCGTCATGGGCCCGTGTCCGCCGGCACGAAGTAGCCGACGCCGCGCATCGTGCGGATCACCCCGTCGCCGAGCTTGCGACGCAGGTGGTGGACGTGGACCTCGATCGCATTGCTGTCGAGCAGCTGGTCGAAGTTGTAGAGCTTGGCCTCGATCTGCGCGCGCGACAGCACCCGCGGCCGCACGTCGGCCAGCGCGATCAGCACCGCGAACTCGCGCGCCGACAACTCCACCGGCTGCCCGGCGCGGCGCACGGTGCGGGCCGGGACGTCGATCTCCAGCTCGCCGCAACGCAGCAGCGCGTGCGCCCGCCCGGCGCTGCGCCGGCGCAGCGCGCGCATGCGGGCGGCGAGTTCGCCGGCATCGAAGGGCTTGACCACGTAGTCGTCGGCGCCCAGGTCGAGCACCGCGATGCGCGACGCCACCTGATCGCGCGCGGTCATGATCAGCACCGGCGTGGCCGGGTCGGGCAGGCCGCCGGGCGGCGCATTGCGCAGGCGGCCGAGCAGTTCGCTGCCGTCGCCGTCGGGCAGGCCGAGGTCGAGCAGCACCACGTCGAAGGCCTCGCTGCGCAGCGCCGACCACGCGGCGGCGAGGTCCGCCGCCACGTCGACCGCCGAGCCCTGCTGACGCAGGGTTGTGCGCAGGCCATCGGCGATGCCACTGTCGTCTTCCACCACCAGCACGCGCATCGGCGCATTGTGCCCGCCGCGGACTTAAGCGCCATTTAAGGCGCCGGCGCGAAGCTGCGCCGATGACCGCCCCCTCTGCGACGGCCGTGCTGCGGCCCGGCCGCCCCCTCGCGCCGACCCTGGCGGCCTCGCTCGCGGCGCTGGCCGCCCTGCTGCTCTGGGAAGCCGCGCGCCTGGACCTGCCGCTCGCGATGCTGGCCGGCGATGCGCACGGCTTCGCGCTGCGCGAGCACTGGCTGTTCGCCACGGTGTTGCACGAAGGCGGGCGCAGGCTCTCGTGGCTGGCGGCGACGGCGCTGTGCCTCGGCGTGTGGTGGCCGTTCGGGCCGCTGCGCCGGCTCACCACCTCGCGCCGCATCCAGCTGGCGGTGAGCGGGCTGCTCGCGGCCGGGGTCATCTCGCTGCTGAAGTCGGGCAGCGCGACCAGCTGCCCCTGGGACCTGCACGAGTTCGGCGGGCTGGCGCACTACGTGTCGCACTGGCACTGGAGCGAGCAGGACGGCGGCAGCGGCCGCTGCTTCCCGGCCGGTCACGCGTCCTCGGGTTTCGCGTTCATCGGCGGCTGGTTCGTCTTCAGCGCCTCGCCGGTGATCGCACGACGCTGGCTGCTCGGCAGTCTCGCCGCCGGGCTGCTGTTCGGGCTCGCGCAGCAGGTGCGCGGCGCGCACTTCATGAGCCACACCTTGTGGACGGGCTGGATCTGCTGGATGACCGCCTGGGCCGTCGATGCGGTCTGGCCGGTCATCGAATCGAGGCTGAAGCACTGAGGCGGCGGGCCATGTCGATCCGGTTGGGCGAAGATCGTCGTCACGGAGAGCGCCCCGCTCTTTCCCTCCAGGAGCTTCGATGACATCCGATCCGACTTCCATCGCCCCCGCCGCCCACGAACTCGTCCTCACCCGGCTGATCGACGTGCCGCGCGCCAAGCTGTTCCGCTGCTGGACCGAGCCGGCGCTGATCACGCAGTGGTTCACGCCGCCGCCGTACAAGACCGTCGCCGCCGAAGTCGACGTGCGCGCCGGCGGCAGCAACGTGATCACGATGCAGGCGCCCGACGGCACGCTGATCCCGAACCGCGGCATCTACCTCGAGATCGTGCCGAACGAACGCATCGTCTTCACCGACGCCTACACCGCCGCCTGGGTGCCGTCGGCCAAACCCTTCTTCACCGGCATCCTGACCTTCGAGGACGAAGCCGGGCAGACGCGCTACACCGCCCGCGCGCGCCACTGGAACGCCGAGGATTGCGCCGCGCACGAGAAGATGGGGTTCCACGAAGGCTGGGGCATCGCCACCGATCAGCTGGCGAGGCTCGCCGCCACGCTGTAGACGCCACGAGGCGCCGGCGGCCCGCCAGCCATGCACTTTCGCATGGCAGCCATGCCGGGCCGGGCGTTGTCGCCGTGTTCGCGCGGCGCCACGATCCGTGTCATCCACCGAGGAGACACCATGTTCGAGCCCGACCCTTCCCCCCGCCACGCGCAGCGCCGCCAGTTCATCCGACTCGTCGGCGGCGGTGCCGTGCTCGCCGCCCTGCCCGCGCTCGCCGCCTGCGGCAGCGCCCCGATCGAAGAGGCGGCCCGGGTGCCCGGCGACGAGCGCGACCCGCGCCGCTTCATGCTCCGCCACGCCCTGCTCGCGCCCAACCCCCACAACCGCCAGCCCTGGCTCGCCGACCTGCGCCGCGAGGGCGAGATCGTGCTGCGCTGCGACGGCGAGCGGCTGCTGCCCGAGACCGATCCGTTCGGCCGGCAGATCGTGATCGGCTGCGGCGCCTTCGTCGAACTCGCCGTCCAGGCGGCGGCCGAGCTGGGCTTGCGGGTCGACCTGCAGCGCTTTCCGGACGGCGAGCCGCCGGTGGACCGCCTGCCCGGCGGCGCGGTCATCGCCCGGCTGGTCCTGACCCGCGACGAGCGCGCACCGCGTGACCCGCTCTTCGCGCAGGCCCGCATCCGGCAGACGAACAAGGGCCCCTACGAGGTCGACCGCGCGATCCCGGAAGCCCAGTGGCTGCAACTCGGCGCGGCGGCGGATCGCGCGGGGCTGCTCACCGGTCGCATCACCGACGCCGATCGCAGGAGCCGTCTGCGCGCGATCACCCGCGCCTCGCACGAGATCGAGTCGGTCACTCCGCGCACCTGGCTGGAATCGGCGCGCCTGATGCGCATCGGGCCGCGGGAGATCGCGGCGAACCGCGACGGCATCTCGATCCGCGGCACGGTGCCCTGGCTGCTGAGCAGCGTCGGCCTGTTCGACCGCTTCGAGGTGCCGGTGCGCGGCACGACATCGTTCGACCGGGTGATGGACTACTGGGCGCCCTTCGAGACCGGCAGCGGCTACTTCTGGGTGGCGTCGACCGGCAACGGGCGTCTCGCGCAGCTCGAGACCGGCCGCGCCTATGTGCGCGCGCAGCTGCAAGCCACCGCGCTCGGCCTCGACATGCACCCGCTGTCGCAGGCGCTGCAGGAGTTCGACGAGGTCCGCGAGCAGCACCGTCAGGTGCATGAACTGCTCGGCCTGAAGCCGGGCGAGACGCGGCTGCAGATGCTGGCCCGGGTGGGCTACGGCCTGAAGCAGCGCGAGCGGTCGCCCCGGCGGCCGCTGGACGCGTTGATCGCGGTGTGAGCGCGCGTCCGAAGGGGCGGGTTCAGATCTCGTCGATCACCGTCGACGTCGGCGCCCGCTGGCCCGCCGTGTCGGACAGCGAGAACCGGTCGTTGGTCCGCGTGTAGAAACTCGCCCCGAAGCGCGCCACCGGGTGGTACTCGCGCAGGTTGACGCGCCAGGCCTCGGTGTCGATCAGGCCCGCGCGCGCGGCCAGCCGCACGATGCGGCCGATGAACACGTAGCGGCTCTCGGTCTCGAGCTTCTCGTGCAGCACGCACTCGAACGCCACCGGCGCCTCGAGGATGCGCGGCGGCGCCACGCTGTGCGAGGGCACCGGCGTCAGGCCGACGGCGGTGAGCTCGCTCACGTCGGCCGGGAACGCCTCGCCGCAGTCGTGCATCTTCTGCGCCATCGGCTCGTCCGACATGTGGACGACGAACTCACCGGTGCGCAGGATGTTGGCGGCGGTGTCCTTCAGGCGCCCGTCCTTCACGCGGTTGATGCTGATCATCACGATCGGCGGGTCCTCGCCGACCATGTTGAACATCGAGAACGGTGCGGCGTTGACCACGCCCGTCGGCCCCAGCGTGGTGACCAGCGCGATCGGCCGCGGCACGATCAGGCTGGCCATCAGCTTGTAGCGCTGGTAGCTGGTGATGCGCTCGAAATCGACTTCGATCAAGACATGCCTTTCAGTGGCCCATTCAGGCGATCACCTCGACCTTGGCACGCCGGGCCACTTTGGTCCAGGTGTCGATCTGGGATTTGATGAGCTTGCTGAAATCATCGCCGACAACCGGGCTCTTGCGCGGCAGGGTCTGCAGATCGTCGAGGCGCGCCATCACGTCGGGCTTGGCCAGGATCTCGGGCATCAGCGTCATCAGGCGCTGGGCGATCGGCGCCGGCAGGTTCTTCGGTGCCGACAGGCCCAGCCACTGCGAGCCGGTCAGCGACGGGTAGCCCAGTTCGGCGAACGTCGGGATCGACGGCATGCCCGCCAAGCGCGTCGGCGTGGAGACGGCGAGCGCGCGCAGCGAGCCGGCCTTGAGTTGCGCGACGTTGGTGGTCACCGGATCGAACAGGCCGTCGATCTGGCCGCCGAGCAGGTCCTGCATCGCCGGGGCACTGCCCTGGTAGGGCACGTGGTCGTGCTCGGGCGCCGGGCCCTCGATCTTCAGCAGTTCGCCGAACAGGTGGTTGGCCGAGCCGATGCCCGAGGTGCCGTAGCGCACCGGTTTGGTCTTGGCCGTGCTCACGTATTGGGCGAGGTTCTGATACGGGGACTGGCCGCGCACCAGAAGCACCATCGGCGCCTCGACCAGCATCGCCAGGTGCGTGAAGTCGGCGAGCGGGTCGAACGGCATGACGTTGCGCGTGGCCGCGGCGTAGATGTGCACCGAGGCGTGGCTGACCAGCAGCGCGTAGCCGTCGGCCGGTTGCTTGGCGATGTAGTCGGTGCCGATCAGGCCACCGGCGCCGGGCTTGTTCTCGACGACCACCGTCTGCCCGAGGGCCTGCGACAGGTGCGGCGCCATCAGGCGAGCCACCGTGTCCACCAGACCGCCCGGCGGGAACTGCGCGATCAAACGGATGGGGCCGCGGCTCGGCCAGGCGCTTTGCGCGCGGACCCAGGCGGGGGTGGACAGGGCCGCGGCACCGGCGGCGAGAACGAGGCGACGCTTCATGTTGGAACTCCCGAATGAGCAGATTGAGAAGCACGCCGTCCGCAGAAAGCGTGCCAATGCCGTCGCGCCGATTCGCACCAGGATGGGAACGGGACTTGCTCGGTCGCCGTCGCCTCACCACTCGCCGGATCGCGATGCGCCACCTGCTGCTGATCAACCCCAACACCGGCACCGCGACCACGCAGCGCCTGGCGCAGACGCTGCAGCCGCTGCTGCCCGAAGACGTGCGGCTGGCGCTGCGCACCGCCTCGCACGGAGCCCGCTACATCGCCTGCGAAGCCAGCCACGCGATGGCGGGCGCGGCCGTGCTCGAGACCTGGGCCGAGCATCTGGCGGACGAGGACGCTGGCGCCACCGCGGCGCCGCTGCACGGCGTGCTGATCGGCTGCTTCGGCGACCCGGGCCTGTTCGCACTGCGCGAGTCGAGTGCCTGCGCGGTCACCGGGCTCGCCGAGGCTTCTTTCATCGAGGCCGCGCGGCACGGCCCGTTCGCGATCGTCACCGGCGGCGTGCGCTGGGCGCCGATGCTGCAGCGGCTGGCACGCGGGCTGGGCTGCGGCGAGCAGCTGCTGCATGTCGAGACCGTGGCGCCCACGGGCGCCGAGATGCAGGCCGACCCGGCCGGCGCGCTGCGCCACCTCGCCGCGGCCTGCCGCGCCGCCGCGCGACCGGGGGTGAAGGCGATCATCGTCGGCGGCGCGGGCCTGGCCGGCTATGCGCAGGCGTTGCAGGCGCAGGTCGATCTGCCGCTGATCGACAGCGTCCACGCCGGCCTGAAGGTGCTGCTCGAACGCAGCGCGCCGCCGCCGCTGCGCGCCAGCGACGGCTTCGTCGCCGACTGGAGTTCGGTCCCGGCACCGATGGCGCGGCTCGCGTCGGCGGGCCTGCGCTGACCGGCCACGCCATGCCCGCGACCTACCTCGGCCCCCTGCCCGATCACGGGCGCTTCGACTACAGCGCCATCACCGCGCGGCCCGACTACCACTGGCCGGGCGGCGCGCGGCTGGCCGTGTACGTGGCGCTCAACCACGAACACTTCGCGTTCGGCGAGGGCCTGGGCGCGGCGATCGGTCCGGCGTCGCCGCCGCCCGACGTGCTCAACCACAGCTGGCGCGAGTACGGCAACCGCGTCGGCGCATGGCGCTGCCTGGACATGCTCGACGAACTCCGCTGGCCCGCCGCGGCGTTGATCAACACCGCCCTCTACGACCACAGCCCCGAGCTGGTGGCCGCCTGCGTGGCGCGCGGCGACGAGATCGTCGGCCACGGTCACAGCAACGCCGAGCGGCAGGGCGCGCTGAGCGAACCCGACGAGCGCGCGCTGCTCGCGCTGTGCCGCGAGCTCGTCACGCAGCACAGCGGACAGGTGCCGGGCGGCTGGCTGTCGCCCTGGATCAGCGAGAGCCGCGTGACGCCTGATCTGCTCGCCGAGACCGGCTACCGCTACACCCTGAACTGGTGCCACGACGACCAGCCCACCGCGATGCGCACCCGCAGCGGGCGCACCCTGTGGTCGGTGCCATATCCGCAGGAGCTGAACGACATCCCGGCGATCGTGCTGCGCCAGATGGACGCCGCCGGCTTCGCGCAGATGATCGTCGACCAGTTCGACGAGATGCTCGAGCAATCGGCGCACCAGCCGCTGATGATGGGCATCGCGCTGCACCCGTACATCGTCGGCCAGCCCTACCGGCTGCGGCACCTGCGCCGGGCGCTGCGCCACATCGACGCCGCCGCCGCGCGCGGTGGAGTGTGGCTGACGACGCCCGGCGCGATCTGCGCCCACGTGTCGGGATCGAGCCCGCGCTGATCGCGCCGTGCTGGTGGCCGTGCGCGGGCCTAGCCGGCACCGTCGCCAGCCCCCGTCTCCGCGCTGCTGCCGTACGCCTGGCGGACGAGCTGCGCGAGCAGCCGCGCCGGCTCGCCGAGGCTGCGACTCGCGCGATGGACGAGACCGATGTCGCGATGAAAGGTGTGGTGGCCGAGATCGATCGCGCGCACCGCGGCCGGCCATCTGCGATGCGTGGCCGTCTGCGGCACCAGCGCGACGCCCACGCCGTTGGCGACCAGCCGCACGATCGCATCCAGCTCGTCGAGCTCGCAGACCTGCTGCACGCGCAGGTGCGCAGCGCGCAAAAAGCGATCGACCTGCCGGCCGCCGAACGAGGCGCGGTCGTACCGGACGAAGGGCTGGCTGGCCAGCAGCGTCGCCCAGTCACTACCCGCCACCGCGCGCGGCACCAGCAGCCGGAACGGCTCGTGCGCGAGCGTGCTCCAGCGCAGGTCGCTCTGCAGCGAGAACGGCGGGCGGATGATCGCCGCCATGGCGATCTCACCCGCATCGACGAGGTCCAGCAGTTCCATGGACAGGCCGGGCACGACCCGCGTGCGGCACCCCGGAAACTGCCGATGGAACCGCGCGATCGCGTCCGGCAGGCGCGAGCGCTGCACCGAGGCGATGGCGCCGATGTCGAGCATCACGCTGGCGCGCTGCCTCGCATCGCGCGCGCCCAGGTTGGCGTAGAGAAGCAGCAGTTCCCGGGCCTGGCCCAGCGTCTGGTGGCCCATGGCGTTGAGGCGCGCCGAGCGTCCGGTCCGGTCGAAGAGCGGGAACCCGAGCTCGGCTTCGAGACGCTGCATCTGCGCGCTGACCGCCGCCTGCGTCAGGCCGATCCGCTCGCCCGCCGCAGCGAACGTGCCCTCCTGCGCGACCGCCATGAAGGTCTTCAGCTCACGGATCATTCAATAGATTTAATTTGGACTCGGTTCAAATATATATTGATTTTCATTTTTCTCGGAGTGCCTACGATTCACCTCACCGATGCCAGACATCGCCATCGTTTCAACGCTTCGACACCGGCCCCGACCATGCGCGCTCCCACGACCAATCCCGACAGCCTCTCGCCGTTCCACCTCGCCTTCCCGGTGCACGACATCGCACTCGCGCGCCAGTTCTATGGCGAGTTGCTGGGCTGCCCGGAGGGTCGCAGCGCGCCCGACTGGGTCGACTTCAACTTCTACGGCCATCAGATCGTCGCGCACCTCGCGCCCGGGGAGACCGGACTCGCACCGCGCAACGCGGTCGATGGCCACGGCGTGCCCGTGCGCCACTTCGGCATCGTGCTGCCGATGGCCGAATGGCAGGCGGCGGCCGCGCGGCTGCAGGCGGCCGGTGTCCGGTTCGTGATCGAGCCGTACATCCGCTTCGAGGGCGAACCCGGCGAGCAGGCGACGATGTTCTTCACCGATCCCTCCGGCAACGCGCTGGAGATCAAGGCCTTCGCCGACATCGCGATGCTGTTCGCCAGATGAAGCTCGACCACTCGCCCGACACCCCACCCAGCCCCCACCCCGCCATGACCGAATCCACCGCCATCCAGGACCACCATGCCATCGCCGCGGTCCTGAACAAGTACCTCGAAGGCAATGCCGAGGGCGACAGCGCCGCCACCCGACTGGCTTTTCACCCGCAGGCCACGTTCTTCGGCATGGGCGGAAACGAACTCGTCGGGCCGGAGATCCAGACGCTGTACGACATCGTCGACACGCTCCCCCGTTCACCCGATGCGCGCACCGCCATCGCTCGCATCGATGTGGCCGTGACCGCGGCGAACGCGCGCGTGGACAGCGAGAATGTGGCCGGCCAGCGCTTCACCGACTTCTTCAACCTGCTGAAGATCGAGGGGGAGTGGCTCATCGTGAACAAGGTCTATCACATCCATCCTGCCGGCTGAGCGACCGCACCGGCGAGTTCCGCACATGAACAACGAGCACTTCCGCGCGGTGGCCCTCGAGCACGCCAGCCGCCTGATCAACCACGGACCGACCGTGCTGGTGACGAGCGCCGACGGCGCGCGCCGCAACGTGATGGCCGCGGCCTGGTCGATGCCGGTCGAGTTCACGCCGCCGCGCATCGCCGTGGTCATCGACAAGCACACGTACACCCGTGAACTGGTCGCGGCCAGCGGCGCGTTCGGCCTGTGCCTGCCGGGCTCGGCACTGATCGACCTGACATACGCCGTGGGCGGCACGAGCGGCCGCGAAGCAGACAAGTTCGTTCGCCATGGCCTCGTCCCGCGGACCGGGCCGGTGCTGGGCATGCCCGTGATCGAGACCGGCTGCGCTGCCTGGCTCGAGTGCCGGCTGATCCGCGAGCCGCATACCGAAGACGCCTACGACACCTGCTTCGCGGAGGTGGTCGCCGCGGCCGCCGACGAGCGCATCTTTTCGAACGGCCATTGGTCCTTCCGCGCCGACAACGTCGAGTTGCAGACGATCCACCACCTCGGCGGCGGAAACTTCGTGCACGCCGGCTCCACGCGACGCGCGCAGCCCTGGCAGCCCGGAACGCCCTAGCTGACGTGCAACGCCGGCGCCGCCCCTTCGGCGGCCGGGCGTTGGCGCGCGAGCACCGGCCGCAGGGCCGTCCCGGTGTGGCTCTGCGGGTTCGCCACCAGCGCGTCCGGCGTGCTCTCGCCGACGATCGCACCGCCCTTCACGCCGCCTTCGGGCCCGAGGTCGATGACCCAGTCGGCCTCGGCGATCACGTCGAGGTCGTGCTCGATCACCACGACGCTGTGACCACCGTCGACCAGCCGGTGCAGCACGCGGATCAGGCGTTCCACGTCGGCCATGTGCAGGCCCACCGTCGGCTCGTCGAGCACGTAGAGCGTGTGCGGCGCCTTGTTGCCGCGGCGGGTCACGTCGTCGCGCACCTTGCTCAGTTCGGTGACGAGCTTGATGCGCTGCGCCTCGCCGCCGCTGAGCGTGGGTGAGGGCTGGCCGAGCGTCAGGTAGCCCAGGCCCACGTCCTTCAGCAGCTGCAGCGGGTGCGAGATGTTGGGCATGGTGGCAAAGAACTCGACCGCCTCGTCGACCTCCATCGTCAGCACGTCGCCGATGCTCTTGCCGCGCCAGCTCACCGCCAGCGTCTCGGCGTTGAAGCGCGCGCCGTGGCAGACGTCGCACGGCACCTTCACGTCGGGCAGGAAGCTCATCTCGATCGTCTTCATGCCCTGGCCTTCGCAGCCGGGGCAGCGGCCCTCGCCGGTGTTGAAGCTGAAGCGCGCCGGCGCGTAGCCGCGGGCGCGTGCCTCCAGCGTCTCGGCGAAGAGCTTGCGGATGGTGTCCCAGAAGCCGATGTAGGTGGCCGGGCAGGAGCGCGGCGTCTTGCCGATCGGCGTCTGGTCGACCTCGAGCACGCGGTCGATGTAGCCCCAGCCGTCGATGCCGCTGCAACCCTGCCAGTTCGGCTTGCCGCCCTTGCTGTTGATGAACTGCAGGTTGGCGAGCAGCACGTCGCGTGCGAGCGTGGACTTGCCCGAGCCGCTGACGCCGGTGACGGCGACAAGGCGCCTGAGCGGCAGGTCGACGGTCACGTCCTGCAGGTTGTGCAGCGTGGCGTTCTTGATGGTGATGGGGCCGTGCTTTTCGCGATCGGTGTGGGATTTCCCGCCGGGCAGAGGGAGCAGCACCGGGCGGCGCGCCTGCAGCGGGTGGATCAGCGGGCTTGCCAGGAAGCGGCCGGTCACCGAATCGGGGTGGCTGCTGATCTCGCTGGCGCTGCCTTCGGCCACGAGCCGGCCGCCGCGCTTGCCGGCGCCGGGGCCGATGTCGATGATGTGGTCGGCGCGGCGGATCGTGTCTTCGTCGTGCTCGACGACGACCAGCGTGTTGCCCTTGTCGCTGAGCGTCTGCAGCGCGTTCAGCAGCACCTGGTTGTCGCGCGGGTGCAGGCCGATGGTCGGCTCGTCGAGCACGTAGCACACGCCCTGCAGGTTGCTGCCGAGCTGCGCCGCGAGGCGGATGCGCTGGGCCTCGCCGCCGCTGAGCGTGGGCGCCGCGCGGTCCAGCGTCAGGTAGCCGAGGCCGACTTCCTCCAGGAACTCGAGCCGGCTGCGGATCTCGCTGACGACGTCGCGCGCGATCTCGGCGTCGCGGCCGGCGAGCTGCAGTGCCTCGACCCAGTGCCGCGCGTCGGCGACCGACCACGCGCCGATCGTCGTGATCGGCTCGCGCTCGAAGGTGACGAGGCGCGAGGCCGGGTTCAGCCGCGTGCCCGCGCAATCCGGGCACGGCTCGTCGACGACGCCCTCGACCTCCTGCTCCTCGGACGGGAACGATTGCTCGCGGCCCTTGTCGGCATCGTCCCGGATCGAATCGTCGTAGGCCTTGCGTTGCTCGCGCGTGAGCCGCAGGCCGGTGCCGACGCAGGTCGTGCACCAGCCGTGCTTGCTGTTGTAGCTGAACATGCGCGGGTCGAGCTCGGGGTAGCTGGTGCCGCAGGTCGGGCAGGCGCGCTTCGTCGAAAACACCTTGACGTGGCCGATGCGCGCGGTCGAGGTCTCGTTGGCCATCGCGCCGACGAGACCGTCGAGCGGCGCGAGCAGGTGCATCACGCCCTTGCCGAGTTCGAGCGCGCTGGCGAGCAGGCCGCGCAGCGCGGCTTCGTTCGCCGGGTCGACGACGATGTCGCCGACCGGCAGTTCCAGCGTGTGCTCCTTGAAGCGGTCGAGCCGCGGCCACGGGTCGACCTTCAGGAACTCGCCGTCGACGCGCAGGTGGGTGTGGCCGCGGCTCTTGGCCCATTTGGCCAGGTCGGTGTAGACGCCCTTGCGCGCCACGACCAGCGGCGCGAGCAGGCCGACGTGCTGGCCTTTGTGATCGCGCAGCAGTTGCGCGGCGATGCTCTCCGCGCTTTGCGGCCTGACCGGCGAGCCGTCCTTGGTGCAATGCTGCAACCCGAGCTTCACGTACAGCAGGCGCAGGAAGTGCCAGACCTCGGTCGTCGTCGCGACCGTGCTCTTGCGGCCGCCGCGCGACAGGCGCTGCTCGATCGCCACCGTCGGCGGGATGCCGTAGACCGCATCGACCTCGGGCCGCCCCGCCGGCTGCACGATGCTGCGCGCGTAGGCGTTCAGCGATTCGAGGTAGCGGCGCTGGCCCTCGTTGAAAAGGATGTCGAACGCCAGCGTGCTCTTGCCCGAGCCGGACACGCCGGTGACGACGCTGAACTTGCCGCGCGGGATGCTGACGTCGAGCGACTTGAGGTTGTGCTCGCGGGCGTTGACGATCTGGATGAAGCCCTCGGCACCGCGCCGCGCCTCGAGCAGGCGCGTCTGCATCGGCACGCCCTCACCCCAGCCCTCTCCCGCGGGCGGGAGCGGGAACCGCTCGCGGATTTCGACCGGGGCGCTCGTCAGGCCCATCGCGATGTCGTAGTCGGCCAGCGCCTTGCCGGTGTGCGAGCTCGGGTGCCGCTTCACCTCTTCCGGCGTGCCGGTGCAGACGATCCGGCCGCCGGCGTCGCCGCCCTCGGGGCCCAGGTCGATCAGCCAGTCGGACGCGCGGATCACGTCGAGGTTGTGCTCGATCACGACCAGCGAATGCCCGGCGTCGAGCAGCTTGCGGAACGAGCGCATCAGCTTGGCGATGTCGTCGAAGTGCAGACCGGTGGTCGGCTCGTCGAACATGAACAGCGTGCCGCGCTTGGCGACGGCCTGGCGGCTCGCGGTCTGCGATTGCGCGCTCTCGGCCAGGAAGCCGGCGAGCTTCAGGCGCTGCGCCTCGCCGCCCGACAGCGTGGGCACCGGCTGGCCGAGCTTCACGTACTCCAGGCCCACGTCGACGATGGGCTGCAGCACGCGCAGCACCTCGCGGTCGTCTCGGAAGAGTTGAACGGCTTCGCTGACGGTGAGTTCGAGCACGTCGGCAATCGACAGGTCTCGAATGACATCGCCGGGCAGGCGCCGGTCGATCTTGATGTCGAGGATCTCGGCGCGGTAGCGGCGGCCGTCGCAATCGGGGCAGCGCAGGTACACGTCGCTCAGGAACTGCATCTCGACATGCTCGAAGCCCGAGCCGCCGCAGGTCGGGCAGCGGCCGTCGCCGGCGTTGAAGCTGAACATGCCGGCGCCGTAGCCGCGTTGCTGCGCCAGCGGCGCCTGCGCGAACAGCTTGCGGATCTCGTCGAACGCGCCGACGTAGCTGGCCGGGTTGGAGCGCGCGGTCTTGCCGATCGGCGACTGGTCGACGAACACCGCGTCGCTCAGCCAGTCGGCGCCGAGCAGCAGGTCGTGCTCGCCGGGCGTCTCGGTGGCCTTGCCGAAGTGGCGCGCGAGCGCGGGCGCGAGCACGTCCTGCATCAGCGTGCTCTTGCCGGAGCCGGAGACGCCGGTCACGCACACGAGATGCAGCAGCGGGAACTCGACGGTGACGTTCTTCAGGTTGTGGTCGCGCACGCCTTCGAGGATGAGCTTCGGCGTCTTCTCGCTCATCAGCCGCTTGATGCCCATGCCCACGTGCTTGCGGCCGCCGAGGTAGGCGCCGGTCAGCGTGTCGGCCTGGCGGATCGCCTCGGGCGTGCCGTCGAACACGATGCTGCCGCCGCGCTCGCCGGGGCCGGGGCCCATGTCGATCAGCCGGTCGGCCGCGAGCATCACCGCCGGGTCGTGCTCGACGACGACCAGCGTGTTGCCCGCGTCGCGCAGCCGGTGCATCGCCTCGATGATGCGGTTCATGTCGCGCGGGTGCAGGCCGATCGACGGCTCGTCGAGCACGAACATGGTGTTGACCAGCGAGGTGCCGAGCGCGGTCGTGAGGTTGATGCGCTGCACCTCGCCGCCGCTCAGCGTGCGGCTCTGCCGATCGAGCGTCAGGTAGCCGATGCCGACATCGACGAGGTACTTCAGCCGCGTGCGGATCTCGTCCTGCAGCAGCTTGAGCGCGTCGTCGAGCATCGTGCTCGGCAGCGTGAGCTGGTCGAAGAAGCGGTGCAGCCGCTCGATCGGGATCAGCATCAGGTCGTGCACGGTCAGGCCCGGCAGCGCCTCGAGCTGATCACGCGACCAGCTCACGCCCGCCGGCATGAAGCGCCTCGCGGGCGCGAGCACCGCGTCGGCATCGGCTTTCGTGCCCAAACGCCACAGCAGCGATTCGGTCTTGAGCCGCGCGCCGTTGCAGGTGCCGCAGGGCGTGTACGCGCGGTACTTCGACAAGAGCACTCGGATGTGCATCTTGTAGGCCTTGGACTCCAGGTACTCGAAGAAGCGCTTGACGCCGTACCACTGCTTGTTCCACTTGCCGTTCCAGTTCGGCGAGCCGTCGATCACCCAGTGCTTCTGCGCGTCGGTGAGCTGCGCCCACGCGGTGTCGCGCGGGATGCCGGCCTCGCCGGCGTACTGCATCAGGTCGTCCTGGTTCTCCTTCCAGGCCGGCGTCTGCAGCGTCTTGATGGCGCCCGAGCGCAGGGTCTTGCGGTGGTCGGGGATCACCAGGCCGTAGTCGACGCCGATCACGCGGCCGAAGCCGCGGCAGGTCTCGCACGCGCCGTAGGCGGAGTTGAAGCTGAACAGCGCCGGCTGCGGGTCGGCGTAGCGGATGTCGCTGTCGGGCGAGTGCAGGCCGGTCGAGAAGCGCCACAGCTCGGGCTCGCCCTCTTCCTTCAACGCGTAGACGTTGACGCGGCCGGCGCCGCGCTTCAGCGCGGTCTCGATCGCCTCGATCGCGCGGATCTTCTCGGTGCCTTGCAGGCGGAAGCGATCGGCGACCACGTCGAGCAGCTTGCGCGGCCCGGTCGGCGACGCGACCTCGCGCTCGGCCTGCACCCGCGTGAAGCCGCTGGCCGCGAGCCATTGCTCGACCTCGAGCGCGCTGGTGCCGCCCGGCAGCTCGACCGGGAAGGTGACGACCAGGCGCGGATCGCCGGCCGCGGTGCGCTCCATCAGCTCGGCGTAGATCGTCTCCGGCGAGTCGTGCCGCACCGGCCGCGCGGTCTGCTTGTCGAACAGCTCGGCGGCGCGCGCGAACAGCAGCTTCAGGTGGTCGTTCAGCTCGGTCATCGTGCCGACCGTGGAGCGCGATGAACGCACCGGATTGGTCTGGTCGATCGCGATCGCGGGCGGCACGCCGTCGACCCGGTCGACCGCGGGCCGGTCCATGCGGTCGAGGAACTGGCGCGCGTAGGCGCTGAAGGTCTCCACGTAGCGGCGCTGGCCCTCGGCATACAGCGTGTCGAACACCAGGCTCGACTTGCCGGAGCCGCTCGGCCCGGTCACGACGGTCATCTCACCGGTGCGGATGTCGAGGTCGAGGTTCTTGAGGTTGTGCTGGCGCGCACCGCGGATGCGGATCAGACCGGAACTCATGGGGGAACTGCTTTCCTGAGCGAGCCGGGCATTCTAGAAGCGCCCCGCCGTCCCTGCCGGCGCGCGGTCTATATGTGCAGGTCGTCCAGGCCGGTGGGCACGAAACGCGAGTCCGGCGGCGGGGCGGGCACGGTCGGCAGCGTGACGCTGAACACCGTGCCCCCGCCGGGCGGACACGCGAACGCGAGGCGCCCGCCCATGCGCTCGACCAGCGATCGCGTGATCGACAGGCCCAGGCCGCTGCCGCCGCGCGCGCGGGTGTCGGTGGCATCGGCCTGCGCGAAGGGCTCGAACAGCCGGTCGCGAAATTCCACCGGGATGCCCGGGCCGTGGTCGATCACCTCGATCGTGCACTCACTCTCGCCGGGGCGCAGCATCACCATCACTTCGCGGCCCGCGGGCGAGAACTTGATCGCGTTCGACAGCAGGTTGCCCATCACCTGGGCCATGCGCCGCGAATCGACGCTGACCCACACCGGCCCGTCGTGGCGCGGCATCATCAGCGGCACCTTGTAGAGCCGCGCGAAGCCGAGCGTGGTGCGCAGCGAATCGCGCAGCAGCCTGACGATGTCGTGCACGTCGGGCTCGATGACCAGCAGGCCGGCCTGCATCCGGTCGAGGTCGAGGATGTCGTTGACGAGATCGACCAGCCGCTCGCAGTTGCGCGCCGCCATCAGCACCAGGCGATGCGAGGCCTCGGGCAGGGGCTCGCCGCTGCCGTCGGACAGCAGCGCCAGCGCGCCGCGGATGCTGGTGAGCGGCGTGCGCAGCTCGTGGCTGACGACCGAGACGAAATCGCGCTTCATGCGCTCCACCCGCTGCTGCTCGCCCAGGTCGCGCAGCACGCACAGGTGCAGCCGGCGGCCCTTGTGGCGGAGCTGGCGCCACGAGACCTCGAGCGGGAAGGTGCTGCCGTCGAGCCGCTGCGCGTCGATCAGGCGGCGCCGCACCGCCTCCTGCCCGGCGCCCTCGGGCGGGGCCAGGCGCAGGTCGTCGATGTCGGGCAGCAGGTCGGCCACCGGCTGGCCGAGCAGGCGCACCGCGCCGCAGCCGAAGATCGCCTGCGCGGCCGGGTTGCAGCTCTCGATCAGGCCGCGGTCGTCGAAGGTGATCACGCCGTCGGGGATCGCCTCCAGCATCGCGCCGACCCGGCCCTGCGCCTCGCTCAGCGCCTGCTCGGTGCGGCGGCGCCGGGCCGATTCCTCGCCCGGCGGCCGGCTGTCGTCGGCGCCCCGCGCCGTGCCGCCACGCTGCGCGAACCGCAGTCCCAGCCACGCCCCCAGCGCGCCCAGCACAAGCCCGGCGAGAGCGCCGATCAGGCCGGCCGTCATGGCGAGTCCGGCGGCGCCTGCCAGCTGGCGCTGCGCTTCATCTCGCCCCACACGCCCGGCCGCCTGGCGATCCACTGGACCGTGCCAACCAGTCGCCACCACAGCGTCAGCTGGCGGTAGCCGAGGTTCTCGATCAACATCGCGGCGCTCAGCTGCAGCAGCTGGCGCACCTCGGGGAACACGTGGAACGACATCTCCTCGAGCAGCAGCGACGAGGCCGACAGCAACAGGCCGAGGCCGGCCGCGAGCAGCAGGAAGACCGCGAACACCGGCCACGAGATCGTGCCGGTGAGCGCGCCGACGGCGATCAGCACGTAGCCGGCGATCTCGATCAGCGGCCCGAGCGCCTCGAACGCCAGCATCGCCGGGAACGCCAGCCAGCCGACCGCGCCGCCGCGGCGGTGGAACAGCAGCGCGCGGTTCGCCCACAGGCTCTCGAGCAGGCCGCGCTGCCAGCGCACGCGCTGCGTCCGCAGCACGGCCAGGCTCTCGGGCGCCTCGGTCCAGCAGACGGGGTCGGCCAGGAAGACGATGCGGTAGCGCCGCCGCGCGCGCCGGTGGTGCAGGTGCAGCCGCACGATCAGCTCCATGTCCTCGCCGATGGTGTCGACGCGGTAGCCGCCGGCCTCGACCACCGCGCTGCGCCGGAACACGCCGAACGCGCCCGAGATGATCAGCAGCGCGTTCAGCGGCGACCAGCCGAGCCGCCCGAACAGGAACGCGCGCAGGTACTCGACGATCTGCACCCGCGCCAGCAGGCTGCGCGGCATGCCCACGTGCTGGATGAAGCCGCCCGAGACGCGGCAGCCGTTGGCCAGCCGCACGGTGCCGCCGGCGACGATGGTGTCCGGGTCCTCCAGGAACGGGCGCACCACGCGGCGCAGGCTGTCGGACTGCAGGATCGAATCGGCGTCGACGGCGCAGAACAGCGGGTGCCGCGAGGCGTTGATGCCGGCGTTCAGCGCATCGGCCTTGCCGCCGTTCACCTTGTCGATGACGCGCAGGTTCGGGTAGACCGGCGAGCGGTAGATCGTGCGCACCGGCTGCACCGGCAGCGAGATCCGGTAGGCCTCGGGGAACTCGACCAGCGCGAATTCGTCCCGCAGCACCTGCAGCGTGGCGTCGGTCGAGCCGTCGTTGATGACCAGCACCTCGAACGCCGGGTAGTCGAGCTGCAGCATCGACCGCACCGACGCGGCGATGGTCGCCGCCTCGTTGTAGGCCGGCGCGAGCACGGTGATCGGCGGCTCCAGGCCGGAGGCGTACTGCGGCAGGTCGGCCATCAGCTGCGCCGGGCCGTCGCGCCGGATCGCCAGCAGCGCCGACAGGTTCAGCAGCAGGTAGGTGCCGTTGAGTGCGCTGAAGTAGGCGAGGAAGGCCCACTCGATGCCGAGCATCGCGTCGTGCCAGCTCACCGCGGCGCTCCGGACGCCGGGTGCGCCGCCGTCATGCGAGCGCGCCTTCGCCGAGCACCTGGGTCAGCACGTCGCGCGCGTAGCGGTCGTCGAGCGTGTCGCGCAGCGCGGCCAGGGCCTGCGGCGTGAAGCCGGGCATGGCCGCCAGCGCGCCCGCAGCGCGGTAGCGCACCCACCACTGCGGGTCGGACAACAGCGCGCGCAGCTGCGGCAGGTCGTCGCGCGTGCCGAGCCGGCCGAGCGCGCCCGCCGCCTGCAGCCGCACCCACCAGACCGGGTGGCGCGCCAGTTCGCGCACGCGCTGCAGCGCGCCGGGCGTCTGCACGTGCTGCAGGCAGACGGACAGCACGTCGTTGTCGTCGCTCGTCGCGAGCTGGCGCTCCAGCGCCGGGGAGCCGCGCACCGCGTCGACCGCGGCGATCAGCCGCACCAGCCGGACCGCCAGCACCGGCGGCGCGTCGGCCAGGCGCGCCAGCAGGGGCTCGAACACGTGCGCCGAACCGGCGTCGCGCAACAGCAAGGCGAGGCGGGCGAGCGGCCAGTCGGGGCGGCGCACCAGCGCGTCGAGCACCGGCGCGGCGGCGCGTTCCGCGTCGATCTGCAGCAGCGCGCGCACGGCCGCGAGGCTGAGGTACGGGCGCGGGTCGGCGAGCCAGGGCAGCACCTGCTCCCAGTCGCCCGCGCGGCGCAGGTGGCCGAGCGTCAGCAGCCCGAGCAGCTGGCGCTGGCCGGCGCCGCGCGCGAGCCAGCGGCGCGCGCGCTGCTGCAGGCCGAGGGCAGTGACGACCTCGCCCAGCCGGTCGTGCGACGGCCCGCGCAGGCTGTCGGCGACGTGGTTCCACAGCAGCAGCAGCGGCAACTGCTCGGCCGGCGCGAGGCCCGGCAGCGCCACGTCGTCGCCGATCGCGCGGCGCAGCAGCAGCGGTTGCCAGCGCGCCTGCACTGCCGCTCGCGCGCGCTCGCGGCGGCGCTGCAGCACGCGCATCAGGCCGACCTGCAGCACCAGCGCCAGCGTCAGCCCCAGCGCCCCCACGCCGACGCCGAACGCGACCTGGAGGACGGCCTCAGAACTGGCGCCGAAGCCCAACGCGCAACCCGTTGCGTTCGTAGAGCTCGCCGACCCGGTGCGTGGCCAGCTCGCCCGTCAGCGTCCATTCAGGCGTGACGCGCCAGCGCGCCGTCAGGGCCGCGCTGCGCACCCGGAGCGCGAGCACGCCCGCGCCGGGCTGGTTCTCGAGCTCGCGGCCGGCGGCCAGCAGCAGGCCGAGGCCGAGGCGCTCGTCGCGGTACCAGTCGAACCGCCACGTGTGCGCGCCGCCGCTGCCGCCCGCGTCGAGCCGGGTCAGGGAGCCGACCCAGGCGACGCGGAAGTCGCCGGCATAGCGCTCGGCCTGCAGCTCGACGACGCTGCTGCCCTGCACGCCGGCGCTGCGGTACAGCGTGCGCCCGAGCCCGGCGGCGAGGTTCCAGCCGCCCGCGTCGAGCAGCCAGGCCCGGCTGCGCAGGCGCCATTGCGGCAGCACGCGGTGGGTGCCGCTGTGCGCCAGTTCGGCCTCGGCCCGCCAGCGCGGCGCGATGCGCCAGGCCACGTCGCCCTCGACCTGCGCGTCGTCCAGGCCGAAGCGCTCGGTGTGGCGCAGCGCCGCGCCGGCGCTCCAGCCCTGCGCCCCGCGCCAGTGCGCGAGCAGCTCGTGCGCCCGCCAGTCGGCCCGGCCGCCGCCGAGTCGCTCGCGCGTGACCGCCGCCTCGACCGCCAGCGGCCCGGCGTCGGCCGCGTGCGCCAAGCCGCCGACCGCCGCGAGGCCCAGCAGCGCCGGCGCTGCGCGTCTCATGCGTGCACCTGCTGGATAAGCTGGCGCACGCGCGCCATCACTTCCTGCGGCTGGAAGGGCTTGACGACGTAGCCGTTGCTGCCGGCCTCGAGCGCGCGGACGATGTCGGGCTCGTGCGACTTGGCGCTGAGCATCAGCACCGGGACGCGCGCCCAGCCGGGCTGGCGGCGCAGCACGGCGATCAGCTCGAAGCCGTCCTTGTACGGCAGCATCACGTCCATCACGACCAGCGCGGGCAGCGCGCCCTCGGCGATGCGGCGCTCGGCGGCGCGGCCGTCGCGGCAGGTCTCAACCGTGTAGCCCTCGCGCTGCATCATGAACTCGAGCAGCTGCGCGATGCTCGCGTCGTCTTCGACTATCAACACATGGTGCATCGGAACGGCAGCGGGGTGGGGACAAGGACCGCCCGGTCACCGGGCGCCGTCGGGCACGCGCCCGAGCGCCCTATTGGCCGATGCATCTCGCCTCCCGGCGACGCACGGGTGCCGGCCAACCCGCCAAGTCGTTAAATACCGCCGCCGACAGCGCTCCGATGCGACACCTTCCAGCGGGCGCCGCGGCCGCGCCGCGCCAACCGGTGGTCATGGGGCGGCAACTACACTTGTTAACATTGTCGATTCACCCGAGGTTGCCGACCCTCCATGCGTGACGATCTGCCTGCGCCATCCCCCGTCGATCCGCCGCGCCCCGAGACGGGCGGCGTGCTCGATGCCGCGATGCGACACGACCGGCGCCTGTTCGACAGCCTGAACGAGGGCCTCTGGGAGCGCGACCTGCGCACCGGCGAGGTCTGGTACTCGCCGCGCTACAAGGCGCTGCTCGGCTTCCGCGACGACGAACTGCCGAACATGGTCGACGCGGTGCGCGAGCGCGTGCACCCGGACGACGTGGCGCGCGTGAGCGAGGCCTACGAGCAGGCGACGCGCGACGGCACCGGCGAGGCGCAGGGGCGCATCCGCGTCGTCGACGGCAGCTACCGCTGGTTCCGCGGCCGGTTCCGCATCTGGCCCGACGAGGCCGGCCGGCCGGCGACGCTGGTCGGTGCGCTCTACGACGTGCACGACCAGGTCGTCGCCACCGAGGCGCTGAAGGCCCAGCACGCCGTGCTGGAGCAGCGCGTCGGCGAGCGCACCCAGCGGCTCGAGGCCGCCCTGCAGCTGGCCGATGCGCAGCGCCTCGAGGCCGAACGCGCGAACCGCACCAAGGCGAGCTTTCTCGCGCACATGAGCCACGAGCTGCGCACGCCGCTGAACGGCGTGCTCGGCATGAACCAGCTCGCGCAGGCGCTGGCGTTGAACGCCGAACAGCGCCGCTACCTCGAGCTCGCGCAGCAGGCCGGCCAGACGCTGCTCGGCTTCCTCGACGACGTGCTCGACTTCGCGCGCGGCGAGGCCGGCCGCCTGCAGCTGCGCGAGGCCCCGTTCGACCTGGCCGAGCTGGCCGCCGAGACCTTGCGCAGCTTCATGCCGAGCGTGCGCCGCAAGGGGCTGGACGTCGGCTTCGACTATGTCGGCGACATCAGCGCCGTGCGCGGCGATGCGGCCCGCGTGCGCCAGATCATCAGCAACCTGCTCGGCAACGCGATCAAGTACACCGAGCGCGGCCACGTGCTGCTGATCGTCGCGGTCGAGGCCGACCCGGCGGACCCGCAGCGCTGCCGGGTGCGGCTGCGCGTGCGCGACACCGGCGTCGGCATGGACGCGGACACCGCCGCGCGCGTGTTCGAGCCGTTCGAACAGGGCGAGTCCGGCAGCGACCGGCGCCACGGCGGCTCCGGTCTCGGCCTGTCGGTCGTGCAGGTGCTGGCGCGGCTGATGGGCGGCGAGGTGTCGGTCCGCAGCCGGCCGTTGCTGGGGTCGGAATTTCGCGTCGAGCTGCAGCTCGCGGCGGATGTGGAACAGCCGCTGCGGGCGCTGGCGGCGACCACGCCCCGGCGCGGCCATTCGTGGGTGCTGATGCGCGACGCCGGCCTGGCCGCCGGCGCGAGCCAGCGGCTGGCGCGGCTCGGCGGCACCTCGCGCGTGCTCGGCAGCGTGCCGGCCGCGATCGACACGCTGGTCCGCGGCGACGGCGCCCCGCCCGACCACGTGCTGATCGCCGAGGACGCGATCGGCCCGGACACCGACTTCGCGACCCTGCGCCGCCACCTGCGCCCCGGCGTGCCGGTGACGCTGCTGCTGCGGCCGGACTTCGACCTCAGCACGGTGCACGCCGCGACCGAGCGCTGGGAGATGCGGATCTGCGTCGCGCCCCTGACGCCGGCCGACCTGCACGCGGTGCGGCGTCGCGATGCGGCGGCGCTGGCGCCCGCGGCGCTCGAACCGGCACCGCCGCCGACCGGCCGCGCGGCGAACGTGCTCGTCGTCGAGGACAACCTGATGAACCAGATCATCGCGCGCGAGATGGTCGCCGCGCTCGGCCTGCGGCCGGCCGTGGTCGGCAGCGGCGAGGAGGCGATGGCGAGCTGCCAGAGCACCCCGCCCGACCTGGTGCTGATGGACATCCAGATGCCCGGCATGGACGGCCTGGAGACCACGCGGCGCCTGCGCGCGCTGCAGGCCGCGGGCGAACTGCGGCCCTTCCCCATCATCGCGCTCACGGCCCACGCGATGGCGTCCGACCGCCAGGCCAGCCTGGCCGCCGGCATGGACGAGCACCTGACCAAGCCGGTGCAGCTCGAGCAGTTGCGCCGCGTGCTGCGGCACTGGCTCGAGACCTGACGGAAGCGCGCACAGCGACGTGACGTATTCACGTTGACCTCGCGTCGGCGATACAGCCGCGCGCAGCGCACTCACCTGCGGGGTGTTCGGCCTGCACGGCGCTTCCTAGATTAGCGCTGCCCCGACTCCTCCCGGCCGCCGCAGAGGCCGCCCCGTTCCCATGAATTCCCCTGTCGCCGCTGGCCGCCTGGCCCTGTCCCTGTTCGCCCTGGCCGCCCTCGCCTCCTGCGGCGGCGGCGGTGGTGGGGGCGATGCCCCGTCCGCCACCGTCGCCGCCAGCGATGGCAGCGGGATGAAGAAGGCGCAGGCCTACGTGCCGCCCGGCGCGATCCCGAGCGACGCGAACGTGAAGGGCATGTGGTCGCCGGTGTTCCCCTGGCCGGTGATCTCGGTCCACTCGGTGCTGCTGCCCGACGGCCGCGTGATGACCTACGGCTCCGACACCTCCGGCCTGCAGACGGGCCGCGCGAACTACGACGTCTGGGACAGCAGCGGCGCGCCCGATGCGGGCCACCTGACCTTGCCGAACAGCACCGGCACCGACCTCTTCTGCAGCTCGCAGCTGCTGCTGCCGCAGAGCGGCAACGTGCTGATCGCCGGCGGCGACGTGTGGAACGGCACGCAGACCACCAACGTCGGCAATACCGACAGCAACCTCTTCGACAGCGCCAGCAGTTCGCTGACGCGCGGCGCCGCCATGCAGCGCGCGCGCTGGTACTCGTCGGCGACGACGCTCATGAACGGCGAGACCTACATCCAGGGCGGCTCGGGCGGCGCCGACCGGCCGGAGATCCGCAGCGTCGACGGCGCCTTCCGCGTCATGAGCGGCATCGACACCAGCGCGCTTCCGTCCTTCTACCCGCGCAACTTCGTCGCGCCGGACGGCCGCATCTTCGGCTACGCGCCCGACAGCGGGCAGATGTACTACGTCGATCCGACCGGCAACGGCAGCATCACGCTGGCCGGCAAGTTCAACACCGCCCTCAGCGGCGCCTGGCATTCCAGCACCGCGATGTACCGGCCCGGCCGCATCCTGCAGCTCGGCGGCAACTCGAACGGCGCGTACACGATCGACATCACGGGCGGGGCACCGGTGGTCAAGGCGACGCAGTCGATGTCGGGCACCCGGGCCTGGGTCAACGCGACGATCCTGCCCGACGGAAAGGTCGTCGCCACCAGCGGCAGCGCCGTCGCCGGCGAGGCCACCGGCTACAACAACATCGCCGAGACCTGGGACCCGGCCACCGGCCAGTGGAGCCGCGGCGCGGTCGCGCAGAAGATGCGCCTGTACCACTCCAACGCGATCCTGCTGCCCGACGGGAGCGTGCTGGTCAGCGGCGGCGGCGCCACCCAGCCCACGCCGCTCGCCGACCCGAACAAGAACAACCTGAACGCCGAGATCTACTACCCGCCCTACCTCTTCGCGGCCGGCGGCGTGCGCGCCGCGCGCCCGGTGGTGCAGGCCGCACCGACGGCCATCGACATCGGCAAGACCTACGCGCTCGACCTGGCCGAGGCCGGTACTGTCAGCCGCGTCACGCTGGTCAAGACCGGCTCGATGTCGCACAGCTTCAACTTCGAGCAGCGCTTCCTGGAGCTGCCGTTCAAGGCCGGCGGCAGCCGCGTGACGGTGCAGGCGCCGACCCGCGCTGCCGAGGCGCCCCCGGGCTACTACCTGCTGTTCGTCTTCGACGCGGCCGGCGTGCCGTCCGTCGGCAAGATCGTGCGCCTGGGCGTGGCGACCAACCCGAACCCGCTGATCACCCCGGTGATCTCGAACCCGCGCGCGCGAACCACGCTCGTCGGCGCCGCCGTCGACCTGGCGCTGAGCGCGAGCGACCCGAACGCCGACGTGCTGAGCTACGGCGCCGCGGGCCTGCCGCCCGGCATCACGCTCGACCCGACCACCGGCCGCCTCGGCGGCAGCGCGAGCGCGATCGGCAGCTACGACGTCGTCGTCTCGGCCACCGACGGCGTCAACACCGCGACCGCCAGCTTCGTGTGGACGGTGCAGGCGGCCCAGCCGCTCACGCTGACCACGCCGCCCGCGCCCGCCTTCGTCGTCAGCAACGGCAGCGCGACCTACACCGCGAGCGCCAGCGGGGGCACCAACCTGCGCTACCAGTGGAACTTCGGCGACGGCACGGCCACCACCGCGTGGTCGACCAGCCCGACCGTCACCCACGCCTACGCGGCCGGCGGCACCTACACCGTCACCGTCACGGTGACCGACGACAGCGGCGCGCTGCAGTCGCGCAGCTTCACGCAGGCCGTGTACCTGCCGACCACCGCGCAGCGGCCCGGCGCGTCGACCAACCTGCTGGTCGAGGCGCCGGCGAGCGGCAACTCGCGCCTGTGGGTCGTGAACCAGGACAACGACAGCGTCAGCGCGTTCGACACGGTCACGTTCGCCAAACTCGGCGAGGTGGCGGTCGGCGCCGCGCCGCGCACGATCGCGCGCGCACCGAACGGCCTGCTGTGGGTGAGCAACAAGCAGGCGTCGACGATCAGCGTGATCGACCCGGCCACCCGCGCCGTCACGCGCACGATCGCGCTGACGCGCGGCGCGCAGCCGTTCGGCATCGTGATGGCGCCGAACGCGGCCACCGCCTACGTGGCGCTCGAAGCCGGCGGGCAGCTGCTGCGGTTCGACACCGCGAGCTACGCGCAGACCGGCAGCGTCGCGATCGGCCTGAATGCACGCCACCTCTCGATCACGGCCGACGGCGCGAGCGTCTACGTCTCGCGCTTCATCACGCCGCCGCTGCCGGGCGAAGGCACGGCCACCGTGACGCCGACGGCGGCGACCGGCGGCGAGGTCGTGCAGGTCGCGACCGGCACGATGTCGGTCGTGCGCACCATCGTGCTCAAGCACAGCGACAAGGCCGACGCCGAGAACCAGGGCCGCGGCATCCCGAACTACCTCGGCGCCGCGGTGATCTCGCCCGACGGCACGCAGGCGTATGTGCCGGGCAAGCAGGACAACATCAAGCGCGGTGCGCTGCGCGACGGCACCGGCCTGAACTTCCAGAGCACGGTGCGCGCCATCAGCTCGCGCATCGCGCTGGCCGGCAACGCCGAAGACCTGAACGCGCGCATCGACCACGACAACGCCAGCCTGGCCAGCGCCGCGGTCTTCGACCCGCGCGGCGTGTACCTGTTCGTCGCGCTCGAGACCAGCCGCGAGGTCGCGGTCGTCAACGCGTTCAGCGGCCAGCAGCTGTTCCGCGTGGATGTGGGCCGTGCGCCGCAGGGCCTGGCGCTGTCGCCCGACGGCAAGCGGCTGTACGTCAACCACTTCATGGACCGCACGGTCGGGGTGCGCGACCTGGCGCCGCTGCTCGACCAGGGCGTGTTCGACCTGCCGGCGCTCGCCACGCTCAACGCGGTCGGCACCGAGAAGCTCGCGGCCAACGTGCTGCTCGGCAAGCAGCTGTTCTACGACGCCCGCGACCCGCGCCTCGCGCGCGACCGGTACATGAGCTGCGCCAGCTGCCACAGCGACGGCGGCCACGACGGCCGCACTTGGGACCTGACCGGCTTCGGCGAAGGCCTGCGCAACACGGTCGCGCTGCGCGGCCGCGGCGGCATGGGCCACGGCGCGCTGCACTGGAGCAACAACTTCGACGAGGTGCAGGATTTCGAAGGCCAGATCCGCAATCTCGCCGGCGGCACGGGGCTGATGGCCGATGCCGATTTCATCGCCGGCACGCGCAGCCAACCGCTCGGCACGAAGAAGGCCGGCGTCAGCGCCGACCTCGACGCGCTCGCGGCCTACCTCGGCTCGCTGAACAGCTTCGCGCCCGCGCCGGCGCGGCCCGGCGCCACCGCGCTGTCGGCCGCCGCCACGGCCGGCAAGGCGGTGTTCGCGACGCAGAACTGCGCCGCCTGCCACAGCGGCGCGGCCTTCAGCGGCAGCGGCGCGAACACGCTGGTGAACATCGGCACGCTGAAGCCGTCCAGCGGCAGCCGGCTCGGCGCCACGCTTGCCGGCATCGACGTGCCGACGCTGCGCGACGTGTGGGCCACCGCGCCCTACCTGCACGACGGCTCGGCGCCGACGCTGGACGCCGCGGTGCGCGCGCACAGCGGCATCACTGTCACCGACCCGGACCTCGCCAGCCTGACCGCCTACCTGCGCGAGATCGGCAGCGACGAGCCGGACGCGACGCCCGCGGCCGGCAACGGCACCGGCCTCACCGCAAGCTACTTCAACAACAAGACGCTGAGCGGCACGCCCGTGTTGACGCGGACCGAAGCCGTCGACTTCGACTGGGGCACGGCGGCGCCCGCCGCCGGTGTCCCCGCCGACAACTTCTCGGTGCGCTGGGCCGGCACGCTGATCGTGCCGACGACCGGGACCTACCGCTTCCAGACCGTGTCGGACGACGGCGTGCGGTTGTGGATCGACGGCGCGGCGGTGATCGACCACTGGACCGACCACAGCGCGACCACCGACACCAGCGCCGGCATCAACCTGGTCGCCGGCCAGCGCGTGGCGATCCGCCTCGAGTACTTCGAGGGCGGCTCCGACGCCACGATGCGGCTGCGCTGGCTCACGCCGGGCAACGCCGCCGCGGTGGCGATCCCGGCGAGCGCGCTGCTGCCGCAACCGACCGTCGTCACCGTCACCGGGCTGACGGGCAGCTACTTCAACAACGCGACGCTGAGCGGCGCGGCGGCGCTCACCCGCATCGAGGCGGTCGATTTCGACTGGGGCAACGGCTCACCGGGCCCGGGCGTCAACGCCGACAACTTCTCGGTGCGCTGGAGCGGCAGCATGGTCATGCCGACCGGGGGGAGCTACCGGTTCCAGACCGTGAGCGACGATGGCGTGCGGTTGTGGATCAACGGCACGCGACTCGTCAACAACTGGACCGACCACGGCGCCACGACCAACACCACCTCGTCGGTCTCGTTCAGCGCGGGTCAGCGCGTGAGCGTGCGGATGGAGTACTACGACCGCACCGGCGGCACGACCGCGCGGCTGCGCTGGCGGCTGCCCGGCACCAGCGACTACGTGGCGGTGCCGGCGGCCAGCCTGTCGCCGAACTGAGGTGACGCGGCCGCCCGGGCGGCGGCCGCTGCGCGCGTCAACGGCGCGGCGACGGGTTGGTCAGGAAGTCGAAGGTCGCCGCCCAGGTCTGCGGCGAGTTCAGGATGCCCAGGTGCGCGGTGCCGGCGAACGGGTCGAACGCGCCCTGGCCGATCAGGTCGAGCTGGTCGGCGCCCTGCAGCGCGGCGCTCTGCGAGAAGTCGGTCGCCACGCCGAAGCTGTCTTCGGCCGGCACCGGCGTGAAGAAGCCGTCGATCCGCGAGAAGTACACGAAGCTGGTGTCGGCATTGCGGATCACCAGCACGCGGGTCGAGCCGTGCGTCTCGCTGCCGCGGTTCAGGCGCTCCAGGAACGGCGTGCGCGGCGAGCCCAGCTCCTGGCACACGGCGCTGGTCGGCGTGAAGCCGCCGAACGCGGCGAGCTGGTAGTAGTTGGCCGGTGACGGCGAGCAGTTGACGATGCCGTGGTTCGGCCCGTCGATCGCGACGAGGCGGCGCACCAGGCGCTGGCTCTGGTCCTGGCGCATCCACTCGCGCGCCAGCGTCACGCCCAGGCTGTGGCCGACGATGTCGACCTCCTTCGCGCCGGTGTAGGCGAGCACCGCCTCGACGAAGCGGCGCAGGTCGGGCACGTTGGCGGTGACCGTGTGGGCGAACGCGGAGCGGCGCGTGTTGTCGGCCGCCAGGTCGCACTGGTCGCCCTGGTAGCCCAGGCCCCACAGCTCGCTGGTCGAGTAGCCGCGGTCGGCCAGGTACTGCGCGAGCGCCTGCATACGGCCGTAGACCGCGCAGCTCGTGGCGAACGGCGTGTCGTTGTTGCCGTGCAGGAAGATCACCGGCGTGCGCGCAATCGGCCCGGCCGCGCCGAAGCCGATCACCGGCTTGCCGAGCGAGGCGTCCTCGATCACCGGGAAGCCGGCCGGAAGACTGGTGCCGACGGTGCCGCCGGCCTGCGCCGCGCCGCTCCATGCCGCTGCCGTCAACGCCGCCACCGCGGCCCATCGCATCCATCGCTGGCTCATCATCGCTGCACTCCTGGTAGGTTAGGAAAGGGCCGCGTCAGGCGGCCAGAAAGCGCTCGATCAAGGCGAACTGCTCGGGCGTGTTCAAGGACGGCGCGTGGCCGCAGCCTGCTATCTCGACCACCACCGCGCGCGGCCCGCGCTGGCGCATCTGCTCGACGGTCGGCGGCAGCAGCAGGTCGGACTCGGCGCCGCGCAGGCACAGCACCGGGATGGCGAGCGAGTCCCATTCGTCCCACAGGCCGTAGTCGTCGTCGTGGTGGGTGAACTGCATCACCATCGCCGGGTCGTAGTGCGGCGTTACGCGGCCGTCGGGCAGGCGTCGCGTGGAGGTCTCGGTCAGGCGGCACCACTGCGCGTCGCTCATCGCGCCGTAGGGCTTGTAGACGGTGCGGAAGTAGGTTTCGAGTTCCGTCACCGTCGCGAACGCGGCCGGGTTGCCGGCATAGCTGCGGATGCGCTCGATCGCCGCGGCTGCCACCTCGGGCCCGCTGTCGTTCAGCACCAGCCGGCGGATGCGGCCGCGCAGCACGCCGGCCGCGGCGTGCATGCCGATCGCGCCGCCCATCGAGGTGCCGAGCCAGTGCACGCGGTCCAGGCCCAGGCCGTCGAGCAGGCCGAGCGCGAGCTGGTCGTAGAACGCGAGGCAGTATTCGCGCTCAGGCGCCGGGCTCCACTGGCTCAGGCCGCGGCCGATCGTGTCGGGGCAGATGACGCGGTAGCGGCGCGCGAGGTGCGCGGCGATGTCGTCCATGTCGCGGCCGGTGCGCGCCAGGCCGTGCCAGGCGATCACGGTTTCGGCGTGATCGGCGCCCCACTCGGTGTAGTGGAGTTCGCGCCCGGCGCAAGTGATGTAGTTGGACGTGAAGCTCATCGCGCGCTCCCGCGCATCGCGCGCAAGCGCCCGACCACGCCGCTCGGGAAGTGGTAGACCGACAGCACGAACAGGATGCCCAGCCACAGCAGCCAACGGTCCGGCGAGACCAGTTGCGCAACGATCGGAATGCCCTCGACGCTGGAGGCGCCGAGCTTCATCAGGTCCTGCAGGTAGTTCTGCGCCAGCACCAGCAGCGCGCTGCCGATCACCGCGCCGTAGATCGTGCCCATGCCGCCGATCACGACGATCAGCAGCACGTCGAGCATGATCTCGAACGACAGCGTCGTGTCCGGCCCGTTGTAGCGCAGCCAGAGCGCGAGCAGCACGCCGGCGAGCGTGGCGAACAGCGCCGACAGCACCGATGCCAGCGTGCGGTACACCACCGTGCGGTAGCCGATCGCCTCGGCGCGGAAGTCGTTCTCGCGGATCGCCTGCAGCACGCGCCCGAACGGCGAGTTGACGATGCGCAGCAGCATCAGCACCAGCGCCAGCGCGGCGAAGAACAGCAGGTAGTAGGTGACGAAGCGGCCGTCGATCGAGGCACCGAGGAAGGGCTCGGCCAGGTACTCGGTGCCGGGCTGCAGCGCCTCGGGCACCTTGAAGGTCAGCCCGTCCTCGCCGCCGGTGAATTCCGACAGCTGCGACGCGAGGCCGAGGAACGCCGAGGCCACGGCCAGCGTGATCATCGCGAAGAAGATCGCCTTGACCCGCAGGCTGAACAGCCCGATCAGCAGCGACAGCACCAGCGAGATCGCCAGCGCGCAGCCCACGCCGAGCGCCACCGCGGCCCAGGTCGGCCCGAGTGCGGTGCTGGCGATCGCCACGCCGTAGGCACCGATGCCGAAGAACATCGTGTGCGCGAAGCTCACGATGCCGGTGTAGCCGAGCAGCAGGTCGAAGCTCGCGACCAGCACGATGAACACGATGATCTTGGCCGAGACGTTGAGCGCCTTCGTGCCCGGGAACAGGAACGGCGTCAGCGCGAGCCCGAGCACGATCACGGCAAGCAGGATTGCCAGCGCGCGGTTGCGCGGCAGGTCATGGGAGAGAAGTCGGTTCAGCATGACGTGCTCAACGGTTCGCCACCGGGTACAAGCCCTGCGGCCGCCACAGCAGGATCAGCACCATCAGCCCGATGTTCGAGAACATCGCGACCTTGGGCGCGAGGAAGCCGGTGTAGTTCGCCATCAGCCCTATCAGCAGCGCGCCGATGAAGCAACCCATCGTCGAGCCCAGCCCGCCGATGATGATGACGATGAAGATCAGCACGTTCACGTGCGCGCCGATCTGCGGCACCACGCCCTGCTGGTACAGCCCCCACAGCGCGCCACCCAGGCCGGCGAGCGCCGAGCCGGCGACGAACACGCCGACGAACAGGCGGCGGATGCGGTAGCCCAGGCTCTCGACCATCTCGCGGTCCTGCACGCCGGCGCGGATCAGCAGACCGAGCTTGGTGCGGTTCAGCGTGTAAAGCATCGCCAGCAGCACGACCAGGCCGATGACGGTGGCGAGCAGCCGGTACTTCTCGACCGCGGCGTCGCCGAACAGCGTGATCACGCCGCGCAGCGCGGCGGGCATCTCGATCGGGATCGGCGTGGCGCCCCAGATCACCTTGATCAGCTCCTCGCCGATGATCATGCCGCCCATCGTGATCAGGATCTGCTTCAGGTGCTGGCCGTAGACCGGCCGCACCAGCACACGCTCGAAGGCCCAGCCGACGGCACCGGCGATCAGCATCGCGACCACCATCGTCGCGAACACCGGCACCAAGTTGCGCCAGAGTTCGGGCGAGGTCGTCCAGCCGCTCATGGCGCCGAGCACGCTGGTCGCGAGGTAGGCGCCGAGCGCGATGAACACGCCGTGGCCGAAGTTCAGCACGTCCATCAAGCCGAACACCAGCGTCAGGCCCGAGGCGATGATGAAGATGATCATGCCCATCGCGAGGCCCGCGACGGTCAGCGTGACCCAGGTGCTGGGTGAGCCGATCAGCGGGAGCGCGATCAACGCGAGCGCGGCGACGAGCGCGATCGGGATCCAGTCGAAGCTGGCCTTCGGGATCGCGGCGGCGGCTTGCGCAGGGGTTGCGATGGTGGTGGTTGTGGCGCTCATGTCGTTGCTGTCCGTGGGTGGAGCGGGCAGCGCGCACCGGGTGGCCGGCTGCGCTCATGTCCTCCGGGCCGGGCTGCGCCCGACCCTCCCCCTTTACTTCGCTCCGCCGGCCACCCGGCGCGCGCTGCTGCGAACGGGGGCTGACGCTCTGGCGTCTTCATTGGTGTGCGCCCAGGGAGAGGCCTAGGAATTTCTGCTGCAGCGATTCGTCTTCTGACAGCTCGGCCATCGCGCCCGCGTGGACTACGCGGCCGTCGTCCATCACGGCCACGTGGTCGCCGAGTGCCTTGGCGACGGCGAAGTTCTGTTCGACCAGCAGGACGGTCGTCTGCGTGCTCTTGAGCTCGCGCAGCGCGGCGATCAGGTTCTGCACGATCGCGGGGGCGAGGCCCTTGCTCGGCTCGTCGATCAGCAGCAGGCGCTGCTCCTCGACCATCGCGCGGGCGATCGCGAGCATCTGCTTCTGGCCGCCGGAGAGCTTGCCGGCCGGGTAGAGCCAGAACTTCTTCAGCGCCGGGAACAGGCCGAACAGCCACTCGAGTCGCGCGGTGTCCATCTGCTCGACGCGGCTGGCCTTGCGGGCCGCGAGCAGCAGGTTCTCGCGCACCGTGAGGTCGGAGAAGATGCCCATGTTCTCGGGCACGTAGGCGATGCCGAGCTGGGCGATGTCGGGGGTGTTCCGCTGGCCGGCCTTGCCGCCGATCGGCTGGTCGTCGAAGCGCACTTCGCCTTGTGACGTGGGCCACAGGCCCATGATCGTGCGCAGCGTGGTCGTCTTGCCGGCGCCGTTGCGGCCGAGCAGCATCGTGACCTGGCCTGCGGGCACTTGCAGGTCCACACCGTGGAGGATGTGGTACGCGCCGATGTGGGTATGAACACCCTTGAGCGCTAGCAGACTCACGCGGCCTCCGCTTCCGGCGCGATGCCGAGGTAGGCCTGCTGGACGATCGGCGAGGCGATCACCGCCGCCGGTTCGCCGTCCGCGACGAGCTGGCCGTTGTGCAGCACGATGATGCGGTCAGCGAGTTCGCGCACCACGTCCATCTTGTGCTCGACCAGCAGGATGGTCTTGTCCGCCTCCTTCTTCAGCGTGCGGATCAGGTCGAGGATCACCGGCACGTCGTCGACGCTCATGCCGGCCGTCGGCTCGTCGAACATGTAGACGCTGGGTTCGAGCGCCATCAGCATCGCGACCTCGAGCTTGCGCTGGTCGCCGTGGGGCAGGCTGCTGGCGGCCGCATCGGCGCGGTCGGCCAGCTTGACGCGGGTGACGAGTTCCAGCGCGCGGTCCAGCGTCGCGCGCTGGTCGAGCCACACCGACCACAGGTTCAGCCCCTGCTTGCGGCGCGACTGCACCGCGAGCCGCACGTTCTCCAGCACCGACAAGCCCGGGAACAGCTGCGTCAGCTGGAACGCACGGCCCAGACCGCGGTGGGTGCGTGCCGAGGCGGCCTCGTTCGTGATATCGACGCCGCCCAGCAGCACCGCGCCCTCGCTCGCGGGCAGCTGACCGGAGATCAGGTTGAAGTAGGTCGTCTTGCCGGCGCCGTTCGGCCCGACGATCGCCGTCAGCGTGCCGGGCTTGAACGCGCAGCTGACGTGATCGACGGCCACGTGGCCGCCGAAACGGATGGTGAGGTTCTTGGTTTCGAGCATGGTCGTGTCTTCCCCCTCTCCCTGCGGGAGAGGGTTGGGGTGAGGGCAGCGCGAAGCCCCCTCACCCGGCCTCTCCCCCGCAGGGGAGAGGAGAACGTCAGCGCTTGTTGCGGAGCGGAACGTCCATTTCCTCGGGCTTGATCTCGCGCACCAGCTCAGGCACGCCCCACGCGAACGCCGGGTCCACCTTGATCTTGAAGTGGTACATGCTCTGCATCGCCTGGTGGTCTTCCTTGCGGAAGGTCATCTTGCCCTTGGGCGACTCGAAGCTCATGCCTTCCATCGTCTTGATCAGCTTGTCGGTGCTGGTGTCGCCGGCCGTCTTCTTCAGCGCCTCGACGATCGCGATGCCGGCGCTCATGCCGCCCGCGGTGAAGAAATCCGGCGGGGTCTTGTAGGTCTTGTAGTGGTTGGCGACCAGCCACTCGTTGACCGGGTTCTTCGGGATGCCGAAGTAGTAGTAGGTCGCGCCTTCCATGCCCGGGAACTGCTTGTACGAGACCATCGCCGGCATGATGTTGCCGCCGGTCGCGATCTCGATGTTGTAGCGCTTGAGGTCCAGGTCGGCGATCTTGAACGGGTTGCCGGCGCCGGCCCAGATGATCCAGATCACCTTGCGGCCCGGCTGGTCCTTGAGCTTGTCAATCAGGCGCTGGGCGCCGGCGGTGAAGTCGGTGGTCGCCGCGGGCAGGTATTCCTCGTGGACGATCTTGGCCTTCTTGATCGACTCCTTGAACGCCTTCACGCCGTCGCGGCCGAACGCGTAGTCCTGCGCGAGGGTGGCGATGCTGGTGCCTGCCTTGTCCTGCGCCACGGCGTTGCTGATCGCGTCCTGGCTGCTGTTGCGGCCGGTGCGGAAGATGTACTTGTTCCACTTGTCGCCGGTGATCGCATCGGCGACCGCGGGCTCGACCAGCAGGATCTTCTTGTACTCCTCGGCCACCGGCAGCAGCGCGAGCGCGACGCCCGACGAACTCGGCCCGATCGCGACATCGGCCTTGTCGTCGCCGTAGGCGGTGGCGAGCAGGCTCTTGCCCACGTCCGGCTTGCCCTGGTCGTCCTTCTCGATCACGACGATCTTCTTGCCGGCCACCGTCATGGTGCCGCCGGTCGCGTAGTCGAGGCCCATCATCAGGCCGGTCTGCGTCTGCTTGCCGTAGGCCTCCAGCGGGCCGGACTTGCTGTAGACGTGGGCGATGCGGATTTCCTTGGACTGCGCGAACGCGATCGGCGAGGCCAGCAGCGCGGCGGCGACCGACAGGGCGCCGAGCGCGGCGCGGCGCGGGGTCGAGGGGTGGAACGGCATGGGTGAGTCTCCTGGACGAGGTGTCGTGGCAGCCCCATGTCCGCAAGCCGTGTGCCAGTCCGCACCGACTTAGTGCAAACCCTGACGCCTCCCAGCGACGAGGAGCACAGGCAACTCACGAATTTACGCCACCACCGTCCGCACTGCGGACAGTCGGTGGAAAACCTGTCTGGAATCCAGACAGTGTCCGGCTTCCGGACTCAGAGCTTGATCTCGAGCCTGAACTGCAGGTTCAGGTAGGTCGGCGCGCTTGTCGTGGTCGTTTCGCGGGTCGGAACCGCGGTGAACGGACCGGTCCCGTCGACGCTGCCACCGGTCAGGTAGTCGCGCGGGTTCAGGTTGCTCGCGGTCACCCGCAATTGCAACCGCGGATTGAAGACCCACAGCCCGTAGGCGTCGATCACGACCTTGCGGCCCTGGTAGGCCGTCTGGATCTCGCTGACGCGGGTGTCGTAGGCGGGCGTCCAGTTCAGGTTGCCGCCCAGCGTGAGCGGCCAGCCGGGCACGCGGTAGTCGGCGCCGAGGTTCGCCGTGTAGCCGGGCTGCTGGTCGAGCCGGTTGTCGGGGCCGGGCACCGCGGCGACGCGCGAGCGGAACACGCTGGCGTTGGCGCGCAGGTCGATCTTCGGCGCGTCCGCGACGAGCTCGCTCAGGCGGAACCTGGCTTCGAGCTCCAGCCCCTGCGTCACCGCGTCGCCGATGTTCTGCGGGCGCGAGACGTAGCGCGGCTGGCCCGGCGACCACGCCACGTCCTCCAGCGCGGTCTGGCTGCGCAGGTAGTTGCGGATCTGGCGCCGGAACACGTTCGCGCTGAACAGCCCGCCGCCCGGCAGGTAGCGCTCGATCGCGATGTCGACGCCGGTGGCGAGCTCGGGCCGCAGGTCGGGGTTGCCGGCGCGATCGGGCTGGGTCGGCGTGTTGGCGCCGGGCGTCGGGTAGCGGGTGTTGATGCTCGGGCGGCCGATCAGGTTCTGCAGCGTCGGCGAGCGGTAGCTGCGGGTCAGGCTGAAGCGCACCTGATCGCGGCTCTCGGGCGCGGGCTTCCAGACGGCGTGGAACAGCGGCGTCCAGACGCTGCTGCGGTTGGTCTGTTCTACCGACCCGTTCTCGCCGCTCGCGCCGCGGGTGGTGATGCCCTCCCAGCGCAGCCCGGCATGCACGGCCCATTGCGGCGTGAGGTTCCATTCGTCCTGCCCGTAGGCCGCGAAGCGGGTCGTCGACGCGGCGACGTTGTCGCCGAAGTTCGCGAGCAGCGTCGGGTCGTTGGTGCGGCGGGTCTCGCGGCGCCGGTGGGTCTCGCCCTCGGCGCCGGCGACGAGGCTGTGGTCGCCGGCCAGCGTGCGGACGAACTTGCCGGCGACGAGCGCGTTGCGGTCGAGCGTGTCGCCCTCGTCCTCGAGCGTGCGGCCGAGCGCGCCGCCGGTGAACTCGCGGCGCCGGCTGTCGGTGAGGCTGCGGCCCTGGCCGAGGCCGAACTTCCATTCGAGCCGCCCGCCGGCGTCGAGCCGGTGGTTCCACTGGCCGTTCAGGCGCAACAGCGTGAAGCTGCCCTCGCCGTCCGTGCGGCTGGTGTCGTAGGGCGCGGGCTGCGCGCCGATGGTCTGCGTCAGCGTGCCTTCGCGCAGCGTGCGGCCTTGGCCGTGGATCAGCAGCGGCATCAGCGTCACCGTGTCGATGCCCTGCTCGCCGCGCCACTGCAGGCGGCCGGTCGCGTGCAGGCCGGCGCGCCGGTCGCGCACGCGGCCGACATCGCGCTGCGCCAGGCGGACGCTGTCGTCGACGAGGCTGCGGTCGACGGTCGTCGTCGTGCTGCCGCTCTCGCGGTCATTGGAGAACGCGGTCAACGAGTAGTTGACGATGAACGGGCCGACCGGCTCGTTGCGCGTCCACGAGACGCTCGGCTGCGGGCGGCCGTTCTCGAGCGCGACGCTCGCCCGCAGGTCGTTGAGGTGCTTGACGAAGCCTTCGCGCGTGACGATGTTGATCGTGCCGGCGATCGCGCGCGCGCCGGTCTCGGCGGTCGGTGCGCGCAGGATCTCGATGCGCTCGACTTGCTCAGGCGTGAGCGAATCGAGCGAGAAGCCCGGCGGGATGCGCTGCCCGTCGAGCAGGATCTGCGTGTAGCCGCCGCCCAGGCCACGCATGCGGATGTTGCCGCCGCGCCCGGGCCGGCCCTGCATCGTCACTCCGGGCAGGCGCTTGAGCACGTCGCCGAGGGTGCTGTCGCCGTAGCGCTCGATCTCCTCGCGGCCGATCACGATCTTGGCGGCGGTCGACTGACGCCGCGCGTCGGTGTCGGAGGCGCGTGGCGCGGTGACCTCGACGCGCTCGAGCTGCGACGGCGCGGCGGCCGATGCCGGTGCAGCGGGCGCAGGGGGCGGCGGCGTCTGCGCGCGCGCGGCACCGCCCGCCATCGCAGCGCACACGACCAGCCCCCGCGCCGCCGCGCCGCGCCAGCCGCGGCTCACGCGGCGCCGTCGCGCTGCGCCAGCGCGAGCTTCTCGTACAGCGTCGCGCGCGATATGCCGAGCAGCCGCGACGCCGCCAGCTTGTTGCCGCCGGTGGCGCGCATCGCGTCGCGGATGGCCCGGCCTTCGAGCTCGGCCACGGCCTGCGACAGCGGCTTGACGGCGATATCGGCCGGCGCAGCGTCGGCCGGATGCGGCGCCAGCGCCGGCCTGTCGAGCCGCGGTGCCGGCGCGGGCGCGGCCCGCTGCGCGGTGCCGGCGAACGATTCGAAATGCGCCGCCGTCAGCAGCAGGTCGTCGGTCATCAGGCTGGCCTGTTCGAGCGCGTTGCGCAGCTCGCGGATGTTGCCGGGCCAGCGCTGGCGGCCGAGCAGGTCCAGCGCGTCGGCCGACAGCGTCTTGTGCGCCAGGCCGCTGCGCCGCGCGATGTCCTCGGCCAGTGAATCGACGAGCGCCTCCAGGTCACCCAGCCGCTCGCGCAGCGCTGGCAGGCGGATCGGCAGCACATTGAGGCGGTAGTAGAGGTCGGCGCGGAACGTGCCCGCGGCCACCATCGCCGGCAGGTCGCGGCTCGTCGCCGCGATGATGCGCACGTCGATGCGCTGCACCGTGTTGCTGCCGAGCGGCTCGACCTCCTGCTCCTGCAGCACGCGCAGCAGCTTGCTCTGCAGCGCCAGCGGCATGTCGCCGATCTCGTCGAGCAGCAGCGTGCCGCCGTCGGCGATCCTGAACTTGCCCTCGCGGCCCTTGCGCTCCGCGCCGGTGTAGGCACCCGGGGCGACGCCGAAGAACTCCGCCTCGAGCAGCGTCTCGGGCACCGCGGCGATGTTGACGGCGATGAACGGCCTGGCGGCGCGCCGGCTCGCGGCGTGGATGCCGTGCGCGAGCAGCTCCTTGCCGGTGCCGGTCTCGCCGAGCAGCAGCACCGTGCTGTCGGTCTGCGCCACGCGCCGCGCCTGGCGCTTGACCTCGACCGCCACCGCGCTCGCGCCGACGAAGCTCGCGATCGTGTGCTTCGGCCGGCGCTGCTGCGTCAGGTGCGCGGCGAGTTCCTGGCGCGCCGAAGCGAGCTCGCGCTCCAGCTGCGCGAACTTGGCGGTCAGCGGGCGCATCGTCGTCTCGGGGTGGTCGAGCAGCACCATGCCGATCGCGCCGATCACCTGGCCGTCCGCATCGCGCAGCGGCAGCCGGCTGACGAGGAAGGTGCCGGCCTTGTTGGTCAGCAGGTCGACCAGCATCGCCTGGCCGGTGTCGACCACCTGCGCCATCAGCGTGTTGGGCACCACCTCTTCCACGCGGCGGCCGACGAAATCGGCCTCCTCGCGCTCCAGCGCGGGCAGGAACTGCTTGTAGCCCTCGCTGATCCAGACGATGCGGTGCGCGCGGTCGATCACGAACATGCCCATCGCCGCGTTGGCCAGCGTGTCGAACATGCTTTGCGCGGCCAGCTTCAGCAGCCCGTCGGCATCGGCCGGCAGCTGGGAGGTGCGGGGAGGCGTCGGGTCGGGCATCGGCGTGCAGTGTAGGGGGCCGTTGCGCGGGCCGGCCGCCCGCAGCACTCGGGCTTCCACGGGTGCCCCTTGTAATTATGAATTATTGATTGTAGATTTCGGTGCATGGTCACCCCCACCCCGCTCCGGCCCGGCTCGCTGCACGAGGAAGTCGCGACGCGGCTGCGCACCATGGTCTTCGAGCGCCAGCTCGTGCCCGGCGAATGGATCGACGAGCTGGCCCTGGCGCGCGACTGGCAGATCAGCCGCACGCCGCTGCGCGAGGCGCTGAAGGTGCTGGCCGCCGAGGGCCTGGTGACGCCGGTGCCGCGCCAGGGCTGCAAGGTCACCGAACTCTCCGAGCGCGACGCCGACGACCTGTTCCCGGTGATGGCGCTGCTCGAGGGCCGCTGCGCGTTCGAGGCGGTGCGCAAGGCCACGCCGGCCGACGTGAAGGGCCTGCGCAAGCTGCACGAGGTGCTGGAGCGCCACGCCGCCGCCGGCAACGTCGACGGCTACTACCGCGCCAACCACGAGTTCCACACGCGCGTGCAGGCGCTGGCCGACAACCGCTGGCTCGACCGCGCGACCAACGACCTGCGCCGCTTCCTGCGCATGCTGCGCGGCCGGCAGCTCAACTGGCCGGGCCGCATCAACGCGTCGATCAACGAGCACCGCGTGCTGATGGACGCGATCGAGCACGGCGACGCCGCGCGCGCCGAGCGCACCATGCACGACCACCTGCTCGCGCAACTCGCCGCGCTGAAGGCGCTGCGCGCCCACGAGCAGGCCCAGCTCGCCGCAACCGCAACCACGACCACAGGAGGCGCCCGTGCTTGAGGAACTGCGCAACGCGGCGCGCCGCGTGCAAGGGGAGCGCGGCCTGCGCGAGCTGCTGAGCCACTGCCGGCAGCTGCTGACCGAGCGCGGGGAGGCCAACAGCGTGGCGATCGCGCGCGACGTGGTCGCGCGCTTCGCCGCCCTGCCCGACGACCAGCAGGCGGTGTTCTTCGAACGCCTCTCGCACGATTTCAGCCCCGACCCGAGCGCCGTGCTGCAAAGCGCGCAGGCCTACGCCAAGGAGCCGAGCGCCCCGAACCTGCTGCGCCTGATCCGCAATGCCGAGCCGCCGCGCCAGGAGCTGCTGCGGCGCATCAACCGCACGCCGGGCGGCACTTCGAGCATTGTCGCGATGCGCCGCGCGCTGCTGGCGCGGGTGAAGAAGCAGCCGGCGCTCGAGGCGGTCGAGGCCGACTTCCTGCACCTTCTGTCGAGCTGGTTCAACCCCGGCTTCCTGCAGATGCAGCGGGTCGACTGGAATTCGCCGGCGCAGCTGCTGGAGCAGATCATCCGCCACGAGGCGGTGCACCAGATCGACGGCTGGGACGACTTGCGCCGCCGCCTGCAACCCGACCGGCGCTGCTTCGCGTTCTTCCACCCGCAGCTGCCGAACGAGCCGCTGATCTTCGTCGAGGTCGCGCTGCTGCCGGAGATGCCGGCCGCGATCGCGCCGTTGATCGACAAGGCCTCGGTGCCCTTGCTGCCGAAGCAGTTCAAGGTCGCGGCGTTCTACTCGATCAGCAACTGCCAGCCGGGGCTGAAGGGCGTGTCGCTCGGCAACTTCCTGATCAAGCGCGTGGCCGAGGAGCTGCAGCGCGAGCTGCCGCAGCTGCGCACCTTCTGCACGCTCTCGCCGATCCCGGGCTTCGCGGCCTGGCTGCGCGCCGGCGCACCGTGCGAGGGCCTGACCAAGGCGCGCGCCGAGCGCTTGGCGCAGACGCTCGCCTCGCTCGGCAGCGCGGGCATGGGTGACCTGGCGGCGCTCGCCAGCGCCGACGCCCTGCGCAAGATGACGCCCGAGGCCACGCAGCTGCTGCTGCGCCTGTGCGCCTTCTACCTCGGCCAGCACTCCACCGCGCCCGGCGGCGACCCGGTCGCGCGCTTCCACCTCGACAACGGCGCGCGGCTCGAACGGCTGAACGCGCTCGGCGACCTGTCGGCCAAGGGCTGCAAACAATCCCTGGGCCTGATGGTCAACTATCTCTACGATCTCGACAAAATCGAAGTGCACCACGAGAAGTTCACTCAGGGCGAAGTGGCGCAATCCCGGGCACTGGCATCCCTGCTGTGACCGGCGCGCGCTGAAGACGGACGGTCCGCCACGAGCGGCCCGCATCAACCACCGATGGAGACAAACCGCATGAGTTCAGATTCCAACGCGACCGGCATCACCCGCCGACGATTGCTGCAGACCGCCGCCGGCTCCGCCGTGCTCGGCACGCCCTTCGTCCACGCGCAAGCGGGCTGGCCCACCAAGCCGGTGACGGTCGTCGTGCCGTTCCCGGCCGGCGGCGGCACGGACGCGTTCGCGCGCCCGCTGACCGCCCAGCTGACCAAGAGCCTGGGCAAGCAGGTCATCATCGACAACCGCGGCGGCGCCGGCGGGACCGTGGGCGCCACGATCGCCTCCAAGGCTGCGCCCGACGGCTACACCTTCTTCATGGGCGCGGTGCACCACGCGATCGCGCCGTCGATGTACCCGAAGCTCGACTACAACCTCGAGACCGATTTCATCCCGGTCGGCCTGGTCTCGAACGTGCCGCAGGTGATCGTCGTCAACCCGCAGCGGGTGCAGGTCGCCGACCTGAAGGGCCTGCTCGCCTACCTGCGCGCCAACCCGGGCAAGCTGAACTACGCGTCGGCCGGCAACGGCACCTCGCACCACCTGGCGGCCGAGCTGTTCAAGCTGCAGACCAAGACCTTCATCACCCACATCCCGTACCGCGGCGCCGGGCCGGCGCTGTCCGACCTGATCGCCGGCCAGGTCGACATGATGTTCGACGGCCTGGGCTCCTCGGCCGCGCACATCAAGGGCGGGCGCATCAAGGCGCTGGCGGTCGCCTCGAACAAGCGCGCGCCGGGCTTCCCCGATGTGCCGACCTCCACCGAAGGCGGCGTTCCCACCTACCAAGTCGCGACCTGGTACGGCCTGTGGGCGCCCAAGGGCACGCCTGCGGCGATCGTCGAGCAGATGCAGGCCGAGATGCGCAAGGCCTTCGCCACGCCCGAGCTGCAGGCCACCTGGAACGGCCTGGGCACCGACATGCCGAACGTGTACGGCGCCGAGTTCGGCCGCTTCGTCAGCAGCGAGACCAAGCGCTGGGCCGAGGTCGTGAAGGCCTCCGGCGCGAAGATGGACGGATGAGCGGTTCCGTCGCCTTCGCACCGGCGGACGGCGACGGCGTCGCCCGCGTGCTGCTCGCCAACCCCGGCAAGCTCAACGCGATCGACATCGCGATGTGGCGCGAGCTGAAGCGCGGGTTCGATGCGCTGCAGGCGCTGCCGGCGGCCGAGGCGCCGCGCGCGGTGATCGTCGCCGGCGCGGGCGGCCAGTTCGCGTCGGGCGGCGACATCGTCGAGTTCGCGACCTTCCGCTTCGACGAGGGCCGGCTGCACGACTTCCACGAGCAGGTGGTCGCGCCCGCGCTGCAGGCGATGCTGGCCTGCGACGTGCCGCTGTTCGCGCAGATCGACGGCGCGTGCATCGGCGGCGGCTTCGAGATCGCCGCGTGCTGCGACATCCGCGTGGGCGGCGCATCGAGCCGCTTCGGCGCACCGATCGCGAAGCTCGGCTTCCCGATGGCGCCGGGCGAGCTGGAACTGCTCGCGCGCGTCGCCAGCCCGGCCGTGCTGCGCGAGATGCTGCTCGAGGCGCGCCTGTTCGACGCGACGCGCGCGCTGCAGCTCGGCCTGGTGCACGCCGTGGTGCCGGACAGCGAGGTCGGCGCGCAGACGCTGCAACGCGCGCGCCACGCCGCCGCGCTCTCGCCGCAGGCCGCCCGCATCAACAAGCGCACGCTGCGCCAGCTCGCCGCCGGCGGGCCGACCGCGCCCGAGCGGCGCGCCCACTTCGACTACGCCGCGAGCGAAGAACACCGCGAGGGCGTCACCGCCTTCATCGAGAAACGCCCTGCCCGCTTCCGACCATGAACCAGAACCTCTTCAGCGCGCTGCGCGCCGGCTTCCCCACCGACCTCGACAGCGTCGCGATCGAGACCGCCGATGCCGGCTCGGGCGCCAGTCCCACCCCGACACCGCTGCGCTACACCTGGCGCGACCTGGACCGTGGCACCGCGATGCTCGCCAACCTGCTCGCCTCGCTCGAGCTGCCGGCCGGCAGCCGCGTCGCGGTGCAGACCGAGAAATCGGTCGAGGCGCTGATGCTGTACCTGGCGGTGCTGCGCGCCGGGCTCGTCTACCTGCCGCTCAACACCGCCTACCAGCGCGACGAGATCGGCTACTTCATCGGCAACGCCGAGCCGGCGGTCGTGGTGTGCTCGCCGAAGAACTTCGGCTGGGTCAGCCGGATCGCGTTCGCGGCCGGCACCGAACACGTCTTCACCCTCGGCGACGACCGCAGCGGCAGCCTGCTGCAGCGCGCCGCGGTCCACAGCGACGTGCACGCGCCGGCCCCGCGCGGCGCCGACGAGCTGGCCGCGATCCTCTACACCAGCGGCACGACCGGGCGCAGCAAGGGCGCGATGCTGACCCACGGCAACCTGCTCAGCAACGCGCAGGTACTGAAGACCTACTGGGGCTGGAAGGAAGGCGACGTGCTGATCCACGCGCTGCCGATCTTCCACGTGCACGGCCTGTTCGTCGCCTCGCACGGCGCGCTGCTGAACGGCAGCAGGATGATCTGGCTGAACCGGTTCGAGCCGAAGACCGTGCTCGCGCACCTGCCCGAGGCGACCGTCTTCATGGGGGTGCCGACGCTCTACACCCGGCTGCTCGCAGAGCCCGGGCTGACACGCGCAGCGTGCGCCAACATGCGCCTGTTCATCAGCGGCTCGGCGCCGCTGCTGATCGAGACCTTCAACGAGTTCCGCGAGCGCACCGGCCACACCATCCTCGAGCGCTACGGCATGAGCGAGACGGCGATGCTGACCTCGAACCCGTACCACGCGCAGGACGGCGAGCGCCGCGGCGGCACGGTCGGCTTCCCGCTGCCGGGCGTCGGCGTGCGCGTGGTCGACGACGCGGGCGCGCCCTGCCCGGCCGGCGAGATCGGCCACATGCAGGTCACCGGCCCGAACGTGTTCAAGGGCTACTGGCGCATGCCCGAGAAGACGGCCGAGGAGTTCACGGCCGACGGCTGGTTCAAGACCGGCGACGTCGGCAAGGTGGACGAGCGCGGCTACGTGACCATCGTCGGCCGCAGCAAGGACCTGATCATCAGCGGCGGCTTCAACGTCTACCCGGCCGAGATCGAGAGCACGCTGAACGACATGGCCGGCGTCGCGGAGAGCGCGGTGATCGGCGTGCCGCACCCGGACTTCGGCGAGGCCGTGGTCGCCGTCGTCGTGCCGCGCCCCGGCAGCACGCCGGACGCGAACGCGCTGATCGCCGAGCTCAAGGCCAAGATCGCGAACTTCAAGGTGCCCAAGCGGGTGTTCGTCGTCGCCGAGCTGCCGCGCAACGCGATGGGCAAGGTGCAGAAGAATCTGCTGCGCGAGGCGCACAAGGGCCTGTTCGCGCCGGGCTGATCGCGCGGTGCGGCCATGAAAAAGGCCGGCCCCGTCGCGAGACGGGGCCGGCCGATGGGCTTGCCGCGGGGCGGCGCGCTACTTGGCGGGTGCCGACGCCGCGGGTGCGTCGATGCCGTGCTTCTCGCCGCCCATGTCGATGTCACCGCCCGCCTTCATCAGCGCGAAGAGGGCGAGTGCAGCGAACAGCACGAATCCAAGAATCAGTTTCCACATGGTCAATAACTTTCAGTGTGCTGTTGCTGCAGTGCGCGACTCGGTCAGTCGCCCTTGTAGATGTCGACGTCCTTGGTTTCCTTCACGAACAGCATGCCCACCACGAAGGTGATGCTCGCGAAGATGATCGGGTACCACAGGCCGTTGTACATGTTGCCGGTCTGCGCCACGATCGCCAGGCCGGTCGCAGGCAGCAGGCCGCCGAACCAGCCGTTGCCGATGTGGTACGGCAGGCTCATCGAGGTGTAGCGGATGCGGGTCGGGAACATCTCGACCAGCATCGCCGCGATCGGGCCGTAGACCATGGTCACGTAGATCACCAGCAGCGTCAGGATCGCCACCATCATCGGCTTGTTCATCCGCGCCGGATCGGCCGTGGTCGGGTAACCGGCGTCTTTCAACGCGGCCCCGACAGCGGCCTTGAACGCGGTGTCCTTCGCCTTGGCTTCGGCGGCAGGCATGCCGGTGGCGTTGAACGACTCGATCACCTTCTCGCCAATCGTGATCTTCGCCGGGCCGGTGCCCGCCACGTTCTCGTAGCTCACCGCGCGGGCGGCCAGCACCTGCTTGGCCACGTCGCACGAGCTTGTGAACTTGGCCACACCGGTCGGGTTGAACTGGAACGAGCACTCGTTCGGGTCCGCCGTCACGGTGACCTTGTTCTTCGCCTGGGCTTCGGCCAGGGCGGGGTTGGCCGCCTTGGTCAGCGCCGTGAACAGCGGGAAGTAGGTCAGCGCGGCGATCAGGCAGCCGGCCATGATGATCGGCTTGCGGCCGATCTTGTCAGACAACCAGCCGAAGAAGATGAAGAACGGCGTGCCGATCAACAGCGAGATCGCCGTCATGATGTTCGCGTCGGCGTTGGGCACCTTCAGCGGGCCGGTCATGAAGAACAGCGCATAGAACTGGCCGGTGTACCAAACGACCGCCTGGCCCATCGTCAGGCCGACCAGCGCCAGAATCACGATCTTCAGGTTCTTCCACTCGCCGAACGACTCGGTCAACGGCGCCTTCGAGGTCTTGCCCTCTTCCTTCATCTTCTTGAAGGCTGGCGATTCGTTCATCGACAGGCGAATCCAGACGCTGATCGCCAGCAGGATCACCGACACCAGGAACGGAACTCGCCAGCCCCATTCGGCGAACGCTTCTTCGCCGATCGCGGTGCGCGTGCCCAGAATCACCAGCAGCGACAGGAACAGGCCCAACGTCGCCGTGGTCTGGATCCACGAAGTGAACAGCCCGCGGCGACCGTGCGGCGCGTGCTCGGCCACGTAGGTGGCGGCACCGCCGTACTCGCCGCCGAGCGCCAGGCCCTGCAGCATGCGCAGCAGGATCAGGATGATCGGGGCGGCCACGCCGATCGAGGCGTAGTTGGGCAGGATGCCGACGATGAAGGTCGACAGGCCCATGATCAGGATCGTCACCAGGAAGGTGTACTTGCGGCCGATCATGTCGCCGAGGCGACCGAAGAACAGCGCGCCGAACGGTCGCACGATGAAGCCGGCCGCGAACGCGAGCAGCGAGAAGATCGTCTGCGAGGTCGGGTCGAGGTTCGAGAAGAACTGCCGCCCGATGATCACGGCGAGCGTGCCGTAGAGGTAGAAGTCATACCACTCGAATACCGTGCCGAGACTGGAAGCGAAGATGACCTTCTTCTCTTCCTTGGTCATCGGCTCTCCGACTTTTGAGCCGGCTGCCACTGCGGTTGCCATATCGACGTCTCCTGTTTTGAGCTGAAGTGGCACCGCCGACCCGGCGATGCGTGGGGCGGATGTTCGACGCGGGCTCTGACCGGTTCCTTACGCCAAGCTGAACCGGAACTGACAAACTCAGCAGCAACCCTGACGTTTCATTTCTCGATGCGAGAGTTGAATGTCAAAACGCCGACACCTCGGGAAAGTACTCAGTACCCTCGATCAGTGGCCGGAGGACGACGACGCGCCGATCCCTGTCTCCGACCGGACCTGCTGAGCCAGGAAGCCGTCGCGGTCGATCCGGGCCCGCGCGCTGCGGTCCAGCACCGAGAACAGCCAAATGCCGACAAAGCCGATCGTCATCGAGAACAGCGCGGGCGAGGTGTACGGGAACAGCGCCGAGCCCTTGGGATTGCCCAGCGTGGCCTCCCAGACCGACGGCGAGACGATCGTCAGCACCACCGACGAGATCAGCCCGAGGAAGCCGCCGATCACCGCGCCGCGCGAGGTGCAGTCCTTCCAGAGCACCGACATGAACAGCACCGGGAAGTTGGCCGACGCGGCGATCGCGAAGGCCAGCGACACCATGAATGCGATGTTCTGCTTCTCGAACGCGATGCCGAGCACGACCGCCAGGATGCCGAGCGCCACGGTGGTGATCTTCGAGATGCGCAGCTCCGAGCCGCTCGGCGGCTCGCCCTTCATGATGACGGTGGCGAAGATGTCGTGCGAAACCGCCGACGCACCCGACAGCGTGAGCCCGGCCACCACCGCGAGGATGGTCGCGAACGCCACCGCCGAGATGAAGCCGAGGAACACGTTGCCGCCCACCGCATTCGCCAGGTGGATGGCCGCCATGTTGCCGCCGCCGAGCAGCGCGCCCTTGCCGTCGAGAAACTGCGGGTTGGTCAGCACGAAGGTGATCGCGCCGAAGCCGATGATGAAGGTCAGCAGGTAGAAGTAGCCGATCCAGCCGGTCGCCCACATCACCGACTTGCGCGCTTCCTTGGCGCTGGGCACGGTGAAGAAGCGCATCAGGATGTGCGGCAACCCGGCGGTGCCGAACATCAGCGCCATGCCGAACGAGATGGCGGAGATCGGGTCCTTCACGAAGTTGCCCGGCCCCATGATCGACTGGCCCACCTGCGCGGCGACCTCGGCGGTCTTGCCGTCCTGCAGCGCCAGGTCGGTCTTGATCTTCACCGCCTGCGCGAACATCGCCTCCGGGCTGAAGCCGAAGTGCCACATCACCGACAGCGCCATGAACGACGCGCCGCCCAGCAGCAGGCAGGCCTTGATGATCTGCACCCAGGTGGTCGCCGTCATGCCGCCGAACAGCACGTAGACCATCATCAGCGAGCCGACGATCACGACCGCGATCCAGTACTCCAGCCCGAACAGCAGCTTGATCAGCTGCCCCGCGCCGACCATCTGCGCGATCAGGTAGAACGCGACGACCACCAGCGTGCCCGAGGCCGCGAAGATGCGCACCGGCTTCTGCTCGAAGCGGAACGCGGCCACGTCGGCGAAGGTGAACTTGCCGAGGTTGCGCAGCCGCTCGGCCATCAGGAAGGTGATGACCGGCCAGCCGACGAGGAAGCCGATCGAGTAGATCAGCCCGTCGAAGCCGCTGGCCATCACGGCCGCCGAGATGCCGAGGAACGAGGCCGCGGACATGTAGTCGCCGGCGATCGCCAGGCCGTTCTGGAAGCCGGTGATGCCGCCGCCTGCGGTGTAGAAATCACTCGCCGACTTGGTCTTGGCCGCGGCCCATTTGGTGATGAACAGCGTGAAGATGACGAACGCCGCGAACATGCCGATCGCGGTCCAGTTCGTGGCCTGCTTCTGCGCCTGGCCCAGATCGGCGCCGGCGGCGAGCGCGGCCAGCGGCACGCCGGCCAGTGCGCCCAGCGTCAACAGGCGGCGCGCGTGTTCGCGCACGGTGGTGAGGAGGCGGCTCATTTCTGCACCGCCTTCCTGATCTCGGCCGTCAGGTCGTCGAACAGGTTGTTGGCGCGCTGCACGTAGATCGCGGTGATCACGATCGTGAACACGATGACGCCGAAGCCGATCGGGATGCCCAGCGTCATCACGCCAGCGCCGAGGCGCTGCGACAGCCACGCCTTGTCGAACGCGACGAGCAGGATGAAGCCGTAGTACACGACCATCATCGCGGCGGTGAGCCACCAGCCGAAGCGGCTGCGCTTGGCCTTCAGTTCGAAGTATTTGGGGTGGCTCGCGATGCGCTGCACCAGGTCGTCCTGCATGTCGTCTCCTGTTCGCGACGGGTCGGGTGCCCGCCGTTCATGGACGCATGTTCACCGCATCGACTGACCCTCGTCTGACGCGAATCCAACCGGAACTTACGTGCGCGTCACCCCGTCACGCGGTGCGCCTTCGCGGTCCCATTCCGGGCCGCTGAACCAGGGGTCGCCGCGCAGGCAGGCGGCGAGCATCGGCAAGGCGTCGACACCCCAGAAGAGGCGGCCCTCGAACTCGATCGTCGGCACGCCGAAGATCCCGCGCTCGAGCGCCGCGGCGGTCGCGTCCTTCAGGGCCTGCTTGACCGACGTGTCGTCCGGCGCGACGCGCGGTGCGAGCTCCTGCACGAGGGCCTGCATGCGTGCGGGATCGTTCGCATCGAAGCCGCCGACCCAGATGTGGCGAAGCACCGCCTCGCAGGCGCGCCGGTTCGGCGTGCCACCTTCGGGCGCGCAGGCCAGCAGCAGGCGCAACTGCGCGAGCGGGTTGAACGGGTGCTGCGACGGCGTCGCCATCTCGATGCCGTGCTGGTGCGCGAGCCAGTGCACGTGGCGGAAGGTCCAGGCGCGCTTCGGCTCGATCTCGGCCGGGCCCTTCTGGCCCCAGTGCTTCAGCAGGCCGGCGAACAGGATCGGCCGGTAGCTCACGTCGACCGACACGCCTTCGAGCACCTGCGGCAGGCGCTCGAACGCGAGGTAGGCGAACGGCGAGAGCGGGTCGAACCAGAACGTCAGGTGATTCATGGAGCCCCCGGCGTCGACGGATCGCTTGCCACTTCGCGCTGCGCCAGCGCCTCCCACACCGCGCGCTTCTCGTCGTCGTCCATCGTCGACCAGGCGATGATCTCGTCGATCGAGCGCAGGCAGCCCTCGCACAGGCCGGTGCGCTCGTCCATGCGGCAGACGCTGTTGCAGGGCGAGGCGACGCTGTCCACGGCGGTCGGCTTCATGCGGGCTGCACCACGTCCTCGACCGGCGCGCCGGTCAGTTGCGCGAGCTCCTTCGGGCTCAGGCGGAACACGCCGTTCGGGTGCCCGGCGGCGGCCCAGATCTCGTCGAAGCGGAACAGCTCGCGGTCGACCAGCATCACCGGCCGGGTCGCATGGCCGACCGGCGAGACGCCGCCGATCGTGAAGCCGGTGCGCGCCTTGACGAACTCGGCATCGGCGCGGCCGATGGCGCCGACCAGTGCCGTCACCTTGCGCTCGTCGACGCGCCGGTCGCCGGAGGTGACGACCAGCACCGCGACGTCGTCCGCCTTGCGCCGGAACACCACGCTCTTGGCGATCTGGCCGACGCTGATGCCGAGCGCGTCGGCCGCCTCCTGCGCGGTGCGCGCGGCGACCTCGAGGAACACCGGCGCATGCGGATGCCGCTGCTCGGAGAGCACGGCCGCGACGCGGCGGAAGCCCTCGGGCCGGTCGGATCGATCGGACTGCTGCGCGTCGCTCATGCCGTCGCGGCCTCGGCCTTCGCGGCGCGCTTGGCGAGCAGCGCGTTGCCCGAGCGCGAGACCGGCTTGCGGCCGAGCGCGGTCGAGATGAACGCCGCGGCGTCGACAAGCTTGTCGATGTCGATGCCGGTCTCGATGCCCAGGCCGTTCAGCAGGAACAGCACGTCCTCGGTGCCGACGTTGCCGGTCGCGCCCTTCGCGTACGGGCAGCCGCCGAGGCCGGCGACGCTCGCATCGAAGGTGTGGATGCCCATCTCGAGGCAGGCGTAGATGTTGCCGAGCGCCTGGCCGTAGGTGTCGTGGAAATGGCCGCTGACCTCGTCGATCGGGAAGTGCCTGAGCGCGCGCTCCAGCGCCGCCTGCGCGCGCTTGGGCGTGCCCACGCCGATGGTGTCGGCGATGCCGCAGTGGTCCACGCCGATGCCCTTCATCAGCCGCACGACGCGCTCGACCTCGTCGGGCGTGACCTCGCCCTGGTACGGGCAGCCGAGCGCGACCGAGACCGCGCAGCGCACCTTGATCGCATGCGCATGTGCGGCCTCGACGACCGGCCGGAAGCGCTCGATGCTTTCCTCGATGCTGCAGTTGATGTTGCGCTGGCTGAAGGCCTCGCTCGCCGCGCCGAACACGACGATCTCGTCGGGCCGGATGGCCGGGTCGGCGATCGCCGCCTCGAAGCCCTTCAAGTTCGGCGTCAGCACGGAGTAGCGCACGCCGTTCTGGCGACGCACGCCGCGCATGACCTGCGCGTTGTCGGCCATCTGCGGCACCCACTTCGGGCTCACGTAGCTGGTGACCTCGATCTCGCGCAGGCCCGCGGCCTGCAGCAGGTGGACGAGCTCGATCTTGGTGGCCGCGTCGACCGGCGCCTTCTCGTTCTGCAGCCCGTCGCGCGGGCCGACCTCGACGAGGGTGACATGGGTGGGAAGCGTCATGGGGTCCTCACTCTCCGTAGTCGATGCTATGCGGCGGGTGCGAGGCGCAGCAGCTCGCCGCCTTCGCTGACCTGGTCGCCGACGGCGTAGAGCAGCTCGGCGACCGTGCCGTCGCGCGGCGCGGCGATCGTGTGCTCCATCTTCATCGCCTCCATCACCGCGAGTGGCTGGCCTTGCGTGACGGTGTCGCCGGCCTTGGCGAGGAACGCGATCACCTTGCCCGGCATCGGCGCCGCGAGGCCGCCGGCGTCGACCGCGCCATCGGCCGAATGCGCGATCGGGTCGAACTCGTCCACCACGGCCGAGCCATCGGGTGCGAACACGCTGAAGCGCTCGCCGGTGGCGTAGACCGTCAGCGTCAGGCGCTGCGCGCCCAGCGTCACGTCGTACACGTTCGCGGCGGTCGGGCGCGTCACGAGCGGCCAGCGCTGCGTGCCGTTGACCAGCGTCTGCGCACCCGCGCTGCGCTCCAGCGCGAACGCGTGGTGCGTGCCCTGCGACTCGATGTCGAAGCGGCGCGCGGCGCTGCCGTGCAGCCGCCAGCCGGCGCGGCGCGACCACGGGTCGGCGTCCTCCAGCGCCTGCTCGGCCGCCAGCGCGTGCGCGACCACACCGGCCGCGGCCACCTCGATCGGCAGCGGCGGCGCATCGAACAGCACCGCGCGCTCGCGCTCGATCAGCGCGGTGTCGAGGTCGGCCTCGGCGAACGAGCGGCTCGCCGCCACGCGGCGCAGGAACGCCACATTGGTGTGCAGCCCGACGATGTGGGTGGCGGCCAGCGCCGCGTCGAGCCGCGCCAGCGCCTGCGCGCGGTCGGCGCCCCAGACGATCAGCTTGGCGATCATCGAGTCGTAGAACGGGGAGATCGCATCGCCCTCGCGCACGCCGGCGTCGACGCGGACGTTGCCGCGCTCGAAGCTCACCGCGTCCGACGGCGTGCGGTAGACCTCGAGCCGCCCGGTCGCGGGCAGGAAGTTCGCGTCCGGGTTCTCGGCGCAGATGCGCGCCTCGATGGCGTGACCGTGGCGGCGCAGTTCGTGCTGCTGCAGCGGCAGCGGCTCGCCCGAGGCGACGCGCAGTTGCCACTCGACCAGATCGAGCCCGGTGATCGCCTCGGTGACCGGGTGCTCGACCTGCAGCCGCGTGTTCATCTCCATGAAGAAGAACTTGAGATCACCGTCGGGCGTGGGCTCGGCGATGAACTCGACCGTGCCCGCGCCGACGTAGCCGACGGCCTTCGCGGCCGCGACCGCGGCCGCGCCCATCTCGGCCCGCCGCGCTTCGCTCATGCCCGGCGCCGGCGCTTCCTCGAGCACCTTCTGGTGGCGCCGCTGCACCGAGCAGTCGCGCTCGAACAGATAGACGCAGTTCCCGTGGCTGTCGCCGAAGACCTGGATCTCGATGTGGCGCGGCCGGGTCACGTAGCGCTCGATCAAGACCGCGTCGTCGCCGAAGCTGTTGATCGCCTCGCGTTGGCACGACGCGAGCGCGGCGTCGAACTCGTCCGTCTTCGTGACGATGCGCATGCCCTTGCCGCCGCCGCCCGCGCTGGCCTTGATCAGCACCGGGTAGCCGATGCGGTCCGCCTCGCCCTTGAGCATCTGCGGGTCCTGGCCGGCGCCGTGGTAGCCGGGCACCAGCGGCACGCCGGCCTTCTCCATCAGCTGCTTCGATTCGGCCTTCAGGCCCATCGCCTTGATCGCCGACGGCGGCGGGCCGATGAAGACGAGCCCCGCATCGGCACAGGCCTGCGCAAAGTCCTCGTTCTCGCTGAGGAAGCCGTAGCCGGGGTGCACCGCCTGCGCGCCGGTCGCGAGCGCGGCCTCGATCACGCGCGCGCCGAGCAGGTAGCTCTCGCGCGGTGACGAGCCGCCGATGTGCACCGCCTCGTCGCAGGCGTGCACGTGCTGGGCGTCGGCATCGGCGTCCGAATACACGGCGACGGTGCGCACACCGAGCCGCTTCGCGGTGGCCGCTACGCGGCAGGCGATCTCGCCGCGATTCGCAATCAGGATTTTATTGAACATGCAGTGACCCTCACGTCGACGGCTGACCCGCCCCGAACCAACCGGACACGCGCCGCGCGAGGCGACGCAGGAAGCGCGCGAACACCCAGGTCAGCGCGATCATGACGATCAGCGCGACCGCGAGCGCGGCGAAGAACAGTGTCGGGTGCTCCCACGACAGCCACAGGCTCACCGGCACCACGCTGTCGCCGAGCAGCGACATCGCGATGTTCGAGAACGGCTCGGGCGACGCGTTCAGCGCGGCGCGCGTGGTGGCCTTCGAGACGTGGCTGGTGGCGGCCAGCGTGCCGCCCATCAGCGCCGCGGCCATCGCCCAGCTCGACTGGTCGGCGCCGAACACCGACGCCGCCAGCGCCGCGCCCGCGGGGATGCGCACGACCGTGTGGACCATGTCCCAGAGCGAATCGAGACCCGGGATCTTGTCGGCGAAGAACTCGACGAACAGCATGAAGCCGCTCGCGCCGAGCAGCGGCACCGACTGCAGCACCTGCAGCCCGACAGGAAGTTGCACCCAACCCATGTAGGCGGCCAGGCCGGTCAGGAACACGACGGCGTACAGGCGCAGGCCGCTGGCCCAGCCGAGCGCCGCGGCGATCGCGAGCAGCCCCGGGGTGTCGATCGGGAGGTTGATCATGGGTCGATTGGAAGCCAGGACGGCTTGCGCTTGTTCAGGAAGCTCTGGATGCCCTCACGGCCTTCGTCGCTGGCGCGGATGTCGGCGATGCGGCGCGCGGTCTCGGCGCGCAGCGGGGCGTCGAGCGGCAGCCCGGCCACGTCCTGCACCAGCAGCTTGCAGGCGCGCGCGGCCATCGGGCCGTTGGCGACCAGCGTCGCGACGATCTCGGCCACCTTGGCGTCGAGCGCCTCGGTGCCGTCGCACACCTCGTGCACGAAGCCCATCGCCGCGGCCTGCGTCGCGCTGAAGCGCTCGGCGGTGACGAAGTAGCGGCGCGCGGCCTGCTCGCCCATCGCGCGGATGACGTACGGGCTGATCGTGCCGGGCAGCAACCCGAGCTTCGCCTCGCTGAGGCAGAAGTTCACGCCCTCGGCCGCGACCAGCACGTCGCACACCGCCGCCAGGCCGACGCCGCCGGCGTAGCAATCGCCCTGCACCCGCCCGACCACCGGCACCGGGCAGCGCCAGATGGCGAACAGCATGTCGGCCAGCGCCTGCGCGTCGGCGCGGTTCTGCTCCCAGTCGTAGCCGGCCATCGTGCGCATCCACGACAGATCGGCCCCGGCACAGAACGCCTTGCCGTGGCCGCCGAGCACGATGGCGCGCAGGTCGGTGTCGGCCGCGAAGCCGGTGAACGCGGCGTGCAGCTCGGCGATCACGCCGTCGTTGAAGGCGTTGCGAACGTCGGGCCGGTTGAGCCAGACCTCGGCGACGTGGCGCGAGGGGCGGCGGATGTCGAGCGTGGTGGTCATGGCGTGGCTTTCTCGGTGCGCGCGGCGGCGCTCTCGGCTTGCAGCATCCACACCAGGTCGATCTCCGGACAGGCGCGGCCCATCGCGGTGATGGCCGCGGTGATCTGGCCGCGGTGGTGCGTGCCGTGGTTGAAGACGTGGCCGAGCGTCGCCGCGAACGGCAGCGATTGCGGGACGCCGCGGGTGGTCGTGTAGTCGAGCGTGCCGTCGAAGCGTGCGTCGTCGAACGTCTCGATCAGCGGCAGCCAGCGCGACGCCGCGTCGAGCAGGCGCTCGCGAACCCGCGTGCGGTCGACTTCGACTTCGGCATTCAGCGCCACCTTGTTGGAGATGCCCTCGGCGAAGCGCGGGAACCAGGCCTCGTGCTCGGCGACGAGCAGGTGGTTCAGCGTGCCGTGCACGCTCTTGAAGAAGAGGCCGCAGTCGCGCCGGTAGTCGGCGTCGGGCAGCGCGTCGACATGCTCGAACAGCGTGCGCGTCGCCCATACGTTGTAGCGCGCGAGGGTGCCGAAGTAGGCGCGGGGGTCCATGATTCAATAGCGCTTGGCCACCTCGTCGAGCATGACCTCGGTCGCGCCGCCGCCGATCGCCAGCACGCGGGCGTCGCGCCACAGCCGTTCGATGGCTGTCTCCCGCATGTAGCCCATGCCGCCGTGGAACTGCTGGCAGGTCTGCACGACCTCGTTGACCAGCTCGCCGGTCAGCGCCTTCAGCATCGAGACCTGCTGCACCACGTCCTGCTTCTGCGTGACGCGCCAGGCGCAGTCGTACATGAAGCTGCGCGCGGCCTGGACCTTGGCATCGCACATCGCGAGGCGCTGGCGCACCACCTGCTTGTCGAACAGCGGGCCGCCGAAGGCCTGGCGCTGGCGCACGAAATCGATCGTCATCTTCAGCGCCTGGGTGCAGTGGCCGATCGCCATCGCGCCCAGCGCGATGCGCTCGGTCTGGAAGTTCTGCATCACCGAGTAGAAGCCCTTGTTCTCCTCGCCGAGCAGGTTGGCGGCCGGGATGCGCACGTTGTCGAACACCAGCTCGGCGGTGTCGGACGAGAGCCAGCCGGACTTCTTCAGCGCGCGGCCGACCGTGAACCCCGGCGTGCCCTTCTCGACGATGAACATCGACATGCCGTGGCGAGCGCTCGTCGTCTTCGCGGCGACGAAGTACAGGTCGGCGTGCACGCCATTGGTGATGAACAGCTTGGTGCCGTTGATGACCCAGTGGTCGCCGTCCCGTTTCGCAGTGGTCTTGATGCCGGCCACGTCGGAGCCCGCCCCGGGTTCGGTGATGCCGACCGCGGTGATCTTGCGGCCCGCGATCACGTCGGGCATGTACTTGTCGAGCTGCGCCGGGCTGCCGGCGTGGTGCAGGTGGGGGCTGGCCATGTCGGTGTGGACCAGCACGGTGATGATGAAGCCGCCGAAGGTCGACTGCGACAGCGCCTCGGCGAACACCAGGTTGGTCAGCGCGTCGGACTCGGCGCCGCCGTAGGCGCTGGAGTACATCAGCCCGAACAGGCCCGCGTCGCCCATCTTGCGCAGCACCTCGCGCGGCACCATGCCGGCCTCTTCCCAGGCCTGCGCGTGGGGCTCGACCTCGCGCGCGATGAAGCGCGCGATCTGCTCGCGCAGCTGTTCGTGCTCGGGCGTGATGTAGATGCTGTCCATCGTCATGTCCTCTCATAGACCCAACGCCAGACCAGGCCGTCGTCGGGGTCGATCGTTTCGCCATCGCGCCGGAAACCGATGCGCTGGAGCAGGCGCCAGGAGGCGGTGTTCTCGGGGGTCGTGAAGGCGCTGACGCGGCTGGCGCCGTGCGCGAGCGCCTCGTCGGTCAGGCGGCGCGCCGCCTGCGTCGCGAGGCCGCGGCCCTGCCACGCGGGCGCCATGCCGTAGCCGATCTCGACCTCGCCGTCGTCCAGCGGCGGCGCCTTCACGCCACCGGAGCCGACCACGCGCTCGCCGTCGACCACGTACAGCCGCGTGCCGAGCAGCGCCGCCCAGTCCGGCGCCGCCCGCATGTTGACCAGCGCGCGTTCGTAGACGAAGCGCGGCGCGCACGCGCCGGGCTCGAGCGCCAGCGCGTGGCGCTGCGCGAACGCCTGCGGCGCCTCGAGCAGGTCGTGCAGGTCGCGCTCGGCGAGCGGCAGCAGGGTCAGGTGCATCGCTGGGGCCGGGGGCGCCGCATCACATCCGGAACACGCCGAACTTCGCGTCCGGGATCGGCGCGTTCAGGCTGGCGGAGATCGCCAGCGCGAGCACGGTGCGGGTCTGCGCCGGGTCGATCACGCCGTCGTCCCAAAGCCGCGCGCTGGCGTAGTACGGGTGCGCCTGGTGCTCGAACTGGTCGAGGATGGGCTGCTTGAACGCGGCCTCCTCGTCCTTCGACCACGCGCCGCCGCGGGCCTCGATGCCATCGCGCTTGACGGTCGCGAGCACGGCCGCGGCCTGCTCGCCGCCCATCACGCTGATGCGCGCGTTCGGCCACATCCACAGCATGCGCGGCGAATACGCGCGGCCGCACATGCCGTAGTTGCCGGCGCCGAAGCTGCCGCCGATGATCACGGTGAACTTCGGCACGGTCGCGGTCGAGACCGCGGTCACCATCTTCGCGCCGTGCTTGGCGATGCCCTCGGCCTCGTACTTCTTGCCGACCATGAAGCCGGTGATGTTCTGCAGGAACACCAGCGGGATCTTGCGCTGGCAGCACAGCTCGATGAAGTGCGCGCCCTTCATCGCCGATTCGCTGAACAGCACGCCGTTGTTCGCGACGATGCCCACCGGCATTCCCTCGATGTGGGCGAAGCCGGTCACCAGCGTCGCGCCGTAGCGGGCCTTGAACTCGTCGAACTCGGAGCCGTCGACGATGCGCGCGATGATCTCGTGCACGTCGTACGGCTTCTTGGTGTCGACCGGGATCACGCCGTGCAGCTCGTTCGTGTCGAACAGCGGCGGGCGCGGCGGCACGAGGCGCTGGCCGTGGGCCTTGGACCAGTTCAGGTTCGCGACCGAGGCGCGTGCGATCGCCAGCGCATGGGTGTCGTTCTGCGCCAGGTGATCGGCCACGCCCGACAGGCGCGTGTGCACGTCGCCGCCGCCCAGCTCCTCGGCGCTGACGATCTCGCCGATCGCGGCCTTCACCAGCGGCGGGCCGGCGAGGAAGATCGTGCCCTGGTTCTTGACGATGATCGACTCGTCGCTCATCGCCGGCATGTAGGCGCCGCCCGCCGTGCACGAGCCCATCACCACCGCGATCTGCGGGATGCCCTGCGCGCTCATGTTGGCCTGGTTGAAGAAGATGCGGCCGAAGTGCTCGCGGTCGGGGAACACGTCGTCCTGGTTCGGCAGGTTGGCGCCGCCGCTGTCGACGAGGTAGATGCACGGCAACCGGTTCTGCATCGCGATCTCCTGCGCGCGCAGGTGCTTCTTGACCGTCATCGGGTAGTAAGTGCCGCCCTTCACCGTGGCGTCGTTGCACACGATCATGCAGTCGACCCCGCTGACCCGGCCGATGCCGGCGATCAGGCCCGCGCCGGGCGCGTCGTTCCTGTACATCTCCAGCGCGGCGAGCGGCGCGATCTCGAGGAACGGCGTGTCGGGGTCGAGCAGCATCTCGACCCGGTCGCGCGGCAGCAGCTTGCCGCGCGCCACGTGCTTGGCGCGCGGTGCGTCCCCGCCGCCCAATGCGATCTTGGCGAGACGGGCGTTCAGGTCGTCGACCTGCGCGCGCATCGCCGCAGCGTTGGCCTTGAAGTCTTCGGAGCGCGGGCTGAGTTTCGAGGCGAGTGCGGGCATGCGGGCTTTCGTGGCGCCGGGGGCGTCAAGGGGATCGCAGTTGACGTATACGTCAATTGTAGGCGGCAGGCGGGCCGGGCGACGGCGGCGGGTCTAGAACGGGCCCTTCTCCAGCCAGCGCTCGATCATCGGGCGCCGGTCGTTGCCCCAGAAGGGCTCGCCGTCGATCACGAAGAACGGCGCGCCGAAGACGCCGATCGCGATGGCGCCGTCGTTCGCCGACTTCAGCGCGGCTTTCCACTGCGGATCGTTCCAGACGTCCTGCGCCTGCGAGCCGTCGAGGCCGAACTCCTCCGCCAGCGCGCGCAGCGCGGCCGGCTCGCTCAGGTCGACCCCGCGCGCGAACAACGCGCGCAGGCCGTGGCGCGCCCAGTCGCGCGCACGGTTCGGGTCGGCGGCGTGCAGCCACCAGAAGATGCGCGCGGCGTTCTGCGTCGGGATCGGGAACTTCTCCGGCATCTTCAGCGGCACCCCGGCGAATCGCGCGGAGCGCTCGAAATCGAGCAGCGAGTACTCGCGCTTGAGCGGGTACGAGACCGGGCTCTTCAGCTCGGTGACCTGGAACGTGGCGCCGAGCAGGATCGCATGCCACGCGACCGTGCGGCCGTGGCGCGCCGCCAGCGCCTCGATCCACTCGGAGGCGATGTACGAGTACGGCGAGGAGAAGTCGAAATAGAAGTCGAGCGGACGGTGCGGGGCGTTCATGGACGCGAGGCTACTGCGCCGGCAGCGGCGTCGTCTGCGCACTTTCCCCAAGCGCCGGCGCGTCCGGATACAGGCTGCGCAGCGCCGCGGTGCTGGCCTCCGTGACGATCGGCACGAGCGCCGCAGCGATCAGCGGTTCGGTCTCGTCGGCCGGCGCGGTGGCGGCTTCGCTGCGGACATCCGCGCGCGCATCGCGCTCCTGCCAGATCACCGCCAGCGGCTCGCGCAGCGGCGCGAGTGCACGTTGCACCACCTCGCGCCAGTGCGCGGGCGATTCGCCCTGCGCCCACTCGCCGCGGCCCCGGCCGAAGTGCGCGACGGCCAGGTAGCGCAGCAGCGCCGCCTCCAGCAGCTGGTCGAGCGCCTCCGCGTTCCAGGCCACGTACGAGCGCTCGGTGCCGCGCACCAGATTCACGCAGCGCGCCAGCCCGGCCGCGCCCAGCGCGCCGAGCAGGCCGCCCGCGAGCAGCCCGCCGCCGAGCGTGAGGCCGCCGCTCAGCACGTCGGCCTTCAGGCCGACCAGCGCGCCGCTGACCACGCCGCCCCACAGCGCGGCCTTGCCCTCGTCCATGCGCAGGCGGGTCTCGAAGTGGGTCGCCAGGCGCGTCAGGATCTCGCCCTGCGCGCGGCCCTCCAGCCCGTGCAGGGCGATCAGCTCGGCGGTGTTCGCGCGCACCTCCTCGTCGAGCCGGGCAGCGAGCGCTTTCTGGGCCAGCGCGGTCGGCGTCGTGTCGGCACTGCCGAGGCCGACGGCCTGCCCCATCGCGCTGCCGACCTGCCGCAGCCGCGCGCCGAGGCGCCGCGGATCGGGTACCTCTTCCGAGGCCCCGGCGAGCCGCGCCAGGCTGCCGGCGATCGAGCGCATCGCCGCGTCGAAAGTCTGGCGGCGCTGCGCGAGCCAGGCGGCGCGCAGGCGGTCCATCAAGGCGCGGCGTTCGCCGGCCAGCGCGTCGCCGACGGCCTGCAGCAGCGTGCCCTCCTGCACCCAGCAGCGCGCGAACGCGTCGAGCGGCAGCACCGCCTTCACGTGCGCATACGGCGCGAGGTGGGCGCGCCAGGCGTCGAGCTCGGCCGCCTCCTGCCCGCCCTCGCGCGGCGCGCCGAGCTGGTTCAGCAGCACGACGACCGGCTTGCCGATCCAGCCGAGCAGCTCCATCTCGGGCGCCACGTAGCCGGCCGCCTCGGGCGACTCGGCCGCGTTGACGAGGTAAAGCATCACGTCGGCCTCGTCGCGCACGTTGCGCATGGCCTGCTGCGCGGCCCAGAACGGCCGGTCGCGCCAGCGGTCCCAGACCTCGCTCATGAACCAGCCGATCGGGTTGCCCGCCGCGCGCAGCCGCTTGACGAGGCGCGCGCTGTCGCCGAAGCCGGGCGTGTCCCACAGCAGCAGGCGCTCGCCCTCGCCGGTGTCCAGCATCGTGAACACGTCAGCGAACTCGGTGACGTGGGGTGCGTCGCGCACGGTGCCGACATCGCGGCCGAGCAGCGTGCGCGCCAGCGTGGTCTTGCCGGCGTTGGTGTGCGAGACCAGGCTCAGGCTGATTTGCGCGTTGTCCATGAACGGGAGTGACGTTGAATTGGGCGCATCTTGCCCGTGTGCCGGGGCGCCCGGTCCGGGCCGGCGCAGCGGCCGCCCGTCGCACGCGCAGATGACGTATGATGACCGTCATGCGAAAAGCACGCACCAGCGCCCGAGCCGCCGCCAAGGCGCAGACCCACGAGCGCATCGTCACGGTGGCGGCGCGGGCGATCCGCCGCACCGGCTACGACGGCACCGGCGTGGCCGATCTCATGAAGGAGGCCGGCCTGACGCACGGCGCCTTCTACACCCACTTCGCCTCGCGCGAGGCCCTGCTGGCGGAGGCGACCGGCCACGCCTGCACCGAGTCCGCCGCCGCGGCCACGCAGGCCGTGGCGGCGCTGCCGCCCGACAGGGCGCTGCAGTCCATGCTCGCCGCCTACCTGTCCGACGCGCACCTGAGAAACGTCGAGCGGGGCTGCCCGCTGACCGCGCTCGGCTCCGAGACGCCGCGGCAGACGCCCGAGGTGCGCCGCGCGACCACCCGGTACATCAAGGAGATGGCCGACCTCGTGGCGCGCCAGCTGCCCGACTGGGGCCAGCCGCAGGCGCACGACCGGGCGCTCGTCACGATGGCCGCGCTGGTCGGCGCGCTGGTGCTGGCCCGCGCCGTCGACGAGCCGGCCCTGGCGCAGCGCCTGCTCGACACCACCCGCAAGCACCTCGGCGGCACCGCGGCCTGATCGCCGGTTCGCCGACCTTCCTTCACCCGCGCGATAAGACATGACGATCATCATGCGAAATTCGCGCGAGCCCGCCTTCCACGCCGACCCAGGACCCCCATGAAAGCCTTCCTCCTCGACCGCTACGCGAAAAAGAGTGCCCTGCGGCTGGCCGACATCCCCGTGCCCGAGCTGCGCGACGACGAGGTCCTGGTGGAGGTCCACGCCGCCGGCGTGAACCTGCTGGACTCGAAGATCCGGGACGGCGAGTTCAAGCTGATCCTGCCGTACCGGTTGCCGACGGCGCTCGGGCACGACGTGGCCGGCATCGTCGCCCGGGTCGGCGCGCGCGTGCAGCGGTTCCGGCCGGGCGACGCGGTCTACGCGCGGGTGGACGACTTCCGCATCGGCACGTTCGCAGAGTTCGTGCCGGTCAGGGAGGAATCGCTCGCCCTGAAGCCGGCCGGCCTGACGATGGAGGAAGCCGCTTCCGTCCCGCTCGTCGCCTTGACCGCGTGGCAGGCGCTGGTGGCGCGCGCCAACCTGCAGAAGGGGCAGCAGGTCTTCATCCAGGCGGGCTCGGGCGGGGTCGGCACGATCGCGATCCAGCTGGCGCGCCACCTCGGCGCGTTGGTGGCCACCACCACCAGCGCCGGCAATGCCGAACTGGTGAAGCGGCTCGGCGCCGACATCGTCGTCGACTACCGCACACAGGATTTCGCGGACGTGCTGCGCGATGTCGACGTGGTGCTGAACAGCCAGGACAGCGCGACGCTCGAGAAGTCCCTCGGCGTGCTCAAGCGCGGCGGCAAGCTGATCTCCATCTCGGGGCCGCCCGATCCGGCCTTCGCGGCGCAGAGCGCGGCGCCCTGGTTCGTCAAGCCGGTGATGCGGCTGCTGAGTGCGGGCATCCGGCGCCAGGCCGCGCGCCGTGGCATCGACTACTCGTTCCTGTTCATGAAGGCGAGCGGCAGCCAGTTGCGCGAGATCACCGCGCTGTTCGACGCCGGCGTGCTGCGCCCGGTCGTCGACCGGGTCTTCCCGTTCGAGGCGACGAACGACGCGATGGCGTATGTCGACGCCGGCCGCGCCAAGGGCAAGGTCGTCGTCAAGGTTCGGTGAGCTGTGATGTCCCTGCGTTCCGTTCTCTCTTCGCTCTGCCTGCCAATCGCCGCGGCGCTGCTGGGCGGCTGCGCATCGCTGCCGGCGCCCGTCGCGGTGGCGCCCTCCCATGCCCTGCAGGATGTCGCCGCGACGCGGCTGGCCCGCATCGCGCGCGACAACGCCTCGCCGGACGGGCCCGGGCTCTCCGGCTTCCGCCTGCTGCCGGAAGCGCCGTCGTCCTTCAACGCGCGCATCGCACTCGCCCGCCGCGCCAGACGCTCGCTCGACGTCCAGTACTACGACCTGCGCAACGACGGCACCGGCCGCCAGCTGCTGCGCGAGTTGCGTGATGCCGCGCAGCGCGGCGTGCGCGTCCGGCTGCTGGTCGACGACCTGTACCTGGGCGACGCCGGCGAGCTGTTCGGCACGCTGGCGGCCCACCCGTCGATCGAGGTGCGGCTGTTCAATCCGCTGCCGGTGCGCTCCGGCGCGCTGCCGGCGCGGCTCGTGCTCTCGCTGCACGAGGCTGTGCGCATCAATCACCGGATGCACAACAAGCTGTTCATCGCCGACAACAGCTTCTCGATCTCGGGCGGCCGCAACATCGCCGACGAATACTTCATGCAGGACGGCAAGACCAACTTCATCGACATGGACGTGCTGGCCACCGGGCCGGTGGTGCGCGCCCAGTCCGATGCCTTCGATCGGTACTGGAACAGCGCGCAGGTCCGCCCGATCGAGCAGGTCACGCCGCCGACCCGGCCGCCCGAACAGGCCGTGCTGCGCTTCGACGAGCTGGTGCGCGGCGACGCGCGGGGCCTGCCCGAGAACGAGCGCGACGCGCTGGGCCGCACGCCCGTGGCCGGGCAGCTCGACGCCGGCGTGCTCGACCAGTCCCATGCGCGGGCGCACGTGTTCGTCGACGACCCGGAGAAGATCCGCCGCGGCCGCTTCGAGGAGCGTTTCGCGGGCAGCGTGACGCAGCGCACGCTGGCCGAGCTGGAGACGGCGCGCACCAGCCTGTTCATCACCTCGCCGTACTACGTCCCGGGCGAGATCGGGCTCGCGCAGGTGCGGCGGCAGGTCGAGCGCGGGGTGCGGATCACCGTGGTCACCAACTCGCTGGCGGCGACGGACGAGCCGCTGGTCTATGCTGGTTACGCCCGCTACCGCAAGCGGCTGCTGGAACTGGGCGTCGTGCTCTACGAACTGAGCCCGCGGCTGAGCCAGCGCTCCGGGGTGCTGGGCGAGTTCGGGCTGACCACCGGGCGCCTGCACGGCAAGACGGCGGTGATCGACAACGAGCGCGTGTTCGTGGGCTCGATGAACCTCGACGGCCGCTCCGCCAGCCTCAACACCGAGATCGGGCTGGTGATCGACAGCCCCGCGCTGGCGGCCGACTTCGCCCGCATCATCTCGGCCGACGGGTTTGCCAGCGCGTACCAGGTGCGGCTCGGGCCGACCGGCTCGGTGGAGTGGGTCGAGCGCGACCGCAGCGGGCAGGTGATCAAGGTCCACACCGACGAGCCGGAAACCAACTGGCTGGTGCAGATGAAGAACTGGCTGCTGTCGCCCTGGGTGCTCGAAGAGCTGTTGTAGGCCCCCTCAGGCCGCACTGCTGCGCGTGACGGGGCTGCGCATCGCCAGCTGCAGCGCGCGCGTGGTGGCGGCGGTGTCGGGCGCGGCGAGGTGGGCGAACACCGGCACGGTGCCCAGGCTGTCGGCGAACGCGCGCCAGGCCTCGCGGCGTTGCGCGAGCCGGGCCGGATCGGCGGCGAAGCGCGCCGCGAACGCCGTCTCGTCGACCAGCACGACCGTCGCCGCGCCGGCCGGCGCGCGCGCCGCGAGCTGCTGCGCGAACCGGCCCTGGGTCTCGCGCTCGGGCGTGGCCGACAGGTCGAACAGCGCGATCGCCAGCGTCGTGCCGGCCGTGAGCTCGGCGGCGGCGTGCAGCTCGTCCTCCGCGCCGAACGCAGTGGTCGCGAGCACGCGCAGCTGCGTGCCGTCGCCGAGCGCCGGCACCAGCAGCGCCTGCAAGCCGGCCGCAGCGTGCGCGCCGGGCGCGCTCGCGTACGGCAGCACCGCGACCTGCGCCACGTCGCCCTGCTGCAAGCGCGCCAGGCGCTGAAAGTACGGCTCGGCCAAGGGCAGCGGGAACCGGGCGGCATGCCACTTCGCGCGCAGCGCCGCGACCAGCGCCAGCAGCGTGCGCGGCGCGACGACGAACAGCGCGAGCGTCAGCGCGAGCAGGTGGATCCACGGCCCGGCCGGCGCGGTGGCCGGCGCGCCGTGCGCGACCCGCAGCGCCTCGAAGCCCGCCGCGTCCGGCAGCGCGATGCCGGACAGCGCCGAGGCCGGCGCCAGCAGCGTCGTGACGGCCGCGTGCGCCGCGCCAGCGCTCAGGAAGGTGCTTTCCCAGGCGACGCGGTAATCGAGCGCCAGGCCGCGCAGGTACAGCCCGGCGATCAGCCCGAGCGCGAGCGCCGCGGCGGCGGCATGCAGCAGCGTCGCGGCGCGCGCCGCCGACAGCGGCGCGCTGACGCGCAACCACTGCGCCGCGAACGCCTGCAGCGCCGGGCCGCTGCCGCTGGCCACGGCGCCCTTGTCGGCCGCGCCCGGCAGGCGCCGGCCCAGGCGCAGCGCGCGCTCGGTCAGCCGCAGCAGCGCGCCACCGCGCGCCGGGCGCATGAAGGCCCGCGCCAGCGCGTGGCCGATCAGCAGCAGGTAGACGACGGCGTTCCACGCCAGCACCGCCCACAGCGGCGGCGCCAGCAGGTTGATGCGCTGGCCGCCGCCGATGCTGTCGGCCAGCACGCCCAGCACGACCCCGGCCAGCGCGACGCCGCCGACCCAGCGCCAGTCCCACAGCGTCCGTGCGAGCCAGCGTGCGGCCGCCGGCTCGCGCGGACCGAGCCGCTGCAGGGCGTGGTGAGCGCGGCGGGCGATGAAGTCGGGCGCGTTCGCGGGCGCGTCCTGCAGGGCGAGTCGGGTGGCCCAGGCGCGATCGTCGTCGCCCCAGTTCGGTGTCGGCGGCTGCGCGGTCTCGAAAGCCTGCAGCAGCGTGACGGCGCGCGCGCTGTCCTCGTTCATCGGGCCGGCGGTTCAGGTGCCGAGCTGGCGCGCGAGGTCACCGAAATCGGTGGCGACGAGATCGAACCGGTCGTCCGGCAGCGCATCGGGGGCCGGCGCGCCGCCCGGGTTCGGGCCGTACTCGTGCGGACGATGCACCAGCGCGGTCGGCAGGCCGGCGCGCTGCGCGCCGCGCAGGTCGCTCGGATGCGCCGCGACCATCAGCAACTCCCCGCGCTCGACGCCGAGCAGATCCGCCGCGCCCTGGTAGACCTCGGGGTCGGGCTTGTAGTGCTTCATGATCTCGGCCGAGAGCACGCAGTCCCACGGCAGGCCGGCGCGCTTGGCCATGTTGACGAGCAGCGCGATGTTGCCGTTCGAGAGCGTGGAGATCACGTAGCGCGACTTCAGGCGCTGCAGGCCCGCGACGGCGTCCGGCCACGGATCGAGCCGATGCCACACGCGGTTCAGGTCGGCGCGCTCGGGCTCGCTCAGCGCCTCGAGGCCGAAGCGCGGGATGAGCGTGTCGAGGATGTGGCGGTGCAGGCCGTCGACGTTCGTCCACGCGATCTCGCCGGTGCGCGCGCGCTGCATCGCGGGCTGGTAGCCGGCGCGCCACGCGTCGGCGAAGGCCGGCCAGTCGACAGACGTCCATCCTCTCGCGGCGCCGAGTGCCTCGCCTTCGCGGACGATGCTGGCACGCCAGTCCACCACCGTGCCGAACACGTCGAACACCAGGGCGCGGATCGCACCCGCATCGAAACTGCTCATGGTCATGATCCTCGTTGGGCCGGCACCGAGAATACCCGTGCCGCGTCGCGGTGTTGTCCGACGCAGCCGGCACGCCCCGCCCTACCGGGGGCCCCTTGCCGGCTTCCACAATGAGTGGCCTGTAGACAATTCAAAGGAGAGACAACAATGAACCCGATCAGCAGACGCAACCTGGTGCTGGCCTTCGCCGGCACGGCAGCCACGACGGCCCTCGCGCCGATGGCCTACGCACAGCCCCGTGACGGCGGCGAGTTCCGCATCCTGCAGGCCCGCTACGGCACCGCCGAACGCAATGTGGACGTGACGCAGCGGCTGCAAGAACTGGCGCGCGCGGACCAGCAGTTCAGGATCAAGAACAGCACGTTCGGCGTCGACCCCGACGAGGGCCGCGTCAAGACGCTGCGCATCTTCGCGCGCGCACCGAACGGCCAGACGCAGACCTTCGAGTACCGCGAGGGCGACACGCTCGACGGCTCGCGTTTCGCCGGCTGGAGCGGCGGGCGCTGGGGTGACTCGAACTACCGCGGCGGCTGGGACGGCGACGGCCCGCGCGGCGACCGCGGGGACCGCGGTCGCCGCGACGACGACGGCCAGTACCGCATCCAGCAGGCGCTCTACGGCACCTCGCGCCGCAACGTGGACGTGACCGAGCGCCTGCGCGAGATCGCCCGCAGCGACCGCTCGTTCCGCCTGACCAACGACCTGTTCGGCGTCGATCCCGCCGAGGGCCGCGTCAAGACGCTGCGCATCTACGCGCGCGGCCCGGGCGGCACGAACAAGACCTTCGAGTACCGCGAGGGCAGCACGATCGACGGTTCGCAATTTGCCGGCTGGGGCCGCGGCGACTGGGGCCAGAACGGCCGTCGCGGCGGCTGGGGTCGCTGAGATCCGTTGACCGATCGACGCGTCGCCGCTTGGCGGCGTGTCGTCAGGCCAGGGCGCGGCCGATCAGGATCTTCTGCACGTCGCTCGTGCCCTCGTAGATCTGGCACACCCGCACGTCGCGGTAGATCCGCTCGACCGGAAAATCGCTGACGTAGCCGTAGCCGCCGAACACCTGGATGGACGCGCTGCAGACGCGCTCGGCCATCTCGCTGGCGAACAGCTTGGCCATCGCCGCCTCCTTGAGGCACGGCACGCCCGCGTCCTTCAGGCTCGCGGCGTGGTGGATCAGCTGGCGTGCCGCCTCGATCTGCGTCGCCATGTCGGCCAGGCGGAACTGCAGGGCCTGGTGCTCGAAGATCGGCTTGCCGAACGCCACCCGCTCCTTCGAGTACCTCAACGCCGCCTCGAACGCGGCGCGCGCCATGCCGACGCTCTGCGAGGCGATGCCGATCCGCCCGCCTTCCAGGCCGGACAGCGCGATCTTCAGGCCCTGCCCCTCCTCGCCGAGGCGGTTCGCGGCCGGCACGCGGCAGTTCTCGAAAAGAATCTGCGCGGTGTCGCTGGCGTGCTGGCCCAGCTTGTCCTCGATGCGCGCGACCGTGTAGCCGGGCGTGGCCGTCGGCACGATGAACGCGCTGATGCCCTTCTTGCCGGCCGCCTTGTCGGTGACCGCCATCACGATCGCGACGTCGCCGTTCCTGCCGCTGGTGATGAACTGCTTGACGCCGTTCAGCACGTAGTCGGCGCCGTCGCGCACCGCCGTCGTCTTCAGCCCGTCGGCCTGCGAGCCGACATGCGGCTCGGTCAGGCAGAACGCGCCGAGCATCTCGCCGCGCGCGAGCGGCTTCAGCCACTGCGCCTTCTGCGCGTCGTCGGCCCACGCCATCAGGATCGAGCAGACCGGGCAGTTGTTGACGCTGACGACGGTGGAGGTGGCGCCGTCGCCGGCCGCGATCTCCTCCAGGATGATCGCGAGCGCGAGGTAGTCGAGCCCGGCGCCGTCCCATTCGGTCGGCACGGCCACGCCGTAGCAGCCGAGCTCGGCCAGGCCGCGCAGTTCGGCCTTCGGGAAGTGATGGCTCTTGTCCCATGCCGCCGCCTGCGGCGCGATGTGGTCCTGCACGTAGGCGCGCACGGCGTCCTGCACGGCACGGTGGTCTTCGCTCAGCTGCATGGTCGTCGTCTCCGGTGGTCCGGACGCGAGGGTAACGCGTTGTCCGCGCGGGCGCCGCCGCGCGCGCGTCAGGCGTGGCGCAGCAGCAGGTGGGCCGCGCCGCTGAGCACCAGGCCGCGCGCGGTGCGCACCTCGCCGAGCGCACGCATCACGTAGCCGTTCAGGCTCGCTTTCCAGGTGGCGGTCTCGACGGTCCAGCGGAAGGTGATGTCCTCGTCGGCGAGCACGACGTCGCGGAAGCGGATGTCGAAGCCGAGGCCGAGCACCGAGCGGGCGCTACCGTCCGGCGCGGGCGACGAGAAGTGCGTGGCGGTCATGCCCATGAAGACGGCGCCGGTGTGCGCGCCGCTGGCGATCAAGCCCGGGTAGCCGGCGGCGCGCGCGGCGGCGACGTCATGGTGCAGCGGGTTCAGGTCGTGCAGCGCACGCGCGCCGGCGCGGATGTCGTCGTCGCTCAGGCGCACGACCAGCGAGAAGGTCTCGCCGATCTCGGTCGGCGCCACGCGATCACCAGGGGATCGCGCTGCCGTCATGGTTCAGGAAGCTGCCGTTCTGCGCCGGCGTCAGGCCGGCGATCGTGCGCCGCATGTCGGCGACGCTGCGCGCCGGCGTCAGCGACGCGCCGGCGCCGCCCATGTCCGTATGCACCCAGCCGGGGTGGAACGCGACGCAGGTCGCGCGGCCGGCGAGCTGCAACGAGACGTCCTTCAGCACCGAGTTGAGCGCCGCCTTCGAGGCGCGGTACAGCCAGCCACTGGAGGCCTCGCGCGCGCCGATCGAGCCCATGCGCGAGGACAGCACCGCCAGCCGCGCGCCCGGCGCCAGCGCGTCGACGAGCTGCGGGATCACGCGCATCGCGCCGAGCACGTTGGTGTGCATCACCGCGTCGAAGTCCGTCTCGGACGGCGTCTCCAGCGCCTGGTGGCGCGGCCCGTACACGCCGGCGTTGACGATCGCGATGTCGAAGTTCGCGTTGTCGATGCGCCAGGCGACGCCCGACGCGCTGACCGCGTCGCCGACGTCGAGCGTGAACGCGGTCGCGCCGGCCGCCTCGAGCTCGGCGAGCTGCTCGGGCTGGCGCGCCGTGGCCGTCACCTGCGCCTTGTCGGCCAGGTACTGCCGCACGAACTCGCGGCCCAGGCCGCGCGAGGCGCCGATCACCAGCACGCGCATCGGGTGCTGCCGGTCAGACGAGTTCGAGCGCCAGCGCGGTGGCCTCGCCGCCGCCGATGCACAGCGCGGCCACGCCCTTCTTGAGGCCCCGCTTGCGCAGCGCGCCCAGCAGCGTGACGACGATGCGCGCACCGCTCGCGCCGATCGGGTGACCGAGCGCGACCGCGCCGCCGTTGACGTTGACGATCTCGTGCGGCAGCTTGAACTCGGTCATGGCCGCGAGCGTGACGGCGGCGAAGGCCTCGTTCACTTCCCACAGGTCGACGTCCTTGGCGTTCCAGCCCGAGCGCTTCAGCACCTTCTCGATCGCGCCGACCGGCGCGGTGGTGAACCAGTTCGGCGCCTGCGCGTGCACCGCGTGCGCGTGGATGCGCGCGATCGGCGTGACGCCGAGCTTCTTGGCGGTGCTCTCGCGCATCATCACCAGCGCCGCGGCGCCGTCGGAGATGCTCGACGAGGTGGCGGCGGTGATCGTGCCGTCCTTCTTGAACGCGGGCTTCAGGCCGGGGATCTTGTCGAGCTTGGCCTTGAACGGCTGCTCGTCGAACTTGATGACCGTCTCGCCCTTCGGGCTGGTGAGCGTGACGGGCGCCATCTCCCAGTCGAAGCTGCCATCTTCGTTCGCGAGCTTGCTGCGCTTGGTCGAGTCGATCGCGAACTGGTCCATCTGCTCGCGGCTGAAGTTGTACTTGGCCACGCACTCCTCGGCGAACACGCCCATCGCCTTGCCGCCGCCGTTGGGCAGCTTCTCGTAGGCGTCCTCGAGGCCGTCGATCGCCATGTGGTCGTACAGCGCGGTCATGCCGTACTTGACGCCCTTGCGCATCTGGGTGAGGTGCGGCGCGTTGGTCATGCTCTCCATGCCGCCGGCGACCATCACGTCGGCGGTCTCGCTGTTCAGCATGTCGTGCGCGAACATCATCGCGCGCATGCCCGACCCGCACATCTTGGACAGCGTGACCGCGCCGACCGACTGCGGCAGCCCCGCGCCGATCACCGCCTGGCGCGCGGGCGCCTGGCCCTGGCCGGCCATCAGGCAGTTGCCCATCAGCACCTCGTTGATCGCATCGCCCGGCACGCCGGCCCGCGCGACGGCGGCCTTGATCGCGATCGCGCCGAGCTGATGCGCCGACAGCGAGGAGAAATCGCCCAGCAGGCCGCCGATCGGCGTGCGGGCAGCGGAAACGATGACGATGGGGTCGCTCATGGTGGATCTCCTAACAAGGATCAGGTGACGAAATCATGTGACGGAATCAGGTAACAGAAAGGGCGCCGTCTCGCCGGAACTGGAAGCGCTTGTGCGCATCGTACGGGAACACATCGTGCACGTAGCCGGCGAGGATGCGGTCCTTGTGGCCTTGCCAGAAGGCGGCGTCGAGCAGGTCGGCGTGGTGCTTCATGAAGACGTTGCGCACACCCGGGTTGCCGAGCAGGAAGGGCGCGAAGGTCTCGGGGAACACGTCGCGCGGGCCGACCTTGTACCAAATTTCGCCGCTCATCTCTTCTTCCTCGGTGCGCGGCGTCGGCACCTTGCGGAAATTGCAGTCGGTCAGGTACTCGATCTCGTCGTAGTCGTAGAACACGACCTTGCCGTGGCGGGTGACGCCGAAGTTCTTCCAGAGCATGTCGCCGGGGAAGATGTTGGCGCGCACCAGGTCCTTGATCGCGTTGCCGTACTCGACCACTGCCGATTCGATCTGGTCGAGCGAGGCTTCCTGCAGGTAGATGTTGAGCGGGATCATGCGCCGCTCCATGTAGACGTGGCGGATCACCAGCGCGTCGCCGTCGTCCTCCAGCAGGCTGGGGCAGAAGTGCTTGAGTTCCTCGACCAGCTCGTCCTCGAAGCGCTCGCGCGGGAACGCGACGTTGCTGTACTCGAGCGTGTCGGCCATGCGGCCGACGCGGTCGTGCTGCTTGACCAGCAGGTACTTGCTCTTGATGAGCTCGCGGGTCGTGTCCTTCTGCTCGGGATAGAAGTCCTTGATGACCTTGAACACGTACGGGAAGCTCGGCAGATCGAACACCAGCATCACCATGCCCTTGATGCCGGGCGCGATGCGGAAGCGGTCGCTCGAATGCTTCAGGTGATACAGGAAGTCCCGGTAGAACGCATTCTTGCCCTGCTTGGCCAGGCCGAGCGCGTTGTAGATCTCGGAGCGCGGCTTGCGCGGCATCATCGAGCGCAGGAACTGCACGTAGGCCGATGGCACCTCCATCGTCACCATGAAGTAGGCCCGCGCGAAGCTGAACAGCAGCAGCAGGTCGTCCTCGCCGAACAGCGCGGTGTCGATCACCAGCGCCTCGCGCTCGCCATGCAGGATCGGCAGCGCGAACGGCGTCTCGGAGAAGCCGTTGATCACCTTGCCGACCAGGTACGCGCCCTTGTTCCGATAGAACAGCGAGGACAGCACCTGGATCTGGAAGTTGGCGCGCATGCGGTAGTCGCCGAGCTGCGCGTCGACGGCGCGCAGCACGTCGTCGATGTCGCGGCCCAGGTCCTCGAACGGGCGCTGCAGCTGGAAGTTGTCGACGATGCGCAGCCAGGTCTCGCGCATCGTCGCCTTGGTCGGGTAGTAGGCGCGGTAGGTGGGCAGCGCGGCGGGCTCGTCGTTCTCGATGTACTCGGTCGAGACGGCGGGCCGCACGAAGATGAAATCGTTGTTGAAATAGCTGCGGTGCAGGATCTTGGTCGTCACCGAGTTGAAGAAGGTCTCGGCCAGCTCCGGTTGCAGGTGGCCGGTCAGCAGGCCGATGTAGTGCAGCTTGACCTGCTGCCAGGTGTCGCGCGGCAGCTCCGAAGCCTGGAACTCGCGCTGCAGCCGCTCGGCGGCCTCGTCGACCCGCAGGTCGTAGAACTCGATGCGCTCGCGTTGCGCGCGTTGCTGGCCGTGCCAGTCGGCCTCTTCGAAGCGGCGCTTGGCATCGGCGCTGGCCTCGCGGAACAGGGTGTAGTGGCGGTCGAAGCCGTCGAGCATGGCCTGGGCGATGTCGAACGCCCGCGGGTCGGTGAGCGCGGTGGGAAAGGTCGTCGGCGATTTCATGGAGTCGGGGGCGGGTCTCGGCGGACGAATCCGGCAGTCACTTCGGGGCCGCCGAGCGAGCCCATCACCGAGTCGGTCTTCAGCGCATGGCGCGCATGCAGGGATTCGATCGCCGCCTCGAACGCGGGCGCCATGTCGGCAGCGCTCGGCACGGTGATCTTCAGGTCACGCAGCAGCCCGTTGTTCAGGCCGTAGAACCAGCCGTGCACGACGAGCTCCTGGCCACGCGCCCAGGCGTCCTGCACGACGGTGGTCTGGCAGACGTTCTTCGCCTGCTCGATCACGTTCAATTCGCCGAGCGCGTCGACCTGCTCCTCGGGCGGCAACGTGTCCAGCCACGCTTGATGGCGGTTGCGCACGTCCTGCACGTGGCGGATCCAGTTGTCGGCCAGGCCGACGCGCATGTCGGTCAGCGCGGCCATCACGCCGCCGCAGCGCGAGTGGCCGACGACGATGATGTGCTTGACCTTCAGCAGGTCGGTCGCGAACTGGATCACCGACAGGCAGTTCAGGTCCGAGTGCACGACGACGTTGGCGACGTTGCGGTGCACGAACAGCTCGCCCGGCAGCA
>JAZKIO010000032.1:0-3778 GCA_040384825.1 Pseudomonadota bacterium
AAGTGGTCCGGCGTGGCCCAGTTGAAGCCGGTGCCCTGCACGATCAGCACCTTCTGCTCCGACAACAGGTCGTACGCGAACTGCTGGTCGTCCTGGATCGGGTAGATCTTCGGATCGAGCTTCGGGAACATGTACAGCGCCGCCTTCGGCTTGACCACGCTGACGCCCGGGATCGCGCTCAGCAGTTCGTAGGCCAGGTCGCGCTGGCGGCACAGGCGGCCGGTCGGCGCGACCAGGTCGTTGATGCTCTGGTAGCCGCCGAGCGCGGTCTGGATCGCCAGCTGCCCGGGCGTGTTGGCGCACAGGCGCAGCGAGGCCAGCATGTTCAGGCCTTCGATGTAGTCCTTGGCGTGGCGCTTCTCGCCCGAGACCACCATCCAGCCCGAGCGGTAGCCGCAGGAGCGGTAGTTCTTGGACAGGCCGTTGACGGTCACGAACAGCACGTCGTCGGCCAGCGACGAGATGCTGGTGTGGGTCTCGCCGTCGTACAGCGTCTTGTCGTAGATCTCGTCGGCGAAGACGATCAGCTGGTGCGTGCGCGCCACCTCGACGATCTCGCGCAGCACGCTCTCGGGATACAGGGCGCCGGTCGGGTTGTTCGGGTTGATGACGACCAGCGCCTTGGTGCGCGGCGTGATCATCGACTTCATGTGCTCGATGTCGGGCATCCAGCCGGTCGACTCGTCGCACAGGTAGTGCACCGGCGTGCCGCCCGAGAGGCCGACGACTGCCGTGTAGAGCGGGTAGTCGGGCGACGGGATCAGCACCTCGTCGCCGTCGTTGAGCAGCGCGTTCATGCCCATCGCGATCAGCTCGGACGCGCCGTTGCCGAGGTACACATCGTCGATCGTCACGCCCGCCACGTTCTTCTGCTGCGTGTAGTGCACCACCGCCTTGCGCGGCGCGAACAGGCCCTTGCTGTCGGTGTAGCCGGCGCTGTGCGGCATGTTGCGGATCATGTCCTGCACGATCTCGTCGGGCGGCTCGAGGCCGAACGCGGCGACGTTGCCGATGTTCAGCTTGATGATCTTGTGGCCTTCTTCTTCCATCTGCCGGGCCTTGTCCAGCACGGGGCCGCGGATGTCGTAGGCGACGTTGGCGAGCTTGCTCGACTTGACGATGGGTTTCAAAAGGCCTCCGGACGCGATTGCTGCACTGCAGAACCTACAATTTTGGCACACGGGTTCAGCACGACATCGCCATGAAACTTCAAGCCGACCGCATCGAGGGCCAGAACGCCATCGCCCGCCACGGACCGGGCGGCGTGCTGGTGAACGGTGTGGAGCACCGCCACAGCGTCGTGGTGCCCTGGGCGGGTGAGGTGGTGCGTTGGCCGGTCGACAGTTTCGAGGCGCTGACCGAGGCGCACTTCGAGGCGCTTGCCGCGCTGTCGCCGGAGCTGGTGCTCTTCGGCAGCGGCGCGAAGCTCCGTTTCGCGAAGCCGGTGCTGCTGAAGCCGCTGATCGGGCGGCGCATCGGCGTCGAGACGATGGACACCGCTGCCGCCTGCCGGACCTACAACGTGCTGCTGGCCGAGGGACGCTCGGTGGTGGCAGCGCTGCTCTTCGAGCCGCAGGGCGCCGCGACATTGGGGTGAGTGGGGGGTCGGGGCGCCGGCCGCACCGTTTATAATCTGCGGCTACGCCTGCCCCGGCGCAACCAATCAGAATACTCCATGACGCCAGCCCTCAACAAACCCCTCCCGGAATTTGAAGCGCTCGCAACCGGCGGGATCAAGTTCACGCCCCAGGCCTACGCCGGCAAGATCGTCATTCTGTACTTCTACCCCAAGGACAACACCCCCGGCTGCACCACCGAGGCGATGCAGTTCCGCGACCACCACAAGGAGTTCGTGAAGAACGGCGCGGTGGTGTTCGGCGTCTCGCGCGACAACATGGCCTCGCACGACAAGTTCAAGCAGAGTCTGGAACTGCCTTTCGAGCTGATCGCCGACACCGAAGAGAAGCTCTGCCACATGTTCGGCGTGGTCAAGAACAAGATCATGTACGGCAAGAAGGTCAAGGGCATCGAGCGCAGCACCTTCCTGATCGACGGGCACGGCGTGCTCAAGGGCGAGTGGCGCGGCCTCAAGGTGGCGGGCCACGTCGAGGAAGTGCTGAAGGAAGTCAAGGCGATCAAGAAGGCCGGTTGATCCGTTCGGCACCCAGGAAAAGCCGGCCTCGCGCCGGCTTTTTTCATGGCCGGATCCGGGCCGGCGGGCCTGCGAACTGTGCATAATGGATCGCATGGCCGACAGTCTCGAACTGCTCCACCCCACCAAGCCGCACAGCCGACTGTGCGGCTTTTTTGTTTTCTGACAGCCACTCATCACCACCGATGCCACTGCCCAAGCCGCCTGCCCAACGAGCCTCCCTCCTCAGCGCCGCCGACTTCGACTCCCAGTCGGCCCCGCAACGCGGCAAACGCCCCCAGAAAGCCCGGGCCGCGATCGAACCCAGTGCCCCCGCCGTCGTCGAGCTGTACGACGCCCCGCATTCGCCCGGCGCCGCGATCGCCAAATCGGTGCCGGTCATTCCGCCCAAGGCCGCCGTCGCGCCGCGCAAGCCGCTGCCCGAGACACGCGCCCGCAAGCCGCGCGGCAACGGCCCGGCCACGCTGTTCGTGCTCGACACCAACGTGCTGATGCACGACCCGACCTCGCTGTTCCGCTTCGAGGAACACGACATCTACCTGCCGATGATCACGCTCGAGGAGCTCGACGGCCACAAGCGCGGCATGACCGAGGTCTCGCGCAACGCGCGCCAGGTGAGCCGTGAGCTCGACGCGCTGGCCGCCAGCATGCCGACACGCGATTCGTCCGGCATGTCGGAGGGCCTGCCGCTCGCCCGCACCGGTCACAAGGAGGCCGGCGGCAAGCTGTTCTTCCAGACCAACCTGATCAACGTGACGCTGCCGGCCGGCCTGCCGCAGGGCAAGGCCGACAACCAGATCCTGGGTGTCGTGCAGGCGCTGCGCGATCAGCAACCGGGCCGCGACGTGGTGCTGGTGTCCAAAGACATCAACATGCGCATCAAGGCGCGCGCACTCGGCCTGCCCGCCGAGGATTACCTCAACGACATGACGCTGGAGGACGGCGACCTGCTGTACACCGGCGTGCTGCCGCTGCCGGCGGACTTCTGGGACAAGCACGGCAAGACGATGGAGAGCTGGCAGTCGGGCGGCCTCACCTACTACCGCATCAGCGGGCCGATGGTGCCGATGCTGCTGATCAACCAGTTCGTCTACCTCGAGGCGCCGGGCGCGGCGTCGCTGTACGCCAAGGTCACCGAGATCACCGGCAAGACGGCGGTGCTTCGCACGCTCAAGGAATACACGCACCAGAAGAACGCGGTCTGGGGCGTGACGGCCCGCAACCGCGAGCAGAACTTCGCGCTGAACCTGCTGATGGACCCGGAGTGCGACTTCATCACGCTGACCGGCGCGGCCGGCACCGGCAAGACGCTGATGACGCTGGCCGCGGGCCTCAGCCAGGTGATGGACGACCGGCGCTACACCGAGATCATCGTCACCCGCGTGACGGTGCCGGTCGGCGAAGACATCGGCTTCCTGCCGGGCACCGAGGAAGAGAAGATGAGCCCGTGGATGGGCGCGCTGGACGACAACCTCGAGGTGCTGTCCAAGACCGACGGCGGTGCCGGCGAATGGGGCCGCGCGGCCACCAACGACCTGGTCCGCTCGAAGATCAAGATCAAGTCGCTGAACTTCATGCGCGGCCGCACCTTCCTGAACAAGTTCGTGATCATCGACGAGGCGCAGA
>JAZKIO010000033.1:0-4440 GCA_040384825.1 Pseudomonadota bacterium
GGCACCGACTACGTCTACCCGCGCACGACCAACAAGATCCTGCGCGCCTTCCTGAAGAGCAAGGGCGTCAAGGACGAGGACATCGACGAGAAGTACACCCCGTTCGGCCACGCCGACTACCAGACCATCGTCGCCGACATCAAGAAGTTCTCGGCCGGCGGCAAGACCGCCGTGGTCTCGACGATCAACGGCGACTCGAACGTGCCGTTCTACAAGGAACTCGGCAACGCCGGCCTGAAAGCCAAGGACGTGCCGGTCGTCGCCTTCTCGGTCGGCGAGGAAGAGCTGCGCGGCGTCGACACCAAGCCGCTGGTCGGCCACCTGGCGGCGTGGAACTACTTCATGTCGATCAAGAACCCGGCCAACACCGCGTTCATCAAGCAGTGGAGCGACTACGCCAAGGCCAAGAACATCGCCGGCCACAAGGACAAGCCGCTGACCAACGACCCGATGGAGGCCACCTACATCGGCATCATGATGTGGGCGCAGGCGGTCAAGAAGGCCGGCAGCACGGACAGCGACAAGGTCATCTCGGCGATGGCCGGCCAGACCTTCAAGGCGCCGAGCGGCATCACCTCGAAGATGGACGAGAAGAACCACCACCTGCACAAGTCGGTGTTCATCGGCGAGATCAAGGCCGACGGCCAGTTCAACGTGGTGTGGAAGACGCCGGGCCCCGTCAAGGCCCAGCCGTGGAGCCCGTTCATCCCCGAGAACAAGGGCAAGAAGGACGAGCCCGTGATGGTCGCGGCCAAGAAGTAAGGACGCCGAGATGACGCGCCGCCTGTTGCTGTGGTGGGGGACCTTGCTGTGCGCCGTGCTGTGCGGCGGCCCGGCGCTGGCCCTCACGCCGCAGCAGGCGCGCGCGCTCGCGGTCGGCGAGGCGGAGGACCGGATCGCGGCCTTGAACAAGGTGCTGGAGGGCGCGGACGAGAAGACCGTCGCGCTGATCCAGGCCCTGTCCGACGACGCGGTCAAGTTCACCGACACCGCCGTGTTCGTGATGAAGGACGACAAGGGCCATGACCCGGTCACCGGCGCCGAGGTGCCGGTGCCCGAGGCGGCCGAGGACGTCGTCAACAACAACCAGATGCGCGGCGAGCTCGACACCGCGCTCGCCTCGATCAAGCTGTTCTCCGCCGACACCCAGGTGCGTGCCGATGCCGTCAAGACGCTCGCCGGCGAGCCTGACGAAGCGAAGCTGCCGCTCGTCGAGAAGGCCTACGCCGCCGAGCCGGTGCCGGCGATCAAGGCCGCGCTCGCCGCCGTGCGCTCGGCCATGCTGCTCGGCAGCAGCGATGCCGCCAAGCGCCTGGAAGCCGCGAAGGCGCTCGGCGCGACCGGCACGCCCGCCACCAAGACGCTGCTGATCGAGCGCCAGAAGGTCGAGACCGACGCCGCCGTGAAGGGCGCGATCGTCGCCTCCCTCGACCAGATCGAGGGCCGCCTCGCGTGGGGCGAGCGGCTCGGCGTGATCTTCACCGGCATCAGCCTCGGCTCGATCCTGCTGCTCGTGGCGCTGGGTCTCGCGATCACCTACGGCCTGATGGGCGTGATCAACATGGCGCACGGCGAGCTGATGATGATCGGCGCCTACGCGACCTACGTGGTGCAGAACGTCTTCAAGACCTTCCTGCCCGGCGCGTTCGACTACTACGTGCTGCTGGCCATTCCGGCCTCGTTCCTCGCCGCCGCGCTGGTCGGCGCGGCGCTGGAGCGCAGCGTGATCCGCTGGCTCTACGGCCGCCCGCTCGAGACGCTGCTGGCCACCTGGGGCATCAGCCTGGTGCTGCAGCAGGGCGTGCGCTCGCTGTTCGGCGCGCAGAACGTGCCGGTCGAGAACCCGGCGTGGCTCTCGGGCGGCGTCGACGTGATGAGCAACCTGACGCTGCCGTTCAACCGCATCGCCATCATCGCGTTCGCGGTGCTGGTGCTGCTCGGCGTCTCCGCGATGATCGCCCGCACCCGCCTCGGCCTGTTCGTGCGCGGCGTGACGCAGAACCGCAAGATGGCGGCCTGCATGGGCGTCAACACCGCGCGCATCGACACCTACGCGTTCGCGCTCGGTTCGGGCATCGCGGGCCTCGCCGGCTGCGCGCTGTCGCAGGTCGGCAATGTGGGGCCGGACCTGGGGCAGGGCTACATCGTCGACTCGTTCATGGTGGTCGTGCTCGGCGGCGTCGGCCAGCTCGCCGGCACGGTCTACGCCGCCGTCGGCCTGGGCGTGCTGAACAAGCTGCTCGAAGGCTGGCAGGGCGCGGTGCTCGCGAAGATCATGGTGCTGGTCTTCATCGTGATCTTCATCCAGAAGCGGCCGCAGGGCATCTTCGCGATGAAGGGCCGGAGCGCCGAAGCATGAGCGCCGTGCTGAACCCGCCGATCGTGCCCGAGCCGGGCGTCTCCCTCTCCCGCGTGCGGGAGAGGGCCGGGGTGAGGGCCGGCATCGTGCTCTCCATGCTCGTCGTCATCGTGCTCGTGCCGATCCTCAACCTCGTCGTGCCGGCCGACAGCGCCTTCCACCTGTCCGAGTACGCGGTGCAGCTGATCGCCAAGATCATGTGCTACGCGATCTGCGCGCTGGCGATGGACCTGATCTGGGGCTACACCGGCATCCTCTCGCTCGGCCACGGCCTGTTCTTCGCGCTCGGCGGCTACGCGATGGGCATGTACCTGATGCGCCAGATCGGCCGCGACGGCCAGTACCGCATGGACATGCCGGACTTCATGGTCTTCCTGAACTGGAAGGAATTCCCGTGGACCTGGGCGCTGAGCGATTCGTTCGTCGCGCAGATGGCGCTGGTGGTGCTCGTGCCGGGCGTGCTCGCCTTCGTGTTCGGCTACTTCGCGTTCCGCTCGCGGATCAAGGGCGTGTACTTCTCGATCATCACGCAGGCGATGACGTATGCGGCGATGCTGCTGTTCTTCCGCAACGAGACCGGCTTCGGCGGCAACAACGGCTTCACCGATTTCAAGCGCATCCTCGACACGCCGATCGCCACGCCCAGCATGCGCATGCTGCTGTTCGTGATCACCGGCATGACGCTGATCGTGTTCTTCCTGCTCGCCCGCTGGCTCGTCAACAGCAAGTTCGGCCGCGTGCTGCAGGCGATCCGCGACGCCGAGACCCGCGTGATGTTCACCGGCTATGACCCGCTGCGCTACAAGCTCGCGATCTGGGTGATCTCGGCGGTGATGTGCGGCATCGCCGGCGCGCTGTACGTGCCGCAGGTCGGCATCATCAACCCGGGCGAGATGTCGCCGGCGGCATCGATCGAGATCGCGATCTGGGCGGCGGTGGGCGGGCGCGGCACGCTGATCGGGCCGATCGTCGGCGCCTTCTTCGTCAACGGCGCGAAGAGCTGGTTCACGCAGGCGTTCCCGGAGTTCTGGCTGTACTTCCTCGGGCTGCTGTTCATCCTGGTGACGATCTTCCTGCCGCAGGGAATCATCGGCCTGCTGCGCCGCAAGAAGGACACCGCATGACGCCCGAACTGATGGCCGCCGGCGCGCGGATCAAGGCGATCCACGAAGGCCGGCCGGTGCCGACGAGCACCGAATCGGGCGGCCGCGAGACCAGCTACGGCCGCATCGCGACCGGCGAGCTCGATGTCACGCACGGCGCGATCCTGTACCTCGACGACATCACGGTGAGCTTCGACGGCTTCAAGGCATTGAATGCGCTGAGCCTGAGCATCAGCGCCGGCGAGATGCGCTGCATCATCGGCCCGAACGGCGCCGGCAAGACGACCATGATGGACGTGATCACGGGCAAGACCCGGCCCGATCTGGGCAAGGCCTTCTTCGGCTCGACCATCGACCTGCTGCGCCTGCGCGAGAACGAGATCGCCTCGATCGGCATCGGCCGCAAGTTCCAGAAGCCGACGGTGTTCGAGTACCTCACGGTGTTCGAGAACCTCGAACTCGCGCTGAAGGCCGACCGCGGCGTGCGCGCGTCGATGTTCTTCCGCCTCAACGGCGAGCAGCTCGACCGCATCGGCGCGATGCTGACGCTGATCCACCTGAAGGACAGCGCGCAGCGGGTCGCCGGATTGCTGTCCCACGGCCAGAAGCAGTGGCTGGAGATCGGCATGCTGTTGATGCAGGACCCGAAGCTGCTGCTGCTCGACGAGCCTGTCGCGGGGATGACCGATGAGGAGACCGAGCGCACCGCTGAACTCTTCCTTTCTCTGGAAGGAAATCACTCGCTGGTGGTCGTCGAGCACGACATGAAGTTCATCGGTGAACTCACTCAGAACGGTCGCAACGGGAAGAAGGTGACCGTGTTGCATGAAGGCAGCGTTCTCGCCGAAGGACTGTTGTCGGAGGTTCAGGCGAACGAGAAGGTGGTCGAGGTTTATCTTGGGCGCTGAGTCGTTGTTGCGGTCGAGCGCGTCGCGGCAGGCGGCACCCGGCAGGGGCTCATCCGGTGGCGGTCGGCGC
>JAZKIO010000034.1:0-70363 GCA_040384825.1 Pseudomonadota bacterium
CCTGCGCGACCGCGCCCGCCACCGCCGCCATCGGCGTGATGAACTGCGAATGGAAAGGCCGACACGCGAGCCACATGCGGCTCGCGATCACGCCCTGCAAGGGGCACGGCCCGCGCACCGGGGAGCGCAGCGCGCGCAGCTCGGCGACGAGTTCCGGCAGCACATTCTCGAAACGCGACCAGGCCGCTGCGTGCGCAGCGTCGACCGCAGCGGCCTCGCCCTCGGCGCCGATCACCAGGTCGATCGGACCGTGCTGGAAATGCCAGCGGCCGTCGGCGAGCGGAGCGCGCGTCGCATGCATCGCTCAGCCCAGAAGCGGCGGCTGCCCGAGCGGCCACGGATTGGCGTCAGGCAACGCCTCGAAGCGCCGCGCGGTCGGCGCGCCGTCGTCGTGCCACGCGCCGCGGGCGAGCGCGTCGCCGAGCGAGCGCACGTGCGCCATGTGGCCGCCGAGCGCCTGGTAGTCGGCCAGCCGCATGCTGAACTCGATCGGCGCGACGATCGCCGGCGTCGGCACGGTGCCGAAGCTGTTATCGGGCATGCGCGCGACGTCGACCATCACCGTGATGCCGCCGCCCGGCCACACGTAGGCCGGCGCGCCGCCGCAGGTCACGTTGACCACCGCCTGCTTGATCGAGCGCGTCAGGCGCACCGGGTTGTCGGTGACGCCGGCGCGCAGGCTGCCGCCGGCGCCGCCGAGGAACAGCACGGTGGTCAGCGACGGCTCGCAGTTCTCGCCGATGCGGTCGACGACCGCCTGCACCGCCGCCGGCATCGCGGCCGGCTGCGGCACGAGCGCGTCGTCGAGCACGTACCACGCGGCGTGCTCGCCGGTGGTCGACACCATCAGCAGCTTGAGGCCGGGCCACGCGACCGCCTCGTCCCAGCCCTCGACGATCGCGAGCGGATCGGTCAGGTCGGTACCGCCCCAGCCGGTGCCCGGGTTCGCAACCTGGAAGTAGCGCCCCGGCGTCGACTTGCGGCCGCGGATCTGGATGCCCGAGGGCCGCATGTCGAGGCAGCGGCCAGCCTGGTGCTGCGTGAGCACGCCAGTGATGTGGTCGTCGACGACGACGACCTCGTCGGCCTCGCCGAAGAACTGCTTCGCGAAGATGCCGACGGTGGCCGAGCCGCAGCCGACCCGCATGCGCTGCTCCTCGACACCACCGACGATCGGCGCCTTGCCGGCCTGGATCACGACCTGCGCGCCGCCGTCGATCGAGAGTTCGACGGCCTGCTTGTTGCCGAGCGCCAGCATCATCTCGCAGGTGACGCGGCCCTCTTTCTTGCTGCCGCCGGTGAGGTGGTGCACGCCGCCGAGCGACAGCATCTGCGAGCCGTATTCGGCCGTCGTGACGTGGCCGACCACCTCGCCCTTGCAGCGCACGTTGGCCTGCTCGGGGCCGAGCCAGCGGTCGGTGTCGATCTTCACCTTCAGGCTGCAGTAGCTGAAGATGCCCTCGGTGACGACGGTGACCATGTCGACCCCGGCCACCTGCGAGGCGACGATGAAGGGCGCGGGCTTGTAGTCCGGGTAGGTGGTGCCGGAGCCGACGCCGGTGACGAACACCTCGTCCTGCGCGGCCAGCGGGTTGGCGGCGATGGCCGCGTCGCTCTCGTCGCTGCGGGCGACGAACGGCACCAGCGTGGCGTCGCCGCCTTCCAGCGTGCGGCGCAACAGCACCACCGGGTCGACGCGAATCAGCGTGCCGTGGGCGTTGGCATAACGGTCGCAGGCCCCCGTCTTGCCCGGCGAGATCTGGCACAGCACCGGGCAGGCGTTGCACTCGATCTTGTCGGTCGCCATGCGTTCGTTGCGTGGGCGCGAGCGCTCGAGCACCTGCAGGGTCTCGGGCAAGCCGTCGGTCTTGGTGTGTTCGTTCATCGCGGTACGATCGTGTTCCGACCCTGAAGCAAGCCCCGGACCGCCGTTTCATGTAGTATTTACTGAACGACGATGTTGCGGATACTACATGCCGGCCCCGGCCGGCGCAACCGAATCACTCCCACCTCCCGCTGGACCCGACCATGAGCGCCTTCAACGAAGAAACCGTGCTGAGCGTGCACCACTGGACCGACAAGCTCTTCACGTTCACGACCACACGCGACCCGGCGCTGCGCTTCTCGAACGGCCACTTCACGATGATCGGCCTGCGCGTGAACAACAAGCCGCTGCTGCGCGCCTACAGCATCGTCAGCGCCAACTACGAGGACCACCTCGAGTTCCTGAGCATCAAGGTGCCGGACGGCCCGCTGACCAGCAAGCTGCAGCACATCCAGGTGGGCGAGAAGATCATCGTCGGCAAGAAGCCGACCGGCACGCTGGTGATCGACTACCTGACGCCCGGTAAACATCTCTACCTGCTCTCGACCGGCACCGGCCTGGCGCCGTTCATGAGCATCATCCGCGACCCGGAGACCTACGAGCGCTTCGAGCAGGTGATCCTGGTGCACGGCGTGCGCACCAAGGACGAACTGGCGTACCACGACCTCGTCACCGAGCACCTGCCGGCGCACGAGTTCCTCGGCGACATGGTGACCAGCAAGCTGCGCTACTACCCGACCGTGACGCGCGAGGCCTACAAGAACATGGGCCGCGTGACGGAGCTGATGGAGACGGGCAAGATGTTCACCGACCTCGGCCTGCCGCCGCTCGATCCGGTGCACGACCGCGTGATGATCTGCGGCAGCCCCGGCATGCTGCGCGACCTGAAGCACATGCTTGAAGGGCGCGGCTTCAAGGAAGGCAACACGTCGACCCCCGGCGCCTTCGTCATAGAACGCGCGTTCGCAGAACAATGACCAACGCGCGGCCGCTCGGGGTCCGGGCCCAGGCGGCGGCGGCCACGCGCGAGAGCATCCTGCGCGCGGCGACCAAGGTGTTCGCGAAGCACGGCTACGCGGGCGGGCGGATCGAGCAGATCTCCAAGGCCGCCAAGTCGTACGACCGGATGATCTACTACTACTTCGGCAGCAAGGAAGGCCTGTTCATCGCCGTGCTGGAGGAGATGTACCGGCGCTTCAACGAGGCCGAGTCCAAGCTCTCACTGGCCGACGCGCACCCGGTCGAGGCGCTGCAGGCGGTGATCCGCTTCATGTGGGTGCACTACCAGAAGCACCCCGAGTTCATCACGCTGCTCAACACCGAGAACCTGCACCGCGGCAAGCACATCTCCAAGTCGCTGCGGGCGCGCGAATACTCGTCGCCCGCGGTCAGCGTGCTGGGTGACGTGCTGGCGCGCGGCGTGCAGCAGAACCTGTTCCGCGCCGACGTGGCGGCGCGCGACGTCTACCTGATGATCGCCTCGATGGGCTACTTCTACCTGTCGAACCGGTTCACGCTCTCGGCCTTCCTCGGCGAGCAGCTCGACACGCCCGCGGCGCTGGCGCACTGGGAGTCCTTCCTGATCGATTCGGTGCTGCGCACGCTCTCGCCTCAGTGAGTGTGGGTGTGGTGCGCATCCGGCACGTGCGGATGCGTGTGCCGCACCGGCCGGTGGTGGTGCGGATGGCTGTGCGCACCCTCGGGCATCTCGGCATGGACATGGTCGTGGTGCCCGTCGTCGTGCCGGTGCGCGTGTTCGTGGGTCAGCGGCTCGTGGGCATGCGCGTGGCCGTGGCGCTCGGCCAGGTGCAGCACGATGCCCGTCAGCATCAGCAGCGCGGCGAGCAGCGTCCACACGCTGCCGCTGCGGTCACCCAGCGCGAGCGCGCCGAGGGCGCCGACAAAGGGCGCGAACGCGAACACCGAGCCGGTGCGCGCCGCGCCGAACGCGCGCTGCGCGAGCAGGTACAGGCGCAGGCTCAGGCCGTAGCCGGCCGCGCCGACCGCCAGCAGCGCCAGCGCCGCGCCCGCCGCGGGCAGCGGCTCGCCCAGCGCGAGCGCGATCGCCAGCGCGGCGCTGGCGCCGAGCGCGCACTTCAGCATCACGACCGCCCCCGGGTCGCGCTCGGCGACGCCGCGCGACAGCGCGTTGTCGACGCCCCAGGCCAGCGTGGCGAGCGCGACGGCGACCAGCCCGATCGACAGCGCCGCCCCGCCTGCGCCCGCGCCCGCGCCGGGGTTCCAGACCAGCAGCATCCCGCCGGCCGTCAGCAGCGCCATCGCGGCGGCGACACGGCGGTCGATCGCCTCCCCGTACCACGCGCGCGCCAGCACGGCCGTGAACACCGCCTCGAGCGTCAACAGCAGCGATGCCGCCGTGCCGCCACTGCGCTGCAAACCCCACGCGAGCGCGACCGGGCCGATCACCGCGCCGAACAACGCCATCCATGCCAGGCGCGGCAGATCGGCGCGCCGCACCCGCGCCTCGCGCGCGCTCGACCGGCGCGAAAGCACGCCGACCGCTGCCGCGCCGGCGTAGAGCAGCGCAGCGGTCGTGAAGCTGCCGAGGCCGGCACCGAAGCGCTGGACCAGCGGCGTGCTGAGGCCGAACAGCACGGCCGCCGCCAGGGCGAGCAGGCCGCCGCGCAGGGCCGGCAGATCGAGGGCATGTCGCATGGTCCGGGCACTGTAGCGCCACGGTACAGTGCCGCCGGATGAACGGCGACCCGACCCGCGACACCTTCCGCACCCCGGGCGCCGACACCGCGGAGGCGCCACGCGCGGTGAGCTTCCGCGAGGCGTTCATGTTCTGGCTGCAGCTCGGCTTCATCAGCTTCGGTGGGCCGGCCGGGCAGATCGCCATCATGCACACCGAGCTGGTCGAGCGGCGCCGCTGGATCAGCGAGAAGCGCTTCCTGCACGCGCTCAACTTCTGCATGGTGCTGCCCGGGCCGGAGGCGCAGCAACTCGCCACCTACATCGGCTGGCTGCTTCACCGCACGCGCGGCGGCATCGCGGCCGGCGCGCTGTTCGTGCTGCCCTCGCTGTTCATCCTCATCGCGCTCTCGTGGATCTACATCGCGTACGGCCACGTCCCGGTCGTCGCGGGCATCTTCTTCGGGCTCAAGCCGGCGGTGGCGGCGCTGGTCGTGCACGCCGCGCACCGCATCGGCTCGCGGGCGCTGAAGAACCGCTGGCTGTGGGCGATCGCCTCGGCGGCGTTCGTCGCGATCTTCGCGTTCGACGTGCCGTTCCCGCTCATCGTGCTGGCCGCGGGGTTGATCGGGCACTTCGGCGGTCGACACGCACCGGCGTTCTTCGCGCTCGGCGGCGGGCACGGCGCCGCGCAGCGTTCGTACGGCCGCGCGCTGATCGACGACGCCACGCCGACACCCGCGCACGCGCTGTTCACGCGTGCCCGGCTGGCCCGTGTGCTCGTGGTCGGCCTCGGGCTGTGGGCGGCCGCGATGGCGGTGCTGCTCGCGACCGTCGGCGTCGACGGCACGCTGACGCAGATGGGCTGGTTCTTCACCAAGGCCGCGCTGCTGACCTTCGGCGGCGCCTACGCGGTGCTGCCCTACGTCTACCAGGGCGCGGTCGAGCAGCAGCAGTGGCTGACCGGCCCGCAGATGATCGACGGCCTCGCGCTCGGCGAGACGACGCCGGGGCCGCTGATCATGGTGGTCGCGTTCGTCGGTTTCGTCGGCGGCTGGACGAAGCAGGTGCTCGGGCCGGACGCACTGTTTCTCGGCGCGGCGCTGGCGGCGAGCGTCGTCACGTTCTTCACCTTCCTGCCGTCGTTCGTGTTCATCCTGGCCGGTGGGCCGCTCGTCGAATCGACCCACGGGCAGCTGAAGTTCACCGCGCCGCTGACCGCGATCACCGCCGCGGTCGTCGGCGTGATCCTGAACCTGGCGCTGTTCTTCGCGGTCCACGTGCTGTGGCCACAGGGGCTGGGCGGGCCGTTCGGCACGGCATCGGCGCTCATCATGGCGGGGGCGGCGATCGCGCTGTTCCGCTTCAAGGTGGGCGTGCTGCCGCTGCTCGCGGGCTGCGCGGCCGCGGGGCTGCTCGTCACGCTGGTCGGCCCGTAAACTGACGCCCACCGAAAGGACCGTCATGAGAACGAAGCACCTGACCCTGGCAGCCGCCGCGCTCGCCCTGACCGCGGCCGGCGCCGCCCATGCCCAGACCCAGGCGCCCGGCCTGTGGGAGCACACCTTCAAGATGGGCTCGGGCGGCAGCGAGATGGAGAAGGCGCAAGCCATGGCGCAGGCCCAGCTCGAGGCGCTGCGGCCCGAGCAGCGCCGCCAGGTGGAGGCGATGATGAAGAACCGCGGCGTCACCATGGGCCCGCAGGGCACGAGCGCGAAGTTCTGCCTGACGAAGGAGCAGGCCGCCAGGCCGCCCGAGGCGCGCCTGACGGGCGACTGCAAGCCGACCGACATCAAGCGCAACGGCAACACGATGAGCTACCGCTTCGCGTGCACGACGCCGCAGCAGGTCAGCGGTGACGGCACGATCACCTACGCGAGCGACAAGGCCTACAGCGGCAGCGCGAACATCGCGACGCTCGTCGCGGGCCAGCCGCAACAGATGAAGATGACCATGACCGGCAAGTGGCTCGCCGCCGACTGCGGCGACGTGAAGCCGCTGGTCGCGCCGCCGGCCAAGTGACGGCCGCCACCGGGGCCGCCGGCTCGCCAGCGCGCGAGCCGGGCCGCTGGGCCGTCGCGCTGGCGGGCGCGGTCTCGCTGGCCGTGGCGATGGGCATCGGCCGCTTCGCGTTCACGCCGCTGCTGCCGATGATGCTGCACGACGGCGTCGTCGACCTGCCCACCGCCAGCTGGCTCGCCAGCGCCAACTACCTCGGCTACCTGGCCGGTGCGCTGCTGTGCACCTTCCAGCCGTGGATCTGGAAGCGCGCGCCGCGCCTCCCGCCGGTCAACGGGCCGTGGCTGCTGCGCGCCGGCCTGGTCGCGACCGCGTTGCTGACGCTGGGCATGGCGCTGCCGGTGGCCGCCGCGTGGCCGCTGCTGCGCTTCGCGGCGGGCGTGGCGAGCGCCGTCGTGTTCGTCTACACCTCGGGCTGGTGCCTGGCGCAACTCGCGCGGCGCGGTGCCAGCGCGATGGGCGGCGTGATGTACACCGGCCCAGGCGCGGGCATCGTCGTCAGCGGCGTGTTCGCGAGCGGCATGGTGCAGTGGGGCTGGCACGCGGCGACCGGCTGGGCGATCTTCGGCGCGCTGGCGGCCGTGCTGATCGCGCTGGTGTGGCGCACCTTCGCCGGCAGCGCCGGTGCGCCGGCACCGGCGGCCGGTGCCCCGGCGGTGGCGACCGCGCCGGACGCCGGCCACGGCCGCGGCGAGATCGCGGCGCTGACCGTGGCGTACGGCATCGCCGGCTTCGGCTACATCGTCACCGCCACCTTCCTGCCGGTGATCGCGCGCGCCGCGCTGCCCGGCTCGCCGTGGCTGGACATGTTCTGGCCGATCTTCGGCGCCGGCGTGATGCTCGGCGCGCTGCTCGCGACCCGGCTGCGCACCGACGGCGACCTGCGGCTGCTGCTCGCCGGCAGCTACGCGATCCAGGCGGCCGGCATCGGCATCAGCGTGTGGAGCCCGAGCCTGGCCGGCTTCGCGCTCGGCAGCCTGATGCTGGGCGTGCCGTTCACCGCGATCACCTTCTTCGCGATGCAGGAGGTGCGGCGCCTGCGGCCCGCGCTCGCGTCGAGCTACATGGGTCTGCTGACCGCCATGTACGGCATCGGCCAGATCGTCGGCCCGCCGCTGGTCGCGTGGCTGCTGCACCGCAGCGCGAGCGCGGGCGCGGGGTTCACGCTGTCACTCGAGATCGCTGCGGCGGCGTTGGTGGTCGGTTCTGGCTTGTACCTGTGGATGGTTCGCGCGTATCCGGTGACGTCGAGGTGATCGGGGGCTATCTTGGACCGCCAAGGACGCCAAGACGCAAAGGACGCCAAGAAGAGCTGAAGACTTTTCTCTTCCTTGGCGTCCTTTGCGATCTTGGCGCCCTTGGCGGTAAGAAGTAGGCCCGCAGTCAGCCACCCGCCCGCTTGACGCGGTGCCCCTCCGCCGTCAGCCACGCCATCACGCGCACCACGTGATCGCCCTGAATCTCGATCACGCCGTCTTTCACCGTGCCGCCTGAACCGCACGCAGCCTTCAACGACTTGCCGACAGCGGCGAGCGCAGCGGCGTCGAGCGCGAGGCCCCTCACCAGCGTCACGCCCTTGCCGGCCCGGCCCTTGGTCTCGCGCGAGACGCGCACGATGCCGTCGCCGGCGGGCACCGCCTTCTGGCCGCAAAGGCAGGCCGCGATCGGCTGCCGGCAGGCTGGGCACATGCGCCCGGCGTCGGTCGAGTAGACGAGGCCGCCGCCGCTCGACCGTCCCTTCATCGCGGCACGATCTTCGCGCCGGTGAGCTGCTCCTGCGCCTCGACCAGCGCCGGCACGTACTTGCCGCCGTGGCCGAGCGCGCTGGCGATCGAAAGCGACTGGTGCACCGCCTCGCCGATCACGCTCGGCACGTTCAGCGACTCGGCCAGGTGGGTGTAGTAGCGCAGGTCCTTGCGGGCGTTGTCGAGCTCGAACTTCAGGCCGGTCATGTCGCCGTTCAGCGTCTTCGCCATGGCCTGGAACAGCCCCGAGTTGACCGCGCCGGCCGAGACCAGCTCGACCAGCTTCTTCAGGTCGACGCCGGCGCGCTGGCCGGTCGCGAAGGCCTCGGCCGTCGCGGTGCAGATCGCCTGCGCGATGAAGTTGTTGAGCAGCTTGATCGTGTGGCCCGCACCCGGCCCGCCGACGTGGATCACGTTCTCGGCGAAAGTCGCGAGCACCGGCTGCAGCTGAGCGAAGTGCTCGGCGCTCGCGCCGACCATCACGTTCAGCTTGCCGAGCTCGGCCTCGACCGGCGTGCGCGCCAGCGGCGCGTCGACGAACGCGACGCTCGCGGCCGCGCATTGCTCGCGCAGCTTGGTCGTCGACTCCGGCTCGCTGGTCGAGCAGTCGACGATCACCAGGCCCGGCTTCGCACCGCTCAGCAGCCCGTTCGCGCCGGTGACCGCCGCCTCGACCTGCGGCGAGCCGGTGACGCAGATGAACACGATGTCGCACGCCTGCGCCAGCGCGGCGGGCGAGGCCGCCTCGGTCGCGCCGGCGGTGAGCAGATCCGCCACGCGCTCGCGGTTGCGGTGCACCGTCAGCGCCAGCGGGTGGCCCTTGGCGCGCAGGTTCTTGGCCATCCCGTGGCCCATCAATCCCGATGCGCCGATGAATCCGATCTTCTGCATGTTGTCGTTCACTCCAGCTTGATGTTGGCGGACTTGATCACCGCGGCCCACTTGGCAACCTCGGCCTTCTGGAACGCGGCGATCTGGTCCAGGCTCATGTCGGCGCCCTGCATGCCGAGCTTGGCGATGCGCTCCTGCATGTCGGGCTCCTTCAGGATCTTGCCGATGTCGGCGTGCAGCTTGTCGACGATGACCTTGGGCGTGCCGGCCGGCGCGAAGATCGCCTGCCACGAGATCACCTCGTAGTCGGCCAGGCCGGGCAGGCCGCTCTCGGCGACGGTCGGCACGTTCGGCATCGTCGGCAGGCGCTTGGCCGACGTGACGGCCAGCGCGCGCAGCTTGCCACTCTCGATGTGCGGGCCGGCGACGACCGTGGTGTCGAACATCATGTCGACCTGGCCGGCCATCACGTCCTGGATCGCCGGGCCGCTGCCCTTGTACGGCACGTGCGTGATGTCGATGCCGGCCTTGGCCTTCAGCAGCTCCAGCGCCAGGTGCTGCGAGGTGCCGCTGCCGGCCGAGGCCGAGTTCAGCGGCTTCTTGGCCTTGGCCGCGGCCACCACGTCGGCGAGCGTCTTGTACGGGCTCGCCTGGTTGACGACCAGCACGACCGGGTTGGTGCCGATCAGGGTGATCGGCGTGAACGATCTTGTAGGGTCGTAGCCGAGCTTCGGGTACAGGCTCACGTTGATCGCATGCGAGCTGATCGTGCCGCCGAGCAGCGTGTAGCCGTCGGGCGCGGCGCGCGAGGCGATCTCGGAGCCGACGCTGCCGCCGGCACCGCCCTTGTTGTCGACGACGATCGTCGTGCCCAGCACCGGGCCGAGCTTCTGGCCGATCAGGCGGCCGAGCACGTCGGTCGTGCCGCCGGCGGGGAACGGCACGATGTAGGTGATCGGCTTGCCGGGCCATTTGTCCTGCGCGAAGGCGCTGCCGGCCAGCGCGGCCAGCGTGGCGGTCAAAGTGAAGTTGCGGCGATTGATCTGCATGCGCTTGTCTCCGTGGTTCGCTTGTCCGTGAATGGTATGACGATTAAGCCAAACTGACCGAAAATCAGACTGCCGTTCCACGAAAGCCGCCATGACCGAGACCGCCATCGCCCGCGCCCCGCTGTTCATCACGATGAACGCGCTCGACAACGTCGCGATCGTCGCCAACGACGGCGGCCTGCCCGCCGGCACGGTGTTCGCCTCCGGCCTCACGCTGGTGGACCGGGTGCCGCAGGGCCACAAGGTCGCGCTGGTCGACCTGGCGGCGGGAGACGAGGTGCGTCGCTACAACGTGGTGATCGGCCGGGCCGCGCGCGCGATCCCCAAGGGCAGCTGGGTCCACGAGCGCCTGCTCGAGATGCCCGACGCGCGCTCGCTCGACGGCCTGCCGATCGCCACCGTCAAGCCGCCCGCCGCCGAGCCGCTGGCCGGCTACACCTTCGAGGGCTACCGCAACGCCGATGGCTCGGTCGGCTCGCGCAACATCCTGGCGATCACGACGACGGTGCAGTGCGTGGCCGGCGTGCTCGACTTCGCGGTCAGGCGCATCAAGGCCGAGCTGCTGCCGAGCTACCCGAACGTCGACGACGTGGTCGGGCTGGAGCACACCTACGGCTGCGGCGTGGCGATCGATGCCCCCGACGCGATCATCCCGATCCGCACGCTGCGCAACATTTCGCTGAACCCGAACTTCGGCGGCGAGGTGATGGTCGTCAGCCTCGGCTGCGAGAAGCTGCAACCGGAGCGGCTGTTGCCACCCGGATCGTTTGCGATCGTGGATGAACGCAGCGTCGCCGACATCGGCGCGAGCGAGGAGCCGAAGCTCGACGTGGTCTGCCTGCAGGACGAAGCGCACGTGGGCTTCATGTCGATGATCGATTCGATCATGTCGACGGCGCAACTGCACCTGGAGCGCCTGAACGCGCGCCGCCGCGAGACCTGCCCGGCGAGTAGCCTGGTCGTCGGCGTGCAGTGCGGCGGCAGCGACGCGTTCAGCGGCGTCACCGCGAACCCGGCCGTCGGCTTCTGCACCGACCTGCTGGTGCGCGCCGGCGCGACCGTGATGTTCAGCGAGACCACCGAAGTGCGCGACGGCATCGACCAGCTGACATCACGTGCGTCGACGCCCGAAGTGGCCGACGCGATGATCCGCGAGATGGCCTGGTACGACGCCTACCTCGCGAAGGGCCGGGTCGACCGCAGCGCCAACACCACGCCGGGCAACAAGAAGGGCGGCCTCTCCAACATCGTCGAGAAGGCGATGGGCTCGATCGTCAAGTCGGGCTCGGCGCCGATCGGCGGCGTGCTGTCGCCCGGCGAGAAGCTGCGCGACCGCGGCATCACCAGCGGCCTGGTCTATGCCGCCACGCCGGCCAGCGATTTCATCTGCGGCACGCTGCAGCTCGCCGCCGGCATCAACCTGCACGTGTTCACCACCGGCCGCGGCACGCCGTACGGGCTGGCGCAGGTGCCTGTCATCAAGGTCGCGACCCGCAGCGACCTGGCGCGGCGCTGGCACGACCTGATGGACGTGAACGCCGGCCGCATCGCCGACGGCGACGCGACGATCGAGGAGGTCGGCTGGGAACTCTTCCGCCTGATGCTCGACGTGGCCAGCGGCAGGAAGCAGACCTGGGCCGAGCGCTGGAAGCTGCACAACGCGCTGGTGCTGTTCAACCCCGCGCCGGTGACTTAGCCGGTGAGTCAAGCGGCGCCTTCCTACAGCGCCGCGCGGGCCGACTGGCTAAAGTTTCCTCGATCGAAACGCCATACGAGGAACCGCCATGTCGAAGACCACCATGAGCCTGAAGGAGCTCGGCGAAGCGATGCGCGACATCGACTTCGCGATGCTGACCACCCGCGCCGAGGACGGTAGCAAGGCCGCACGTCCGATGAGCAACAACGGCGAGGTCGAGTACGACGGCGACTCCTGGTACTTCACCTGGGAAGACTCGCGCACGGTGCGCGACATCGGCAGCGACCCCAAGGTCGGTCTGGCCTTCCAGGGCAGCAAGGGCCTGCTCGGCAAGCCGCCGCTGTTCATCTCGGTCGAGGGCGAGGCGCAGGTCATCCGCGACAAGGCGCAGTTCGCCGCGCACTGGACCGACGGCCTGGACCGCTGGTTCAAGCAGGGCGTCGACACGCCGGGGCTCGCGCTCGTCAAGGTGCGCGCCACGCGCATCCACTACTGGGACGGCGAGGACGAAGGCGAAGTGATGCCGCGCGGCGCCGCCGCCTGACGCGCCCCGGGCGCGGCCCTGCTAGCGCGGCGCCGTGCGCGACCGGTCCGGCGGACCGGCCGCGTCGTCGCGGTTCGCGGCCGAGCGGGCGAGCCAGTGGGACAGGTCGCCCGTCAGCGTGCGCACCCGGTCGGCCAGGTGCAGCGACATGCTCTTCAGCAGCTTCGCGGCCAGCACCGGCCGCTCGCTCATCAGGCGGTCGAAGGCGTCGACCGACAGCTTCAGCGCCGTGACGTCGGACTCGGCGAAGGCCTCCGCCGACCGGGTGCCGCGCGTCAGCGTCGCCATCTCGCCGATCACCACGCCGGGCGCGAACGACGCGAGGCGGCGCGCGCTGCCGGGCAGGCGCAGGCCGATGTCGCCGGCCAGGCTCAGGTAGAAGCCGTCGCCCGGGTCGCCGAGCCTGAAGAGCACCTGGCCGCGCGGGATGTGCAGCGTGTCCATCTGGGCCGCGAGCCACGCCAGTTCGTCCGCGTCCAGGCCGCGGCCGAGCATCGTGTCGGCGAGCGTCAGGCGCTCGTGCGTCGGGTTCGTCGCCTCCAGCGCGGCGAGCAGGCGCTCCTCGGCCTCCTCCAGCGCGAGGTCGGTGGTCGCCACGAAGCGCAATTCCCCGGCGACCGTGCCCGGCCCGAACGCCTCGTCCGCGGCCCGCCATTCGGCGAACACGAGGTGCCGGCCCAGGCGCGCCCAGTGCTCGGCCGTCTCGGACAGGATCCGGGCGGCGGTGATGTCGATCTCCGGCACCCGGTGCAGGTCGAGGATCACCGTGTCGGCCGACTCCTGAAGCTGCTCCAGCCGCGCGCGCAGGCCGTCGGCGGTGCCGAAGAACAGCGGACCTTCGAGCTCGAGCAGCGTGATCCGCGCGCCGGCCCGCGACAGCGCCTCGACGACGGCGGACGGACGCGCCTTGAGCGAGCGGCGGGTCCGCGCCGTCCACTCGCGGCGCACAACGTCGCGCATGTTCGCGCGCACGAACAGCAGCACCGCGCACGAGGCGCCGATCACGACCGCGGGGCCGAGCCCGAACGCGACGGCGCCGAGCGCGACCGCGAGCTCGATCGCCCAGTCGCCGCGCCGGGCCGGCCCGCGTTCGGCGTCCGTCGCGTCCCGCGCGGGGCGCGCGCCGTGCAGGCGCCACAGCTCGAGCGGCGCGCGCCAGAACGAGGGCGCGACCATCTGCACGCCTTGCAGCAGCAGCACGCCGCCGATCGCGCTGGCGGGCACCAGGCCGATCAACTTCGGCGCGACGACGAGCAGCACCAGCGTCGCCGCCGCGTAGACCAGGCCGGCGTGGCGCGCTTCGGGATGCTCGGCGACCATCGCCAGCGATTTGGGCATCGACGGCGACCCCGCCTGTGCCGCCGCCGCACCGGCGATCAGCGTCGCGACCCCTTGCGCGCAGAGCTCGCGGTTCGGGTCGCGATGGCGCCGCAGGCGGCCGTCGACCACCGACACGACGAGCAGCGCGTCCAGGCTGCCCAGCACCGCGACGGTGAGCGAATAGGCGCCGATCAGCAGCACGAGCGGCGCGGTCACGGACCCAGGCGCCCACAGCGCCTGTGCGTCGAGCCCGGCCCAGGGGGTGAACGACAGCGCCGGCTCGCCGAGCGGCGCGCCGAAGCTGCCGTCCGGAAGCGCGCTGACGAGCAGCAGTTGCAACACCGTCGCGACCCCCAGCCCGACCAGCACCGCCGGCACGTGCAGGTTCCGGCGGGCCGCGACGCTGTTGACGCCGATCGCGATCAGCGCGATCGCGATGGCGCCGAACTGCGGGGCGTCGAACGCCGCGCGCAAGCCGGCCCCGAAGCCGTGGCCGGTGACCACCGGCAGCGCGGTGACGATCAGCAGCAGCCCGACACCGCTGGTCACGCCCACGCGCACCGGGTGCGGCGTGTACTTGACGATGTTGCCGAGCCGCAGCAGCCCGAACGCGATCTGCAGCGCGCCGGCACCGGCGACGCCGAGCGCGCACAGCGCGAACACTTGCGTGGCCGAGACCGCGCCGCGCCGCTGCAGCAGTTCGACGAGCGCCACCACCAGCGCCGCGGTCAGCAGCGCGAGCGCGGCGCGCTGCCCGACGACGAGCCGGCCCATGCCCAGCGCCGAGCCGACCGCATTCGACACGACGACCGCGAGCAGCGCCAACCCCATCGCGATCGGCGCGAAGCCGGCGCCTAGCGCCGCGAACGCCAGCAGCCCGTAGGCGGCGTTTTCCGGCGCATGCGCGAGCGCACTGCCGGCGATGGCCAATCCCGCCCGCAGACGCGCCGGCCAGGCGGCCCCGCGGACGAGACTCAGGCGCTTCTCCGCGCGTCGGTCGGGCGCGTCGGGATCGGGCGCGGCACCGGTCAGACCGGCACCACGTCGCTGATCTGCATCACCGGGACGATGTCGGTGTAGTTCGGTGTGTCGGCCATCAGCGCCTTGGCGTGCGGGCCGAAGCTGGTCTGGAAGGACTCGATCGAATCGAACTCGAGGTGGCACATCGCCGCGTAGGGCGCGGGCGCCTTGCCGCCGCCGCTGAGCCCCTTGTCGATGGCGATCGAGCGGCAGCTTGCGCCGACCAGCTCGCGCAGCAGCGCCATGTGGGTGGTGCGGTAGTAGTCGTGGTCGAACCGCGCGCCGGCAGTCTGGGGGTACATCACGCTGACCTTGATCATGGCCTGTCTCCGTGGGGGCGTTGATTGGAGCCGCCGATTCTGAGGGCTGCCGGTCGGCAGCGGGCCGGCGACGCGTTCGGCGCGGCGCTGGTCTAATGGCGCCTCCTCGCCGCCGCCGAAAGCCACTCACCGCATGAACGCCATCATCGCCGTCGCCGGCGTCTCGAAGGTCTACGCCTCCGGCTTCCGGGCGCTGGACCACATCGACCTCGAGATCCGCCCGGGCGAGATCTTCGCGCTGCTCGGGCCGAACGGGGCCGGCAAGACCACGCTGATCGGCCTGATCTGCGGCATCGTCAAGCTCGGCGAGGGCAGCGTGAAGGTCGCCGGGTTGGACATCGGCACCGACTACCGCGCCGTGCGCGCGATGATCGGCCTGGTGCCGCAGGAGCTGACGACCGACGCGTTCGAGAGCGTCTGGGACACGGTGACCTTCAGCCGCGGCCTGTTCGGCCGGGCGCCCGATCCGGCCTACATCGAGAAGACGCTGCGCGCGCTCTCGCTGTGGGACAAGAAGGACAACAAGCTGCGCGAGCTCTCGGGCGGCATGAAGCGCCGCGTGATGATCGCCAAGGCGCTGTCCCACGAACCACGCGTGCTGTTCCTCGACGAGCCGACCGCCGGCGTCGACGTGGCGCTGCGCAAGGACATGTGGGCGATGGTGCGGCAGCTGCGCGAGTCCGGCGTGACGATCGTGCTGACCACCCACTACATCGAGGAGGCCGAGGACATGGCCGACCGCGTCGGCGTGATCAGCCACGGCAAGATCATCCTGGTCGAGGACAAGGCCACGCTGATGAAGAAGCTCGGCAAGAAGCAGATGACGCTGGAGCTGCAGCAGCCGCTGACGCTGATCCCGCCCGGGCTCGAAGCCCACACGCTGGCGCTGAACGCCGAGGGGACCGAATTGAAATACACCTACGACCCGAGCGCGATGCAGGGCGCGATCGCCTCGCTGCTCGACGACCTGCAGCGCGCCGGCATCCGCCTGAAGGACCTGCGCACGACCGAGAGCTCGCTCGAGGACATCTTCGTCAGCCTGGTGGAGGGCGCACGATGAACCTGCACGCGGTCCGCGCGATCTACCGCTTCGAGATGGCGCGCACCTGGCGCACCATCACGCAGAGCATCGTCTCGCCGGTGCTCTCCACAGCGCTCTACTTCGTCGTGTTCGGCTCGGCGATCGGCTCACGCATCGCCGAGGTCGAGGGCGTGAGCTACGGGGCGTTCATCGTGCCGGGGCTGATCATGCTGTCGGTGCTGACGCAGAGCATCTCGAACGCGTCGTTCGGGATCTACTTCCCGAAGTTCACCGGCACGATCTACGAGCTGCTCTCGGCGCCGATCTCGCACCTGGAGATCGTGCTGAGCTACGTGGGCGCGGCGGCAACCAAGTCGGTCGTGATCGGCCTGATCATCCTGGCCACGGCGGCCCTGTTCGTGCCGATCCACATCGAGCACCCGGTGTGGATGCTGCTGTTCCTGGTGCTGACCGCGGTCACGTTTAGCCTGTTCGGCTTCATCATCGGCATCTGGGCCGACGGCTTCGAGAAGCTGCAGCTGATCCCGATGCTGATCGTGATGCCGCTGACCTTCCTCGGCGGGCCGTTCTACTCGATCAACATGCTGCCGCCGCTGTGGCAGAAGCTGTCGATGCTCAACCCGTCGGTCTACCTGATCAGCGGCTTCCGCTGGAGCTTCTTCGGCAACTCGGAGATGCACATCGGCATCAGCTTCTCGGTGACGCTGCTGTTCTTCTTCGTGGCGCTGTGGTTCGCCACCTGGATCATGCGCACCGGCTGGCGGCTGAAGGCCTGAGCCTTCGGGCTGCCCGCCCGTGAACCCTCAGGAGGCGCGGCGCCGGCGCGCCATCAACCCCAGGGCGCCGAGGCCGGCCAGCATCAGCGCGTAGGTCTCCGGCTCGGGCACCGGCGTAACCACGTCGCGCACGAAGAAGTTGATGTTCGAGAAGCCGGGCACCTGGCCACCGTTGTTCAGCCACTCGATGGCCCACGTGCCGCTCTGCGTGACCGACGCGAACGAGGTGAAGTCGTCGAACATGAACGCGCCGCTGCGGTCGGAGGCGTGCATCGCGAACACCAGGTCGTAGGTCGCGTCCTGGTCGGTGGTGATCGACCAGGTGCCGTCGGCCTGCGAGAAGCCGAGCGTGAAGTTCACGCCGTCGACCGTACCGGCGCCGGCCCCCTTGCTCAGCAGCGTCCAGCCGCCGCCGAACGCACCGTCGAAGCCGCTGGTGTTGCCGTCCGGGCCCTGCGCGGGGTTGACGCCGGAGATCACGCACATCGTCGAATCCAGCCCGCCGAGCGTCACGTCGTCCGTCGACGCGCCGCCGACGAAGCTCTCGAAACCGGCGGTCGCGGAACAGGCCGCGGCCTGCGCAACGCTGGCGCCGGTCAACGTGGCGAGCGCGACCGCGACCGCGGCCAGGGGTTTGAAAACGGACGGCATGGGTACTCCTTTGAGATTGACAAAAACTGCACAAAGTCTAGAAAGCGACGCGCGACGGGCCTACCCCCTAGATATGCGCGAGATGTGACGAACCGTGACACCGGCGGGCGCCGGGCGCCGGCGGAGCCCCGGTGGGACGGATCGGGCGCGACGCCGTAGCATGAACGGCTCAACCACTGCGGGAGACGCCATGAAGGTCTATGCCGTTTCGAAGGTCCGGCTCGACGCCGACGGTCGCATCACCCACGTGCTGTGGGGCGAGGTGGACACCCGGCGCAACGACTGGGTCGATGGCGAGGCGGTCGTGCCGGTGGCGGAAGCGGTGCGCGCGCTGCACAGCGGGCACGAGGTGTTCGCGTTGTTCCCCTCCACCCACGGGCACCTGCCGGAGCGGCGCTTCCGCGTCGTCGACTACGACAGCGGCTGGGAGACGATCTCGCTCGACGGCCCGACGACCCACGAGCGCGAAGTCCACGACATGGAACGCCTGCCGCCCTGAACGCGGCGGGGCCGCAGCGTCGGTCTAGGGCGAGGCCGGCCCCGTGACGAGCGCGATCCGGCGCTTCAGGCGCGCCACCTCCTCGGCGGCTGCCGCCTGCTCGGCCAGCCGCAGCTGCACGCCGAGCCAGGCCAGCAGCGGCCGCCGCCAGCCCTGCGCCGACGCCGTGTCGACGGCCAGCGCGATCGCCGCCGGATCGGCCCGGCCGCTCTGGAACAGCACGCCGAGCGCGATCAGCCGCGCCAGCGGATCGGCGATCGCCGCGGGCGCCGCCGCGCGATGGGCCGGCGGCAGCAGCGCGATGTCTTCGGCGCCCGCTTGGCCGGCCAGGTAGGCGGCATACGCGCGCTCTGGCGCGGGCACGTCGGCGCGCAGGGGCTCGAACGCGGCGCACGGGCCGAACACGAGGCTCGCGACCTGCGCCGCACAGTGGGCGAGCTCGACCCGCGCGAGCAGGTCCGCCCGCCCGGTGCGCGCGACCTCGGCGCGTGCGCGCGCCAGTTCCGCGGACTCGACGCGCGCGTTGCCGGCCAGGTGGGCGGCCACGGCCCGCTCGCTGGCGGCCTTGGCGGCGGCCTGCCAGTCGGGCGCGGGTGGCTGGCTGGAGCAGGCGGCGACGACGGCCACCGCCCACAGCGCGAGCGATGCGGTGAGCCACCTCATGGCAGCTTCAACTCCGTGTCGCGCGCGAACGGCCACTTGCGGTTCACCTCGCCGATCAGCTGGTCGATGTTGCGCAGGCTGGCCTCGACCTCGGCGCGCAGCGTGCCCAGATCGGCCGTGGCGACGCGCGCGTTCGCGCCGACGGCCTTCGCCTCGTCGAGCACGGCGTCGACCTTCTTCAGGCTGGCGCGGGCATCGCCGAGCACGGCATTGAGCTGCTGCACGGTCTGCTTCGCGTCACGCATCACGCCGTCGGCGCCGAACACCTGCGTGTCGGCCTTGGCGGCCAGGCCGTCGAGCCGCGCCAGCAGCGCGTTGGTGCGGTCCAGCGCGGCGAGGATCTTGCCGGCCTGCGCATCGCCGCCGAGCAGCGCGCCCATCGCGCCGCCCGGCGCGTTGAGCTTGCCGGTGAAGGTCTTCAGGTTCGCCAGGCTCTCGTTGATCGCCGAGCCCTCGGCGCTGATCGCGTTCAGGTTGGCCAGCAGCTGGCGCGCCTCGGCCATCAGGCGCGGGATCTCGGCCGCGGCGTCGCCGCGCAGCACGGTGCGGGTCGCGCCGTCGGGCAGCGGCGGGTCGGTCAGCACGCCGGTGTAGGCGCGGATGTTGGTGTTGCCGACCACGCCGCGCTGGACCGTGAACACGCTCGACTCGCGCAGCCAGTGCGCGTCCTTGACCGGCACCTCGACGACGATGCGGGCGTTGCCGTCGGGCCCCAGCTCGATGCGGCGCACCCGGCCGATCGGGAAGCCGGCGAAGGTCATGTCCATGCCGACCGAGACGCCCTCCGAATCCTCGGCCACCAGCACGAGCTGCTGGGTGCGCTCGAACGCGCCGCGCGCGTAGCTCAGGTAGAGGCCGGCGCCGGCCACCAACAGCAGCAGCACGAGCAGCAGCAGCGAAGCCTTGAATTCGAGGTGCTCGGGCGCGGGCGGCGGAGCGGTGGCGGGAGGGGTGGGTTCGTCCATCGGCGGCTCAATAGTAGTTGCCCATCAGCGAGACGACCTCGATCACGAGGATCGCCGAGAACAGGCGCACCAGGCTGTCGAGCTCGGCGCTGCCGGCGCCGCCCCGCGGGCCGCGCAGGAAGGCCGCGACCGGGATCAGCGACACCGCGAGCGCGAAGAACAGCGTCTTGAGCGCCAGGATCATCGTGACGCCCGGGTCGAAGATCTGGCCCATCGAGCGGGTGAAGCCGTCGAACGCGCCGATCGTGAAGCCGAACACCGCGGCGTAGGCCAGGCCGGTCGCGATCACGCAGCTGACCGCGGCCAGCAGCAGCACCGCGAAGATGCCGGCGACGACGCGCGGCATCAGCTCGTGCCGCAGCGGATCGCCGCCGGCCTGCACCAGGTCGGCGAAGCCGCCACGCGCGTGCAGGCGCAACAGCGCGGCGCCGCTGGGCACCGTGACCTGCATCGCGACGAACAGCGCCGCCGTGAGCGGGATCAGCTCCAGCACCAGCACGCGGATCAGCAGTTGCAGCGCGTACTGCGACAGGCCGTAGCTCAGCGCCGTGACCAGCACGATGCGGATCAGCACCACGCTGATGACCGCCGAGATCAGCGCGAACCACGGCAGGATCGGCGCGGTGTCCATGTAGACGTGGCGGGCGAGCGCGCGGCGGTTGGCGCGGTCGTAGGTGGAGGGCGACAGCGCCAGCACCATGATCAGCGCACCGACCTTGACCACGTGCCACCAGCTCACCGACCAGCCGATCGAGGAGCGCAGGCCGCTGCGGCCCAGATCGCCGAGGCCGTCCTGGAGCAGCCGCAGGGTCGAGGGCGGTTTGGGCGGCATGCGCCGGATGATAGGCGCGGCCCCGCGCACCGGCGGGCGGCCCCGCCGCGGGCTCAGGCAGGCGGCGCCACGGGCCGGCGCGGCGCCCGCCGCGCCAGCCGCGAGATCGCCGGCACGGTGCGCAGCACGATCTCGAAGCACTCGCGGTACGCCGCCGCGCTCGGGTGCAGACCGTCGGCGGCGAAGTAGTGGCGGCGCGCCGCACGGAAGCGCGCGCTGTGCTCGGGGGTGGCGAAGTCGACGAACGGCGCGCCGCCCGAGCGCGCCACCCGGCCGATGGTGCACATCGCGCGCCGGCAGCGCCACCCCAGCCACCAGGACAGCGGCGGCGGCAGGGCCGGTGCGATGTCGATGTCGGCACACCCGATCCAGACCACCGTGTCGGCCACGCGCTGCGCCCGGTGCAGCACCTCGCGCGCCGCGCGTTCGAGCCGCGCCAGGCGCGTGCCGCGCAGCGCGTCGTTGCCGCCGGCCAGCACGACGACGAAGTCGTACCGCGAGCCATCGTTCGGCGGATCGAGCTGGGCCGCGACATCGGCCACCCGGGCGCCATTGGCGCAGCGGTTGTCGACCGGCACGCCCAGGGTGCGCGCCAGCAGGCCGGCGAAGCTGCTGTCGGCCGCCCCGGCGCCGAGCCCGACACCGGTGCTGTCGCCGACCATCAGCAGCCGCACGCGCCGGCGCGGCTCGGCTTGCTCGACGGAAAAGGATCTCTGGATCGACGTGACCACCCGGCCCGACGGCATTCCGCGTTCCTGCGCGGGAACGCCGGTCTGGCGAACTCAGGCGTGGGCGGGGCGCTTCGCCTTGCCGATCGCGCGGCCGTTCACCACCGACGCCTCGACGACCACACCGCTGCCACCCTCAAGCGGCCGCGCTTCGCCGTCGGCCTCGACCCGGTCGCCGACGCCCAGCTGCAGCTGCGCCATGCCCTCGGGCCGGGTGTGGATGAAGTCACCGCTGTCGAGCACGTAGCCGTTCGGCTCGCCGTGCCGCGCGAAGTTCAGGCGCACCACGATGCCGCTGTACGGGGCGCGCGCCGGTGCAGGCGCCACGTCGTCGACGGCCCGGCCCTCGACGCTGACCAGCCGCTCGAAGCGGTAGACCCGGTGCGCCGGCTGCCCATGCCGATCCGACGCCGGCTCGGGACGCGCCTCGACCCGCACCCGGGTGCCGGTGCGCAGGCCGCCGAACAGGGCCGGGCCTGCCTCGTCATGCGGCTCGAACACGAGCTGGATGTGCTCCTCGTCGGCGAGCAGCAGCGCCCCTTCGACGCCGCCGCGCGGGCTGTAGAGCGGGTAGCGGAACTCGGCTTCGATCGAGTGGCGAGCAGGGTGATGCAGGATGTTCATCGGCAAGGGGCAAGGGGCAAGGTCAGGGGTCGCGAACGCGAAGCGTAGGCGACCGTGGCGCCGCGCCTGTAGGTCATCGCCGCATGCCGGCGTCATAATTTCCCGCGAGCCGGCCTGCGCCGCAGCCGGCACTTTCGGAGTACCCATGGCAGACGCAGCATCCACCGGCAAATCGGGCAAGGTCGTCATCCGCAACATCGGGCTGCTGCTGTCCGGCGACATCGACAAACCGATCCTCGACGCCGACACCATCGTCGTGCGCGACGGCCTGATCGTCGGCGTCGGCCGCGAGGCGGACCTGGACACCGACGAGCCCGACACCCTGATCGACGCGCGCCAGACCTGCGTGGCCCCGGGCCTGATCGACAGCCACGTCCACCCGGTGTTCGGCGACTGGACGCCGCGCCAGAACCAGATCGGCTGGATCGACAGCACGATGAACGGCGGCGTGACGACGATGATCTCGGCCGGCGAGGTGCACCTGCCCGGCCGCCCCAAGGACATCGTCGGCCTGAAGGCGCTGGCGATCACCGCGCAGCGCGCGTTCGACAACTTCCGCCCCGGCGGCGTCAAGGTGCTGGCCGGCGCGCCGGTCATCGAGAAGGGCATGGTCGAGAGCGATTTCAGGGAACTCGCCGAGGCCGGCGTCGGCCTGCTCGGCGAGATCGGGCTGGGCTCGGTCAAGGGCGGCACCGAGGCCGCGACGATGGTGAAGTGGGCGCGCAAGCACGGCATCCAGAGCACCATCCACACCGGCGGCCCGTCGATCCCCGGCTCGGGCCTGATCGACAAGGACGTGGTGCTCGAAGCCGACGCCGACATCATCGGCCACATCAACGGCGGCCACACGTCCCTGAGCGAAGCGCATGTGTGCGAGCTGTGCGAGAAGAGCAGCCGCGCGATCGAGATCGTGCACAACGGCAACGAGAAGATCGCGATCGCCGCGGCCCAGGCGGCGCTGCAGCTCAAGTGCCCGCACCGCGTGATCCTGGGCACCGACGGGCCGGCCGGCTCGGGCGTGCAGCCGCTGGGCATCCTGCGGATGATCTCGCTGCTCTCCAGCCTGGGCAACATCCCGGCCGAGCTGGTGTTCTGCTTCGCGACCGGCAACACCGCGCGCATCCGCAACCTGAACTGCGGGCTGATCGAGGCCGGCCGCGCCGCCGACTTCGTCTTCATGGATCGCGCCCAGCACACCGCCGGCCGCACGCTGCTCGAGAGCGTGCAGCTCGGGGACATCCCGGGCGTCGGCATGGTGATGATCGACGGCATCGTGCGCTGCGGCCGCAGCCGCAACACGCCGCCGGCCACCGAGATCCCGGTGGTGGTGGGCGCCCACTGAATCGCGCGGGCGCAGAATCCGCCGATGAAAGCACCCGCACGCCTGCAGACCCTGATCGACGAAGGCCTGATCGACACCGTCCAGCGCCAGCTGATGAGCGGCAAGGAGGCGATGGTGTTCGTCGTGCGCTGCGGCGGCGAGACGCGCTGCGCCAAGGTCTACAAGGAGGCGACGCACCGCAGCTTCCGCCAGGCCGTCGACTACACCGAGAACCGCAAGGTCAAGAACACCCGCCAGGCCCGCGCGATGGCCAAGGGCACGCGCTTCGGCCGCGAGGCACAGGAGGCGGCGTGGCAGAGCGCCGAGGTCGATGCGCTGTACCGCCTGGCCGCCGCCGGGGTGCGCGTGCCCAAGCCGTACAACTTCCACGAAGGCGTGTTGCTGATGGAGCTCGTGGCGGACGCCGACGGCGCCGCCGCGCCGCGCCTGAACGACTGCCGCTTCACGGCGGACGAAGCCAACGCGCACCACGCGACGCTGCTGCGCGAGGTGGTGCGCATGCTGTGCGCGGGCGTGGTGCACGGCGACTTGTCGGAGTTCAACATCCTGCTCGCCGCCGACGGGCCGGTGATCATCGACCTGCCGCAGGCGGTGGACGCCGCAGGCAACAACCACGCCCAGCGGATGCTGCTGCGCGACGTGGAGAACCTGCGCAACTTCTTCGGCCAGTCCGCGCCGGAGCTGCTCGCGACGCAGTACGGCGCCGAGATCTGGAGCCTCTACGAACGCGGTGAGCTGACCAACGAGAGCGTGCTCACCGGGCGCTACGAGCGCAAGGCCGGCACGGTCGACCTGGGCGGCGTGCTGCGCGAGATCGACGACGCGAAGGCCGAGGAGGCCGCGCGCCGGCTGCGGATGCAGGCCGCGGGCTGACGCGGACCGGGCGGCTCAGCCCGGCTTGCGGAAGTCGTCCTCGATCCAGGCGGTCGCGCTGCCGGTCGTCAGCTTGAAGGTCGGCTTCACGCGGACCTTCGCGAGCGATTCGCCGTAGGCGTCCTGCGCCGCCAGCATGGCGTGCGGGTCGTCCTCGTCGGGCACGATGTCCAGCGTCACCAGCACGCGCCGGCCGTCGACCGTGACGGCGACGTTCTTGTGGTGCTGCGCATGCAGCGCCTGCTCGTGGCGGCGGATCACCTCGGCGGCGGTCTTGACCAGCACGTTGAACGCGGCGGTGTCGAGCGGCTTCGGGTTCTTCTTGTCGCGGCCCATCGTCCACGGGCCGACGAGCGCGGGCTCGGCCTCGCCGTCGCGCGTCATCGCGACGGCCCAGCCGTCGTCGTCCTCGTTCTTGATGACGCGGGCGGTCCAGCCGTTGTCGCGCCAGAGGGTGGGTTCGTGGAGGGTCTCGGGGGTGTCGGTCATGGCTTGTCGGATTCGGTGACGCGCGGGGCGACGACCGACGCATCGCTGCGCCACGGCGGCAGCCGGGCGCCGCAGTCGCGGCAGAAGTGCGCGCTGGGCAGATGGCCTTCGCTGAGGCATTCGTGGCAGGTGCGGGTGGTCGGCCCGACGCCGGTGCGCTGCGCGGCGTACTCGGCGCTGACGATGCCGGTGGGCACCGCGAGCGTGCCCCAGCCGAGCAGCATCATCACCGAGGCGATGCCCTTGCCGAGGTCGGTCTTGGGCGTGATGTCGCCGAAGCCGACGGTGGTCATCGTGGTGATCGCCCAGTACACCGACATCGGGATGCTGGAGAAGCCGTTTTCGGGCCCCTCGACCACGTACATCAGCGTGCCCATCACCAGCACGACCATCATCACGAAGGTGACGAACACGAAGATCTTGCGGCGCGACGACGCGAGCGCGCGACCCAGGGCGCCGTACTCCTCGACATAGGCCCCCAGCTTGAGGATCCGGAACAGGCGCAGCAACCGCAGGATGCGCACGTCGATCAGCGCGTGCAGGCCGGGCACGAGGAAGGCGAGGTAGGTCGGCAGCACCGCCACCAGGTCGACGATGCCGAGCGCACTGCGGGCGTAGCGCGTCGGGTGCCGCACGCAGATCAGGCGCGCGATGTACTCGGCGGTGAACAGCAGCGTGAAGCCCCATTCGAGCACGTAGAACAGGTCGGCGTAACGCGCGTGCATCGAGGCCATGCTGTCGAGCATGACCACGACCACGCTGGCCAGGATCAGCCCGACGAGCACCAGGTCGAAGGCGCGGCCGGCGCGGGTGTCGGCCTCGAAGATCACCGTGTAGAGATGGAGCCGCCAGCCCGTGACCGGGCGGCCGTACGGCTCCACCACGGCAGGGTTCGGGCCGCGCACGGTCGGCATCAGCTGTTGACGGAAAAGACCTGCCGCAGGTAGGCCAGGAAGGTCGCGTCGTCGCAGAGCAGCTTGCCCGGCGAATCACTGAGCTTGGCGACCGGCTGGCGGTTGGCGTGGGTCAGCTTCATCACGATGTGCAGCGTCTTCAGCCCCATGTCGTTGGTGAGGTTGGTGCCGATGCCGAAGCCGCACTGCGTGCGGTCGGAGAAGTGGTGGTGGAGCGCGATCGAGCGGTCGAAATCGAGGCCGTCGGAGAACACCAGCCGCTTGGTCTGCGCGTCGACGCGCAGCTTGGCGTAGTGCGCGAGCGCCTTCTCGCCCCAGACGTACGGATCGCCCGAGTCGTGGCGCAGGCCGTCGAACAGCTTGGCGAAGTAGAGGTCGAAGTCGCCGAGGAAGGCGTCCATGCCGACCACGTCGGTCAGCGCGGTGCCGAGGTCGCCGCGGTACTCCTGCACCCAGTCCTCGAGCGCGGCGCGCTGGAAATCGCGGAGCCGCACGCCGAGCGTCTGGTAGGTCTGCAGGTACTCGTGCGCCATCGTGCCGATCGGCACCAGGCCCAGATCGCGCGCGTAGAGCACGTTCGAGCAGCCCTTGAAGTACTGCGGCACCTCGCGCTTGAACATCGCGACGACCTCGCGCTGCCAGTCGCCCGAGAAGCGGCGGCGCACGCCGAAATCGAAGAACTCGAACGGGTGGCGGCGCTTCGGCTCGTCGTCGAACGCGCGCAGCCGCTCGATCTTGGCGTGCAGCCGCTTGCGGCCCTCGGCGAACGCGGGTGTCTGGTCGAAGCGGCGGAAGTACAGCTCGTTGACGATCGCGAGCACGTAGATCTCGAACGCCATCACGTGGACCTGCGGGCCGTTGGCGACGATCTCGAGCTGCGTGCCGACCGCGCGCGCGCTGATGAACTCGCGCTGGAAGTGGAAGATGCGCAGGAAGTCGATGAAGTCCGAACGCATGAAGCGCAGCCCGCCCAGGTAGGCCAGGTCCGGCACGGTGAACTTGAGGCTGCACAGGTGATCGAGCTGCGCGTTGACGTCGTCGACCAGCTCGGCCAGCGGGAACGCGGGCTCGTTGCGGCACACGAACGTGTACTCCGCCTGGGTGGCCGGGTGCCGGTGCAGCATCGTCTGCCACATCGTGAACTTGTACAGATCGGTGTCGAGCAGGCTGGTGATGACGGGTTGCATCGCGGAGTTCTTTTCGGGGCTGAGGGGAATGCGCATCGGCCGCATCACGCGTGGGCCGCATTCTCGCGCCAACCGCGCGGGGCGCGGACGGCGCGTCGTCCGGCACCACGAGCGCGCCGATTCCGACACGCGAGTCGGGTCCGGCTGCCCGCGGCGGCCCTGGCGGCGGCTAACCTTGTCGGTCCTGCCACACGGAGGCCGACACCATGGTCCGCGCGCTCGCTTTCTTCCTTGTCCTCGTCCTCGTCGGGCTGTTCGCCCTGCTCAACTGGGAGGCGTTCTCCGCGCTGACGCCGCTCAACCTGGGCCTGACCACGGTGCAGGCGCCGCTTGGCCTGATCATGCTCGGGCTGGTCGCGTTCCTGTGCGTGCTGTTCACGGTGTGGGTCGTTTCGATGCAGGCGAGCTCGCTGATGGAGGCGCGTCGCCAGACCCGCGAGCTGCAGGCCCAGCGCGATCTGGCCGATCGCGCCGAGGCCTCGCGCTTCACCGAACTGCGCACCGAACTGATGACCCGGCTCGACCGGCTGCAGAGCGACTCGCGCGTCGCGATCGAGCAGAGCAGCAACGCGCTGGCAGCCCAGGTCGGCGAGCTGGAGGACCGGCTGGTCCGCGAGCGCCTGCTCGGCCCGCCGTCGGCCTGAAAAACTCACTTACAACGCCGCTGTCCCGCAGGTGACAGGCTTCGAGGGTTAGTGCGCCTGCCCGTGGCGGATCGCACGGATATTCTCGCGCTCCTCTGATCCCGGCGCGCCGCAGAGCGCGTCATCCACTTCAGCAGGAGACAAGCCATGCAAGCATCCCTTCAGCTCGGTCGTCTCAGCGCCGTCGCCCTTGCCAGCCTCGCGCTGCTGACCGCCTGCGGCGGCGGCGGCGATGACGACCCGGCGCCGGAAGAAGCCCGGGCGCACGACACCCGCACCTTCACCCCCGCCGACCCGACCGCGACGACCTTCGCCGCGATGACCGCGCAGGCCGGCGACGCGGTCGACATGAGCACCACCAGCCGCTGGGCCGGCGTGCTGAACGGCGCCGCCTACCGCGTCGAGGTGCCGGCCAACTGGAACGGCAAGCTCGTGATGTACGCGCATGGCTACGCCGGCACGGGCGCGAACCTGAACGTCGGTGCGCCGTCGATCCGCCGCTACCTGATCCAGAACGGCTACGCCTGGGCCGCCTCGAGCTACGCGAAGAACTACTACGACGTGCGTGCCGGCGTCGAGGACACCAACGCGCTCGCGCTCGAGTTCCCGAAGATCACCGGGAAGGCCACGCCGACCAAGTACTTCATCACCGGCCACTCGATGGGCGGCCACATCACCGCCGCCGCGATCGAGGACGAAGCCGCCGCCACGGCCGTCCACAAAGTCAAGTACAACGGCGCCGTGCCGATGTGCGGCGTGGTCGGCGACACCGAGCTGTTCAACGAGTTCGCGGCGATGCAGGTCACCGCGCAGGCGCTGGCCGGCGTGCCGGCCTACCCGGTCACCAAGTGGAGCGACATCGAGCCGCTGGTGCGCACCACGCTGTTCTCGACCTTCAACACCACGCCGGCGTTCCCGACGCCCTCGATCGTTCCGACCGCCGGGCCCGGGACGCAGTACGTCTCGGTGTTGCAGAACATCACCGGCGGTCAGCGCCCGATGTTCGCGCAGGGCCTGGCCTACGGGCAGTCGTTCCCGTCGGCGTACGGCACCTTCACGGCCGACCCGAACACGCCGTACGGCTCGGTCACCGGCATCCTGAACAAGAACGTGCTCGACACCACCGGCTTCACCTACACGATCGACGGCGATCCCGTCGCGAGCGCCGCGCTGAACGCCTCGGTGCAGAAGATCACGCCGGATGCCGATGCCAACCGGCTGCGCACCGACGGGCTGCGCTGGATCCCCAAGGTGAATGGCGAGTTCAAGATCCCGGTGGTCTCGATCCACACGCTGGGCGACCTGTTCGTGCCGTTCAGCATGGAGCAGGTCTACCAGAAGCGCACCGCCGCCAAGGGCAACAGCCAATGGCTCGTGCAGCGCGCGATCCGCGGCATCAGCCACTGCGACTTCACCGTCGCCGAGCAGGTGACGGCCTTCGACGACATGCTGAAGTGGGAAGCGGGCGGCGCCAAGCCGGCGGGTGACGACGTGGTGACCCCGGCCACCGTGGCCGCGACGACCTACGGCTGCGCGTTCACCAACAACACGCCGGGGCCGGACGACGCGGCCAGCACGCTGGGCCTGCGCCAGATCGTCGCGGCGACGACGCCGGCCTGCCCGGTGACGCCGTAAGAGAATCCCGCCCGGCCGCGTTGGCGGCCGGGTGGTGTGTTCTCAGATGTCGAAGAACACCGTCTCGCCCTCGCCCTGCAGGCGGATGTCGAAACGGTAGACCGGCACCCCTGTCGTGCCGGGGCTGCGCTGGGCCACCAGCGTGGCCCGGCGCGCCTCCCACTCGATGATGTTCAGCACCGCGTCCTTCGCGTTGGCCTCGGCCTCGTCGCTGAAGTACAGCCGCGTGTTCAGCCCGAGGTTGATGCCGCGCGCGACCACCCACACGTTGATGTGCGGCGCCATGAAACGGCCGTTGCGCCCCGTCACCACGCCCGGCTTGATCGTCTCGAAGGTGTAGACGCCGGTGTCGAAGTCGGTGCAGCTGCGGCCCCAGCCGCGGAACGCCGGGTCCTCGGCCTTGCCCGGCTGGCGGTCGGCCGGGTGCGCGTAGCGGCCGGCCGCGTTGGCCTGCCAGATCTCGATCAGCACGTCCTTCAGCACCGTGCCGATGCCGTCGAACACCCGGCCCTCGATGCGGATGCGCTCGCCCTGCGTGCGCTCGTTCGTGAGCACGCTGCCGAAGTTGTTCTCGAAGATGTCGAAGCCGGCCTGCTGCGGCGCCAAGCCGATGTGCACGTACGGGCCGGCGGTCTGCGAGGCCGTCTCGCGCATCAGCGGGGTCATCTGCTGCTGACTCATTGCGCTGCTCCTTGCACGGGCGCCTGCACGGCGTTCTCGAACAGCGTGGCGCGCTGACCCCGCAGCACGATGTCGAAGCGGTAGGCGCGGCTGTCGAGCTGCACGAAGGCGCTGCGGTCCTGCAGCGCGATCAGCCCGCGGATCTGCTCCTCGCTCGGCACGATGCCCAGGATCGGGCAGGTCGCGATCAGCGGGTCGCCCTCGAAGTACATCTGCGTGATCAGGCGCTGGACCCAGCCGCTCCCGCTGATGGCGTAGTGGATGTGCGCGGGGCGCCAGTCGTTGACGCGGTTGCGCCAGGGGTAGGGGCCGGGGCGGATGGTGCGGTAGGCGTAGTAGCCGTTGGCGTCGGTCAGCATGCGCCCGCAGCCGCCGAAGTTGGGGTCGAGCGCGCCGATGTACTGGTCCTTCTTGTGGCGGTAGCGGCCGCTGGCGTTGCATTGCCAGACTTCCACCAGCGCGTTCGGTACCGGCCGGCCGAGCTGGTCGTGCACGTAGCCGTGGACGACGATGCGCTCGCCGATGGGCAGGCCGTCCTTGGCGGCGTTCATGATCAGGTCGTGGTCGAGCGGGCCGAACTCCTCGGCGCGGAACACCGGGGCGGTGACTTCGGACAGCGACTGCTGCAGCGAGATCGGCGCCAGCCGCGGCGAGCGCAGCACGCTCGTCTTGTAGGCCGGCGTCAGCGCCGGCGGGTGCGACGTGGTGTCGCGCATCAGGTATTCGGCGTCGGGCGCGGGGGCTCTCATCGTGATCTCCGGGTCTGCGGGGGCCCCACTGTAGGAGCCCGCGACGGGCTTGTCACGACCGGGCGACCTCCGATCGGGGCGGAGGATGTCGGCCTACAGGGTTGCCGGGGCGTTAGGGACATGATCATGTTCCGGATTCGTCCGGGTTATCCCAAGGAGCGTCCCATGAAGCACCAAGCCATCGTCAGCGCCATCGCCGCCTTTTCCATGAGCGTCAGTGGTCTCGCCTTCGGGCAGAACGACAAGGACGTGCGCGCCGACCGCGCCGGGCAGGGCAGCTACGACGTGCGCATCCCGCGCTCCGTCGATGACCGGGATCGGCCGGCCCGCCAGATCGACCGTCGCGACGATCGACGAGACGACCGCCGGGACGACCGTCGCGACTATCGGCGCGATGACCGCCGGGACTACCGTGATCACCGCGACTATCGGGACTACCGCAGCGACCGGCGCGGCCCGCCCGGGCATGCCCCGGCCTACGGCTACCGCGACGGCCGTGGCGCCGGGCCCAACCACAGCTTCTACCGCGGCGGGCGCCTGCCACCGGAGTGGCGCAGCCGCCAGTACGTCGTCGACGACTGGCGCGGCCACCGCCTGAGCGCGCCGCCGCGTGGCTACCACTGGGTCCAGACCGGCGGCGACTACGTGCTGGTCGCCATCGCCACCGGCATCATCGCGTCGATCCTGCTGAGCCAGTGACCGCGTGGGCTCAGGCGCGGCGTCGACGCCGCGCCACGAGCCCCAGGGCGCCGAGCCCGAGCAGCATCAGCGCGTAGGTCTCCGGCTCGGGAATCGCCGGCGTCACCGGCACGCCGCCGGTCTGCGTGAAGCCGGCGTAGGTCACGCCGGCCTGCGAGTTGTTGAAGAAACCGAACTGGCCGCCGGTGAAGGTGGTGTCGACCACCGTCGTGTCCCACAACGTGGTCGCGCCGTTCTTCACCACGACGTGGATCTCGCCGGGGTTCTGGTCGAAGTCGAAGTGGAAGGTGTAGTCCGTCGCGGCCAGCCAACCGGCGGTCGTCGACTGGTTCTTCGCCAGCACCGTCATGTCGCCGAAGCTGGCCTGGTTCTCCCAGAACTCCTCGAGCGACAGGTCGGCCAGGCCGCTGCCGGTCGCGCCGGTGAACTTCTTGATCGCCATGCCTTCGGCCGCGGTGCGCCCGACGTAGCCCTGCGTCCCCTGCTTCCAGTCGAACAGGTAGAAGTTGCTCGAGTTCTGGTAGCCGAACACGAAGCCCATGTAGTCGTCGTCGCCGGTGCCGGCGTCGACGCGCCAGGTGCCGTCGATCGAGTACTTCGTCTGGTTCAGGTTGTTCAGGTAGAACGACGGGTCGGCGTTGATGACCTGCTTGACCGTGGTGTTGCCGGCCGAGAGCACCCAGCTGCCGGCGCCCTGGCCCCCCGGGTAGTTCAGCGTCAGCGGCGTCCACGACGACAGGTCGAGCGGCGCGGCGGAGACCGCCAGCGGGGCGGCCGACAGCAGCGCGGTGCGCGCGAAACGGTGCAGGCGAGCGGTCATGGGTCGTCTCCTCGGAAGTGGGTGGAACGCGCTGTACTGTCTGAAACGCGACATTTCGTGATCGGCTGCAGACTGTCGGATTCACTCGCCCCGCTGAACACCCCAAGTACTAGGGGCGCGGCCCCCGAATCGGGGGTTGCCCGGGCCGGTCGTGGTCACCCGCTAAACTCGCTGCCTTTGCCGCCGCACGAACCCATGGCCGTCGTCACCCAGGCTCCTGCCGCCTTCGAACTCAAGAGTGCCGCGCTCACGCTCGTGGCGGTGATGTTGAAGACCACCGACCTGGCACGCCTGTCGCAGGCGCTCGACGAGCGCTTCGCGGATGCGCCGGGCCTGTTCGACAACGACCCGGTCGCGATCGATCTCTCGCATGTGCGCGACGCCGAGGAGCCGATCGACTTCGTCGTGCTGACGCACCTGCTGCGCGGCCACAAGATGCTGCCGGTGGCGGTCAAGGCGGGCAACCTGCAGCAGATGGAGGACGCGCTGGCCGCCGGCCTCAGCGAGGCCCATGGCAGCGGGCCGGGCGCGCTGCCGGTGCGCCAGCACACGCCGGTCGATCCGGGCGGCGAGGCCCCCGCCAGGGCGGCGACGCCGGCCCCCGCGGCCGAGCCCGAGCCTATGCCCGACGCGCCGCGCACCGCGCTGGTGATCGACAAGCCGTTGCGCTCCGGGCAGCGCGTCTATGCGAAGGGTTCGGACCTGATCGTGCTGGCGGTCGTCAGCTTCGGCGCCGAGGTGATCGCCGACGGCAACATTCACGTCTATGCGCCGTTGCGCGGGCGCGCGCTGGCCGGCGCGCTGGGCGACACGAGCGCGCGCATCTTCACGACCTGCATGGAGCCGCAGCTGCTCTCCATCGCCGGCATCTACCGGACGACCGAACTCGAATTGCCCGCCGCCGTGCTGGGCAAGCCCGCACAGGTGCGGCTCGCGGGCGAGAAGCTCGTCGTCGAGCCCCTCCAATCAGATTGAACCAAAGGATTCCGAGACCATGGCCAAGATCGTCGTCGTGACCTCCGGCAAGGGTGGCGTGGGCAAGACCACCACGAGCGCCAGTTTTTCCTCCGGCCTCGCACTCGCCGGCCACAAGACCGCCGTGATCGACTTCGACGTCGGCCTGCGCAACCTCGACCTCATCATGGGCTGCGAGCGGCGCGTGGTGTACGACCTGATCAACGTGATCCAGGGCGAAGCCAACCTGAACCAGGCGCTGATCAAGGACAAGCAGTGCGACAACCTGTTCGTGCTCGCCGCCTCGCAGACGCGCGACAAGGACGCGCTCTCGCAGGAGGGCGTCGAGAAGGTGCTGAACGACCTGGCCGCGATGGACTTCGAGTACATCGTCTGCGATTCGCCGGCCGGCATCGAGACCGGCGCGCTGATGGCGATGCACTTCGCCGACGAGGCGCTGGTCGTGACCAACCCCGAGGTCTCCTCGGTGCGCGACTCGGACCGCATCCTCGGCATGCTGTCGTCCAAGACCAAGCGTGCGATCGACGGCAAGGAGCCGATCAAGGAGCACCTGCTGATCACGCGCTACAACCCGAACCGGGTCGAGGGCGGGCAGATGCTGTCGCTGGGCGACATCAAGGACATCCTGCGCATCGACCTGATCGGCGTGATCCCGGAATCGGAGACCGTGCTCGACGCCTCCAACCAGGGCGTGCCGGCCGTGCACCTGAAGGGCACCGACGTGTCGGAGGCCTACAAGGACGTGGTCGCGCGCTTCCTCGGCGAGAGCCGGCCGATGCGCTTCACGGACGCCGTGAAACCCGGCTTCTTCAAGCGCATGTTCGGAGGGAGGTAAGGCATGTCTCTGCTGTCCTTCCTGCTCGGAGAAAAGAAGAAGACCGCCAGCGTCGCCAAGGAGCGGCTGCAGATCATCCTCGCGCACGAGCGCAGCGGGCGTGGCGCGAGCCGCCCCGACTACCTGCCCGCGCTGCAGAAGGAGCTGATGGCGGTGATCTCGAAGTACGTGTCGATCAAGCCCGAGGACATCAAGGTCGAACTGGAACGCCAGGACAACCTCGAGGTGCTGCAGGTCAAGATCGAACTGCCCGACGCGCTGCGCTGACGCGCGCGCCTCACGCGTCGCACGGGCCCGGCGGCGCCTTCATCATCTCTTCGGCGATCTGCGCGTCGGTCAGGTCGCGCTGGTGCGTGGCGATCGACCAGTTGTGGCCGAACGGATCCTGCACCTGGCCGTAGCGGTCGCCCCAGAACATGTCGGTGGCCGGCATCGTCGGCGTGGCGCCGGCCGCCACGGCCTGCGCGAGGCTCGCGTCGACATCGGGCACGTACAGGTGCAGCGTGACGGGCGAGCCCTTCAACGTCTTCGGGCCGAAGCACTGCCACTCGGCGACCTCGTCCACCAGCATGATGGTCGAGTCGCCGATGCGCAGCGCGGCGTTCATCACCTTGCCGTCCGGGCCGTCGAGCCGGTTCAGCTGCACGGCACCGAAGGCCTTCTTGTAGAACTCGATCGCGGCGCCGGCGCCGGCGCAAATCAGGTGCGGGGTCAGGGTGTTCCACCCCTCGGGGATCGGCTTCACTGTGCTCATGTGGTTGCTCCTTGATGGAAGGCGGAAGGTTGAAGGAAGCCCGGTCGCGGCGCAAGGCCTCCCATTCCCATGACGCGCGAGACCGCGCCGAATCGACACGCGGACTGGCGCGCGTCTTGCACCAGAATCGCGACGACCGGGCGGGTTGCCCGGCGCGAGAAGAAGAGGACGTGCACGGTGGCCAAGATCCCTCCCGGCGTGGGCCCGCGGTTCCCGCAGGTCGTGGTGCTATTCGGTGCGACCGGCGATCTGGCGCGGCGCAAGCTGCTGCCGGGGCTGTTCCACCTCGCCAGCGCGGGCTTCATCCCCGGTTGCCGGATCATCGGGGTGTCGCTCGACGAGATGGACGCCGAGGCGTTCCGCAGCAGCGCCCGCGCCGCGCTCGACGAGTTCTCGAGCCGCAAGATCACCGACCGCGACTGGGCCACCTTCGGCGCGACGCTGGACTACCTGCCGCTGTCCGCCGGCCCAGCCGCGCTGCGCGCCGCGGTCGACGCGGCCGAGGCCTCGCTGGGCGGGGAGTCGCGCCGCCTGCACTACCTGAGCGTGCCGCCGAGCGCGGCGCTCTCGGCGGTGCGCATGCTGGGCGAGGCCGGGCTCGTCGAGCGCGCCCGCATCGTGATGGAAAAGCCCTTCGGCACCGACAAGGCGAGCGCCGTGGCGCTGAACGCGCGGCTGCACGAGGTGTTCGCGGAGGAACAGATCTTCCGCATCGACCATTTCCTGGGCAAGGAGCCGGCGCAGAACATCCTCGCCTTCCGGTTCGCGAACGGCCTGTTCGAGCCGATCTGGAACCGCAACTTCATCGACCACGTGCAGATCGACGTGCCCGAGACGCTCGGCCTGGGCAAGCGCTCGGCCTTCTACGAGCAGACCGGCGCGTACCGCGACATGGTCGTCACGCATCTGTTCCAGATCCTCGGCTTCATGGCGATGGAGCCGCCCACCTCGCTGGAGCCGGCGCCGATCAGCGAGGAGAAGAACAAGGTCTTCCGCAGCATGCTGCCGATCCAGCCGACCGACGTGGTGCGCGGCCAGTACAACGGCTACCGCTCGGAGGACGGCGTCGATCCCGAATCGGAGACCGAGACCTTCATCGCACTGAAGTGCTTCATCGACAACTGGCGCTGGGCCGGCGTGCCGTTCTTCCTGCGCACCGGCAAGCGCCTGGCCGAAGGCCAGCGCATCATCTCGATCGCCTTTCGCGAGCCGCCGAAGAGCATGTTCCCGGCCGGCTCGGGCGTGGGCGCGCAGGGGCCGGATCACCTCACCTTCGACCTCGCCGACGCCTCGAAGATGAGCCTGTCGTTCTACGGCAAGCGGCCCGGTCCGGGCATGCGGCTGGACAAGCTGAGCCTGCAGTTCGCGATGCACGACACCGGGCTGATCGGCGACGTGCTGGAAGCCTACGAGCGCCTGATCCTGGACGCGATGCGCGGCGACCGCACGCTGTTCACCACCGCCGAGGGCATCGAGCGGCTATGGGAAGTGTCGACTCACTTGCTGGAATCGCCGCCGCCGGTGCGGTTGTATCCGCCCGGGTCCTGGGGGCCGAAGTCGATTCACCAGCTCATCGCGCCGCACGCGTGGCGGCTGCCGTTCGAGCGCGCCTGGCGTGATCCGAACAAGGCGGGCGGCTGAGCCGAGCGCGATCCCGGCCCTCACCCCGGCCCTCTCCCGGAGGGAGAGGGAGAAGGGCGTCACGCCACCTCGGCCGTGATCTCGTAGGAGCGCAGGCGCGCGGCGTGGTCGAAGACCTGCGAGGTGATCATCAGCTCGTCGGCGCCGGTGCGCTCGATGAACGCGCGCAGTTCGCGGCGCACGGTGTCGGGTGAACCGACGGCGGCGCAGGACAGTACCGAATCGAGCAGCGCGTTCTCCTGCGGGCCGACGCTCTCCCGATAGCCGGCCTTCGGTGGCTGCAACTGGCCCGGCCGGCCGCTGCGCAGGTTGACGAAGGCCTGCTGCATCGACGTGGCGAGGAACTGCGCCTCGTCGTCGGTATCGGCCGCGAAGACGTTGAAGCCGAGCATCACGTACGGCTTGGCGAGTTGCGGCGACGGCCGGAACTGCTGCCGGTAGAGCGCGACCGCCTGCATCATCTGCGCCGGCGCGAAGTGGGAAGCGAACGCATACGGCAGCCCGAGCGCCGCCGCCAGCTGCGCGCCGTACAGGCTGGAGCCGAGGATCCAGAGCGGCACTTTGGCGCCGCGGCCGGGCACCGCGAGCACCGGCTGGCGCGGCACGTCGCTCATGAAATCGGCCAGTTCGAGCACGTCCTGCGGGAAGCTGTCGGCATCGGACGCGAGGTTGCGGCGCAAAGCGCGGGCGGTGAGCTGGTCGGAGCCCGGCGCGCGGCCCAGGCCCAGGTCGATGCGGCCCGGGTACAGCGCCTCCAGCGTGCCGAACTGTTCGGCGATCACCAGTGGCGAGTGGTTGGGCAGCATGATGCCGCCGGCGCCGACGCGGATCGTCCGCGTGCCGCCGGCCACATGGCCGATCAGCACGGCCGTCGCCGCGCTGGCGATGCCGGGCATGCCGTGGTGCTCGGCCAGCCAAAAGCGGTTGAAGCCGAGGCGTTCCGCGTGCTGCGCGAGATCGAGCGTGCGGCGGAACGACTCCCCGGCGTCGCTGCCCTGCGTGATGGGCGAGAGGTCGAGTACGGAAAGCGGGGTGGTGCGCGGCGTCGTCATCCCACTCATCTGGGGACGAGCGCGCCGCCTGCAACCTGCCGTTCAGCCCTGCAGCGCCGCGCCGGCCCAGAGCGCGTCGAGCTGCGTGGCGCTCCAGTCGCCGCGGGGCTCGCGGCCGGTGATCGCGTCGTTGGCGTCGGCCCGCGCCAGATCGATCTTCAACGGCGGGATCGGCAGGTTCGAGCGCGTCGAGAAGAAGACCTTGACGGTCGGTGCGGTCAGGTTCGTCGGATGCTGCTTGACGACGACGGCGAGCCGGCTCGAGCGCAGGCGCACCAGCGAACCGGTCGGGTAGATGCCGAGGCTGCGCACGAACACCGCGAACAGCGTCGCGTCGAAGTGGCCGGTCCACGAGGCCATCTTCGAGATCGAATCGGCCGGGTCCCAGGCTGCCTTGTACGGCCGGTTCGAGCTGATCGCGTCGTAGACATCGCAGATCGCGCCCATGCGCGCCATGGGCGAGATCGCGTCGCCGGCCAGCCCTTGCGGGTAGCCACCGCCGTCGATGCGCTCGTGGTGGTGCAGGCAGACATCGAGCGCGATCGCGCCGGCTGTGCCGCCTTCCAGCAGCACCGCGTGGCCGCGCTCGGGGTGAGAACGCATGACGCCGAACTCGGCATCCGTCAGCTTGCCGGGCTTGTTGAGCACGTCGAGCGGCATCAGCGCCTTGCCCACGTCGTGCAGCAGGCCGGCCAGGCCCGCCTCGCGGCAGGCCGCCGCGCCCAGGCCGGCCTCGCGCGCCAGCGCGATCATCAGCGCGCAGACGGCGACCGAGTGCATGTAGCTGTAGTCGTCCTTGGTCTTGAGCCGCGCCAGGCTGACGAGTGCGCCGGGGTTGCGGAACACCGACGCGGCCAGTTCCTCGACCAGCGGCTGGAACGCCTCGGCGTTGAGCGCCTTTCCCATGCGCAACTCGCCGAACAGCTGCTGCACCGCGAGCTTCGATTTCCTGCACAGGCGCGCGGCCTGGGCGAGCTCCTCCTCGAACGAGGTGCTCGGCGGCGGCACGCTGTCGGCCGGCTCGGGCAGGTCGTCGAGCGGCGCCGGTGCGGTCGGCTCGGCTGCAGTGGTCGCAGGCGTTTCGGCCTGCGCCACGTCCAATCCCTTGGACGAGTCGATCCAGCACTGCGCGACGCCGCTCGCGTGAACCGCGCTCAGGTCTGCCGTGTCAGCGAGTACAAACTTCGTGCGCCAGAAGGGATGGGCGAGCCACGGCCCCTCCAGAGCATGCAAGTGCATGCCCAGGCGGAGGTCGGCGGTGGCGATTTTCTTCAGCATCGGGTGGGGTGCCCGTGCCGCGACTGGCCGGCACCGGTCAGTGGATATCGGCCGTTGCCGCCCCGGCCTGAGCAGGGCCTTCGGCCGCGCGACGCCGGTGCAGGTGGCGGCGCGCCCATTCCATCAGGTCGTCGACGATGCTGAAGATCACCGGGATCACCAGCAGGCTGATGAAGGTCGAGGTGATCAGCCCGCCGATCACGACGATCGCCATCGGTGCACGGAAGCTCGGGTCGGTGCCCAGGCCGATCGCGATCGGCAGCATGCCGGCGCCCATCGCGATCGTCGTCATCACGATCGGGCGGGCGCGCTTGTGGCAGGCGTCGAGCAGCGCATCGGTGCGCGACATCCCCATGTCGCGCCGCGCCATGATCGCGTACTCGACCAGCAGGATCGAGTTCTTCGACGCCACGCCCATCAGCATGATCAGCCCGATCATCGACGGCATCGACAGCGCCGTCTGGGTGACGAACAGCGCCAGGAACGCGCCCGGGATCGCGAGCAGCAGCGCGCCGAGGATGCTGACCGGCTGCACGAAATCGTGGAACAGCAGCACCAGCACGATGTAGATGCACAGCACGCCGGTCAGCATCGCCAGGCCGAAGCTCGCGAACAGCTCGCCCATGGCCTCCACGTCACCGACGCCGCGCTGCGAGACGCCGGGCGGCAGGTCCTTCAGGCTCGGCAGCGCCTGCGCCTGCTTCTCGACCTCGCCGAGCGGCTGCTGGTTGAGCTCGATCTCGAAGTTGATGTTGCGCTGGCGGTCGTAGCGGTCGATCTGCGCCGGGCCGCTGTCGATCTCCAGCGTCGCGACGTTGCCGAGCATCACCGGCCCGCGCGCGCCGGGCACGGCCAGGCGCGAGAGCAGGTCGAGGTCGGTGCGCGCGTCGGCCTTGAGCTTGACGACGATCGGCACCTGGCGCTGGCTCAGGTTGAGCTTGGGCAGCGCCTGGTCGTAGTCGCCGGCGGTGGCGATGCGCAGGGTGTCGGCGATCGCGGCGGACGTGACGCCCAGGTCGGCGGCGCGCGCGAAATCGGGCCGAACGATCAGCTCGGGCCGCACCAGGCTCAGCGTCGAGGTGACGGCGCCGATGCCGGGGATCGTGCGCAGGTCGCGCTCGACCAGCTTGGCGTGCGCGGCGAGCGCGTCGCCGTCCTCGCCGGCCAGCACCAGCACGTACTTCTCGCTCGAGCCGCCGAAGCCGACCTTCACGCGTGCGCCCGGCAGCACTTCGAGCGCCTCGCGCAACTGCGCCTCGACGGCCTGCTTGCGCACGCCGCCGCGCTCGCTGCGCGGCGTCATGTTGATCGTCAGCGTCGCCTTGCGGACCTCGGCGGCGCCGCTCGGCGCGAACGGGTCGGCGCCGGTGTTGCCGCCGCCGATCGCGGTGTAGACCAGCTTCACATGCTCGTTCTTCTGCACGATCGCGCGCGCCGCCTCGGCGGTCTCGAAGGTCTGCGCGAAGGTGGCGCCAGGGGGCAGCGAGATCGAGACCTGCGTCTGCGAGAGGTCGTCCGGCGGGATGAAGCCGGTCGGCAGCAGCGGCACCAGCATGAAGGAGCCGACCAGGAACACGGTGGCCGCGATCGTCGTCCAGACGCGGTGGCGCAGCGCGCCCTTCACCCAACGCATGTAGATGCCGAGCCAGGCGCCTTCGCGGTGCTCCTTCTTCGGCACCTTGAGCACGTAGGCGGCCATCATCGGCGTGAGCAGCCGCGCGACCACCAGCGACATGAACACCGCGATCGCCGCCGTCCAGCCGAACTGCACGAAGAACTTGCCCGGCACGCCGCTCATGAACGCCGTCGGCAGGAACACCGCGATCAGCGTGAAGGTGGTCGCGATCACCGCCAGGCCGATCTCGTCGGCCGCCTCCATCGCCGCGTCGAACGGCGACTTGCCCATGCGCAGGTGCCGCATGATGTTCTCGATCTCGACGATCGCGTCGTCGACCAGGATGCCGACCACCAGCGACAGCGACAGCAGCGTCACGCCGTTGAGCGTGAAGCCGAAGATGTACATCGCCGCGAAGGCCGGGATGATCGACAGCGGCAGCGCCGTCGCCGAGACCAGCGTGGCGCGCCAGTCGCGCAGGAACAGCCACACCACCAGCACCGCCAGCGCCGCGCCCTCGTACAGCAGCAGCATCGAACCGTCGTAGTTCTCCTGCACCGGGTCGACGAAGTTGAAGGCCTCGGTGATCGCGATGTCCGGGTGCGCGGCCTTCATCGTCTCCAGCTGCTGGCGCACGCCGGCCGCGACCTCGGTCTCGCCGGCGCCGCGCGTGCGCGTGATCTCGAAGCCGACCACCGGCTTGCCGTTCAGCAGCGCGGCCGAGCGCTTCTCGCCGACCGTGTCGAGCACGTTCGCCACCTGGTCGAGACGCACGCGGCGGCCATCGCCGAGCGTGATCTCCATGCGCGCCAGTTCGTCGGCCGACTTGACTGTGGCGATCGTGCGCACCGACTGCTCGGCGCCGCCGACATCGGTGCGCCCGCCCGAGGCCTCCTGCTGCACCATGCGCAGCTGGCGCGAGATGTCGGCCGCGGTCGCGTTCAGTGCCTGCAGCCGGCCGGGGTCGAGCTCGACGCGCACCTCGCGCGTCACGCCGCCGACGCGGCTGACCGCGCCGACGCCGGGCACGCTGAGCAGCGTCTTTGCGACGGTGTTGTCGACGAACCAGCTCAGCGCCTCGTCGTCCATGCGGGTCGAGGCGACCGTGAAGGTGAGGATCGGCGCGCCGGACAGCTCCATCTTCGTGACGACCGGGTCGCGCAGGTCGCCGGGCAGGTCGGAGCGCACGCGCGAGACCGCGGCGCGCACGTCGTCGACCGCCTCCTGGGTGGGCTTCTCCAGGCGGAACTCGGTCGTGACGATCGCCGAGCCGTCCTGCACCGTGGTGTAGATGTGCTTGACGCCCGACAGCGTGGCGATCGAGTTCTCGAGCTTGCGCGCGACCTCGGTCTCGAGCTGCGCCGGCGACGCGCCGGGCAGCGCGGCCGTGACGGTGACGGTGGGCAGGTCGATGTCGGGAAAGTTCTGGATCTTCATCGCCTTGAAGGCGACCAGGCCGACCAGCGTCAGCATGATGAAGAGCAGCACCCCCGGCACCGGGTTGCGGATCGACCAGGAGGAGACGTTCATCGCGCGGCCCTCACTTCGCGGCCGTCGCGGCGGCCGGCGGCGCGGGGGCAGGTGCCGTCGGAGCCGATGCACGCGCCGTCGGCGCCGCCACCACCCGCACCAGATCGCCGTCGGCCAAGAACCCGCCGCCGGACGCGACCACGCGCGCCGCGGGATCGAGCCCGCCGGTGATCTCGATCCGGTCGCCCAGGCGCCGGCCGACACCGACCTTGACCTGCGCGACCTTGGAATCAGGCCCGACGCGCAGCACGTAGCTGAAGCCGTCGCGCAGCAGCACGGCGCTTTGCGGCAGCGTCAGCCCCGAGCCGTTGCCGATCTCGAACTCGCCGCGCGCGAACATGCCCGCGCGCGCCGCGCCGGCCGGCGCCGGCAGGTCGACGTAGACGATGCCATTACGCGTCTGCGGATCGACTGTCGGCGCGATCATGCGGACGGTGCCGCGCACCGGCGCCGCGTCGCCTGCGGTGACCAGCGCGACCATGCCGGGCTTCAGCTTGGCGAGGTCGTTGGCCGCGACCTCGGCGCGCCATTCGAGCCGGCCCTGCCGGATCATGCGGAACAGCTCCTGCCCGGCCGGCAGCACCGCGCCGACGGTGGCGCTGCGCGCCGAGATCACGCCGAAATCGGGCGCCAGCACCTGCGTCTGCCGCAGTCGCAACTGCTGGGTGCGGGCCATCGCCCGCTGCGCGTCGAGCCGGGCCTTGGCGGTGCGCTCGGCCGTCAGGTACTGATTGATCGCCGCCTCGCTGAGCGCGCCGGTGGCCTGCAGGCCGCGCGCGCGCTGCGCATTGGCCGACGCATCGGCGAGCGTGGCCTCGGCCTCGGCGACGGCGGCGCGCACTTGCGCCACGTCGGCCTGCAGCGTGTCGGGCGCGAAGGTAGCGAGCACCTGGCCGCGCTTGACCACGTCGCCGACATTCACCAGCACGGTCGCCAGCCGCAGTCCGTTGGCCTCGGTGCCGACGCTGGCCTCCTGCCACGCGGCGATGCTGCCGTTGGCATGGATGCGCACCGGCAGCGCGATCGATTGCGGCTGCGTGACGGTGACCGTCAGCGCCGGGCGCGCGGGCACGGCCTTGTCGTCGGCCGCGCTCACGGCGAGCGTGCCGGTCGCGAGCACGGCGACGACGATCAGCAGCGTCGCGGGCAATGCGCGCGGTAGGGTGAAGCGGGTGGTCGAGGTCATGGGTTGAGCGTCGCAAGGGACGTGTCGGTGGCGGACCAGCCGCCGCCGAGCGCGCGGTACAGCGAGATCCAGGCGGTGGCGCGTTCGCGCTTGAGGTCGATCAGCGCGATCTCGGCCTGCAGGGCGGAGCGTCGCGCGTCTTCCAGTTCGTACAGGCTGGCGAGGCCGCCCTTGAAGCGCGCCTCGGTGGCGCGGAAGGAATCCGCATAGCCGGCGCTGGCGACCTGCGCGTCGGTGCTGCGGTCGGCGGTGCTCTGCAACGCGACCAGCGCCTCCTCGACCTCGCGCACCGCCGTGCGCAGGCGGGCGCGGTAGAGCAGGCCGGCCTCGTCGTAGCGGGCGCGTGCGGCGTCGACATTGGCGCGGCGCGCGCCGCCGTCGAACAGCGGCAGCGCGACCGTGATCGGGCCGATCGACCACAACGTGCCGCTGCTGTTGCCGAAGTCGGCGGACTCGATCCGCGCCGCGCTCAGGCTGCCGTTCAGCGCGATGCGCGGCAGCCGCGCCGCCTGCGCCTGCGCGACCTCGGCGCTGGCCGCGACGATCTCGCGCTCGGCCACGGCCAGGTCGGGCCGCTGCGCGAGCACCTGCGCCGGCACCGCCGCCGGAACGATGGACGCGGGCTGCGGCAGGCGCGCGGCGTTCGGTGCGAGTTGCGCGCGCAGGCCCGGCTCGTCGAGGCCGGTCAGCGCGACGAGTCCCTTGAACAGCACGTCGCACTGCGCGCGGCGCTGGGTCAGCAGGCTGTTGCCTTGTGCCGCGCTGGCGCGGGCCAGCGCCGCGTTGGCAGGGGCCTCGAAACCGGCCTTCGTGCTCAGGTCGGTCAGCCGCGCGGTCTCGTTGCGCGAGCGGCTGTCGATCTCGCTCTGCGCGACCTGCGCCTCGCACGCGCGCAGGGCGGTGTAGGTGCTGCCGACTTCCGCCGCGACGGCGACGCGGGCGTCGTGCCAGCCGGCCTCGGCGCCGTCGAGGCGGGCCTGCGCCGCGTCGCGGGCGGCGCGGCGGCCGCCGAACAGGTCGAGCTCCCAACTCGCCTGGAGACCGATGCTGGCGGAGTTGGCCAGGCCGCTGACAAAATCCTGCCGGCCGCGCCCGGCGCTGGCGTTTGCATCGAGCGCGGGCAGCAGCGCGGCGCCGGCGGCCACGCGCGAGGCACGCGACTGCGCGATGCGCGACGCGGCGGAGGCCAGCGTCGGGCTCGCGGCCTGCGCCGCGTCGATCAGCGCCGGCAGGACCGGGTCGTCGAACTGGCGCCACCAGTCGGCCAGCGCCGTGAGGTCACCGCGATGCGGCAGCGGCGCCTGCCATTGCGGCGGCACCGCACCGATCGACGGCGGGGCCACCGGCGGCCCGCTGCTGCAGGCGGCGAACAGCGCGGTGGTCGTGGCGGCCAGTGCGGCGCGCCACGGGTTGAACGAGGGTCTGATCACAGGTCGCTTTCGTAGTCTCGTGCCACCCGCCGAGACGGGGTCGGCCTCGGCGAGGCCCGCAGCATAGCAACGAGACGACGTTCGGCGCGGCCCGGAATCGACACCGCCGCGCGCCGCGGACCGCGCGGTGCCGGCGGCGCGCGCCGCGCGCGCTCACCACGCAAACTGGCGTTGCGCCGGCTCCGCGCGCGGGCCGGGGCCGCGCGCGACGTTCGCGGCGTGCGGCACGTAGCCGCGGGTCGCGAGGTTCCAGCCGTCGGTCGCGCTGGCCTCGCTCAGCGGCAGCACGACGGCGGACGTCAGCTTGCGGGCCACGGCGCGCGCCAGCAGCGCCTCGCACGACGCGGCACTGAGTTGACGCGCGAAGCGGGCCCAGCGCTGCTGCACGAGCGTGGCACGCCAGGCGTCCTCGACGGCCCAGCGCGCGTGGCCGGCAGCGCCCGGGCGGCCGGCCTCGATCACGCGCGGCAGCAGGCTCATGAAGAAGCTGCGGAAGTCGCGGAGCAACGCCTTGCCGGGCAGCAGGTCCTCGAAGCGGCTGATCCGGTGGCTCCAGCCCGGCGTCAGCAGCTGCTGGCTGACGAAGGCCTGCAAGGCCTGCACCGGGTTGAACAGGCGCAGCCGGTTCGGCGGCAGCACCAGCAGCGGCAGCGCGCAGGCTTCGTCGTGCGGCAGCGGCTCGACGAAGCTGCACAGCACCGCCGTGCGCGCCCACTGCTCGGCCGTCAGCCCGCCCAGGCCCGGGAGCTGCTCGGCCTCGATCTGCTGCACGAAGCCGATGGCGTCGCGAAAGCCGTGCGCGCCCTTGGCGTGGTTGGCCTTGGTGCTCATCACCGCCAGGTTGCCCGCGGCATAGCCGGCGTCGTTGCGGACGCGGTCGATCGAGGCATCGCTGCCTTCCAGCGTGGCACTGGACAGCGGCACGCGGGTGATCGGGCAGTGGCTGGCGTCGATCTGCTGCAGGTAGTTGGGCGTCACCTGCACCAGCTCGACGCTGCGCCCGCGCAGCCACGCGTTCAGCCGCAGCTGCAGCCACTTGCGCACATGGCGCGTGGCGGCCAGCGTGCGGGTGCCGAACGCGGCCTCGCCGGCGAGCTGGCCGTTGCGCAGCGGCGAGGGCTCCTGGGCATACGGCGCCGGCAGCGCGACGCGGTAGTGGGCGTAATCCCAGCCCAGCTCGAAGCCGACGTGCTCGTGCGCCGTGAGGTCGGTGACGGGGAGGCCGGTCTGCAGGTCGATCAAGTTCGCGGTGGTGGTCATGCTTCGCTCCAGGACATTCGCGGCGACCGTTTCGCAGCGATGGCCGCAGTGTTGCGGCGGGGTAGCTCAAGACGTGAGCCACCCGGCGCGTCGGTGCTCGGGGTATGCTCTGCGCCACTGGCTCATCTGGTGAGCTACTGGAGTGGAAGATGGACCGGACCGAACGCTTCTACAAGATCGAGCTGCTGCTGAAGAGCCGGGGCTGCGTCAGCTTCGCGGCGCTGCTGGACGAGCTCGCGGTGTCCCCCGCGACGCTGAAACGCGACCTGCAGTACCTGCGCGACCGGCTCGCCGCGCCGATCGTCTACGACGCGTTCGACAACGGCTACCGCTTCGCCGAGGCGAAGGCCGGCGCCGCGACCGGCACCACGCGCCACGAGCTGCCCGGCCTGTGGTTCAGCGAGAACGAGATCCACGCCCTGCTGACGATGCACCAGCTGCTTGCCGGCCTCGACGACGACGGCGTGCTCGCGCGCCACCTGCAGCCGCTGATGGAGAAGCTGCAGGGCATGCTGGGCACCGACGAGAGTGCGGCGCGCGAGCTGATGCGCCGCGTCAAGGTGATCGGCACCGCGCGCCGCCGCGTGCCGAGCAGGCATTTCGAGCTGCTCGGCAGCGCGCTGCTGCAGCGCCGGCGCCTGCGGCTGCGCTACTTCAAGCGCAGCGACCGCTCGACCAGCGAGCGCGAGGTCTCGCCGCAGCGGCTGGTGAACTACCGCAACACCTGGTACCTGGACGCGTGGTGTCACGCCAGCGACGGCCTGCGCCGCTTCGCGCTCGACGCGGTGCGCGACGCGACGCTGCTCGACGCGAAGGCCCGGCATGTCGCGCTGCGCGAGCTCGAGGGCGCGCTCGACGCCGGCTACGGCATCTACGGCGGCGGCGACGCGCGGGTCAAGTGGGCGACGCTGGTGTTCAGCGCCGAGGCTGCGCAGTGGGTCGCGAACGAGGAATGGCATCCGCAGCAGAAGGCCCGCTGGCTCGACGCCGAAGGTCGCAGCGCGAAGGCCGGCGAGGGCCGCTACGAGCTGCAGGTGCCGTACAGCGACCCGACCGAGCTGGCGATGGACATCCTGCGTCACGGCGACAGCGTCGTCGTGACCGGCGACAAGGCGCTGGCGGCGCTGATCGCCCAGCGCCTGCGCAGCGCGGCGGCGCGCTATCCCGCGCCGCCGGCCACGAAGCTCAGTCCAGCGTGATGCGCAGCACCTGGCCGCCGTCCGGGAAGGCGCCCGGGATCGGCCCGGGCACGATGCCGAAGTTGGTCACGTAGGCCGCGCCGTCCGGCCCGATCGCCAGGCCGCCCGGATAGAACAGGCCGGCGTAGACGACCGTCTGCGCGCCGTTCGCGGCCACGCGGATCAGCTTGCCCGGCGCCTTCAACGGCGGCCCGCCGGGGCCGGCGAAGCCATCGCCGATCTGCAGCACGTACAGCGTGCCGCGCGCGTCGAAAGCCAGCCCGGCGATGTTGGTGAAGCCGCTCGCGAACACCTGCGGCGTGCCGCCCTGCGGCGGGATGCGGTAGACGTTGGCCGCGCCGACCGGGAACGGGAAGCCGGTGAGCTGGCCGGCGTAGAGCCAGCCGTCCGGGCCCTGCGTCACGCTGGTGGGCACCGCCTGCATCGGGATCATCGTGCCGGCGGGCAGGCCGAGGAAGGGCGGCGCTGTCACCATGCGCGCCGGGAACTCCGCGAGCGTGCTGATCGCGCCGTTCGCGGCCACCTCGAAGAGGGCGTTCGCGCCGGCATCCGCCACGACGTGCCGGGACGGCAACGCGACGATGCCGAACGGGTTGCTGTCGTCGCCCCCGGCCACCGGGTTGTTGGCCTGCTCGAAGGCGGCGATGTCCGCGCCGGGCTTCCATCCACCCCCCGCGTTCACCTGCAGCGTGGTGCCGAACAGCGCGGCCTTCGCACCCAGCCCCTGGCGCGCGGACCCGGCCGCACCGAGTCCGATCGCGAGCCGCCCGTTGCCGGTGCCGGCGAAGGAGATCGCGCTCGGGCCGCCGGCGCCGAACCCGCCGGGCGCCGCCAGCGAGGGCAGGCCACCGATCACGCGCACCGGTGCGCTGGCACCGGTCGGGTCGATCCGCGTCAGCGCGCCGGTCTCGCCGTAGCAGGCGGTCTGCCCATCGCCCTGCACGGTGCAGGCGCCGTTGCCGCCGCTGCCGGCCTCGGCCACGAACAGCAGGCCGTTGGGCGCGAACGCGATGCCACGGGGGTTGGCCAGGCCGCGGGCGATCACGTCCACCTGCGGTGCCGCCTGGGCGCAGGCAGCGCCCAGCAAGCCGAGCGCCAAAGCGCTGCGGATCAGTCTCGAACGACTCATGGGAGGTCTCCTCGGAGGGTGTTCAGGCGGCCGCCCGCCTGGGGGCGAAATTGTGAGCTTCTGTGTCCGCGTGCGACAGCGTTCAATCTAGGGGAACCCAGCAGGCGCCGAGCGGATGGGCCATGATTCACCCGGGCACCACCACCGGAAGAATCCACATGAAGGCAAGCTGGAACGGCGTGACGATCGCCGAGAGCGACGACACCGTGATCGTCGAGGGCAACCACTATTTCCCCGAGAGCAGCCTGAAGCGCGAATACGTGAGCTTCAGCAACCACCGCAGCAGCTGCCCGTGGAAGGGCCAGGCGTACTACTACAGCCTCTTTGTCAACGGCGAGATGAACGAGAACGCGGTCTGGTACTACCCCGAGCCGAGCGAGGCCGCGGCCAACATCAAGGGCCGCGTCGCGTTCTGGAAGGGCGTGGTCGTTTCCTGACTACTTTCCCGCTTTGAAGGAAGTGAAGATGCGCGTCTGGACCCGGCGAATATCCTGGGGCACGGCATCGGGCGCGGTCAGGCGCTTCAAATCGGCCTCGCTCAGGAAGATCGTCTTGTTCTCGGCCACGTCCTTCTTGACGAACTTCAGCGAGGCTGCGTTCGGATTCGCGTAGAAGACCTTGTTCGTCAGGCTGGCCGCCACTTCCGGGCGCAGCATGTAGTTGATGAACAGGTGGGCGTTGTTCGGGTGCGGCGCGTCCTTCGGGATCGCCATCGTGTCGAAGAACATCGTCGCGCCGCCCTTGGGCACCAGCGCCTCGATCGCGGCCGGGGCCTTGGGAGCGGCCTGCAGGGCGCGGGCGCGCGCGATGTTGATGTCGCCGGAGTAGCCCATCACCGCGCAGAGCTGGCCGCGGGCCAGGTCGTCGATGTAGCCGCTCGACGAGAAGCGCGTGACGAACGGGCGCACGCTCTTGAGCATCGCGGCGGCGGCGTCGTAGTCGGCGGCCTTGGTGCTGTAGGCCGGCTTGCCGACGTAGAGCATCGCGACCGGCAGCACCTCGGACGCGGAATCGAGGAAGTTCACGCCGCAGCCCTTGAGCTTGGCGGCGTACTTCGGATCGAAGATCAGCGACCAGGCGTTCTCGGGCATCGGCATGTCGCCGAGTGCCGCCTTGACCTTGGCGGTGTTGATGCCCACCGTCACGTAGCCCCACATCCAGTCGACCAGGTACTGGTTGCCGGGGTCGACGGCGGCGAGCTGCTCGAGCAGGCCCTTGTCGAGGTTGCCCCAGTTCGTCAGCTTGCTGCGGTCGAGCTTCTGCAACAGGCCGCCGGCGATCTGCGTCTTCGCGAAGTGCGAGCCGGGCACCACGATGTCGTAGCCGGTCTTGCCCGCCACCAGCTTGGCGTGCAGGATCTCGTTCGAGTCGTAGTTGTCGTAGTTGACCTTGATGCCGGTCTCTTTCTCGAAGTTCTTGATCGTGTCGTCCGCGATGTAGTCGGACCAGTTGTAGATGTTGAGCACCTTGGGCTCGTCGGCCGCGCGGGCTGTCACCGCAAGGGTGGCGGCGCAGGCGCCCAGGGCGATCAGCAGGGCGGTCTTCTTCAACGTGGACGTGATCATCGCGGTGCGGCTCCTCTGGTGGATGTGGCTCGGTGCAGGCGCAAATGCTAGCGGCAAACCCTCGTGCGCCCGGATTTTGCTTGCCCGGGGTTTCGCTGCCGAGGCATGATCCGTGCCGCTCTCAACCCCATCCCACAAGGACACCCCATGCGCGTGAAAGTTCATCAGACCCTGCCGCTGCTGGCGCTCGCCGCCCCGTTGCTCGCGATGACCCCGACGCTGGCGCAGGCCCAGGCCGGCGGCACGCTCGACAAGGTCAAGGCCTCGGGCACGATCACGCTGGCCTACCGCGAATCGTCGATCCCGTTCTCGTACCTCGACGACAAGGCGCAGCCGGTCGGCTTCGGCCACGAGATCTGCCTGAAGATCGTCGACGAGGTCAAGAAAGCCACCGGCCGCGCTGACCTGAAGGTGGCGCTGCAGTCGGTCACCTCCGCCAACCGCATCCCGCTGCTGCAGAACGGCACGATCGACATCGAGTGCGGCTCCACCACCAACAACAGCGCGCGCGGCAAGCAGGTGCAGTTCGCGACCAACTACTTCTACACCGGCACCCGCTTCCTGGTGAAGACCGGCACCTCGGTCAAGACCATCGACGACCTGAAGGGCAAGACGGTGGTCTCGACCGCCGGCACGACCAACTTCCAGATCCTGCGCAACCTGAACGAGCAGAACAAGCTCGGCATGGACCTGATCGCCGCGAAGGACCACTCGGAATCCGCGCTGCTGGTCGAGAGCGGCCGCGCGGTGGCGTTCGGCATGGACGACATCCTGCTGTACGGCCTGCGCGCCAGCAGCCAGAACCCGGCGTCGCTCGCGGTCGTCGGCGAGCCGATCCAGGTCGAGCCGTACGCGATCATGCTGCGCCTGGACGACCCGGCGTTCAAGAAGCTGGTCGACACGACGCTCGCCAGCCTGATGGCCAGCGGCGAGTTCACCAAGCTGTACACCAAGTGGTTCATGTCGCCGATCCCGCCCAAGGGCATCAACCTGAACGCGCCGATGAGCAAGGAGCTGGTGGACAACATGAAGGCGCTGAGCGACAAGCCGGCGACTTGAGTGTTCAACGGGAGGTGGGCTTACTGTCCACCTCTTTTGGACCGCCAAGGACGCCAAGGGCCGCAAAGGGCGCCAAGAAGAGCAACTCTTGTCTCTTCCTTGGCGCCCTTTGCGTTCTTGGCGTCCTTGGCGGTAAGAAATAGCGCCATCGCGCACCACCCCCAAACGACGCAGCTCCCGTGCTACACTGATTCAGTGTAAATCAGGGGAGTCGACATGGCCAACATGACGATCGCCGTCGACGACCAGCTGCTGCGCGCGGCTCGGATCAAGGCGGTGCAGCAGGGCACCAGCGTCAACGAGATCTGCCGGCAGGCGATCGAGGCGTTCGCGCGGGGCGCGGGGGATGCCGATGCGCGCATCGCCCGCATCAAGGCGCTCGCGAAGAAGGTGCGCGCCGCCGACGAGCCGCTGTGGCCCGGCCGGGATGCGCTCTACGTCGATCCCCGATGAGCTGCTTCTTCGACACCGACGTGCTCGTCTACGTCTTCGACCGCGCCGAGCCGCGCAAGCAAGCGGTAGCGCAAGAGCTTGTCACCGAACACATGACCGCGCGTGACATGGTGCTGAGCACGCAGGTGCTGCAGGAGCTCTACGTCACCCTCACGCGCAAGAAGCGGCTCGGCGCGGCCGACGCGCTCGAAGTCGTCACCACCTTCGCGCAGGAGCGCATCGTGCCGGCCAGTGCGGACACGGTGCTGCGCGGCCTTGCGCTCAGCCAGGAGCGGCAGCTCTCGCCGTGGGGCGGGCTGATCCTGCAGGCCGCGCTGGATGCCGGCTGCACGACCTTGTTCTCCGAGGACTTCTCGGCCGGCGCCCGCTTCGGCGGCCTGACGGTCGTGAACCCGTTCGCCTCGCAGGTGCACGAACCCGCGGCCGCGGCCGGCTACGCCGTCAAGCCTAAGGCCGGTCGCCGCTGAGACCGGTTCACAGCGTCGCCGCCAGCCGCGTGCCCTGGTCGATGGCGCGCTTGGCGTCGAGCTCGGCGGCTTCGTCGGCGCCGCCGATCAGGTGGGTCTTCACCTTCGCGGCCTTGAGCGGCGCGAGCAGTTCGCGCAGCGGCTCCTGGCCGGCGCAGAGCACGACGGTGTCGCACTCGATCAGCTGGCCGTCGCTGCGCTTGTCGCCGTAGGTCACGAACAGGCCCTGCGGCCCGATGCGTTCGTAGTTGACGCCGCCGATCATCTCGACCTGCTTCATCTGCAGCGCGGCACGGTGGATCCAGCCGGTCGTCTTGCCCAGGCCCTTGCCGAGCTTGCCGGCCTTGCGCTGCAGCAGCGTCACGTGGCGCGCCGGCGGCGCCGGCTGGGCGCGCACGACGCCGCCGCGCACCGTCGCCGGATCGGCCACGCCCCATTCGGCCAGCCACTCGTGCAGATTGAGCGTCGGCGAGTGACCGGGCGCGGTGACGAGGTACTCGGCCACGTCGAAGCCGATGCCGCCAGCGCCGACGATCGCCACCCGCGCGCCCACCGGCTTGCGGTGCAGCAGCACGTCGATGTAGCTCAGCACGTTCGGCCCGTCGGCCCCGGGGATCCGGGGCTGCCGCGGCAGCACGCCGGTGGCGAGCACGACCTCGTCGAAGCGCTGCGCGATCAGCGCGGCCGCGTCGACGCGGCGCGCCAGGTGCAGCTGCACGCCCGTCAGCTCGAGCCGGCGCGCGAAGTAGCGCAGCGTCTCGCTGAACTCCTCCTTGCCCGGGATGCGCCGCGCCATGTTGAACTGGCCGCCGATCTCCGACGCGGCCTCGAACAGGTGGACCTCGTGGCCGCGCTCGGCCAGCGCGGTCGAAGTGGCCAGCCCGGCCGGGCCGGCGCCGACCACGGCAATGCGCTTGCGCCGCGTCACCGGTCGCAGCACCAGCTCGGTCTCGTGGCCGGCGCGCGGGTTCACCAGGCACGAGGCGAGCTGCGCCTTGAAGGTGTGGTCCAGGCAGGCCTGGTTGCAGGCGATGCAGGTGTTGATCTCGTCGCGCCGGCCCTGCGCCGCCTTGGCGACGAACTCGGCGTCCGCCAGCAGCGGGCGCGCCATGCTGACCATGTCGGCGCAGCCCTCGGCCAGGATCGCCTCGGCGACCTCGGGCATGTTGATGCGGTTGCTGGTGATCAGCGGGATCGTCAGCCCGGCGCCGCGCAGCTCCTTGCGCATCTTCTGCGTGACCCAGGCGAACGCGCCACGCGGCACGCTGGTGGCGATCGTCGGCACCCGCGCCTCGTGCCAGCCGATGCCGGTGTTGATGATCGTGGCGCCCGCCCGCTCCACCGCCTTGGCAAGCGTCACCACCTCGGGCCAGCTGCTGCCGTCGGAAATCAGGTCGAGCATCGACAGGCGGTAGATCAGGATGAAGTCGGGCCCGACCGCCTCGCGCACGCGCTGCACGATCTCCACCGCCAGCCGCATGCGGTTCTCGTACGTGCCGCCCCATTCGTCGGTGCGGTGGTTGGTGTGCGTGACCAGGAACTGGTTGATGAAGTAGCCCTCGCTGCCCATCACCTCCACACCGTCGTAGCCGGCCTCGCGCGCCAGCACGGCGCAGCGCACGAACGCGGCGATCTGGCGCTCGATGCCGCGCGCGCTCAGCTCGCGCGGCGTGAACGGAGAAATCGGGCTCTGGATGCGCGACGGCGCGACGCAGAACGGCGAGTAGCCGTAGCGCCCGGTGTGCAGGATCTGCAGCGCGATCTTGCCGCCCTCGGCATGCACGGCATCGGTGACGATGCGGTGCCGGCGCGCCGCGCCCTGCGTGCTCAGCGTGCCGGCCAGCGGCTTGGCCCAGCCCTCGACGTTCGGCGCGAAGCCGCCCGTCACGATCAAGCCCACGCCGCCGCGCGCCCGCTCGGCGAAGAACGCCGCCATCGCCGGGAAGTGCCGGCGCCCGTCCTCCAGCCCGGTGTGCATGCTTCCCATCAGCACGCGGTTCTTCAGGGTCGTGAAGCCCAGGGCTAGCGGCGCGAGCAGATGGGGGTACGGGCTGGTGGCCAAGGCGGCTCCGGGGTCGGACGAGGTGGCGCATCGTAAGCTCGGCGCATGGTCGACGTGACGATCACCGTGGTGCACCGGCGCCGGCTGCGCGAGGTCTATCGCTCGGCCGGCTGGCCGTGCCTGGACGGCATCGAGATCGAGCTGCTGGCCGCCGGCCTGCTGGAGCGCCAGCGCGCCGCGCTCGGCCACGACACCGTGCGCGTCACCGATGCCGGCCTCGCGCTGATCGCCGACACCCTGCAGCGCAACCGCGCGCGGCGCGACGCGCACGAGCTGCTCGTCGAGCGCGTCGCCCGCGAGATGACGCGCGCCGGCCGCCTGGCATGGCGCGGCCTCAGCCTGCGCGCGAAGGTCGGCGAGGCCTGGGCGATGGCGATGCCCGACGTCTTCTCGATCCGCCACACCACCGTCGAGGCCTACCTGGAGCCGATCGTCCACGAGGTCAAGGTCAACCGCAGCGATTTGCTCTCCGACCTGCGCAGCGCCACCAAGCGCGCCGCCTACCTGCAGCTGAGCAGCGAGTGCTGGTACGTGGTCCGCGCCGGCATCGCCACGCCGGACGAGATCCCGCCCGACTGCGGCGTGCTGGTCGCGCACGACGGCGGCGCGCTCGACGTGGCGCGGCCTGCCCCGAAGCGGCCGATGCAGATGCCGTTCGGCCTGTGGATGGCCCTGGCGCGCGCCACACCGCTGGAAGGGTGGCGGCTCGACGAGGCGCAGGGCCGGCTCGGCGACACTTCGGGTTGCCCCACCGAAGAAAGTTGACCCGGATGCCGCCTGCGTTCGACGCGCCCACCGACTCCGATCCGTCGCCTGCCGCGCCCCACGATCCCGCCCGCCAGGCCCGCCACGCGCTGTGGGCCGCGATCGCGATGGTCACCGTCTGGGGCAGCAACTTCACCGTGCAGAAGGCGGTGTTCGCGGCGCTGTCGCCCGGCGGCTTCCTGTTCGTGCGCTACCTGATGATGCCGGCCGCCGCCGCCGGCCTTCTGCTGTGGCGCCATCGGCTGGCGTGGCCGCGCGTGTCGCGGGCCGATCTGTTCGCGCTGCTCAGGCTCGGCCTCGCCGGGCACCTGGTGCATGTCGGCCTGGTCACCTACGGCATCCACTGGTCGACGGCGTTCTCCAGTTCGCTGATCCTGGCGTGCGGGCCGGTGTTCACGCTGCTGATCCTGCGCTGGCAGGGGGTCGAGCAACTCACGCGCGGGCAGGTCGCCGGCGTGGCGGTGGCCTGCGCGGGCGTGCTGGTGTTCCTGTCGGACAAGTTGCTCGGCGGCCACTGGCAGGCCAGCGGCGGCGACATCACGCTGCTCGTCGCCGCCTCGTTCTTCTCGTACTACACGGTCGCCGCCAAGCCGCTGATCGAGCGCCACGGCGGCGTCACGGTGATGGCCTACGCCACGCTGCTGGGCAGCGGCCCGGTCGTGCTGATGAGCCTGCCGGCGGGACTGTCGGTCGACTGGCGCGCGGTCAGCCCGGCCATCTGGGCGGGGGTCTGCTACGCGGTGCTGATCTCGGCGTTCCTGGGCTGGCTGGTCTGGGGCTGGGTCAACGCGGTGCGCGGCGTCGCCCGCAGCGCGCCGCTGATGTACCTGATGCCGCCGGTGGCCGGGCTCTTCGCCTGGGCGCTGACCGGCGAGCGCTACACCGGCGCGAAGCTGGCCGGCGCGGCGCTGACGCTGGCGGGCGTGGCGGTGGCCCAGTTCGCGTCGACCCGGCCGGGCGATCCAGTGCGCGAAGCCCCCGCCCCGGTCGACTGACGGTCACAATTCGTACACTTCGCACTTCAGACTTCGCACTTCGACGAGGAGCCGCGCCATGTTCCAACCGCACCGCCACACCCTGACCGCCATCGCGCTCGCCGCGTTCGGCGCCGTCGGTCTCGCCGGCTGCTCGAAGCCGGCCGACAAGTCGCCCAAGCCGAAGACCGCCGAGGTCGCCGCGGCAGCGCCGGTGGCCGCCGCGCCCGCGCCGGCCGACCACGCCGCCGGCATCGCGTGGAAGAACGCGACGAACGACGCCGATGTGGACGCCGCCTTCGCGCAGGCCAAGGCCGAGACCAAGCCGGTGTTCGTCTACTGGGGCGCCAAGTGGTGCCCGCCGTGCAACCAGGTCAAGGCGACGCTGTTCAACCGGCAGGATTTCATCGAGCGCTCGCGCGCCTTCGTGCCGGTGTACGTGGACGGCGACAGCCCGGGCGCGCAGAAGCTCGGCGCACGCTTCAAGGTCAGCGGCTACCCGACGATGGTGCTGTTCAACGCGCAGGGCACGGAGCTGACGCGCCTGCCCGGCGAAGTCGAGGCGGAGCGCTACACCCAGGTGCTCACGCTCGGCATGAACGCACAGAAGCCGGTCAAGGACGTGCTCGCGCAGGCGAAGAGCGGCGGCGCGGGCCTGACGCCGAACGACTGGCGCCTGCTCGCCTTCTACTCCTGGGACACCGACCAGCAGCAGCTCGTGCCGCGGGACGGCGTGCCCGCGCTGCTCAAGCAGCTGGCCGACGCCTGCCCCGCCGACCAGACCGAGATCGCGACCCGGCTGCGCCTGAAGGCGCTCGCCGCCGTCGACGACAAGGCGCCGGCCAAGCCAGATGCCGCTTCGCAGGCCACGCTGCTGAAGGTGCTGGCCGACGCCGCCGCGGCGCGCCCGTACATGGACGTGCTGACCAACTACGCCACCGACATCACCCGCGCCCTCAGCGCCCCCGGCACGCCGCAGCGCGCCGAGCTGCTCGCCGCGTTCGACGGCGCGCTGAAGCGCTTCGAGGCGGACACCACGCTGTCGCGCGCCGACCGCATGGGCGCGCTGATCGCGCAGGTCGACCTGGCCGGCATCGACGCGGCCAAGGACGCGAAGCCCCGGCTGCCCGAGGCGCTGCTCGCCGACATCCGCGAGCAGACCGCCCGCGTCGACCGCGAGATCACCGACGGCTACGAGCGCCAGGCCGTGATCACCGCCGCGGCCTACCTGCTCGAAAAGGCCGGGCTGGGCGCCGAATCCGACACGCTGCTGAAGGCCAACCTCGCGAAGAGCCACTCGCCCTACTACCTGATGAGCGCGCTGGCCGGCAACGCCAAGGCGCGCGGCGACAAGGCCGAGGCGTTGAACTGGTACGAGCAGGCCTTCGACAAGAGCGAGGGCCCGGCCACGCGGCTGCAATGGGGCGCGAGCTACATCAACGCGCTGGTCGAGCTGGGCCCGCAGGAAGAGGCGCGCATCGAGAAGGCCGCGAGCCAGCTCTTCGCCGAGGCCGCCAAACAGCCGGACGCGTTCTACGAGCGCAGCGGCCGCTCGCTGCAGCGCATCGGCAGCAAGCTGCAGGCGTGGAACAAGGGTGGCACGCACGCCGCGGCGATCAAGCGGCTGCAAACGCAGCTGGACGGCGTGTGCAGCGCGCTCGACGCGAACGACCCGAACCGCGCGGCGTGCCGCGCGCTGCTGAAGCCCGCGGCGAAGACGACCGCGTGAAGCCCGCCAAGCGCGCCCCGACGCCGGCGTCTACCTCTTCCTCGTCGTTCAACGCGCAGCGCCGCGCGGTGCTGTCCGCTGCGGCCGCGGCGCTGGGCGGGTCCGTGCTGCCGGGCGCCATCGCAGCCGATGACGCAGTGGCCGGCGACGGTCCCGTGGTCGGCACCTGGACCCACGCCTACGCCGCGTACGGCAAGCCGAAGTACCCGCGCGACTTCGCGAACTTCGAGTACGTGAACCCCGCCGCACCGAAGGGCGGCACGCTGTACCTGCGCAACCCGGACCGCCGCACCAGCTTCGACAAGTTCAACAACTTCACCACCCGGGGCAACGCGCCGGGCGGCCAGATCATCTTCATGTTCGAGACGCTGGCGGCACTGGCCGCCGACGAGCCGCGCACGATGTACGGCCTGCTCGCCGAGGAGATGCTGGTGGCGCCCGACAGGTCGTCGGTGACGTTCCGCCTGAATCCTAGAGCGCGCTTCTACAACGGCGATCCGGTGACCGCAGCCGACGTCAAGTACAGCTTCGATTCGCTCGCCAGCAAGTTCGCCTCGCCGACCTACCAAGGCGTGTACAACGGTGCGGTCGAGCGCGTCGTCGTGCTCGACGCGCGCACGCTGCGCTTCGACCTGAAGGAACGCTCGAACGACTCGGTGTTCCTGTTGGGCACGAACCTGCGCGTCTTCTCGCAGAAGTGGGCGCTCGAGCCCGACGGCAAGCCGCGCCAGTTCGACAAGATCATCACCGAATACCCGATCACCTCGGGTCCGTACACGATCGCCGCCGTCGACTCGGGCCGTCGCATCGAGTTCAAGCGCAACCCCGACTACTGGGCGCGCGATCTGAACGTGCGCCGCGGCCACTTCAACTTCGACCGCGTCGTGTACCGCTTCTACAAGGACAACGACGTCGCCCGCGAGGCCTTCAAGGCCGGCGAGTTCGACATGCTGAAGGAGTACAGCGCCCGCAGCTGGGTGCGCCAGCACCGCGGCCCGAAGTGGGACGACGGCCGGATCAAGAAGGACCCGTTCCCCACCGCGTTCGGCCAGTTGCAGCAGGCGTTCGACCTGAACCTGCGGCGACCGAAGTTCCAGGACATCCGCGTGCGCGCCGCGATGGACCTGATCTACGACTACGAGATGACGGTGAACCGCTACGGCCAGTACATCCGCGGCGACAGCATGTTCGCCAACTCGGAGTTCGCCGCACAGGGCCTGCCGTCGCCGGAGGAACTGGCCTTGCTGGAGCCCTTCCGCAAGGAGTTGCCGCCGACGGTCTTCGGCCCCGCGTTCGTGGCGCCGCGAACCGACGGCGACCCGGTGAAACTGCGCCGCAACCTGCTGAAGGCGCGCGAGCTGATGACCGCTGCGGGCTGGCGCCTCGGGGCCGACGGCATCCTGCGCAACCCGGCCGGCGAGGCGTTCGAAGTCGAGTACCTGATCCCCGGCGAATCGAGCAACAACCTCCCGGAGTGGCAGCAGAACTTCAGGAAGCTGGGCGGCCGCCTGAAGCTGCGCGATGTCGACTACGCGCTGTACCAGCGGCGCCTCGACGAATACGACTTCGACATGGTCGCGATCGTCGAGGGCAAGTTCACGTTGCCGCCGGTCGCCGACCTGACCGCGCTGTACGGCTCGAAGTCCGCCGACGAGAAGGGCAACAGCAACTTCCGCGGCGTCAAGAGCCCGGCGGTCGACAGCCTGCTCGCCGCGATGGGCCGCGCGACGACCATCGCCGAGCTGCGCACGGCGAGCCGCGCGCTCGATCGCGTCGTGATGTGGAACCACTGGCAGGTGCCCGGCTACTACACCGCGAGCGAACGCGTCTCGTACTGGGACCGCTTCGGCATCCCCGCGGTGCGCCCGAAGTACTTCACGATCGAAAGCCCGAACGACGACGAGCCGGCCTGGGGCGTCATGACCTGGTGGATCAAGGGCGACAAGAAACAATGAGCGCGGCCTGCACGGCGAGCCGCGCCCGGGAGGAGACCCACGCATGCTGAGCTACATCCTCAAGCGCCTGCTGCTGATGGTGCCGACGCTGTTCGGCGCGCTCGCGATCACCTTCATCGTGATCCAGTTCGTCCCGGGCGGGCCGGTGGAGCAGCTGATGGCCGAAGCACGCGCCGGCCAGCGCGGCGGCGATGGCGGTGGCTACCGCGCCTCGCGCGACAGCGACGCGAAGCAGATCGCCGAGTTGAAGAAGCAGTACGGCTTCGACAAGCCCGCGCCGCAGCGCTTCGTCGAGATGATCGGCAACTTCCTGCGCTTCGACCTGGGCCGCAGCTTCCTGCAGAACAAGGACGTGTGGCAACTGATCAAGGAGAAGCTGCCGGTCTCGATCAGCCTGGGGTTGTGGACCTTCCTGTTCACCTACCTGATCTCGATCCCGCTCGGTGTGATCAAGGCGGTGCGCGAGGGCTCGCGCTTCGACGCCGTCACCTCGCTGATCGTGCTGATCGGTTACGCGATCCCGGGCTTCGTGCTGGGCCTGTTCCTGATCGTGCTGTTCGCCGGCGGCACGTTCTTCGAGTGGTTCCCGTTGCGCGGCCTGACCTCGGACAACTGGGCCGAGCTCAGCTGGCCGGCACGCATCGCCGACTACTTCTGGCACATCACGCTGCCGCTCATCTGCATGGTGATCGGCAGCTTCGCGATCGTGACGATGCTGACCAAGAACACCTTCGTCGAGGAGATGCGCAAGCAGTACGTGCTGGTGGCGCGCGCCAAGGGCCTGTCGCAGAAGCGCGTGCTCTACAAGCACATCTTCCGCAATGCGTTGATCCCGCTGATCACCGGCTTCCCGGCCGCCTTCGTCGGCGCGTTCTTCGCCGGCTCGGTGCTGATCGAGACGCTGTTTTCGCTCGACGGGCTGGGGCTGCTGTCGTACGAATCCGTCGTCCGGCGCGATTACCCGGTCGTGCTGGGCTCGCTCTATCTCTTCACGCTGATCGGCCTGGTCGTCAAGCTGATCGCCGACCTGCTGTACGTGCTGGTCGATCCGCGCGTGCAGTTCAGCAGCGTGGGCAAGTGACATGAGCGCCATCCCGACACCCGTGCCCGTGGCCCCGACCGTTCCGTCCATTGCGCCGGTCGTGAGCGCACCGCCCATGTCACCCAATCAACGGGCCTGGGCGCGCTTCAAGCGCAACCGGCTCGGCTACTGGTCGCTGTGGCTCTTCGGCATCCTGCTGTTCCTGGCGACCTTCGCCGAATTCATCAGCAACGACCGCCCGCTGCTCGCGCGCTACAACGGCGAGCTGGTGATGCCGCTCCTCCACAACCCGCCCGAGACCCGTTTCGGCGGTGACTTCGGCACGCCGACCGATTGGAAGGACCCGTTCGTTCGCGAGCAGTTCGCCAAGCCGGGCAACTGGGCGGTGTTCACGCTCAACGAGCACTCCGACCAGTCGCAGGATTACTTCCTGAAAGCGCCCGCGCCTTCCGCGCCGAGCGCGCAAAACCTGCTCGGCACCGACGCCGACTCGCACGACATGGTCGCCAAGCTGATCTACGGCTTCCGCGTCAGCATCTGGTTCGCGTTCGCGCTGACGCTGGTCGGCACGGTGCTCGGCATCCTGGCCGGCGCCGTGCAGGGCTACTTCGGCGGCCGCACCGACCTGTTCCTGCAGCGCATCTTCGAGATCTGGGGCGCGGTGCCGGAGCTCTACCTGCTGATCATCTTCGCGTCGATCTTCGAGCCGTCGATGCTGCTGCTGCTGGTGCTGCTGTCGCTGTGGGGCTGGCTCGGCCTGTCGGACTACGTGCGTGCCGAGTTCCTGCGCAACCGCGGGCTCGAGTTCGTGAAGGCGGCGCGCGCGCTCGGCCTGTCGAACGCGCAGATCATCTGGCGTCACGTGCTGCCCAACTCGCTGACGCCGGTGATCACCTTCCTGCCGTTCCGCATGAGCGCCGCGATCATCGCGCTGACCTCGCTCGACTTCCTCGGCCTGGGCGTGCCGCAGGGCACGCCGTCGCTCGGCGAACTGCTGCGCCAGGGCAAGGCCAGCCTCGACGCCTGGTGGATCATCTTCCCGACCTTCGCGGTGCTGGTGCTGACCATGCTGCTGCTGACCTTCATCGGCGACGCGCTGCGCGACGCCTTCGACACGCGCAAATCATGAGCACACCCCTGTTGTCGGTCGAGCACCTGACGGTGCGCTTCGGCGCGAGCACCGTGGTCGACGACGTGTCGTTCGCGATCGCGCCGGGCGAGAAGTTCGCGCTGGTCGGCGAATCGGGCTCGGGCAAGTCGATCACCGCGCTGTCGGTGCTGCGGCTGGTCGACGCGGCGACGACGAGCGGCGCGATCCGCTTCGACGGCGCCGATCTGCTGCAGAAGTCCGAGCGCGAGATGCGCGGCATCCGCGGCGCCGACATCGCGATGATCTTCCAGGAGCCGATGACGGCGCTGAACCCGCTGTACACCGTGGGCAACCAGATCGGCGAGGTGCTGGAGCTGCACGAGGGCCTGCGCAAGAACGAGGCGCGCGCCCGGGCGATCGAACTGCTGCAGCGCACCGGCATCCCCGATCCGGAGCGCCGCATCGACGCGTTCCCGCACCAGCTCTCGGGCGGCCAGCGCCAGCGCGCGATGATCGCGATGGCGCTGGCCTGCAAGCCGCGACTGCTCATCTGCGACGAGCCGACGACCGCGCTCGACGTGACGATCCAGGCCCAGATCCTCGCGCTGCTCGACGAGCTGCAGGCCGAAATGGGCATGGCGCTGCTGTTCATCACGCACGACCTGAACCTGGTGCGGCGCTTCACCCACCGCGTCGGCGTGATGGAGCGCGGCAAGCTGGTCGAGATGGGCGAGACCGCCGCGGTGTTCGCGAAGCCGCAGCATGCGTACACCCGAAAACTGATGGCGAGCCGGCCGAAGCGCGTGGTCGAGCCGCTGGATGCGGCGGCGCCGGTCCTGCTCGCGGGACGCGATGTCGGCGTCAACTTCACGATCGCGCAGGGCTGGTTCGGCAAGCGCGTGTTCGAGGCGGTGCGCCGCGCGACGCTGCAGCTGCGGCGCGGCGAGACGCTGGGCATCGTTGGCGAGTCGGGCTCGGGCAAGACGACGCTGGGCATGGCGCTGCTGGCGCTGCAGCCGATCGCCAGCGGCGCGGTCGAGATGGGCGGCCAGCGCATCGACAACGCCGAGCGCGACGTGCTGCGCGCGATGCGCAAGCGGATGCAGGTCGTGTTCCAGGACCCGTTCGCGTCGCTGAGCCCGCGCATGACGGTCGGCCAGATCGTCGGCGAAGGACTGGCGCTGCACCGGCCCGAGCTGACGAAATCGGCCCGCGACAAGCTGGTGCTCGACATGCTCGACGAAGTCGGCCTGAGCGACGCCAAGGGCGTGTCGAACGTGCTGCAGCGCTACCCGCACGAGTTCTCCGGCGGCCAGCGCCAGCGCATCGCGATCGCGCGCGCGGTGGTGCTGCGGCCGGAAGTGCTGGTGCTCGACGAGCCGACCTCCGCGCTCGACGTCTCGGTGCAGCAGCAGGTGCTCGGGCTGCTGGCCGACCTGCAGCGTCACTACGGCCTGAGCTACGTGTTCATCAGCCATGATCTGGCGGTGGTGCGCGCCATGTCGCACCGCGTGATGGTGATGCAAAACGGCGACGTGATCGAGGAAGGCGAAGCGCTCGCGCTGTTCGACGCGCCGCGCCAGGACTACACCCGCCGCCTGCTGGCCGCCGCGCACCTGGCCGCGGCCTGATTCAACTCTCTTATCTCTGGCCTGCCCCGATGACCGATACCGTCGAACCCACTTCCCCCGCCCCGAAGCCCGAGCTGCCTGACCGCCTGTCGGTCGACCCGCGCAGCCGCCACCACGTCGCCGCGGTGTTCGAGCACGCGATCGGCATCCGCCTGAACGGCAAGGAGCGTTCCGACGTCGAGGAGTACTGCATCAGCGAAGGCTGGGTGCGCGTGCCCGCCGGCAAGACGCTGGACCGCAAGGGCCAGCCGCTGATGATCCAGCTGAAGGGCAAGGTCGAGGCGTTCTACCGCTGACCCCGCGCCTCAGGCCAGCGCGTCGCGCACCGCGTCGAGGCGGTCCTGGCCGAAGAACATCTCGGTGCCGACGAACATCGTCGGCGCGCCGAACACGCCGCGCGCGACGGCCTCCTCGGTGGTCGCGCGCAAGGCGGCCTTGACCTCGGCGTCGTTGGCCCAGCCCATCACTTCGGCCGGGTCGAAGCCGGCCATCGCGAGCGCCTTCGCGGCCGTGGCCGGATCGTTCAGGTTCTGCGGCTCGACCCACATCGCGTGGAACACGCCGCGCAGGTAATCGTCGAAGCGCTCCGGCGCGCGCAGCTGCGCACCGGTGGCGCCGCGCATCAGCACCAGGGTGTTGATCGGAAAGAACGGGTTCGAGGCCAGCGGCACGCCGTAGCGGCGCGCGAAGCGGGCCATGTCGGCGTCCATGTACCGGGCCTTGGCCGGCACATTGGCCGGCGAGGCGTTGCCGGTCGCCTGGAACACGCCGCCGAGCAGCATCGGGCGGTAGACGAGCTCGGCGCCGGCCTGGTCGCACAAGGCCGGCAGCTGGGTCCACGCCAGGTAGGTGGTCGGGCTGCCGACATCAAAGAAGAACTCGACCTGCTTGCTCATGGCATCATCCTGATTCAATCAACGACCGTTCAATGAACGGATTGAATGTGACGCTCCGGTCGATGTCAACCGGGCGAGTCTCTAGGGAGGTCGACCACCATGCGTTACGCCGCCACCCACAAGCAGGAAACCCGCGACAAGCTGCTCGCCAGCAGCCGCGCGATCGCCAAGAAGGGCGGTTTCGACACCACCGGCGTCGACGCGCTGATGGCCGCGATCGGCCTCACCGGCGGCGCGTTCTACAGCCACTTCAAGTCGAAGGACGAGCTGTTCGCCGCGATCGTGGCGCAGGAGATGGACCACAGCGCCGCGATGCTGGCGGGCGACGACGACGCCGCGCCGGATCACGTCGAGAAGGCGTTGCGCGGCTACCTGAGCACCCGCCATGCGCTGCACCCCGAAGCCGGCTGCGCGCTGACCACGCTCGGGCCCGAGATCGCGCGGGCCGACCCGGCGGTGCGCGCCGGCGTCGAGCGGGCGCTGAAGAAGCTGCAGCGCGGCTGGAGCGAGCGGCTGGAAGGCGACGGCGACAAGGCGTGGGCGCTGCTCGCGCAGTGCATCGGCGCGATCGTGATGGCGCGTGTCGTCGAGAGCGAACGCACGCGCCAGGAGATCCTGGCCGCCAGCCGGCGCTCGGTCGAGAAGACGCGACAGGCGGGTTGACAGGCCCGGAAACGTCGCCTACCGTGGATGCCTGAACGATCGTTTGTCAAAAAAAGGAGACAGGCATGGCAACGGACACGGACGCGGACACGGAACGCGCCAGGGTCGCGCTGGTGATCGGCGCCGGCGACGCGACCGGCGGCACGATCGCGAAGCGCTTCGCCGCCGGCGGCTACACCGCCTGCGTCACGCGGCGCGAGGCCGAGAAGCTGGAGCCGCTGTTGCAGTCGATCCGCGCGGCCGGCGGCCAGGCCCACGGCTTCGGCTCCGACGCGCGCAAGGAAGAGGAAGTGATCGCGCTGGTCGACCGCATCGAGCGCGAGATCGGGCCGATCGAGGTGCTGGTGTTCAACATCGGCGCCAACGTGCCGTGCAGCGTGCTCGACGAGACCGCGCGCAAGTACTTCAAGATCTGGGAGATGGCCTGCTTCGGCGGCTTCCTCAACGGGCGCGAGGTCGCCAAACGCATGGTCGGGCGCGGGCGCGGCACGATCATCTTCACCGGCGCGACCGCCGCCCTGCGCGGGGCCGCGAACTTCGCGGCCTTCGCGGGCGCCAAGCACGCGCTGCGTGCACTGGCGCAGAGCATGGCGCGCGAGCTCGGGCCGCAGGGGATCCATGTGGCGCACGTGGTGGTCGATGGCGCGATCGACACCGAGTTCATCCGCAGCAGCTTCCCCGAGCGCTACGCGCTGAAGGAGCAGGACGGCATCCTGAACCCGGAGCACATCGCCGAGAACTACTGGCACCTGCACCAGCAGCCGCGCGACGCGTGGACCTTCGAGCTCGACCTGCGCCCTTACATGGAGCGCTGGTGATTCAGCGCTTCGCGGGCATGAAACGGATCTCGTAGCGCGAGCGGCGCTCGTGGTCGACGAACTGCAGCGTCGGGCCGAGCCATTCGTACGGCGCGGTGAAGCCGTCGATCTGCACGATGTTGTGCATCACGATCACGTCGACCTGGCTGCTGTGAAGTTGCAGGGTGTAGGCGATGTCGTCGACGCGCAGACGCATGGAGCCGTCGGCGCGCACCTCGACCTTCGCCGGTCCGCAACTCGCCGGCCGCGGCAGCGTCGCGACGCAGAGTTCGGCGGCGTGAAGGCCGGCATTCAGGGGCGGCGGCGGCGCGGCATGGATTGCGCCCGCCGCCAGCGCGAGCAGCGCGGCAGCGTTGCGCCGCGCTGCACTCATCACTTCAGCAGGCCTTCGGCCTTCATCGCCGCCTGCACCGCGGGGCGCGCGGCCATGCGGGCCTGGAACGCGCCGAGGTTCTTCAGCTTCGAGATGTCGATGCCGGTGTGCGCGGTCCAGTTGGTGACGGTGAAGAGGTACGCGTCGGCGATCGAGAACGCATCGCCCATCAGGTAGGACTTGCCTTCGAGTTGCTGGTCGACCCACTCCAGCTTGGACAGCGCCTTGGTGCGGATCACGGCCTTGCCCTCTTCCGGCATGGCCGGGTTGAACAGGCCGCCGATGCCCTTGTGCAGCTCGCTGGTGATGAAGTTCAGCCACTCCTGCAGGCGGTAGCGCGCCATCGTGCCGTTGGCCGGCGCGAGGTTCTTGGCCGGCACCTGGTCGGCGAGGTACTGGCTGATCACCGGGCCTTCGGTCAGGCGGTCGCCGCCGTCGAGCTCGAGCATCGGCACCTGGCCCTTGGGCGCGACGGGGTAGTAGTCGCTGCCGTCGGCGGCCAGCGTGTGGGACTTCAGGTCCGCCTTGACCAGCGTGAACGGGAGGCCCGCTTCGTTGAGGACGATGTGGGGCGCGAGGGAGCAGGCGCCGGGGCTGTAGTAGAGCTTCATGGTCGGTCAGTCGAAAGTCGGGGGACACGCATTACACCGCGTTCCGCGCAACCCCGCTGACGGGCCGTTCAAGCGCTTTGAAGGCTGTGTGCAGTGGCGCCCCTTTGCGTCACGCGCAGGCGCCACTACATTGATTGCATGAACACCACCCACTCCACCCCGGTCACTTCATCCACCCTGCAGCGCTCGCGCCAGGTCGAGCGGCTCGTGCGCGGCCAGCCGACGTCCGATGGCGACGGCGTCAAGCTGACGCGCGTGCTGACCCAGCCGCTGCAGAAGCGCCTCGACCCGTTCCTGATGCTCGACGCCTTCGGCAGCGACGCCGCGAGCGACTACATCGGCGGCTTCCCGAGCCACCCGCACCGCGGCTTCGAGACCGTGACGATCATGCTGGAGGGCCGCATGCGGCACCAGGACAGCGTCGGCAACGTCGGCCTGCTCGAGCCGGGCAGCGTGCAGTGGATGACCGCCGGTCGCGGGATCATCCATTCGGAGATGCCGGAGCAGGACGAAGGCCGCATGGCCGGCTTCCAGCTGTGGGTCAACCTCGCCGCGAAGGACAAGATGCAGCCGCCCGCTTACCGCGACGTTCCGCCGGCGGACGTGCCCGTGGTCACGCTCGACGGCGGCGTGCAGGTGCGCGTGATCGCCGGCTCGGCGCTGGGCGTGACGGGCGCCGTGACGCGGCCGACGACCGAGCCGCTGGTGCTCGACATCGTGCTGCCGGCCGGCCGCGCGTTCGAGGCCGCGCTGCCCGCGGGCCACAACGCCTTCGCCTACGTGTACGGCGGCGGCGTGGTGACGATCGGCGAAGGCGGCGCGTCCCGGGTCGAGAGCGAGCGCATGGCGATCCTCGCGAACGACGCGCAGGCCGACGGCGTGCGTCTGGTGGCCGAGTCCGACGCCCGCGTGCTGCTCGTCGCCGGCGCGCCGCTGAACGAGCCGATCGCGCAGTACGGCCCGTTCGTGATGAACTCGACCGCCGAGATCCACCAGGCCGTGGCCGACTTCCAGCGCGGCGCGCTCGCGACGTGATCGCGCACAACGAGCAATAGGCTAGGCTGTCGGCTTTCCGACCACGGAAGGCCGACCTCCATGCCCCGCCAGACGCTCGACGACTCCCGCCTCCACCCCGCGATCCGCGACCAGGTCGAGAACCTGCACGCGGACATCGTGCACAACGTGAATGCGGCGGCGCTGTCGAACCCGGTGCTCGTCGTCGGCATGGCCGGCAACCCGTTCTGCCGGCGCGCCCGACGCGCACTGACCGAAGCCGACATCCCGTTCCACTATCTCGGCTACGGCAGCTACTTCAGCGAGTGGCGCCCGCGCGGCGCACTGAAGGCCTGGAGCGGCTGGCCGACCTTTCCGATGGTGTTCGTGAAGGGCAACCTGGTGGGCGGCGCCGAGGACCTGGAGCGGCTCATCAAGAGCGGCGAGATCAAGCGGCTGCTCGGCGAATGAGCCGAGGCGCGGCACGGTCCGCATCCCTGGTGCTGGCCGGCCTGCTGCTGGCCGGTGCCGCGCAAGCGCAGGACGCCGCGCTCGTGGATTGCCGCATCCCCGGCCTGCGCAACAGCGTGCGCTGCGGCACCGTGCAGCGCGCGCTCGATCCGGCGCGACCCGGCGGCCCGACGATCGACGTGCACTACGTCGTCGTGCCCGCGATGGCCCGGCGCAAGCTCCCCGATCCGGTCTTCCTGATCGCCGGCGGCCCGGGCCAGAGCGCGATCGAGGTCGCGCCGCAGGTGATGCCGCTGTTCGGCCGGCTCAACAACCGCCGCGACATCGTCTTCGTCGACCAGCGCGGCACCGGCCGGAGCGCGCCGCTGGCCTGCCCCGACGCCAAGCGCGAAAGCCTAGCCGAGCAGGCGGACGAGGCCGCGCAGTTCCGCCAGCTGCAGGCGTGCAAGACCGCGCTGCTGAAGAAGCCGTACATCCGGGCGCCCGAGGACCTCGGCTTCTTCACGACGACGCTCGCGATGGGCGATCTCGATGCCGTGCGCGCGCAGCTCGGCGCGCCGCAGATCGATCTCGTCGGCGTCTCCTACGGCACGCGCGCGGTGCTCGAATACATGCGCCTCCACCCGGGCGCGGTGCGGCGCGCGGTGCTCGATTCGGTCGCGCCACCGGACATGGTGCTGCCGACGAGTTTCTCCACCGACGGTCAGGCTGCGCTCGATGCATTGCTCGCCGCGTGCGAGCGCGAGCCGGGTTGCGCGACTGCATACCCGACGCTGCGGGCCGACTGGGCCGCGCTGCTCGCGAGTCTGCCGAAGCCGGCGACCGCGCCGCATCCTCTGAGCGGCGCCGTCGAGCAGTTCACGCTGACCCGCGAGATGGTGCTGGCCGCCGTGCGCGGCGCGCTCTACAACCCTGCCATGGCGGCCGCGCTGCCGGCCGCCATCACGGCCGCGAAGGCCGGGCGCTACGAGGGCCTCGTCGGCATGGGCTCGCTGCTCGGTTCGCGCCGCGGGCTTCAGCTGGCGATGGGCATGCACTTCTCGGTCGTTTGCGCGGAGGACCTGCCGCTGATGGCGAAGGCCACCGACGCCCCCGGCGCAGACTTCGGCACCGCCCAGGCGCAGATCTACCAGCGCGCCTGCGCCGACTGGCCGCGCGGCGCCGTACCGGCCGCGTTCTACCGCATCGCGCCCTCGCGCACGCCGGTGCTGCTGCTCAGCGGCGGGCTGGATCCGGCCACGCCGCCGCGCCACGGCGCGCGCGTGGCGGCCGCGCTCGGGCCGGCCGCGCAGCACGTGGTCGTGCCGAACGCGGGCCACAGCGTGCTCGGCGTCGGCTGTGCGCGCGACGTGCTGTTCCGCTTCATCGATGCGGCCGAGGACGCCGCGGCCACCGCCGTCGATGCCGCTTGCTTGAAGGTGATCCCGCGTCCCGGCGTGTTCCACCCGATCGACCTGGACGCGGGCGCCGCGAAACCATGATCCACATCGAACACCTCGCCAAGTCGTTCTCGGCACCGGCCGGCGGCGCGCGCCGGCTGACACTGAAACGCGCCCCGCCGCGCGTCGTCCACGCGGCACGCGACGTGAACCTGCATGCGCCCGACGGCCGCATCACCGGCCTGCTCGGGCCGAACGGCGCCGGCAAGACGACGACGCTGCGCATGCTCGCCGGGCTGATCCCCGCCGATGCCGGGCGGATGGAAGTCGATGGCATCGATGTGAGCGCTCGCCCTCGCGCAGCGCTGGCACGCATGGGCGTGCTGTCGGATGCGCGGGGCCTGTACCCGCGACTGACGGCGCGCGAGAACATCGTCTACTACGGTCGCCTGCAAGGCATGCCGGCCGACGCGGCCGACGCGCGGGCCGAGGCGCTGGCCCGCATGTTCGACATGCGCGCCTTGCTCGACCGCCGCACCGACGGCTTCAGCCAGGGCGAGCGCATGAAGACGGCGCTGGCGCGCGCGCTGGTGCACGACCCGGCCAACATCATCCTCGACGAGCCGACCAATGGCCTGGACGTGCTGGCCACCCGCGCGCTGCGCGAGAGCCTGCGCTGGCTGCGCACGCCCGCCGGCGGCGCGAAGTGCATCGTCTTCTCCACGCACATCATGCAGGAGGTGGAGCGCCTCTGCGACAGCGTCTTCGTCGTCGCGCACGGGCGCACGGTGGCGAGCGGCACGGTCGCGGAGCTGCTCGCGCAGACCGGCGAGGACGACTTCGAGGAGGCCTTCGTGAAGCTCGCGTTCGCCGAGGAACAGGCCCAGGCCGGGGTGGCCGCATGAGCCGCTGGACGACGATCCTGACGATCTACCGCAAGGAGATCGTCGACGCGCTGCGCGACCGCCGCACGCTGCTCACCGTGCTGGCCTCGTCGGTGCTGATGGGGCCGCTGGTGCTGCTCGCGATCTCGGCGCTGGTCGCGTCGCTGGAGGCGAACGCCGAGCAGCGCGAGGTCGCGATCGCCGGCATCGAACGCGCGCCGACGCTGGTCAACTTCATTGCCCGCCAGACCTACACCGTGAAGCCGGCGCCGGCCGACTACGAACAGAAGCTGCGCAAGGCGACGCTGGCGGACGCGGTCGTCGTCGTGCCCGCGGACTTCGAGGGGGCACTGGTGCGCGGCGAGGCGCCGATCGTCGAGATCGTGGCCGACAGCGCGAACCAGCGCTCGCAGGCCAGCGCGGCGCGCGCGGCGCGGCTGGTGGAAGGCTTCAGCCGGGAACGCGCGCTGCTGACGCTGGCGCTGCGCGGCGTGTCGCCCGATGCGCTGGAGCCGGTGCGCGTCGCCGACCGCGACCTGGCCAGCACGCAGACCCGTGCGACCCAGATCACCGGCATGCTGCCCTTCTTCGTGCTGATGGCGGTGCTGACCGGCGCGCTCAACGCCGCGCTCGACACCACGGCCGGCGAGCGCGAGCGCGGCTCGCTCGAACCGCTGCTGATGAACCCGGCCGAGCGCTGGGTGCTCGTGCTCGGCAAGTGGGGCGCGGTCGCGAGCGTCGGCATGCTGATCGCGGTGCTGG
>JAZKIO010000035.1:0-12908 GCA_040384825.1 Pseudomonadota bacterium
GTCGACGACATGATCATCAGCGGCGGCGAGAACATCTCGCCGGTCGACATCGAGTCGGTGCTGTCGCTGCACCCGGACGTTGCCGAAGTCGCGGTCGCGGGTTTGTTCGACGCACGCTGGGGCCAGAAGGTCGTGGCCTTCGTCAAGACCCGGGCGCCGGTGGCGGCCGAGGCGCTCGATGCGCACTGCCGCATCTCGGACCTCGTGAACTTCAAGCGCCCGCGCGAATACGTGTTCGTGCGCGAGATCCCCAAGTCGCCGGTCGGCAAGGTGCTGCGCCGCAAGCTGGTGGCGGGCGAGTACGAAGCCGACGGCGACACCTGCCAATCTTTCCCGAAAGGACTGTGATGAACCTCCATGAACTGAACCACCCCGCCGTGACGCTGCCGACCGAACTCGACGGCTTCCGGGTCGAGATCGACGCGGCGCGCGAACGTGCCGACATCGTGCTCGACCGCCCGCCGTTCAACGTGGTCAGCATGCGCGCCCGCGACCAGCTGCGCATCGTGTTCGAGGCGCTCGACGCCGACGAACGGGTGCGCGTGATCGTGGTGCGCGGGCAGGGCGAACATTTCTCCAGCGGCGGCGACATCAAGGGCTTTCTCGAAGCTTCGCCCGAAACCGTGTCGCAGCTCGCATGGAACGTGGCGGCGCCGGCGCGTTGCAGCAAGCCGGTGATCGCGGCCGGCCGGGGTTACTGCTTCGGCGTGGGCTTCGAGCTGTCGCTGGCCTGCGACTTCCGCATCGCAACCAGCACCTCGCTCTATGCCCTGCCCGAGCAGAAGCTCGGCCAGATCCCGGGTTCCGGCGGCTCGGCGCGGCTGCAGAAGATGGTGGGCATCACCCGCACCAAGGACATCGTGATGCGCTCGCGCCGCATTCCGGGTGCGCAGGCCTTCGCCTGGGGCGCGGTCACCGACTGCGTACCCGACGCCGAACTCGAGCAGGCCACCGACGCGCTCGTCGACGAACTGCGCAGCTTTTCGCCGCTGGCGCAGCGCACCGCGAAGAAGCTGCTCAACGACACCGAGGACTCGCCGCTGGCGATCGCGATCGAGCTCGAAGGCCACTGCTATTCGCGGCTGCGCAGCTCGGAAGACTTCCGCGAAGGCGTCGAGGCCTTTCACGCCAAGCGCAAGCCGAAGTTCGCAGGCCGCTGATTCCACTTCAACGCACAGGAGACAAACATGAAAACCTTCGCACGCACCGCCATCGCCTCCGCCCTCGTGGCACCGCTGTTCGCGCTGGCGCAGACCGGGCCGATCCGCATCGGCGTCGTCACGCCGCTGTCGGGCACCTACGCCGGCATCGGCCAGCAGGTGAAGTGGGGTCTGGACCTGGCCGCCACGCAGATCAACGCCGTCGGCGGTGTGATGGGCCGCAAGCTCGAACTGATGTACGAAGACGAAGAAGCGAACCCGGCGGTCGCCACGCAGAAGGCCGAGAAGCTGTTCCAGGTGAACAAGGTCGACTTCCTGACCGGCACGGTGAACTCCGGGTCCACGCTCGCGGTCGGCCAGGTGGCGGAGCGCAACGGCAAGCTGATCGCCACCACGGTGTCGTTCGCCGATTCGATCACCGCCGACAAGTGCTCGCCGAACGTGTTCCGCGTGAACGCGCGCGCCGGCATGCAGTCGGCTGCGCTGGCCGACTGGATGGCGAAGGAAAAACCGAACGCCAACGTGTTCTACCTCGGCCCCGACTATGAAATGGGCCGCAGCACCGTGGCCGCGTTCAAGGCCGCGGCCGAAGCCAAGGGCGCCAAGACGGTCGGCGAGGTGTTCGCGCCGCTCGACAACAAGGACTACTCGCCGTTCTTCGGCCAGGTGCGTTCGTCCAGGCCGGCGGTGATCTACACCTCTGTGGCCGGCAACGACACGGTGCGCCTGTTCACGCAGATGGCCGAGTTCGGCGTGAACCGCAACGTGCAGGTGGTCGGCGCTTCGGGCACCGTGACCTCGCAGAACCTGGCGGCCATCGGCAAGGCGGCCGATGGCTTCGTCACCGGCGTCGGCTACTCGCCGAACATCGATTCGGCCGAGAACAGGAAGTTCGTCGCCGAGTTCGAAGCCGCGGCCAAGACCAAGCCCGACCTGTACGGTGCCGATTCCTACGGCGTGCTGTATTTCTACAAGGCCGCCGTCGAAAAGGCCAAGAGCGTCGAGACCGACAAGCTGCGCGACGCCATGCGCGGCCTGCAATGGGCGACCCCGCAGGGTTTGAAGACGCTGCGCGCCGGTGACCACCAGGCGATGCAGGACATGTACGCGGTGCGGGTCAACAACGGCCAGTTCGAGATCGTCGGCAAGGTGGCGGCGGCCGCGGCGATCGGGCCCGACACCTGCACGAAGTTCTGAGCAAGAAGAACAAAGAAAGGAGGCAGGTCATGACCGAAGCTCTGGAGTGGCTGCAGTTCGTGCTGGCGCCGCAGGTGATCAACGGTGCGTCGATCGGCGTGGCCGTGGTGCTGATGGCGCTCGGCCTGACGATCATCTTCGGCCTGCTCGACGTGATCAACATGGCGCACGGCGAGTTCTATGCGATCGGCGCTTACGCCGCGGTGGCCTTGCTCGGCGTCGGCGTGCCGTTCTGGTGGGCGCTGGCGGTCACACCGCTGCTGATGGCGGTCATCGGCTACGTCACCGAACGCGCGTTGATCCAGCGTGTCTTCCACTCGAAAGACCGCCACACGCTGACGCTGCTGCTGACTTTCGGTCTGGCGATCATTGCCGAAGACGCGCTGAAGATCGTGTTCGGCGCGAACCCGCTGCGGCTGGAAGCGCCGATCACCGGGGCCACCGAGATGTTCGGGCTGTTCTTCCCGAACTACCGGCTGTTCCTGATGGCGGTGGGCGCGCTCGTGATCGGCGCCGTGTGGGTCGTCGTGTTCCGCACCCGTCTCGGCGCGATGGTGCGCGCCGCCGCTTTCGACAGGCACATGGCCGCTTCGCTCGGTGTGCCGGTCGGTGTGGTGTATGCCGGCACCTTCGCGTTCGGCGTGGCGCTGGCCGGCCTCTCGGGGGTGCTGCTGGCGCCGATCTACTCCGTGTTTCCGACGATGGGGCGCGACTTCGTGCTGATCGCGTTTTCGGTCGTGATCATCGGCGGCATGGGATCGATCAAGGGTGCGGTGATCGCCGGCCTGGTGCTGACGCAGGTGCAGGCGATCTCGAGCTTGTACATCTCGCCGGTGTGGGGTGATCCGCTGCTGTTCGGAATCATGGTGCTGACGCTGATGTGGCGCCCGCAAGGTTTGTTCGGGAGGCTCGGCCATGGTTGATGTTGATCCCCCCCGAAGCGCCTTCGGCGCTCCCCCCCAGGGGGGCGCCGCTGGCGGCCCGGCGAAGCCGGCTCCGCGGCGTCTGCTTGCTGCTGGCGCTCCGCGCAGTGCCATACGCTGGCTCGCGTTCCTGTTCTTCAGTGCGGCGCTGGCGTTCGCCGGCATCGCCGCGCTGCTCGGAGACGTGTTCTTCTTCCGGCTCGCGACCGAGGCGCTGATCTTCGGCGGGCTGGCGCTGTCGGTCGACATCCTGCTCGGCCGCACCGGCCTGCTGCCGCTGGGCCAGGCGCTGTTCTTCGGCTTCGGCGCCTACGTGTCGGCGCTGGTGCTCAAGCAGGTCGCGCCGTCGTTCTGGCTCGCGCTCGCGGTGGTGCTCGTGAGCGCGACGCTGGTGGGGCTGGCCGCGGGCATGATCGCGATCCGCGCGAAGGGGGTGTACTTCGCGCTGATCAGCTTCGGGCTGGCGCAGGTGGTCTCGAAGGTCGTGTTCAACACCCGCGAGCTGGGGGCGTCCGACGGCATCATCGGCGTGCCGGTGCCGCAGATCTCGCTCGGGCTCGTCAGCGTGGATGCGGCGCACGCGCCGAGCTTCTTCCTGCTGGTGCTGTTCGCGATGGCGGCCCTGTACGCCGGCCTGGCCTGGCTTATGGACACGCCGTTCGGGCGCCAGCTCGCGGCGATCAAGGCCAACGAGAGCCGGGTGCCGTTTCTGGGCTTCGACCCGTGGCGCTACAAGCTCGCGGCCTTCGTGTTGGCGGCCAACGTGGCGGCGCTGTCGGGCGCGTTCTACCCGATGTTGCGCGGCTTCGTGTCGCCCGAACTGATGTTCTTCCAGGTCTCGGGCAGCGCGATCATCAACGTGATCGTCGGCGGCACCGGCACGCTGATCGGGCCCCTGTACGGCGCGGCGATCCTGACGGTGCTGAAGTCGGTGGTCGGCTCGTTCACCGCGCACCATCAGATCGTGATCGGCGTGCTTTTTGTCGTGTCGGTCATCTTCTTTCCGAAGGGTTTGGTCGGCTACCTCGCGCCGGCGCTCGAGCGGCGCTGGAAGCGCAAGGAGGCTGCATGAGCGCGATCCTGGAAGTGCGGAACTTGACGGTGCGTTTCGGTTCGCTGACCGCCGTCGACGGCGTGAGCTTCGATGCACAACGCGGCAGCATCACCGCGGTGATCGGGCCCAACGGTGCGGGCAAGAGCAGCCTGTTCAACCTGATCAGCGGCGCCATCCGGCCGAGCGCCGGCAGCGTACGCTTTAACGGCGCCGACCTGACCGGCGCGCGCCCCGACCGCATGCTGGCCGCCGGCCTGGCGCGCTCGTTCCAGATCACCAACCTGTTCTTCGAGTTGCCCGTGCGCGAGAACCTGCGGCTGGCAGCGCAATTCGTCGAAGGTGGGCGCGGGCTGTTGCGTGGCATGACGCACAGCCGCGCGGCGCTGGCGCGGGTCGACGAGCTGATCGAACGCTTTGCGCTGCAGGCCAGGGTGGACGAGCTGGCCGGCTTTCTGTCGCACGGCGAGCAGCGGCGGCTCGAGATCGCCGTGGCGCTGGCCGCGCGCCCGCGCATGCTGCTGCTCGACGAGCCGACCCAGGGCATGAGCCATGCCGACACCCACGACACCGAGACGCTGATCCGGGGCCTGGCGGCCGAAGGCCTGAGCATCCTGTTGGTCGAACACGATGTCGAGCTCGTGATGAACCTGTCGGACCACGTGGTCGTGATGCACCAGGGTCAGAAGCTGGCCGAAGGACTGCCGCAGCAGGTGCGCAGCGACCCGGCCGTGCAGGCCGCGTACTTCGGTGAAGCGAATCCGGCGGCTTCGCATGTTGGAGACGCGGCCCATGCTTGAACTGATCGATGTACACACGCACTACGGGCTGAGCCACGTGCTGCAAGGCGTTTCGATCACCGTCGGCGCCGGCGAGGTGGTCGGCCTGTTCGGTCGCAACGGCGTGGGCAAGACCACGGTGATGAAGACCATCGCCGGCTGGGTGGCACCGAGCGCCGGCCGCGTCAGCTTCGCGGGCGACGCGATCGGTGGCGCGACGTCGGAGGCGATCTGTCGCAGCGGCATCGGTTTCGTGCCCGAAGATCGGCGCATCTTCCCGGGCTTGAGCGTCGAGGAGAACCTGGTGCTGGGTTTCATGCAGAGCCCGGGGCGCTCGCGCGCCGAGTCGCGGCGCAAGCTCGACGAGATCTACACCCGCTTCGCGCGCCTGGGCGAGCGTCGCCACCAGCTCGGCACCACGCTCTCGGGCGGCGAGCAGCAGATGCTGGCGATGGCGCGCGTGCTCGTCGGCACGCCGAAGCTGCTGCTGGTCGACGAGCCCACCGAAGGCCTGGCGCCGAAGATCGTCGACGAGATCTTCGTGTTGATGGAAGGCCTGCGGCGCGACGGCATTCCGATCCTGCTGGTCGAGCAGAACATGCAGCGCGCCGTCGGCCTGACGCAGCGCTTCTATGTGCTCGAACGCGGCGCCGTGGTGCTGGAGGGACGGGGAGACCATGAGCCCGACCGCATGGCGCTGCGGCACCAGCTGGCGGTGTAGCCGTGAATGCGTCCACTGCGGGTGCCTGCATGATCGGCTGGGCGATGACGCCAGCGACCATGTGCGCCCCGTTCGCCGAGTTGAAGCGAACGTTGGAAGAGATCGCGGCTGCCGGGATCGACGCGGTCGAGGTCCCGATCGATGCCACGGCGACGGACTCGGTGCCTGCATTGCGCGACGCAGCCGAACGTCTCGGACTGACCTTGAGCGCCAGGATGAGCGGGACCCGCTTCGACCTGTCCCCGCAACAGGCATTCGACATCGCCCGCGATCTCGGCTGCAGCCTGCTGGTGTCCGACGCCCTCGCAGCACGCGATCACGATCGATGGCATGACGCGTCGCAGGGAGCCGGGGTGACCCTCGTGCTCGATGCTGCAGGCCTCGACGGCTGCGGCGCCTCGGTCGGATTGCGCCCGAAGGTGTGGGTGGAACTGGGGGTCACGAGCGAAGCGAGACGCTCGGGCAGTGCGCTTCTCCGCGCGGCAGGTGAACGCCTCGGGTGCGTTCGTCTCGTGCCTGCCGACGACGAAGCAGGCGGCGCGTCGTCTCGGCTCGAGCGAGAGTGGGCCGCTGCGCTGGCGGCTTGCGCCTATGCCGGACCGATCATCTGCAGCGGCGGCGCCCAATTCCGCGTCCCATCCGGCGAATTGACCGCCGCGCGAAGGCTCTTGCGCTGGACGGAAAAGATTGAATGGGAGCTGAGCTTCGGCATGCAGGGCTAGGGTGTTGATGATGCGGTGCGTCGACTGGAGTTCGCCGTAGTGTTCGTCGACCTGAAGAGGACTGATTGGGTTGATCTGAGCACCACGCGCACCGAACTCGTCGGCCGCATTGGCTTGCTGGCCGACAGCAACCTCAATCGCCACTCGACTGTGCCCCACTTGGAGTTTGGTCTGCGCAAGCCTCTTACCCATGCTCGCCACGGCCGGACAGACCCGCCGAAAGACCTGACTGAAGGACGACGGTACCGAAGCCCTGTCGCAGGCCGCGGGGGTTCTCGCGCCCGCGCCGCCTGCTCGCTCGAAGGACGGTCGGAGTCTTCGTGCAGTCCCCGGAGGCCGCTTCCAGGGGGGCGAATGTCGGGTCGGGGCCGGGAGAACCCGTTGGCTGATCTAGGCAGCGGTCGTTTGAGCGACTTGGACAGTCCTATGGGCCTGAGATGTCCAGCGCACCCATCAGCGGTCTTCGGGCGTGTGTGATCGACGGCGGGCCGATGGCCGCTTCGGGACGACTAGCGGGCATCAAGGCCGCCACGACGAGCGACCGCAACCGCTGCGAAACAGACTCCGGTAGCCTCGCGGCAAGGACGCTGGGGTCAGTTCCGAGAGGCGCTGCACGCCGAAGGCTTTCGATGCCACTAGTCACAATCGAGCGCATGCCTCTCTCCCGAAATCTGGTGGTGACCGTCTTGGCCGTCGCCTTCCCCCTGGCCGCCGCCCCCGCCACAGCCGCCCCTGACCCCGCCGCATTACGCACGCTCGTCGACGCATCCGTCAAACCCGTCATGGCCGCCCATCAGGTCCCCGGCCTGGCCGCGGCGGTCACGATCGACGGCCGCGCCTACTTCTTCAACTACGGCGTCGCGTCCCGCGCCCCGGACCGTTCGGTCAGCGAAACCACGTTGTTCGAGCTCGGCTCCGTGAGCAAGACCTTCACCGCGACGCTCGGGCTGTACGCGCAGGCGCTCGGCCAACTGTCGCTGGCGGATCACCCCAGCCGGTTCATGCCCGAGCTGGCCGGGCGGGCGATCGACCGGGCGCCGCTGCTCGAACTCGGCACCCACACCGCGGGCGGGCTGCCGCTGCAGGTGCCTGACGAGGTGGCGAGCGCCGCGCAGGTCGTGCCGTATCTCCAGCGCTTCGTGCCGGACGCGCCGCCTGGCGCGCGCCGCCTGTATTCCAACGTGAGCATCGGCCTGTTCGGCCACCTCACCGCGCTCGCGTTGCAGCGGGAGTTCGCGGATGCGGTAGAGACCGAGCTGTTGCCCCGGCTCGGCCTGGCGCACACCTACGTGCGCGTGCCGGCCCGCGCGATGCCCGATTACGCCTGGGGTCACGATGCCAAGGGCCAACCGCGGCGGGTGTCGCCGGGCGTGTTCGATGCGGAGGCCTATGGCGTCAAGTCGACCGCGGCGGACATGATTCGCTTCGTGCAGCTCAACATCGACGCGAGCGCGCTGGGCGACACCCCCGTGCGGCGCGCGGTCGAGGGCACGCAGGTGGGCCACTACGCGGTCGGCGGGATGGTGCAGGGGCTGGGCTGGGAGCAGTACCCGTACCCGGTGCCGCTGCCGCGCCTGCTGCAGGGCAATGGCGAGAAGATGATCTTCGAGTCCAACCCGGCCACGCGGGTGACGATGCCGCCGCCCGCCGGGCCGCGCCTGTTCAACAAGACCGGCTCGACCGGCGGCTTCGGCGCGTACGTGGCGTTCGTGCCGGCCCGGCGAATCGGCGTCGTGCTGCTCGCCAACCGCAGCTACCCGATCGCCGAGCGCGTGCGCATCGGCGCGGCCATCCTCGACGGGCTCGCGGCCGCCGCCGCGAAGTGACGGCGCTCAGGCTGCCGCCCGGCGCTTCACCCAGGCCTCGACCGCGTCGCTGCCGCCGATCAGCTCGCCGTTGACGAACAGCTGCGGCACCGTCTTGGCCTTGGCGATGGCGCCGAGCGCGCGGGTGCGGATGTGGTGCGGCAGCGGCACCTCGGCGTAGGTGACGCCGGCGTCGGCCAGGTCTTTCTTGGCCTTGGCGCAGTAGGCGCAGCCCTCGCGCGTGAGCAGCGCGATCTGGTCGGGCTCGCGGGCGTTGCCGTTGACGTAGTGCAGCAGCGTGTCGGCGTCCGAGACCTTGAAGGGGTCGCCGGGTTCGTCGGGCTCGACGAACATCTTCTCGACGATGCCGTCGCGCACCAGCATCGAGTAGCGCCACGAGCGCTTGCCGAAGTTCAGGTCGCTCTTGTCGACCAGCATGCCCATCTGCTCGGTGAACGCGCCGTTGCCGTCGGGCAGCATGAAGACGTTGTCGCACTCCTGGCTCCTGGCCCACTCCTCCATCACGAACGGGTCGTTCACGGCGATGCAGACCACCTGGTCGACGCCGTTGTCCTTGAACGTGGAGGCGAGCTCGTTGAAGCGCGGCAGGTGCGTGCTCGAGCAGGTGGGCGTGAACGCGCCGGGCAGTGAGAACACCGCCACCGTGCGGCCCTTGAACAGCTGGTCGGAGCTGATCTCCTTCCACTCGTTGTTCTGGCGGTAGCGGAACTTGACCTGCGGGACCGGTTGTCCCTCGCGGGTGGCTTCTGGCATGGTGATGACCTCCTCGGTGAACTATCCAAAACGCCATCTTGCGCCGGCCGCCGGGAACGCGATGCGCCTGCGGTCCTGCGGCCGGTGCGAGCCTGGCTCACGCGCCGAGGGTAAGCAAACGACGCTCCACCCCTAAGCGATGCGCGACGACGGAACAAGCTCGCAAACCTGAACCCGGGCGGCCGCGCTTGCGCGCATCATCACCGCGCCGCGGCCGAGCTCCGCGTTCTCTCGCAACTCGTCAGGAGACCACCCCATGGCCACGCGCACCCAACCGCACTCATCCGTTTCCCACTTGTTCCGGGCCGCCTCGCTGGTCTGCCTGCTCCTGCCCTCGGCCCAGGCGGACGAGGGCGACGCGCCGCTCGGCGTCGAACGCGCCGTCACGCTGCCGGCGCAAGCCCGCGGCACCCCGCCCGTCTGGGCGGGCCAGGCTTTTCGGCAAGGCGTGGTCACCGCCGGCAATCCTTACGGCGCCGAGGCGGGCGCCAGGATGCTGGAACAGGGCGGCAACGCCATCGACGCGGCGGTCGCCGTGGCCTATGCGCTCAACGTGGTGGAGCCGCAGTCGGCCGGCATCGGCGGCGGCGGTTTCATGATGATCCACCTGGCCAGCACCGGGCAGACCTTCTTCATCGACACGCGCGAGAAGGCGCCTGCCGGCGCCACGCGGGACATGTTCGTCGGGGTGCCCCAATCCAGCCTCCAGGGCGTGGCCGTCGGCGTGCCCGGCATGGTGCGCGGCACGGCACTGGCCCTCGAGCGCTACGGCAACCTGAGCCTGGCGCAGACGATCGCGCCCGCCATCGAGCTGGCCGATGCAGGCTTCGCCGCGACGCCACGCTACGCCGCCGTGAGCTGCAACAGCCGCAGCCAGAACTCGCCGGAGTCGCGTGCCTTCTTCTGCCCCAACGGCGGCGGCACGCTCGGCCCCGCGGTGGGCTCGCTGGTGCAGAACAAGCCGCTGGCGCAGACGCTGCGGCTCATCGCCGAGAAGGGCGCCGATTGCTTCTACCTCGACATGCCGGGCTGCGACATCGCCCGCGGCATCGTCGAAGGACAGAGCTTCAACCGACCGCAGGCGCCCGGCGGCAAGGGCGGCAGCATGACGCTCACCGACCTGGCCAACTACCAGCCGGCGCTGCGGCTGCCGGTAGAGGGCACCTACCGCGGCTACACCATCAAGAGCGTGTCGCCGCCGTCTTCCGGTGGGCTGACGATGATCGAGATCCTCAAGATGCTCGAGCGGTTCCCGATCGGTGACGCCAGCCAGGGCTTCGGCTTCGGATCGGTGAAGACCGCCACCGTCATGGCCGACGCGATGCGCATCGCCTTTGCCGACCGCAGCCAGTGGATCGGCGACATCGATTTCGTGCCGGTGCCGATGCGCGGTCTGCTGGACCCGAGCTACACCGGATTGCGCGGCGCCGTCATCGTGCCGGGCGCGCGCCTCTCGCCCAACCCGACGGCCGGCGATCCGCGCGTGTACGACACGGCGGGCCTGAAGCCTTCCACCCGTCTGGCCGTGGCGGAACCGGTCACCGGCCCGGGCGAAACGACGACGCATTTCTCGGTGGTCGACAAGTGGGGCAACTTCGTCACCTACACCAACACGATCGAGTCGTCGCACGGCATCGGCGTGTTCGCCGGCTACAAGCAGGCCGACGGCACGTTCAAGAGCCTCGGCTTCCTGCTCAACAACGAGCTGACCGACTTCAACACCACGCCGTCGACCAACCCCTACACGGGCGGGCCGGGCTTCAACGACGTGCAGGCCAACAAGCGGCCGCGCAGCAGCATGAACCCGACGATGATCTTCACGCCCCAGGGTCAGCCGCTGGTGGCCTTCGGCTCCCCGGGCGGCGCGACGATCATCAACTCGGTGCTCAACGTCACGCTGAACCTGATCGACCACAAGATGGCCATCCAGGACGCGATCAACGCACCGCGCCTGTCCGTCACCGGGACCGCGCCCTCGATCTCGGTCGACCCGGGCTATCCCGCGGCAACGCTGGACGTGCTGCGCGCTCTCGGCTACACCGTCCCGACGCCGGCCGACATCGGCTCGGTGCAGGCCGTGCTGGTGGAACCGAAGACGGGCAAGCAGTACGGTGGCGCCGACCCGCGCCGCGAAGGCACGGTGATCGGCCTGCCGCGCAATCAGGCCGGGAAATAACGGGCCGCGTCCGAGCGCTCAGCTGCGGCGATCTTCGACGGGCGCGTCGGCCGGCTCAGGCCCCGAGTCGCCGCGCCGCCGCGACGCAATGGCGCAGGAAGTCGTCCGCGCCGGCGCCCAGCCGCTTGTCGCGATGGAGCACGATCGCCAGCCGCCGGATCGACGCCGGCAGCCGCGTCTTCAGCTCCACCAGCGTGCCCTGCGCCAGCGCCTGCGCGACCGCGTGGCGCGACAGGAAGCCGAGCGCCGAGCCGGCCACGACGAGCCGCTTGATCGTCTCCGGGCTGCCCAGTTCGTAGGCCACGTTCGCATGGCCCAGGTGCTCGACGAGCCAGCGGTCGGCCGCCTCGCGCGTGCCCGAGCCGATCTCTCGCAGCGCCCACTCGGCGTCGCGCAGCAGGCGCGGCGTCGCCACGCGGCCGGCGAGCGCGTGGCTCGGTGACGCGACGATCACCAGCTCGTCCTTCATCCACGGCTTGACGACCAGGTCGGGGTGCGTCTGCGAGCCCTCGATGAAGCCGACGTCGACATCGAACGCGGCCACCGCGGCGACCACGTCGCTGGTGTTGCCGATGGTCAGGCGCACGGGGCTCTTGGGATGCCGCGTCTTCCACGCGCCGACCAGCTCCGGCAGGATGCACTCGCCGATCGTCAGGCTCGCGCCGACGCGCAACGGCGCGAGGTGTTCGCCGCTGAACAGCTGCTGCACGTCGGCCGCCTCGTCGAGCATCGACGCGGCGCGCGGCAGCAGCGCGCGGCCGTTCTCGTTCAGCACCAGCCGGCGGCCGACGCGGTCGAACAGCGGGGCACCGAGAGCGGATTCGAGATCGGCCAGCGTGGTGCTGGCGGCCGACTGCGAACGTGCGACGCGTTCGGCGGCGGCGCGGGTCGAGCCCCCGCGCGCGGTCGCGACGAAGACTTCGAGCTGGCGCAGGTTGAGGCGCAGGCGGGAGACGGCGGTGGTGGTCGAGGCGGTCATCGGTTCGGCTCCGGCTTCTCAGCCCGTGATGTGATCTGATTTTCAGATCGTTCTGACCGTGATTGTGCGCTTTCGCCTTTCACCACCAGTCGGTACGATCCGGGATCGCCGCGCCGCCTCTCGCGCGCGGAACCAGGAGATGCCGGTGTTCAAGTTCCTGTCCCGCGAGCCCCTTCACGACCCGCTCGCTTCGGTCACGCCCACGGCGGACACGGAGGTCAAGACCACCACCTGCTACATGTGCGCCTGCCGCTGCGGCATCCGCGTGCACCTGCGCGACGGCGAGCTGCGCTACATCGACGGCAACCCCAACCACCCGCTGAACCAGGGCGTGATCTGCGCCAAGGGCTCGGCCGGCATCATGAAGCAGGTCTCGCCCGCGCGGCTCACGCAGCCGCTGCGGCGCAAGCCGGGCAGCGAGCGCGGGGCCGGCGAGTTCGAGCCGATCAGCTGGGAGCTGGCGTTCGAGATGCTGACCGAGCGGCTGCAGAAGATCCGCTCGACGGACCCGAAGAAGTTCGCGCTGTTCACCGGCCGGGACCAGATGCAGGCGCTGACCGGCCTGTTCGCGCGCCAGTTCGGCACGCCCAACTACGCGGCGCACGGCGGCTTCTGCTCGGT
>JAZKIO010000036.1:0-2315 GCA_040384825.1 Pseudomonadota bacterium
GCGTGCGGCCGGCCTCGTACTCGCGCAGGAACTCGGCGAACACGCGGTCCTTGTAGTCGGCGGCGAAATTGACGTGCTCGATCTCGATGCCGAGCACGTCGGCCACGGCCGCAGCGTCGACGAAATCGATGTTCGACGAGCAGTATTCGCTGTCGTCGTCGTCCTCCCAGTTCTTCATGAAGATGCCGACGACCTCGTGCCCCTGCTGCTTGAGCAGGTGCGCGGTGACGGCCGAATCGACGCCGCCCGACAGGCCGACGACGACACGCTGGGGTTTCATCTGGCGATTTTAGGTGTCGCCCCTGCGACGCGTACGCCCAAGGGCTTGGCCGTAAGATTCGCTCGCCGGCCGCAAGGTCGGCACACGTCTTCAGGGCGGGGCGAAATTCCCCACCGGCGGTAAATCACGCAAGTGATGAAGCCCGCGAGCGCTCCCCGCCTCCCGGTGGAGAGGTCAGCAGATCTGGTGCGATACCAGGGCCGACGGTCACAGTCCGGATGAAAGAAGATGTGCCGATGCAGTGCGACTGCGCCGTCCCCCGGCGTGGTTGCACCGCGTTTGCGCGCCCTGGAATGTTTTTCGTTCAAACGAGGAGCGTTTCAACCATGTCCAACCTCTCTGCTACACGCCCCCTGCCGCCTCGCCTGAGGATCGCGCTGGATGCCATCCGCCACGGCCGCGCCGTGGTCCTGCTCGACGACGACGACCGCGAGAACGAGGGCGATCTGATCGTCGCGGCCGAGCGCATCACCGTGCCGATGATGGCCACGATGATCCGCGAGTGCTCCGGCATCGTCTGCCTGTGCATGGGCGACGCCGAGCTGCAGCGCCTGGCCCTGCCGCCGATGGTCGCGAACAACGGCAGCCGCTACGGCACCGCGTTCACGGTCTCGATCGAGGCGCGCGAGGGCGTCACGACCGGCGTCAGCGCCGCCGACCGCGTGACGACGATCCGCGCCGCGATCGCTCCCGGCGCGCAGGCCGCCGACCTCGTCAGCCCGGGCCACGTGTTCCCGCTGCGCGCCGCGCCCGGCGGCGTGCTCGAACGCCGTGGCCACACCGAAGGCGCCGTCGAACTCGCGCGCCTGGCCGGCCTGCAGCCGGCCGCGGTGCTGTGCGAGCTGATGAACGAGGACGGCAGCATGATGCGCGGCGACGAGCTCCTCGCGTTCTCGCGCCAGCATGGCTTTCCGATGCTGACGATCGCGGAGCTGGTCGCGTATCGGCGCGCGCTGGAGGACATTTCGGTCAGCGTCCCGGTCAGCGCTTGATTTCCGGGTCGTAGACGGTCGGGTCGGTGGTGATCGCGTCGAGCGGGAGCCGCCTGCCCGCCAGGTAATCCTCCACGCAGCCCAGCACGTGCGGGCTGCGGTGCCGTGCGCGGCTGGCGCGCAGTTCGTCCAGTGTCAGCCACACGGTGCGCACGATGCCGTCGTCCAGGCGACGTGCGGGATCGGGCGCGCCCACATGGCCGCCGAACGCGAAGCGGACGAAGGTCACGTCCTCGTCGCGCGCCGGCCGCTTGAAGCGCGACAGGTAGATGCCGACCAGGCGATCGGGCGTGAACGTGCACCCCGTCTCCTCCAGCACCTCGCGAATCACGCCCTGCTCGGGCGACTCCTCCGGGTCGAGGTGGCCGGCCGGGTTGTTGAGCTTCAGGCCCTCGGGCGTGTGCTCCTCGACCAACAGGAACTGCGGCATGTCGCCGACGCGTCGCTCGATGACCGCGGCAACGGTGACACTCGGTTTCCAGCGCTCGGCCATGGGGGCATCTTAGCCATGCACGAGAGTTGTGTAAGCTCCGCCAAAATCCAGAAGTCCAAGCGCCTGAGGAGGCACCCATGTTGATAGGAGTTCCGCTGGAGACGGCGGTTGGTGAAACGCGCGTGGCCGTCACGCCCGAAACGGCGAAGAAACTGGTCGCGCAGGGCCACACCGTGCGGGTGCAGTCGGGGGCCGGGGTCGCCGCCAGCGTGACCGACGCGGCCTACGTCGCCGCCGGCGCCGAGATCACCGACGCGAGCGGCGCCTTCGGCTGCGATCTTGTGCTGAAGGTGCGCTCGCCGCTGCACAGCGAGCTGTCGCAGATGAAGACCGGCGCCAACCTCGTCGGCATGCTCAACCCGTTCGACAGCGACGGCCTGCACCGCCTGGCCGGCGCCGGCATCACCAGCTTCGCCCTCGAGGCCGCGCCGCGCACCACGCGCGCGCAGAGCATGGACGTGCTGTCCAGCCAGGCCAACATCGCCGGCTACAAGGCCGTGATGATCGCGGCCGACAAGTACCAGCGCTTCTTCCCGATGCTGATGACCGC
>JAZKIO010000037.1:0-2525 GCA_040384825.1 Pseudomonadota bacterium
TGCAGAAGGTCTTGTGCAGGTTGAGGTGGCTCACGTCGCCGCCGAACTCGCCCGGCGCGGCCACGCCGACCAGCGCATTCATGTTGGCGCCGTCCACGTAGACCCGCCCGCCGTGCTGGTGCACCAGCGCGCAGATCTCCTTCACGTGCGTGTCGAACACGCCGTAGGTGGAGGGGTAGGTGATCATGATCGCGGCCAGCTTCGCGCTGTGCAGCTCGCACTTGGCGCGCAGGTCGGCCAGGTCGATGTTGCCCTCGGCGTCGCATTTCGTGACGACCACCTGCAGGCCCGCCATCTGCGCGCTCGCCGGGTTGGTGCCGTGCGCCGATTCGGGGATCAGGCAGATCGTGCGGTGCGCCTCGTTGCGCGCCGCGTGGAACGCGCGGATCACCAGCAGCCCGGCGTACTCGCCCTGCGAGCCGGCGTTCGGCTGCAGGCTGACGCCGCTGTAGCCGGTCGCCTGGCACAGCCACGCCTCGAGCTGCACGCGCAGCTGCTCGTAGCCGACGAGCTGGTCTTGCGGGGCGAACGGGTGCACGTTCGCGAACTCGGGCCAGGTGATCGGGATCATCTCGCTGGTCGCGTTCAGCTTCATGGTGCACGAGCCGAGCGGGATCATCGAGCGGTCGAGCGCGAGGTCCTTGTCGGACAGGCTGCGGATGTAGCGCAGCATCTCGGTCTCGCTGTGGTGGCGGTTGAACACCGGGTGCGTGAGGAACGCGCTGCCGCGTTGCAGCGCCGGCGGGATCAGCGAGGCCACGCCGCGCTCGAACGGCGCGAACTCCGGCAGGGGGTGCCCGGCCGCGAACAGCGACCACAGCGTGGCGATGTCTTCGCGGGTGGTGGTCTCGTCAAGCGTGATGCCGATGCTGCAGTCCGAGTGGCGGCGCAGGTTGAAGCCGGCGTCGCGGGCGGCCTGCAGCAGCGCCTCGGTGTGGTCGCCGGTGTTGACGGTGAGGGTGTCGAACGCCGCTTCGCTCGGCAGCGTGCGGCCCATGTCCCCCAGCCCCGCGGCCAGGATCGCGGTGTAGCTCGCCACGCGGCGGGCGATGCGCTTCAGCCCCTCGGGGCCGTGGTAGACGGCGTACATGCTGGCGACGACGGCCGGCAGCACCTGCGCCGTGCAGATGTTCGAGGTCGCCTTCTCGCGGCGGATGTGCTGCTCGCGGGTCTGCAGCGCCAGCCGATACGCCGGCGCGCCGTGCGCGTCGATGCTGACGCCGACCAGCCGGCCCGGCATCGAGCGCTTGAACTCGTCGCGCGTCGCGAGGTAGGCGGCGTGCGGCCCTCCGTTACCCATCGGCATGCCGAAGCGCTGGGTGTTGCCGACGACGATGTCCGCACCCATCTCGCCCGGCGCGGCGAGCAGCGTCAGTGCCAGCAGGTCGGCGGCGACGATCGCCAGGCCGCCCTTCGCGTGCACGCCGTCGATGATCGGCGTCAGGTCGCGCACGACGCCGCCGACGCCCGGGTACTGCAGCAGCACCGCGAACGCGTCGGCCTGCGCCGCGGACTCGGCGGCGCCGGTGACCACCTCGACGCCGATCGGCGCGGCACGCGTGCGGATCACCTCCAGCGTCTGCGGCAGCACGTCGTCGGCGACAAAGAGGATCGTCGATTTCGATTTGCCGACCCGCATCGCCAGCGTCATCGCCTCGGCCGCGGCGGTGGCTTCGTCGAGCATCGACGAGCCGGCGATCGCCATGCCCGTCAGGTCGCAGACCATCGTCTGGAAGTTGATCAGCGCCTCCATCCGGCCCTGCGAGATCTCGGCCTGGTAGGGCGTGTAGGCCGTGTACCAGGCCGGGTTCTCGAGGATGTTGCGCAGGATGACGCCCGGCGTGTGGGTGCCGTGGTAGCCCTGGCCGATGAAGCTCTTGAGCAGGCGGTTCTGCCGCGCGATCGCCTTCAGCTCGGCCAGTGCCTGCGCTTCGGTCAGCGGCGCGGGCAGCGCCATCGGCGCGCCGCGCACGATGCCGCGCGGCACGATCGCCTCGATCAGCGCGCGCCGCGAGGCGGCGCCGATCACCGAGAGCATGTGGCGTTCGTCGTCGGCCTCGATGCCGATGTGGCGGGCGACGAATTCCGACGCGTTCTCGAGCTCGCGCAGGGGCAGGGTGGCAGACATCAACATCGCGTGGGCTTTCTTCTCTTCGGTTCAGCTGTTCTTGACGAGCAGGTCGTAGGCGGGGGCGTCCATCAGCTGCTCGAACTCGGCCATGTCGTTGACGTGGACCTTGAAGAACCAGCCGTTGCCGAGCGGGTCGGTGTTGGCGAGCGACGGGTCGGCGCGCAGCGCCTCGTTGACCTCGACCACCTCGCCGCTGACCGGCATGTACAGATCGGCCGCGGCCTTGACCGACTCGACGACGCCCGCCACGTCGCCCTTCTTGAAGGTGCTGCCGACGGCCGGCAGATCGACGAAGACCACGTCGCCCAGCGCGTCCTGCGCGTGGTGGGTGATGCCGACGGTGGCGGCCTCGTGGTCCTCGATGTTGATCCACTCGTGGTCGTTGGTGTACATC
>JAZKIO010000038.1:0-41075 GCA_040384825.1 Pseudomonadota bacterium
CGAAGTGAGTTGGCGACGAGGCCACGCGCCCGAGCAGCGCAGAGCAGTCATCGCGCAGCGATGACCGCCTCCGTCGCGCGGCGCAGCCCACCCGGGCGCGCCTTCGCCGCTGAAACCGAGACACGCGACACAAACAAGACCAGGAGCAACTGAAAATATGGACTCCATCGCACTCCTCCTGGCAGCCACCCTCAACTCCGGCACCGTCCTCGCGTTCGCCGCACTCGGCCTGCTGATCAACGAGCGCGCCGGCATCGTCAACCTCGGTGCCGAAGGAATGATGCTCGTCGCTGCGGTGGCCGGCTACGCGTGCGCGTTCCACACCGGCAGCGACACGATGGCGTTCATCGGCGGCGCAGCCGCCGGCGCGGTGATGGCCGCGGCGTTCGGTGTGCTGGTGATCTACCTCAACACCAACCAGTACGCGACCGGACTCGCGCTGAGCCTGTTCGGCGTGGGCTTCTCGGCCTTCGTCGGCATCGGCTACACGCGCGAAAAGCTCAGCGAGCGGCCGAACTTCGCGATCCCCGGGCTCAGCGACATTCCGTTCGTCGGCTCGGCCCTGTTCAAGCAGCACCCGATGGTCTATCTCGCGATCGTGCTGACCGTCGCGCTGGCGTGGTTCCTGTACCGCTCGCGCGCCGGCCTGGTGCTGCGCGCGGTGGGTGAATCGCCCGAGTCGGCGCACGCGCTGGGCTACCCGGTGCGGCGCATCCGCATGTTCGCCGTGATGGTCGGCGGCGCGCTGTGCGGCCTCTCGGGCGCGTACATCTCGGTGGTCTACACGCCGCTGTGGGTCGAGGGCATGGTCGCCGGCAAGGGCTGGATCGCGCTGGCGTTGACGACCTTCGCGACCTGGCGGCCGGCACGTGTCTTGCTCGGTGCCTACCTGTTCGGTGGCGTGACGATGCTGCAGTTCCACCTGCAGGGCGAGGGCGTGCAGATCCCGAGCCAGGTGCTGACGATGTTGCCGTACCTGGCCACCATCGTCGTGCTGGTGCTGATCTCGCGAAACGCCACCTTCATCCGCGTCAACATGCCCGCGTCCATCGGCAAGCCGTTCTTTCCGGGCAGCTAAGCGCGGTCGGATTCGACTACGCCTTGTCACATAATTCCTGCGCTTCGCCCCAACCCCGATTTTCCCCACTGGAGACGACATGACCCTGCAATCCAAGCGTTCACTGATCAAGCTGGCCGGGCTGAGCTCGATCGCGGCGGCCGCCGCGCTCGTCGGCTGCGGCAAGAAGGAAGAAGCACCGGCTGCCGCCGCGCCCGCGCCGGCGCCCGTGGCGGCGGCTTCGGCCGCGCCGGCCAAGGCCGAGCCGCTGAAGATCGCGTTCGCGTATGTCGGCCCGGTCGGCGACGGCGGCTGGACCTTCGCGCACGACAACGCCCGCAAGGCGGTCGAGAAGGAATTCGGCGACAAGGTCGTCACCAGCTTCGTCGAGAAGGTGCCGGAGGCAGCCGACGCCGAGCGCGTGTTCCGCGACATGGCCAGCCAGGGCAACAAGCTGATCTTCGGCACGACCTTCGGCTACATGGAGCCGATGCTCAAGACCGCGGCCGACCTGAAGGACGTGAAGTTCGAGCACGCCACCGGCTACAAGCAGGCCGACAACATGCGCACCTACGACTCGCGCACCTACGAGGGCGCGTACATGGCCGGCGTGATCGCGGGCGGCATGACCAAGACCAACACGATCGGCGTGGTCGGCTCGATCCCGATCCCGGAAGTGATCCGCAACATCAACAGCTTCACGCTGGGCGCGCAGTCGGTGAACCCGAAGATCAAGACCAAGGTGGTCTGGGTCAACGAATGGTTCAACCCGCCGAAGGAAACCGAGGCCGCGCAATCGCTGCTGAACGGCGGCGCCGACGTGCTGATGCAGAACACCGACTCGTCGGCCGTGCTGCAGACGGCCGAGAAGGCCGGCAAGATGGCCTTCGGCTGGGACAGCGACATGACCGCCTACGCCCCGAAGGCCCACCTCGCCTCGGCGATCATCAACTGGGCCCCGTACTACATCAAGGCGACCAAGGAAGCGCTCGACGGCACCTGGAAGGGCAACGAGTCCGCGTGGTGGGGCGTCAAGGAAGGCGCGATCGACATCGTCTCGATCTCCGACAAGGTGCCGGCGGAACTCAAGACCAAGGTCGAGACCATCAAGGCCGGCCTGAAGGACGGCACGTTCCAGATCTGGAAGGGCCCGATCACGGGCTCCGACGGCAAGGAACTGCTGGCCAAGGACGCGGTCGCCGACGACAAGTTCCTCGGCGGCATCAAGTTCTACGTCAAGGGCGTCGAAGGCAAGGTGCCGGGCGGCGACGGGAAGTAAGACCACGCGGACGCATCGCGTTCGTATCATCCGGAGGCCGCTGCATGCGGCCTCTTTTCATTCGGAACCGCCGCCCATGATCGACTTCGACGCCATCCCCCGCGAGCGCCTGCCGGCGCTGCTGCAGGCCATGCCCAAGGCCGAGCTGCACATCCACATCGAGGGCTCGCTCGAGCCGGAGCTGATCTTCGCGCTGGCGCAGCGCAACGGCGTCGCGCTGCCGTACCCGAACGTCGAGGCGCTGCGCGCGGCCTATGCGTTCACCGACCTGCAGAGCTTTCTCGACATCTACTACGCCGGCGCCAGCGTGCTGCTGAAGGAAGAAGACTTCTTCGACATGGCGATGGCGTATTTCGAACGCGCCGCCGCCGACAACGTCGTGCGCGCCGAGCTGTTCTTCGACCCGCAGACCCACACCGAGCGCGGCGTCCCGATCGGCACCGTGATCGCCGGGCTGACCCGCGCCTGCGACACCGCGCGTCGTGATCTCGGCGTCGACGGCGCGCTGATCCTGTGCTTCCTGCGCCACCTGAGCGAGGAGGCCGCGCTTGCGACGCTGGAGGACGCGCTGCCCTACCGCGACAAGATCATCGGCGTCGGCCTGGACAGCAGCGAGAAGGGCAACCCGCCGGAGAAGTTCGCCCGCGTCTTCGCGCGCTGCAAGGCACTCGGCCTGCACCTCGTGGCGCATGCCGGCGAGGAGGGCCCGCCGGCCTACATCTGGAGCGCGCTCGACGTGCTGCACGTGGAACGGATCGACCACGGCGTCGCCTGCCTGGCCGATCCGGCGCTCGTCGCGCGGCTGGCCGCCGAGCGCGTGCCGCTGACGGTGTGCCCGCTGTCGAACGTCAAGCTGTGCGTCTACCCGGCGATGGACGCGCACAACCTCGCCGCGCTGCTCGATGCCGGCCTGTGCGCGACCGTCAACTCCGACGACCCGGCGTACTTCGGCGGCTACATGAACCGGAACTTCCTCGAGGCGTTCGCCGCGCTGCCGCAGCTGACCGCGCGGCACGCGCACCGACTCGCCGCCAACAGCTTCGAGGCCAGCTTCGCGAGCGCCGAGGCCAAGGCGCGCTGGTATCAGACGCTGGACAAGGTCTTTGCCGTGAACTGAGTTTTCGCCACCTATCATCGGCGCCGTCCTCATTGCCTGGCTGCGCCCGATGCTCGAACTACTGACCGATCCACAAGTCTGGATCGCACTGGCCACGCTGACGGCGCTCGAGCTCGTCCTGGGCATCGACAACATCGTCTTCATCTCGATCCTGGTCGACAAGCTGCCGCCGGCGCAGCGCGAGAAGGCACGCCGCATCGGCCTGTTCATGGCGATGTTCATGCGCATCGGGCTGCTGCTGGTGCTGTCGTGGATCATCGGGCTGGTCGCGCCGCTGTTCACCGTGCTGGGGCAGGAGATCTCGGGCCGCGACCTGATCCTGATCGCAGGCGGCCTGTTCCTGATCTACAAGTCCACCGGCGAGATCCACCAGTCGCTCGAAGGCGAGGAGGGCCACGCCTCCAGCGCCGTCAAGGCCACGTTCACCGCGGTGATCCTGCAGATCATGGTGATCGACATGGTGTTCTCGCTCGACTCCATCATCACCGCCGTCGGCATGGTGGAGCAGGTCGAGGTGATGATCGCGGCGGTGATCCTGTCGGTCGGCCTGATGATGCTGTTCGCCAGCGCGATCGGCCGCTTCGTCTCGAACCACCCGACGATCAAGATCCTCGCGCTGTCGTTCCTCGTTGTGATCGGCGTCGTGCTGATCGCCGAGGGCTTCGGCCAGCACGTGCCCAAGGGCTACGTCTACTTCGCGATGGCGTTCTCGGTGGCGGTCGAGATGCTCAACATCCGGATGCGCAAGCGCTCGAAGAAGCCGGTCGAGCTGCACGCCGACTACGTGCCCGAGAGCAAGACCCCGCACTGAGCTTGTTCACTGCAGACGCTCCGGCGCCGGCAGCTGGAACCGGTCGACCGACGCGCCCGCAACGGCCTCGCATCCGCAGTCCCGCGCCGCCTGCGCGGTGCAGGTGTCCATCGCCTGCCAGCGCCGGCGCAGCCCGTAAGCCACCTGGCGGAAGCCGAGCGACAGCCGCGGGTGGTCCATCAGCAGCGCCAGGTTGGCGCTGATCTTCGCGCCCATCTGCAGGCGCTGCGCCGGGTCGAGCTCGGCCTGCAGCGCCTGGCTGTAGCCGGTCATCAGCGCCAGCGTGCCGGCGAGCACCGCCTCGATGCAGGGCAGCTCGTGTTCTTCGGTGTGGGGGTCGGCGGTCATCGCTTGCTCCGTGGTTGGCGGTCGAGTGCAGATTAATGCAAATGAGAATGATTCGCAAATAGCCGACGACCCGACGGGGTCTGAGACAATGCCGGCCGACTGCCGCAGGCGTGCCCCCGCCGGCGGTCCTTCCTTCTTTGGGGCCATGTAGAGGAACACCATGTTCAAAAACCTCGCCCGCGCCAGCGTTCTCACGCTGGGCGCGATGCTCGCCGTCACGGCATCACCCCCCCTCCACGCGCAGGCCTCCGCGCCGCCGGCCAGGCCGCCGTTGAAGATAGCGTTCGTCTACGTCAGCCCGATCGGCGAGGCCGGCTGGACCTTCCAGCACGAGCAGGGCCGCCTGGCGATGCAGCAGGCGCTGGGCGCGCAGGTCGCCAGCAGCGCGGTCGAGTCGGTGGCCGAAGGGGCGGACTCGGAGCGCGTGATGCGCGACCTGGTCGCGCAGGGAAACCAGCTGATCTTCGCGACCAGCTTCGGCTACCTGGAGCCGACGCTGCGCGTGGCGGCCGACCACCCGGCGGTGAAGTTCGAGCACGCGGGCGGCTACAAGACCGCGCCGAACGTGAACACCTACAACGCGCGCTACTACGAGGCGCGCTACCTTGCCGGGCTGCTGGCCGGAAAGACCAGCAAGAGCGGCGTGGCCGGCTACGTCGCCGGCTTCCCGGTCCCCGAGGTGGTGCAGGGCATCAACGCGTTCGCGCTCGGCATGCGCGAGGCCAACCCGGCCGCCACCGTGAAGGTGCTGTGGCTCAACACCTGGTTCGATCCGGCCCGCGAGCGCGAGGCCGCGCAGTCGCTCGTCAACCAGGGCGCCGACGTGCTGACCAACCACAGCGGCTCGCCCGCCGTGCCGCAGACCGCGCAGGCGAACTTCAAGTCGAAAGGCGTGCGCGCGATCGCGTACCAGAGCGACATGGGCGCCTACGCGCCCGACGCGCAGCTCGCCGCGGTCACGCACCACTGGGGCGGCTACTACACCCGGGTGGCGCGCGCCGCGCTCGCCGGCACCTGGAAGCCGCAGCCGTACTGGGGCGGCATGAAGGACGGCGTGGTGCAGCTGAGCCAGCTGCACCGCGACGTGCCGGCCGCGACGCAGGCGCTGATCGACGCGCGCCGCGCGCAGATCGTCGCCGGGCGCTTCCAGCCGTTCAGTGGGCCGCTGGTCGACAACGAAGGCAAGGTCCGGCTGGCGCGAGGCGCGCTCGACGACGCGGCGATCTCGACGATGAACTGGTTCGTGCGCGGCGTCGCCGGCAGCGTGCCCAAGCAATGACGCGCTAGACCGCGCGCCGCCATGCGGCGGGCTCGACGAAGTGGCGGTTCAGCAGCGCCACCAGCCGGTGCACGCGCCAGGCGCCGTCGATGAACAGGTAGTCGGGGCAGACGCCCTCGTCGTGGAAGTTCAGGCGCTTCAGCACCTCGGCGCTGCGCCAGTTCTCGGGCCGGTAGGCGGCCTGGATGCGGTGCAGGTTGATCCGCGGCGAGAACATCTCGCCGATCGCGCAGCGCAGCGCCTCGGTCATCAGCGCCTGGCCTTCGTACGGCTGGTCGAGCGCGTAGCCGAGGTTGCAGCTGTGGAACGCGCCGCGCACGATGTTCGAGAAGTTGAGCGTGCCGATCACGCGGTGGGTGTCGCCGATCGGCTGCAGCAGGTAGCGAAAGCCCGTGCCCGCGGCGAACGCCGCTGCGGCGTCGCGCAAGCGTTGCGCCTGCACGGCCTCGGTGAAGAAATCGGCCTCGGTCGGCGGGTCCCACGGTGCCAGGTGGGCGCGGTTGCGCTCGTGGAAATCGGCCAGCGCCCCGGCCAGCTGCTCGTGCGCGGCGACCAGCCGCAGCCGCGCGGTCAGCAGCAGCGGCGCGGCGACAGGCGAACCGGTGTCATCCATCGGCGCCATTGGATCACGCGGCGACGCCCGGTGCCTCCAGCTGGCGCGAGAGCCGCACCGCCTGTGGGCCGAAGGCGTACGCGTCCATGCCGATGCAGCCGAGATCCACGCCCGAATGCAGCCGCACCGGCGCGTGCTCGCGCCCGCCCGCGCCGGCCGCCACGTACCACGGCAGCAGGTGCTCGTCGGTCGGGTGCATGTCGACGGCGTGCGGCGCGCGGCGGCGGTAATCGAGCAGCGCGTCCCAGTCGCGTGCCGTGCCGCGCTCGTTCATCCACTCGCGGAAGGCGGTGCTTTCCGGGATCTCCGGGCGCACGCCGCTCGGGCGCAGGCCGCCGGCGAACGCACGGCGCAGGTTGTGGGTGATGCTGCCGGTGCCCAGGATCAGCACGCCCTGGTCGGCCAGCGGCGCCAGCGCCGCGCCGAGCGCGAACTGCTCCGCCGGGCTCTGGCTCGGCACGAAGGCCAGCGGCAGCACCGGGACGTCGGCTTGCGGGTAGATGTAGCGCAGCGCCGTCCAGATGCCGTGGTCCAGGCCGCCTTCGTCGAGCGAGTGCACGGCCAGGCCGGACGACTCGAGCAGCCCGGCGACCTGGCGCGCCAGCGCCGGCGCGCCGGCCGCGTCGTAGCGCATCTCGTTGAGTCGCGAATCGAAGTTGCCGAAGTCGTAGACCGCCGTGTGCTGCGCGCCCGCGAGCAGCACCGGCGCGCGCGCGGCGGTGTGGGCGGAGACGGCGAGGATCGCGGTCGGGCGGCCGAATTCGGCGTCGATCGCCGGGCCGAGCGTGCGCATGAACGCGCCGGCCGCGCCGGGCTCGAGCGCGATCATCGGCGAGCCGTGCGAGACGAAGATCGGGGGCAGGGCGGTGTGCTTCATGCGGTCATTACAGCACCGGGTCGGGCGCCCGGCATTCGAGGCGCTTGCACGCAGCGTTCGATGCGAATCGCCGCAAATGCCCCCCGGCCGGGGCGCCCGGGGCCGAGTCGTGTAAGTTCCGCGGCATGAACGATTCGACGACGACGGCCGCGTTGCGCCCTCCTTCCGCCTGGGTGCTGGCATGGCGCCAGATGCTCCGCGATTTCCGAGCCGGCGAGCTGCGCCTGCTGGTGGTCGCGGTGATGCTGGCGGTGGCGGCGCTCACGGCGGTCGGCTTCTTCGCCGACCGCATCAACGGCGGCCTGGCGCGCGATGCGCGGCAACTTCTCGGCGGCGACGCGATCGTCTCGTCCGACCAGCCGGCGCCGCCCGCCTTCGTCGAGAAGGCGCGCGAGCTCGGCCTCACCACCGCCACGACCGCAGGCTTCCCGAGCATGGGCCGGGCGACCGAGCCGCAGGGCGGGGCGTCGCGGCTGGTCAGCGTCAAGGCGGTCAGCGATTCCTACCCGCTGCGTGGCCGGGTGACCGTGAGCGGCGCGGCCGGCGGGAAGGACGAGTTGCGCGCCGGCGCCCCCGAGCGCGGCACCGTGTGGGTCGACGCGGCCCTGCTCGGCAGCCTGAACCTGACGGTCGGCGACACGCTGCTGCTGGGCGACGCCAGCCTGCGGATCGAGCGGCGCATCGTCAACGAGCCGGACCGCGGGACCGGGTTCGCATCGCTCGCGCCGCGCGTGATGCTGAACGAGGCCGACCTCCCCGCGACCGGGCTGATCCAGCCGGCGAGCCGCGTCAACTACCGCCTGGCGGTCGCGGCCCCCGGCTCGAACGAGCAGGCCGTGCAGCAGTTCGTCGCCTGGGCCGACGCGCAGGTCAAGAGCGGCAGCGTGCGCGGGCTGCGGGTCGAATCGCTCGCCACCGGCCGGCCCGAGATGCGCCAGACGCTGGACCGCGCCGCCAAGTTCCTGAACCTGGTGGCGCTGCTGTCGGCGCTGCTGGCGGCGGTGGCGGTCGGCATCGCCTCGCGCGATTTCGCGAGCCGCCACCTCGATGATTGCGCGATGCTGCGCGTGCTCGGCCTGCCGCAACGCACGATCGCGATGCAGTACATCGCCGAGTTCAGCGCCGTCGGGCTGATCGCCAGCCTGGCCGGCGTGCTGCTCGGCTTCGCGGTGCACTACGTGTTCGTGCTGCTGCTCGCCGGGCTGGTCGATTCCAGCCTGCCCGCGCCCAGCCTCTGGCCGGCGCTGTTCGGCCTGGGCGTCGGCTTCACGCTGCTGATGGGCTTCGGCCTGCCGCCGGTGCTGCAGCTCGCGCAGGTGCCGCCGCTGCGGGTGATCCGGCGCGACGTGGGCGCGCTGCGGCCGGCCTCGATCGCGGTGCTGGCCGCGGGCGCGCTGGGCTTCGCGGCGCTGCTGCTGGCGGTGTCCAGCGACCTCAAGCTCGGCCTGATCGCGGTCGGCGGGTTCGCCGCGGCGATCGCGGTCTTCGCGTTGCTCTCGTGGCTCGCCGTCCTGGTGCTGCGCCGCGCGGTGCCCGAGGCGCGCGCCCCGCGCTGGCTGGTGCTCGCGACGCGGCAGATCGCGGCGCGGCCGGCGTTCGCGGTGCTGCAGGTCTCGGCGCTCAGCGTCGGCCTGCTCGCGCTGGTGCTGCTGGTGCTGCTGCGCACCGACCTGATCGACAGCTGGCGCCAGGCCACGCCCAAGGACGCGCCGAACCGCTTCGTCATCAACGTGCAGCCGGACCAGGCCGAGGCCTTCCGCCAGCGGCTCGACGGCGCCGGCGTGCAGCGCTACGACTGGTTCCCGATGATCCGCGGCCGGCTGGTCGCGATCAACGGCAAGCCGGTCCGCCTCGAGGACTACACCGAGGACCGCGCCCAGCGCCTGCTCGACCGCGAGTTCAACCTCAGCCACGACGCCGACATGCCGCCGCACAACCTGCTTGCCGGCGGCCGCTGGACGCGCGACGAGAAGGACGCCGTCAGCGTCGAGGAAGGCCTGGCGCAGACGCTGGGCCTGAAGCTCGGCGACGAGTTGCGCTTCGACATTGGCGGCGTGACGGCGCAAGGCCGCATCACCAGCCTGCGCAAGGTCGACTGGAGCTCGATGCGGGTCAACTTCTTCGTGATGTTCCCGACCGCGACGATGGCCGACGTGCCGCTCAGCTACATCGCCGCCTACCGCGCGCCGGAGGGGCCGAAGGGCGGCGTCGCGTTCGACAACGGCCTGGCGCGCGATTTCCCGAACATCACCGCGATCGATGTCTCGGCGTCCATCGCCCAGGTCCAGCGGGTGCTCGACCAGGTGGTGCGCGCGGTCGAGTTCCTGTTCGGCTTCACGCTCGCGGCCGGGCTGGTGGTGCTGTTCGCCGCCGTCACCGCGACGCGCGAGGCGCGCTCGCGCGAGTTCGCGGTGATGCGCGCGCTCGGCGCCAGCGGCACGCTGCTGGCGCAGGTGCAGCGGGCCGAGCTGCTCGGCATCGGCGCGCTCGCCGGCGTGCTCGCGTCGGGCGCGGCGATGGCCGTCGGCTGGGCGCTCGCGCGCTTCGTGTTCGAGTTCAGCTGGAGCGCCGCGCCCTGGGTGCCGCTGGCCGGCGGCGCGGCCGGCGCCCTGCTGGCGCTGGCCGCTGGCTGGTGGGGGCTGCGCGACGTGCTCCGCCGCCCGGTGGTGCAGACCCTGCGGCAGGCGGCGGACGTCTGACGGCGCCATAGGAAAGGGCCGCGAACGCGGCCCTCTTCGTATTCACCGGATCAGCGGCGCCGGCCCATCAGAACGATTCCCAGTCGTCGGTGCCGCCCTTGGCGACGGCCTGGGCCGCGCTCGTCGAGCGGGCGGCCGGCGGTGCGCTGGCGGGCATCGCCGTGGGCGTGGCAGGGGCGAACGTGGGGCGGACGACGTTGGTCGCGCGGTTCGGGCCGCGGCGCTCGATCGGCGCCGGCGCGGCCACGACATGGGCCGCCGGCGCTGCCGCCACCGACACCGCGTGGTGCAGCGTCGGCACCGCGGCATGCGGCCTGGCGGTGGGGGCGGCCGGCTTGAACGAGGCGGCGGGGGCAGCCGGCTTCGAGGCGGCCGGCGCGGCGGCAACGTGCGGGCGACCGTCGTGGGCCAGCTTGAACACCGCCACCGCGGCGACCAGCTGCTTCGCCTGGTTGCGCAGGCTCTCCGCGGCGGCCGCACTTTGCTCGACCAGCGCGGCGTTCTGCTGCGTGGCCTTGTCCATCTCGGTCACCGCATCGCCGACCTGGGCGACGCCGGCGCTCTGCTCGGTGCTGGCAGCGCTGATCTCGGCCATGATGTCCGTGACGCGCTTGATCGAGGTCACGACCTCGGTCATCGTCGCGCCGGCCTGATCGACCTGCACGGTGCCCTGCTCGACGCGCTCGACGCTCGCCGAGATCAGTGCCTTGATTTCCTTGGCTGCGTCGGCGCTGCGTTGCGCGAGGCTGCGCACTTCGGAGGCCACGACCGCGAAGCCGCGGCCCTGTTCGCCGGCCCGTGCCGCCTCGACCGCAGCGTTGAGCGCCAGGATGTTGGTCTGGAACGCGATGCCGTCGATCACGCTGATGATGTCGGCGATCTTGCGCGAGGACTCGTTGATGCCCTTCATCGTCTCGACGACCTGGCCCACCGCGTCACCGCCGCGCACCGCGACCGTGCTCGCGTTCTGTGCCAGCTGGTTGGCCTGCTTGGCGTTGTCGGCGTTCTGGCGCACGGTGGCGCCGAGTTCTTCCATCGACGCGGCCGTCTCCTCGAGCGCGCTGGCCTGCTGCTCGGTGCGCGAGCTCAGGTCCTGGTTGCCGGCGGCGATCTCGGTCGAGCCGGTCGAGATCGAGTCGCTCGCCTGGCGCACGTTGCCGACCACCTTGACCAGGCTGTCGTTCATCTGCTTGAGCGCGGCCAGCAGCTGGCCGGACTCGTCGTTGTTCTTCACGTCGATGCGGGTCGTCAGGTCGCCGTCGGCGACGCGCCGGGCCACCTGGACAGCCTCGTGCAGCGGGCGGGTGATCGAGCGCGTCAGCAGCCAGGCCACGAGCCCGCCCAGCACCAGCGACACGGCGCTGATCACGACGAGCAGCCACTTCGCGCGCTGGTAGGTGGCGTGCGCCACGGCGGCGCTGGCGTCCGATTCCTTCTTCAGCAGGTCATTGAAGGCGGCCACGTGGCCGATCACCTGGGTCAGCAGCGGCATGCACTCCTGGGTCAGCGCCTTCACGGCCTCGTCGGTCTTCCCGGTCGTCGCCAGGCCGACGATGCGGCCCGCCAGCGGCAGGTACTGGCCTTCGAGCGCGCGCAGCTTCTCGAGCATCGCGCGCTCCTCGGCGTTCGAGGATTCGGGCGCGCGTTGCATCGCCGCGCCGAGCTCGGCCACGCCCTTGTCGATCGCGGTCTGGGCGACCTTGACGCGCTCCAGGTCGGGCTTCTGCGCCGCCGGGTCGGGCAGCAACGCGATGTTGCGCGCGGCGATGGCGCGCGCGCCGATGGCGGCGGACACCTCGTTCAGCGCCTTGAGCTTGGCCTCGCCGACCTCGGTGATGGTCGAGACGTTGTCGGCCAGGTCGGCCATCTGGCGCATGCCGATGCCGGTGGTGACGAGTTGCAGCGCCAGCAGGGCGGCGAAGCCCAGGCCGAGACGCGTGCCGACTTTCATGTTGCCGATGGCCTTCATGGCGCGGGTTCCCTGCAGAGATCAGTGGATCGTGTTGATCAGGCCCATCTCTTCGCTGGCCATCAGTCCTTCGATGTCCATCAGGATGAGCATCCGGTCGGCCACGCTGCCGATGCCGGTGATGAAGCTGGTGTCGACCGCCGAGCTCATCTCGGGGGCCGGCTTGATCGTCTCGGCGTCGAGCGCGAGCACGTCCGAGACCGAATCGACGACGGCGCCGACGACGCGGCCCTTGACGTTCAGCACGATCACGACCGTGAAGCTGTTGTACTCGGCGGTCTCGCACGAGAGCTTCAGGCGCAGGTCGACGATCGGCACGATCACGCCGCGCAGGTTGACGACGCCCTTGATGAACGGCGGCGCATTGGCGATGCGGGTGGGCGACTCGTACGAGCGGATCTCCTGGACCTTGAGGATGTCGATGCCGTATTCCTCGGCACCGAGTCGGAAGGTCAGGAATTCGCCGCCGGCGCTGGTCGCGGCGCGGGCGCTTTCGTGGGCGGCAATCTGGCGGGCGTCGGTGATCATGTCCATGGTGTTTCTTTCGACCTTAGTTAACAAAGCTGAAGCGACGAATGCGGGAATCGGTGGCTCACGCGGCCACCGCGGGAGAGGCGGCATGCAGCCGGAAGGCGGAGACGACCTGCGACAGCCGCGCCGCCTGCTCGCGCAGGCTCTCGGCGGCGGCGGCCGACTCCTCGACCAGCGCCGCGTTCTGCTGCGTCATCTGGTCGAGCTGCGTGACGGCGCCGTTGATCTGGTTGATGCCGCTGCTCTGCTCGGTGGAGGCGACGGTGATCTCGCCGATGATGTCGGACACGCGCTGCACCGACCCGACGATCTCGGTCATCGTGCGGCCGGCGTCGGCCACCAGGCGGGAGCCGCCCGCGACCTTGTCGACGCTGGCGCCGATCAGGCCCTTGATCTCGCGGGCCGCGGTCGCCGAGCGCTGCGCCAGCGAGCGCACCTCGCCGGCCACGACCGCGAAGCCGCGGCCCTGTTCGCCGGCGCGCGCTGCCTCGACGGCGGCATTCAGCGCCAGGATGTTGGTCTGGAACGCGATCCCGTCGATCACGCCGATGATGTCGGCGATCTTCTTCGACGAGCCGTTGATGTCCTCCATCGTCGCGACCACCTGGGCGACGACGCTGCCGCCACGCGCCGCGACCTCGGCGGCCGAGAGGGCGAGCTGCTTGGCCTGGAGCGCGGCGTCGGCGGTGTGCTTCACCGTGCCGGTGACCTGCTCCATCGACGAGGCGGTCTGCTGCAGGTTGGACGCGGTCTGCTCGGTGCGGGTCGAGAGGTCCTGGTTGCCGGTCGCCACCTCGCTGCTCGCGGTCTGGATGCTGTCGGTCGAACTGCGCACCTCGCCGACCAGCGTGCGCAAGGCGGCCTGCATGCGGCCGAGCGCGCGCAGCATGTCGCCGAGCTCGTCGCGGCGGGTGGAGGTGAGGGTCCTGGAGAGATCGCCCTCGGCGATCGCCGCGGCGGCGGCGACGCCTTCGTGCAGCGGCCGGGTGACCGAGCGGGTGATCACGAAGGCCATCGTCGCGCCGATGACCAGCGCGAGGCCGAGCAGCGCGAGCAGCACCTGGCCGGCAGTGCGGATGCCGTTTCCGAGCGCGGTCGATTCGTTGCCCGTGCGCACGACGTGATGGTTGTGCACCTGGTCCATCGCGCCGAGGTATGCCAGCGAGGCGGGCAGCATCTGCTTGTTGATGAGCGATTCGGCCAGCAGGTAATCGGCCTCCTTGATCGCGCCGAACACCAGGTTGCGCTTGGCGATGTAGTCCTCGCGCTGGCGGGCCACGGTGGCCATCAGGGCCTTGCCGTCGGCGTCGGTCATCAGGGTCTCGAGCTGCTTCTGGATCACGCTGATCTCGGCCGAGGTCTTCTTGACCAGCGGATCGAAGTAGGCCTGCACCTCCGGCTGGCCGCTCGACTTGGCGATGGCGACGGCGCGCGCCACGTTGAGCTCGGTCTTGCCCTTCCAGGCCTGCGCGAGTTCGGCCTGCTTCTGCGAGCCGAGCGAGGTGGCGAGGCCGACGTCGGTCGCCTGCAGCTGGCGCCACGCGAAGAAGACGATGAACAGCAGCAGGACCAGCACGGCGCCGAAGCCGAGTCCGAGCCGGGTGGCGATGCGCAGATTGTTCAGGGACATGGTGTGGGAAGGTCAGCGGTTGAGTGGGTTGCCGCAGACTGCGCGGGCGAAGGGGCGGAGCGGACGAGCGGTCAGTGGCGCGAGCGACGCACCAGGCTGCCGACGTCGAGGATCAGCGCGACGCGGCCGTCGCCCATGATGGTGGCGCCGGAGATGTCGTTGACGCGGCGGTAGTTAGCTTCCAGGTTCTTGACGACGACCTGCTGCTGGCCGAGCAGCTGGTCGACCAGCAGCGCGACACGGCCGCCTTCGGCCTCGGCGACGACCATGATCCCGCCGGCGTTCTCGAAGTCCGCCCGCGGCACGCCGAACACCTGCTCGAGATCGAGCACCGGCATGAACTCGTCGCGGACCTCGATCACGCGGCCACTGCCGCCGATCGTCTTGATCGTGTCGGCCTTGACCTGGAACGATTCGATCACCGAGGACAGCGGCAGGATGTAGACCTCGTCGCCGACGCCGACCGACATGCCGTCCATGATCGCCAGCGTGAGCGGCAGGCGCACCTTGACGCTCATGCCGTAGCCCTCGGCCGAGTCGATCTCGACGGTGCCGCCGAGCGCGGTGATGTTCTTCTTGACCACGTCCATGCCGACACCGCGGCCGGAGACATCGGTGACCACGTCGGCCGTGGAGAAGCCGGGCGCGAAGATCAGGCTCCAGACTTCCGCGTCGGTCATCGAATCGGGCGCGTCGATGCCGCGCTCGCGGGCCTTGGTCAGCAGCTTCGCGCGCGACAGGCCCTTGCCGTCGTCACGCACCTCGATCAGGATCGAGCCGCCCTGGTGGGAGGCCGCGAGCGTGATCGTGCCGTGCTCGGGCTTGCCCTTGGCGAGCCGCTCGGCCGGCATCTCGATGCCGTGGTCGCAGCTGTTGCGCACCAGGTGGGTCAGCGGGTCGGTGATCTTCTCGACCAGGCCCTTGTCCAGTTCGGTGGCCTCGCCCTGCGTCACGAACTCGACCTTCTTGCCGAACTTGCTCGCCAGGTCGCGCAGCATGCGCGGGAAGCGGCTGAACACCATCGACATCGGAATCATCCGGATCGACATGACCGACTCTTGCAGGTCGCGGGTGTTGCGGTCCAGGTCGGCCAGGCCGGCGGCGAGCTGCTGGTACAGCGCGGGGTCGATCTGCTTGCTGTTCTGCGCCAGCATCGCCTGCGTGATGACGAGTTCGCCGACCAGGTTGATGAGCTGGTCGACCTTCTCGACCGAGACGCGCAGCGTGGACGATTCGAGCGCCGCCGCGGGGGCCTTGTCGGCCTTGGGTGCGACGCGTGCCGGCGCGGCGTCCGCGGCCGGGACCGGCGCGGTGGTGCCCGCCGCAGTGGCAGCGCTGGCGGCGGCGGCGGGCGCACCCGGTGCGTTGTCGAAGAAGCCGTAGCCCGGATCGCGGTGCGCCAATTCGGCGGCGGGCGGGGCGCCCGGCGAACCGGCGTGGAAGCCGTAGCCCTCGGTCATCGGCAGCAACGCCACTTCCTCGCGGGCGACGTGGAACGTGAACAGGTCCAGCAGGTCGTTGTCGCTGCTGGTGGTGATGACGCGGAAGCGGCGGATGCCGTCGCCCGCCTGGCCACCGTCGATCGGCTCGATGGTGCCCAGATCGGTGATCTCCTTGAACAGCTCGACCAGGCTGTCGGCGCGCCCCGGATCGGCCAGCGGGCCGACGCGGACCTCGAGCTCGCGGGCCAGCGCCGGGCCGGCGGGTGACGGCTCGGCCGGCGCGGCGGCCGGTACCGCTGGCGGCGCTTCGGCTGCCGGCACGGACGTCGCCGCGAGCGGTGCGAGGGGCGCGGCCGCCGCCGTGGGCGCCTGGCCGGCGCTCATCGCGCGGATGCTGACGAGCAGGTCCGTGGTGTCGATCGGATCGCCACCGGCGCCCTGGTGGCGCGCCAGCTGGGCGCGCAACGCGTCGCCCGACTGCAGCAGCACATCGACCATCGGCGCGGTGGGCGTCAGCTCGTGGCGGCGCAGCTTGTCGAGCAGCGTCTCCATCTGGTGGGTCAGCTCGGCCACATCGGCGAAGCCGAAGGTGGCGGCGCCGCCCTTGACCGAGTGCGCGCAGCGGAAGATCGAGTTCAGTTCCTCGTCGTCGGCGGCGGCGATGTCGATCTCGAGCAGCTGTGCTTCCATGCGGTCGAGGTTCTCGCCCGCTTCCTCGAAGAACACCTGGTAGAACTGGCTCAGGTCGATGCCTGCGCCGAGGTTCGCGCCTTCTTGCGTCATTTCACCCATGCTGGCTCCTGTGGTGCAGCCCCGCGTTCAGCGGATCACCTTGCGGATGACTTCGATCAGCTTGGCCGGATCGAAGGGCTTGACGAGCCACCCGGTGGCGCCCGCGGCGCGACCGGCCTGCTTCATCTGATCGCTCGACTCGGTGGTCAGGATCAGGATCGGCGTGCTCTTGAACTTGGGGTTGTCGCGCAGCTTGCGCGTCAGGCCGATGCCGTCCAGGCGCGGCATGTTCTGGTCGGTCAGCACCAGGTCGAAGTCGGTCTTCGCGGTCTTCTCCCACGCATCCTGGCCATCGACCGCCTCGACGACGCTGTAGCCGGCGCTCTTCAGCGTGAACGCGACCATCTGGCGCATGGACGCCGAGTCGTCGACGGCGAGGATTGAATTCATGTGGTTCTCCGGGATACCCAGGGGCGTTGTCGGTTGTTCGGGGCGGGTTCTTGAGGCGGACGGTCAGAACAGCTCGATCGAGCCGGCGTCCATCTCGTCCTGCGTGACCGGGTTCGGGCGCAGCGGCGGCTCCTCGACCACGGCCGCGCCGTCGCAATCGTCGTCGTCGCCGCCCATCGTCTCGCGCGCCAGCCGGTCGGCGCAGTGGCGCAGCCGACGGTGGGTGTGCGCGATCAGCTGCGAGGCCATGTCCTGGAACTGCAGCGCGGTGATCGCGCCGCCCAGGTGCTGCATGACGCCGTTGAACAGCTCCGGCGAGGGCGTGTCCTGCGCCGCGTCGACCAGCTCCTGGATCTCGCCGGCGGCGCCGTGGAAGCCGCTCAGCAGCTCGTCGCAGGCGTGGGCGAGCAGGGTCTGCAGGCGGTCGAGGTCGTGGCTCGCCGTCATCAGGTTGTCCTGGAGGTCGGCGGCGGCCAGCAGCGGCAGGGGCGCGGCAGGCGGTGCGTCAAGGGTCATGGGATTCGGCATGGGGTTCCGTCGTCGCACAGGGTGTCGGGGCTGCGCATCTCCGCTGTTTTCGGCCGCCCGGGGGCCAACCTGAGTGCGAACAAGCGGACGAATGACGCGCTTTTCGGCCTGCCCGGGCGGCCCGGGCCGGGTCGGTTGCCGGCCCGCGGCGGAGGGGGGCATACTGTGCGGATGCCGTCCCTGTCCCTGCAAGCGACCCGCTCGTCCGGCCCGACGCCCGGCTTCGAGCGCGAGTTGCGGGTGCTGCATCTCGAGGACTCCGAATCCGACCACGACCTCACCTGCGTGCACCTGGCGCGCGGCGGCCTGCGGGTGCGCATGCGGCGCATCGATTCCGAGGCCGAATTCCTCGACGCGATCGAGCAGGTCGAGTGGGACGCGATCATTTCCGACTACAACCTGCCGGGCTTCTCCGGCCTGGTGGCGCTCGATCTGCTGAAGGCCAGCGGGCGCGACCTGCCGTTCATCCTGGTCTCGGGCGAGATCGGCGAGGACACGGCCGTCAAGGCCATGCGCAACGGCGCCAGCGACTACCTGCTGAAGAACAACCTCGCCCGGCTGGTGCCGGCGCTCATGCACGCGATCGAGGCCACCGAGACGCGGCGCGCCCGGGTGCGGGCCGACCGCGAGCTCGACGAATCCAAGCAGCGCCTGCGCGAGCTGGCGCAGCACCTGCAGAACAGCATCGAGCAGGAGCGCATCTCGATCGCGCGCGAGATCCACGACGACGTGGGCGGCTCGCTCACCGCGCTCAAGTTCGACCTGGCCTGGATCGCCCGGCACTCCGATTCGGCGGAGGTGCTGGGGCGCGTCAATTCCGCACTCGAGACCGTCACGCTCGCCATCGATTCGAGCAAGCGGATCATGCACAACCTGCGCCCGGCGATCCTGGAGCAGGGGCTGGTCGCGGCGCTGCACTGGCTGGCGTCGCGGTTCGAGAAGCGCACCGGCATCGACTGCGAGATCCGCCTGCCGGCCGACGCGCCGGAGCTGCCCGCCGGCGTGCCGCTGGTCGCCTACCGGACCGCGCAGGAGGCGCTCACCAACGTCACCAAGCACGCGCAGGCCACGCGCGTGCAGCTCGACCTGGCGCTGGCCGGCGGCGTGCTCTCGCTCGAGATCAGCGACAACGGCCGCGGCCTGTCCGCCGACGATCTCGCCAAGGCACGGTCGTTCGGCATCCGCGGCCTGCACGAGCGGGCCGGCACGGTCGGCGGCTGGGTCGACCTGACCAGCGGCGCCGGCGGGACGACGCTGATCCTGTCGATCCCGCTGACGCCGCACGGGATGGACATCGGCTTACCGCCTGAACTCCGCCACGACGACGACCCGAGCCAGTGGGGCGCCTTGTGAACACGACTACCAGCCAGGCTCATCGATGATCAAGGTCTTTCTCTGCGACGATCACGCGCTGATCCGGCGCGGCATCCGCGACACGTTGTCCGACGCGCCCGACATCGAGGTGGTCGGCGAGGCCGGCGACTACGGCGAGCTGCGCACGCTGATGCGCGACCACACCGCCGACGTGCTGGTGCTCGACATCAACCTGCCCGGCCGCAGCGGTCTGGACGTGCTGCACGTGCTGAAGGACGAGGTCACCACCATGCGCGTGCTGGTGGTCTCGATGTACCCCGAGGACCAGTACGCGATCCGCGCGCTGCGCGCCGGCGCCTACGGCTACGTGAACAAGGGCGGCGACCCGGCGCAGATCGTCGCCGCCGTGCGCACGGTGGCGCAGGGCCGCAAGTACGTGACGCCCGAGATCGCGCAGATGCTGGTCGAGAGTCTGACCACGCCGATGATCGCCAACGCCCACGAGAAGCTCTCGGACCGCGAACTGCAGACGCTGGTGATGATCGCCTCCGGCAAGCGCCTGTCGGACATCGCCGAGGAGCTGATGCTGAGCCCGAAGACCGTCAGCGTCTATCGCGCGCGGGTGCTCGAGAAGCTGGGCCTGGCCAACAACTCCGAGATGACGGTCTACGCCATCCGCAACGGCCTGGTCGGCAGCGAGTAGCGCGCCTTCGGCGCCGATGGAGGGCGCCGGTCCGTTGCATGTGTCACGAACACGTGCCACTTGGTCGAGCATTAAGTGACCGCCATCCCACGATTGCGTTCACCATGAGCGACGTGTCGTGCCGCCTCGGGCGCGATCGTGAGAACTGGCCCGCCGACCGGATGATTTCCCCTTTCACGCTCCTGACGGTCGCCGGCCTGCTGGTCTGCGCCACGCTGTTCTGGCTGGCGGCCGAACTCAATCTCGCGGCGACTGCCCGGCCGCGGCCCATGGCCGTTGCCGTGGGCGGCGTGGCGGTGCTGCTCGGTGCCAGCGCGCTGTGGTGGCCGGCCCACGCGGCGCAGGCCGCCGACGTGGCCGGCACCTTGCCGTGGTGGGCCTGCTGGTGGCCGGCGTGGCTGCTGGCGGCGGCTGTCACCGGCGCCGGTTCGCTCTGGCACCGCGGGCGGCGCCGCTGGGCGGTGCTGCTGGCCGTGGCGGCCGTCGGCGCGGCGATCCTGCAACCCGTCGTGAGCGGGCGCCTCGCGGGTTCGCCCTGGCTCGGGATCGTCGGCGCGCTGCTGCTGGCGCTCGGTTTGACCGCGGCGCTGATCGCCGCACAGCTCGACTGGCGCGGCCGCCGCCGTGCGATGGCCCTGCGCGCCGCGGCCGCGCTGGCTGCGGCGGTCTGCATCGTCGTGTGGCCGGGCGACGCCGCGGAGCAGGGCGGCACCGTCGGCGCGGCGTTCGGCCCGGTCTGGCCGGTGTTGCTCGGGCTGATCGCGCTGGCCGCGATGCTGCGCCTGACGCTGCACCAGTCGGTCCCGGCGGATCCGGCCGCCAAGCCCTCCGCGGCGGCGATGGTCGACACGCTCACCGGGCTGCCCACGCGCCTCGTCTTCGAGAGCCGCCTGGAGCAGGAAGCCCGGCACGCCGATGCGCAGGGCCTGGTGGTCGCGCGCGGCCACGGGCGCCGTGCCGCGGCCATCGTCGGCGCGGCGCGCCGGCAGGAGTTGCCGTCGATCGCGTTCGCGGTGCTGTTCATCGACCTCGACGGCTTCAAGCCGATCAACGACGGCTTCGGCCACCACAGCGGCGACCGCGTGCTGGCCCAGGTCGGCCTGCGGCTGAAGGCGTTCGCGCGCGGCACCGGCGTGGCCGCGCGGGTCGGCGGCGACGAGTTCCTGCTGCTCTCGGTCGGCGAACGGGCGCCGCATGCGGTGGCGCGTCTGGCCAAGCGGCTGATCGCCGCGCTCAGCGAGCCGTACCGGGTCGACGACCGGGAGGTCGTCATCTCGTGCTCGATCGGCATCTCGCTGTACCCCGACAAGTGCCCGCCCACCAAGCTGATCGCCCGGGCCGACGCCGCCATGGCCGCCGCCAAGCGGGCCGGCGGGGCGCGCCACAGTTTCTACACGCCCGAGATGGACGCCGACGTGCAACAGAACTTCGATCTCCTGCGTGACCTGCGGCTGGCACTCGTGAAGGACCAGCTCGAGCTGTTCTTCCAGCCCAAGATCGACGCGCGCAGCGGCAAGGTCACCGGCGCCGAGGCGCTGGTGCGCTGGAACCACCCGCGGCTGGGCTTCGTGATGCCGGCACAGTTCGTGCCGCTGGCCGAGCGCTCGGGCCTGATCGGCCCGCTCGGGGACTGGGTGATCGAGGCCGCCTGCAAGCAGGCCCGCGCCTGGCGCGACAAGGGCCTGCGCATGCGCGTGGCGATCAACCTGTCCGCCTACCAGATGCGGCAGGACGACATCGCCGAGCGCATCGCCGGCGCGCTGGCCCGCTACCGCGTCCACCCGTCGCTGCTGACCTGCGAGATCACCGAGACCGCGGCGATGGAGGACACCGGCGCGACGCAGGAGACCTTCCGCCGGCTCGGCGAACTGGGCACGCACCTGTCGATCGACGATTTCGGCACCGGCCATTCCAGCCTGAGCTACCTGCGCCAGTTGCCCGCCGAGGAACTGAAGATCGACGCCAGCTTCGTCAAGGACGTGGACCACAGCGCCGACGCGCGCGCCGTCGTCGACGCGGTCGTCAAGCTGGCCCACGCCCTCGGCCTGAAGGTGGTCGCAGAAGGCGTGGAGAACCTGCGCCAGCACCGGATCCTGGTCGATCTCGGCTGCGACGAACTGCAGGGCTACCTGTTCGCCAAGCCGATGACCGCGCGCGCCCTGCTGCTGTGGGCGATGGACGACCGCTCGGTGTCGGCGGTGTTCCGGCCGTCGCTGTTCGGCGAGACGCGGCAGGCGTCGCTGAACGCGCCGCTGCAGGCCGATCCGTCCTAGTTGCGGCTAGTCGCGCGTGGCGCGCCGCCGCACGCACTCGAGGTAGCGCTCGCCGTCCGGCGGCAACCCGCTGCGCTGCGACGCCCACACCATCTCGCCCAGGCACTCCATCACCTCGTGCTGAGCCGCGTGCGCGGAGCCGAGCTTCGCCGCCAGCAGACCGAAGGCCTGCTTGATGCCGGTGGGCTGGTCGATCGCCACCTGCTCGGTGATGGACAGGTGCATCGACAGGTGCAGGAACGGATTCGTGCGGCCGCCCTCGACCTCGTAGACGGCGGCGAGCGCCGCGTCCAGGTCGTCCAGCTCGGCGTGGTGCTCGGGGTGCTGCGCGATCCAGTCGGCGGCCATCGCCTCCATCGGCGTGAGGGGCAGCGCATCGCGCTGCTTGCGACGCGCCTCGCAGAAGAAGCGCCGGACGTCGTGCTGGGAAGGCTGGAACATCCGGCGATTCTGCCCCGGCGACCCTTCGGCCCAGGCGAACGCGATCGACGAATTCTTGCGGGCTGCGGGCACGCGACGTGCCACCAGAATCCGCTCATCCCACTCACGAGACCCGGACCATGAACGTCACGACCGAGCAACTGTTCGACAACGCCCGCACCCACAACGGTTTCACGCCGGAGCCCATCCCCGAGGCGACGCTGCACCAGCTCTACGACATGATGAAGTGGGGCCCGACGTCCGCCAACTGCAGCCCGGCGCGCTTCATCTTCGTCACCACGCCCGAGGCCAAGGCCAAGCTGCTCGAGGGCATGTCGCCCGGCAACCAGGACAAGACGAAGGCGGCGCCGGTGACCGTGATCATCGGCATGGACATGGCGTTCTACGAGCAGCTGCCGAAGCTGTTCCCGCATGCGGACGCGAGATCGTGGTTCGTCGGCAACCAGCCGATGATCGACGCGACCGCGTTCCGGAACTCCAGCCTGCAGGGCGGCTACTTCATCCTGGCGGCGCGCGCGCTCGGCCTCGATTGCGGGCCGATGAGCGGCTTCGACGCCGCCAAGGTCGATGCGGCCTTCTGGGCCGGCACGACGGTGAAGACCAACTTCATCGTCAACCTCGGGCACGGCGACGCGAGCAAGCTGTTCGCGCGCAGCCCGCGCCTGAGCTTCGACGAGGCCTGCAAGTTGGCTTGATCCCGGACGGGGGAGAGGGGGTTCAGGCCCCCAGCTTCCCCGCGACGGCGTGGATCACCACGCCGAACGACAGGATCACGACGAACCAGCCGATGCCGCGCCGCAGGCGCGACGCGGCGGCCTCGCTGCCGGCGCTGCGCAGCACGCGCGAGATCAGCTGCGAATCGGCCGTGCTGGCGATCAGCATGCCGCCCGAGAACAGCAGCCCGGCGAGCGCGCCGGCCCACCAGCCGCCCTGGTGGGTGGCGAACACGCTCCAGGCCGAGACGTGCGCCACGGTGTCGATCACCAGCGCGAACAACAGCCCGATCGCGACTGTCGACCACAGGTCGGTGCGCTCGCGCAACGCCGCGGGGATCAGCTTCATGCGCACGGAGGTCGGCCGGTAGGCCCCCGGCGCGAGCAGTGCCCGCAGGTTCCACAGGCCGAGCAGCGTCAACAGCACGATCGGCAGCCACTCGACCACCTGCACCAGCGCCGGCGGCAGCTCGAAAGACGCAGCCAGCAGGCTGATGCCGACCGCGATCACCGCGATCGCCAGGCCGTGGCCGAGCGCGAACAGGCTGCCGGTCCACGGCGCGTGGCGCTCGTGGTGGTCGTGGGCGCGCAGCGTGAGGCCGTCGATCGCGGCGATGTGGTCGGGCTCGATCCCGTGGCGCAGCCCGAGCAGGAAGAACAGTGCCATCCCGCTGGCCGGCAAGGCCTCGTGCGAATGCTCGAACATCAGGACGCCCGCCCGTGACCGCACTCGGCGCACAGGCCGCGCAGGGTGATCTCATGGGCGCTGACGACGAACCCGGCCGGCGCCAGGTCCTGCATCGAGCCCGGGCAGGCGTGCAGTGCGTAGACGCGGTCGCAGCCGTTGCAGTGGAAGTGATGGTGGTGGTGCGCAGCGCCGCCGTGGGCGTGGCCCTCGCCGCAGGCCGCCTCGAAGCGCGCCGCCTGCCCGGGCAGCAGCACCTTGACGATGCGCGCCTCGTCCTGCAGGGCGTTGATGTGGCGGTAGATAGTCGAGAGGTTCAGGCTCGCCACCGAGCCTTGCGCGAGGGCGAGGATCTCGCCCGGCGTCAGCGCCCGGCCGGCGTGCTCGATCGCGGCGAGCACGGCCTCGCGCTGGCGGGTGTTGCGTTCCATGCCGGCATCTTAGTGCAAACGCGTTTGCAACAAGCGCCGACGCCCCGAAAGGGCCCGGGCCGGGCGGGGTCGCCCGGGGAGCGGCGCTACTCCTCGCTCGTCCACTCCACCCGTGCGCCGAGGCTGCGCAGGTTCTCCACGAAGCCGGGGTGGGCGCGCCGGATCGGCGCCGCGTGGCGGATCTCGGACCGGCCTTCGATGCTGGCGGCGACCATGAACAGCGCGATCGCGACGCGGATGATGTAGGGGCTCTCCACCACCGCCGGCGTCAGCGGCGTGCCGCCGAAGGTGATGAGCCGGTGCGGGTCCGAGGAGAACACGTGTGCGCCGAACTTCGACAGCTCGCCGGTCCAGCCGAGCGCGCCGTCGTAGACCTTGTTCCAGAACATCGCGTTGCCCTGTGAGCGCACGCCGAGCGCGATGAAGATTGGCAGCAGGTCGACCGGGAAGTAGGGCCAGGGCGCGGCCTCGACCTTGGTGAGCACGTTGCTCGTGAACGGCGTCTGCACCTGCAGCGGGCCGCTGCAGCGCGCGCTCGACCAGCCGTCGGCGTGCGTCACCTCGACGCCGAATTTCGCGAACGTGCGGTCGATGAGCGGGAAGTTCTCCGGTGCACTGTTGCGCACGATCACGTCGCCGCCGGTGATCGCGCCGAGCGCGAGGAAGGTGGTGATCTCGTGGAAGTCCTCGTCGAAGCGGAACTCGCCGCCGCGCAGCGCGCTGCCGCCGTGCACCGTCAGGCGCGAGGTGCCGATGCCGTCGATGCGCACGCCGATCATCGACATGAAACGGCAGAACTCCTGCACGTGCGGCTCCGAGGCCGCGTTCGTCAGCGTCGACGTGCCGCCCGCGACGGCCGCGCACAGCACGAAGTTTTCGGTGGTGGTGACGGAGGCGTAGTCGAGCCAGTGGTCGGTCGGCGTCAGCAGCCCGTCGGCACGCACGAGCAGCGAGCCTTCGGCGCGCTCGACCGCGCCGCCGAAGCGGCGGAACACCTCGACGTGCGGGTCGATCTCGCGCACGCCCAGCGTGCAGCCCTTGACGTTGTCCTCCAGCCGCGCGACGCCGAAGCGCGCCAGCAGCGGCGGCACCAGCATGATCGACGAGCGCATCTCCTCCGGCAGGCGGTGCCGCGCCGCATCGAACACGGTCTCGCGGTGGTGCAGGTCGAGCGTGCCGTCGGCGTGGTTCATCGACACCTCGCTGCCGAGCAGGCGGAAGATGTCGAGGATCTTGCGCACGTCGGTGATGTCGGGCACGCCGAGCAGGCGCAGCGGCTCGTAGCTCAGCAGCGTGGCGCACAGGATCGGCAGCACGGCGTTCTTGTTCGCGGACGGGCTGATGCGGCCGCGCAGCGGCGTGCCGCCGTGCACGATGAGGTTGGACATGGGAAGATGCGGCGCCGCGCACGCGGCCCGTCTTGAAGTGAGCAGACGGCCGACAATGTACCGCCTGCGGCATGCGCCTTGCCCGCCCGGTGCAACGGCTTGTTTCAGGGGGCGCTCCCTCTCGGGTTAGCCTTCGCCCCCGTCGCCTTCCCCACCCACGAATCACCCCCGCCCACGATGTTCAAGCCCGTCACCTTCGATCCCTACGGCCGGCGCCGTTCGCGCTGGCGCATGCCGAGGTGGCTGTTGCTGCTGCTCATCGGCATCGTCCTGGGGGCCGGCGGGCTGTACTTCGCGCAGGAGCGCTACCTGCCGCCGCGGCTGTCCGCCGGCGAGAGCGTCCAACTGCGCAACGCCTACGAGACCGCAAAGGCCGCGCGCACGCGCCTGACCGGCGAACTCGCCCGCGCCACCCAGCAGGTGGCGCAGCTCACGGCCGAGAAGAAGCAGCTGGGCGAAGAGTTGCAGGGCAGCCGCTCGAGCGTGGAGGCGCTGCGGGGCGACCTGGGCGCGATCGTCGCCGCGCTGCCGCCGGACCCGCGCGGCGGCACGGTCGAGATCCGCGCCGCGCGCTTCGACGCCGAGGGCCGCGACCTGAGCTACGACCTGCTGCTGACGCGTGCCCGCGCCGCCACCGGCAAGCCGCTCGGCGCGGCGCTGCAGCTGACGGTGGCCGGCGAATCGGCCGCCGGTACGGCGCGGAGCTTCACCGCGCCGGCGGAGACGGTGTCGATCGGCGCCCAGCAGGTGCTGCGCGGCAAGATCGCGCTGCCCGAGGGCCTGAAGCCGCGCCAGGTGACGGTGCAGGTGCTGGACCGCGCCGGTGGCCGATCGCTCGGCATGCGGGTGCTGCTGGTCGGCAAGTAGCCGGCTCAGGCCGGCGGCCGCTCCGGCGCATCCGACTCGTCGTTCCAGCCCACGCGGGCCTGCCGTTTCGCGGCGTCGTCGCGCTCCTGCGCGAACAGCTCCTCGAGCTGCTGGCGGCCCTGCTTGGCGACGGCGATCAGCTTCGCCTCGTCCTTGCGGTGCGGGCCCATCTGCACCAGCTGCGCGACGTTGTGGCGCCGGAAGCGCAGGGCCAGCGTGCGCGCCTGGTGGCGCTCCCAGCCCAGCTGCTCGAGCACGCTGCGCGCGCTCATCAGCGCCGAGTCGAGCGTTTCGCGCTCGATCAGCTCGACGCCCAGGTCGTGCAGCTCGAAGTAGTGGCGCACGTTGCGGGCGCGCGCGACGATCGTCAGGTCGGGGAAATTCTCCCGCACCATCTTCGCGACCTCGATACTCTGGTCGACATCGTCGATCGCCAGAACCAGGATCTTCGCGGTCGCGGCACCGGCGGTGCGCATCAGGTCGAGCCGCGTGGCGTCGCCGTAGAACACCGGCCAGCCGAACTTGCGCATCGCCTCGATCTGCTCGGCGTCCACGTCGAGCACCGTCGGCTTGATGCCGTTGGCGTACAGCATGCGGCCCACCACCTGCCCGTAGCGGCCGAAGCCCGCGATGATCACCGACTGGTGCTGCGGGTCGCGCATTTCCTCGACGTTCGTGTTCCTCTTCGCCTGCCCGGCGAGCATCGGGATCAGCCACTTGTCGGCCGCCACCAGCAGCAGCGGCGTCACGAGCATCGAGATCGCCACCGCGGCCACCAGGATCGACGAGACCTGCGCATCGATTACGCCGGCGCCGGCGGCGGTCTGGAACACCACGAAGCCGAACTCGCCGCCCTGCGCCAGCAGGATGATGAAGACCGGCCGCTCCGGCTTGGGCAGCGGCATCGTGCGGCCCATGCCCCACAGGACGAACGATTTGATCAGCAGGAAGCCGAGCACGATGCCGGCGATCAGCAGCGGCTGCGCCATCACGATCGCGAAGTCGATGCTCATGCCCACCGCGATGAAGAACAGGCCGAGCAGCAGGCCCTTGAACGGCTCGATGTCCGTCTCGAGCTCGCGCCGGTATTCGCTCTCGGCCAGCAGCACGCCGGCGAGGAACGCGCCGAGCGCCATCGACAGGCCTACCGTCTGCATCAGCGCCGCCGTCGCGACGACGAGCAGCAGCGACGCGGCCGTGAAGATCTCCGGCGTGGCGCTGCGCGCGATCCAGCGCAGCGCGGGGCGGATCAGCAACCGGCCGCCGAACACGATCAGCGCGATCACGCCGATCGCCTTGGCGGCGCTGACCCAGGCGCTGCCTTCGGCGGCCGCCTGCTGCAGTGCGAGCAGCGGCAGCAGCGCGAGGATAGGGATCGCGGCCACGTCCTGCAGCAGGGCGACGCTGAGCACGCTCTGGCCCGAGGTGGTGTTCATCAGCCCGCGCTCGCCGAGCACACCCAGGCCGATCGCGGTGGACGACATGCCCAGCCCGAGCGCGGCGACCAGCGCGATGCGCCAGTCCAGGCCGAACAACACCGCCACACCGAGCATCAACGCCGCCGAGCCGAACAGCTGCACGCTGCCCCAGCCGAAGATCGGCTTGCGCAGCGACCACAGGCGCTTGGGCTCGAGTTCCAGGCCGACGAGGAACAGCATCAGCACGACGCCGAACTCGGAGAAGTGCAGCATGTCCTGCGGGTTGGTGACGAACTTCAGGCCCCACGGCCCGATCAGGATGCCGGCCGCGAGGTAGCCGATGATCGAGCCGAGGCCGAGGAACTTGGCCAGCGGCACCGCGATGACGGCCGCCGCGAGGTAGACGAGCGTGCCGGTGAGCCAGGAACCGTGCTCCATCACGCTGCCCCTTTCGTGATGGACAGTTTCGGCGGGTCGGACGCGTCGTCCGCGTCTTCGTCGGGCCGCGCGTCCTCCGGGATCAGCGCCGGCAGCTCGTACAGCAGTTCGCCGAGCTCCGGCCAGTTCGGGTAGCTCGCCAGGCGCTGGGCGTAGACCTCGAGATGGGCCTCGATCTCGGGCTCGGACACGCGGTGCGCGCCGTGCAGCACCAGCGGCGGCAGGAAGCGCAGGCCGCACAGGTTGGCGGTCTGTTCGTAGGGCGGCATGAAGTCGTCGAAGAAGTAGCGGTTGTAGCTGGTGGGGCGGTAGGACTCCTCGGGGCCGCCGGTGGTCGCGACCAGCCAGAGGTCCTTGCCGCGCAGCGCGGTGCCGCCCGGTCCGTAGGCCCAGCCGAAGGCGAGCACGTCGTCGAGCCACAGCTTCATCAGCGGCGGCATGCTGTACCAGTGGATCGGGTGCTGCCAGACGATCAGCCTGGCCGAGGCGAGCAGCGCCTGCTCCTCGGCCACGTCGATCAGGTAGTCGGGGTAGAGCGCGTACAGGTCGCGCACCACGATCAGCGGCGACTCCGCGCTCGCGGGCAGGCGCTTCGCGGCGCGCATCAGGCGCCGGTTGATGCGCGAGTGTTCCATCTGCGGGTGCGCGGTGATCACGACCACGTCGGCGCCCGGCGAGGGCCGGGCCGGCGCGTCGAGCACGGAAAAAGGAGAGTCGGCCATGGGTCCGGAGGGCGAGTTGGAGGGGCAGGTGGCGCGGGTCAGTCTCGATGGCGACAGGCTCGCGGGGCCCGCTAACATAACCTGAACGTCCCCACGACCGCGAAAGCATCGCATGCGAAGTTTCGAGCACCTCACCGACCTGCAGCCGCTCGTTGGCCAGATCGTCGGCGTCAGCGACTGGATCACCGTGACCCAGGAGCGCATCCAGCTGTTCGCCGACGCGACCGGCGATCACCAGTGGATCCACCTCGACGCCGAGCGCGCCGCGAAGGGCCCCTTCGGCACGACCATCGCGCACGGCTTCCTCACGCTCTCGCTGCTGCCCGAGATGGGCGCCTCGGCCTTCGAGGTGCGCGACACGCGCATGGGCGTGAACTACGGCCTGGGCAAGGTGCGCTTCCCGGCGCCGGTGCCCACGGGCAGCCGCCTGCGCGGGCACTTCAAGCTGACGAAGTACGAGCCGCTCGAGGGCGGCGCGCAGCTCACCGTCGAGGTCTCGATGGAGCGCGAGGGTTCGGACAAGCCGGTCTGCGTGGCCGAGTCGCTGGCACGCCGCTACACCTGAGCAACGGCCCGCCGTTTTTGGGAGGGCGCGCGCGCATCCGCTGGTTTAGGATGTTGGCTCTCCCGGAGGTGTGCGCATGAAGGTTCTGCTGATCGATGACCACCCGCTGATCCTGTCCGCACTCCAGTCCGTCATCGAAGGCCTGGGCAGTGACACCACCGTCGTCGGCGCCAACAGCGCCCGTGCCGCCCGCGACACGCTGAAGGCCGATCCCGAGTTCGATCTCGTGCTGCTCGACCTGCACCTCGGCGACGCCGACGGCTTCGACCTGCTGACCGAGTTGCGTGCCGCCTACCCGGCGCTGCCGGTGGTCGTGGTCTCGGCCTCCGACCGCACCAGCGACGTGATCCGCGCGATCGATGCCGGCGCGATGGGCTTCGTGCCCAAGCGCGCCAGCAACGAGACGCTGTTCGAGGCGCTCCACATGGTCATGTCGGGCGGCATCTACGTGCCGCCGATGACGATGGGCTCTGAGCCGGCCTCCAAGCCGCAGGGCGACACCGTGCCCAGCGTGCTGCGCGTCGTGCGCGAGAGCGCCCAGGACAGCGGCTTCCAGACCAACACCGTGCCGCTCGCCGAACTCGGCCTCACGCCGCGCCAGACCGACGTGCTCGCGCTGCTGCTGAAGGGCCAGCCCAACAAGCTGATCGCGCGCGAGCTCAACCTCTCGGTCGAGACGGTCAAGGACCACGTCGCCGCGGTGCTGCGCACGCTGGGCGTCAGCTCGCGCACGCAGGCCGTGCTCGCGGTGAGCCAGATGTCCGCATCGGGCGGGCGCCAGCCGTGGCACGGCACCCGCTGACAGGCCCGGATTGAGCGCCACGCCCGCTGCAGTCAGCGCCGCCGCGGTCAGCGCCCCGGTGGCCGGCCGCGGCGCCGCGGCCGGCACGATCGATCCGGCCACCGCGGCCGACGGCGACCCGGCCTTCGGCGCCGTCGTCGAGACGATCCAGAGCACCTACGCCTACATGCCCGCGGCGCTCGCCGGCTACCTCGCGGGCGTCGGCGTCGTCACGATGCTGTTCTGGTCGACCGCGCCGGCCGCCGTGCTGCTGCCGTGGATCGGCGCGTTCGTGGTCATGTGCGTGGTGCGCGGCTTCGTGATCCGCGCGTTCCGGCGCGCCACGCCGGCGAGCCGCGCCGACTGGCTGCGCTGGCGCCTGCGCTCCAATGCCGGCACCGTCGTCGCCGCGTCGCTGTGGGGCGCGGCCGGCTGGATCTTCTACGGCCTGGGCACCGGCCAGCAGCAGACGACCGGGCTGATCGTCATCATCTACACCTTCACGGTCGCCGGCATCCCGGTGCTGTCGACGCAGCCGCGCCTGTACCTGGCGTACGCGGGGATGTGCCTGCTGCCGCTGGTCGTGCGCATCGCGCTCGGCGGCGATCTGCACAGCTACCAGCTGGCCGGCGAGCTGATCCTCATCATCAGCCTCACGGCCGTGCTCGCGAACAGCTACCGCCAGGCGCTGCAGCGCGCGATCGACCTGAAGCTGCAGGCCGACGAGCTCGCCGCGAAGCTGCGGGTCGAGACGCTCGCCGCCGAGGCGGCGAGGCGCGAGGCCGAGATCGCCAACCGCGCCAAGACCCAGTTCTTCACCGCCGCCAGCCACGACCTGCGCCAGCCACTGCACGCGATGGGGCTGTTCGCCGAGGCGCTGCGCCAGCGCGTGCACGAGCCGGAGGTCGCGCAGCTCGTCAACAGCATCAACGAATCGGTCGACGCGCTCGAGGGCCTGTTCTCCGAGCTGCTCGACATCACCCGCATCGACAGCGGCGTGATCGAGGTGCACCCGCAGCACTTCGAGGTCGGCGACATCCTGCGCAAGCTGCGCCTGCACTTCGAGCCGAGCGCGTTCGAGAAGGGCCTGTCGCTGCGGCTGCGCGGCGCGAAGAAGGTGGTGTTCGCCGACCCGCTGCTGGTCGAGCGCGTGCTGCGCAACCTGGTCTCGAACGCGATCCGCTACACCAACGACGGCTCGGTGCTGGTCGGCTGCCGCCAGCGCGGCGAGCGGGTGCTGGTGCAGGTGTGGGACACCGGCCTGGGCATCGGCGAGGCCGAGCAGGCGCGCATCTTCGACGAGTTCTACCAGGTGCCCAACACGCCCAAGGTCAGCCCCGACCAGCGCAAGGGCCTGGGCCTCGGCCTGGCCATCGTCAAGCGGCTGGCCGACCTGATGGGCGCGCCGCTGACGATGCGTTCGGTGCCCGGCCGCGGCACCGTGTTCACGCTCGCGCTGCCGACCGGTCGCGCGCCGCGGCCCTCGGCGGTGCTCGCGGTGCCCGGCAAGGGGCCGGTGGGCATCACGCTCGAAGGGCGGCGCATCGTCGTCGTCGAGGACGAGCCCGCGGTGCGCGCCGGCCTCGAGGTGCTGCTGCTCGGCTGGGGCGCGCAGATCGATGCGTTCGACAGCGTCGCGGCCGCGCGGGCGTGGGCCGCGCAGAGCGACCCGGAGCTCGTCCGGCCCGACCTGTTCATCGTCGACTACCGGCTCGAGGACGGCCTGAACGGCGTCGACGCGATCAAGGCGCTGCGCCTGCGTTTCGGCACCGCGATCCCGGCGATCCTCGTCACCGGCAGCACGATGACCGGGCACGACAAGGAAGCCCACGAGCACAACTTCCACCTGCTGATCAAGCCGGTGGTGCCGAACAAGCTGCGCGCGATGATCGCGTTCAAGCTCGGCGTCAAGCCGACCTGACGCGCGCCGCGCGCGCGTCGGTGCTCAGCCCGGCAGCAACCGATCCAGCCGCGCCACCAGCTCGTTCTCGGCGATCGGCTTCTGCAGCACGAAGTCCTCCGGCACGTCGTCGAGCGCGCCGAGTTCGGCGAAGCCGGTCATGAACAGCACCGGCAGCTCCGGCCGCAGCGCGCGCAGCTGGCGGGCGAGCTCCGCGCCGTTCATGCGCGGCATCGCGAAGTCGGCGATCACGGCATCGATGTCGTCGCGCGCACGGGCCAGCGCCAGCGCGCTGACGCCGTCCGGCGCCTCGATGATCCGGAAGCCGTGCAGCGACAGCAGCGCGGCGGTCGCCTCGCGCACCGCGTCGTCGTCGTCCACGAGCAGCAGCGCGCGGGTCGAGCCGAAGCGCGGCGGGCTCGGCGCGGCCGCGACCGCGGCGGCCGCGGCGGCGTCGGCCCGGCGTGCGGCCGAGCGCGGCAGGTACACGTGCACCGAGGTGCCGTGCCCGGCGCGGGTCTCGATGCGCGCGCCGCCGCCCGACTGCTTCGCGAAGCCGAAGACCTGCGCCAGGCCGAGGCCCGAGCCCTTGCCGATCTCCTTGGTCGTGAAGAACGGCTCGAAGGCCTTCGCGAGCACGTCGTCGGACATGCCGCTGCCAGTGTCGGTCACGCTGAGCACCACGTAATCGCCGGGCTCGGGCGCTTCCGGCCGCGAAGGCGGCTCGACCAGCGTGCGGTTCGCGGTCTGCACCTTGAGGCTGCCGCCGACTTCCATCGCGTCGCGGGCGTTGATGGCCAGATTGAGCACCACCATCTCGATCTGCGTCGGGTCGGCGAGCGCGGGCCAGAGGTCGTCCGCGAGCTCGGTCTGCAGGTTGACGCTGCCGCCCAGCGTCGTCTGCAGCAGGTCGCGCATGCCGCTGATGATCTCGTTGAAGTTGACGGTCTGCGGCTCGAGCCGCTGGCGGCGCGAGAACGCGAGCAGCTGACGCGTCAGCGTGGCGCCGCGGTTGGCGGCGGTGCGCATCGCGGCCAGCCTGTCCGACACGCGCGGCTCGATGGTGCCCTTCTGCGCGAGCAGCCGGTCGACCAGCGTCAGGTTGTTCAGCACGATCGTGAGCAGGTTGTTGAAGTCGTGCGCCACGCCGGAGGTGAGCTGGCCGACCGCCTCCAGGCGCTGCATCTGGTGCAGCGTGTCCTCGACCTTGCCGCGCTCGCGGATCTCGGCCGTCAGCTCGCGGGTGCGCTCGGCCACGCGCAGCTCGAGCTCCTGGTTCGCGTCGCGCAGCGCCTGCTGCAGGGCGCGCTGCTCGGTGACGTCGCGCACCGTGCCGACCAGCCGCACCTGGCCGTCGATGCCGACGATGCGCCGGCCCTTCAGCGCGATCCAGCGCATCCGCCGGTCGGTCACGCCGACGAGCCGGGCCTCGATGTCGATCTCGGCGTCGCCGGCGGCGGCGAGCGCTGCCTGCGTCGCCGCGTCGACCCGGGCGCGGTCGTCCGGGTGCACGACGCCGTGGAGCAGGTCGGCATAGCCGTAGGCGCTGTCGGCGGGCAGTGCGGCCATCGCGCGGAAGCTCTCGTCGACCCAGATGTCGTCCGCGCCCGGCCCCAGCTCCCAGATGCCGACCCCGGTGGCCTGCGCGGCGATGCGGAACAGCATCTCGGCCTGGCGCTGGCGGGCCTCGAGCCGGCGCGTCGCCGTCACGTCCTGCAGCACGCCGGTCAGGCGCACGCCGGCCGCCTCGCCGGAGGCGAGCTTCTGGCCGCGGATGACGACCCAGCGCAGGCTGCCGTCGGCGGCCAGCGAGCGGCATTCGTGGCTCAGCGCGACGCTGGCGTCGCCTTGGAGTGCCGACTGCAGCGCGGCGTCCAGCGCGTCGCGGTCGGCCGGCAGCACGCGGGCGAGGAACTCCTCGTAGCCGACCGCGTCGCGACCGTCCAGGCCGAACAGCCGCTGGCAGCGCAGGTCCCAGCCGAAGCTGGCGTCGTCGGCGCTGTAGTGCCACATGCCGAGCTCGGCGGCGTCGACCGCGAGCCGCATGCGCGCCTCGCTGCGGAACAGCGCGCCCTCGGCGCGTTCGCGCTGGGCGCGTTCCCGGGCCTCGGCGAGTGCGCGCTGGATCGAGCCGACCAGCCGCGCGAGGTTGCGCTTGAGCACGTAGTCGGTCGCGCCGCGGCGCAGCGCGTCGGTGGCGATCTCCTCCCCGCCGACGCCGGAGACGAACACGAAGGGCAGGCCGGCGAAGCGCCCGCGGGTCATTGCCAGCGCCTCCAGGCCGTCGAAGTCGGGCAGGGAGTAGTCCGCCAGCACGAGGTCGACGGCGGTGGTGTCGAGCGCGCGCTCGAAGTCGCTGCGGCGCGTGGCCCGCACGATGTCGCAATGGAACTGCGCGCGTTCGAGGTGGATGCCGATCAGCTCGGCGTCGATGTCGCTGTCCTCGAGCAGCAGGATGATGGGGCGGGCCGCCGCGTCGGGCGCCGGCCGGGTGAGCGGTGCCTTCAAGTGCGCGCGCCCCGCGGCGGCGGCTCGTTCAGCACGCCCCAGAACATGCCGAGATCCTGGATCGCCTGCAGGAAGGCGCTGAAGTCCACCGGCTTGACCACGAACGAGTTCACGCCCAGCTGGTAGCTCAGCACGAGGTCGCGCTCCTCCCGCGACGAGGTCAGCATCACGATCGGGATGTGCCGCAGCAGCGGATCGGACTTGACCTTCTCGAGCACCTCGAGGCCGTCCACCTTCGGCAGCTTGAGGTCGAGCAGCACGACCGCGGGGTCGCCGGAATCGCGGCCGCGCCACGGCCCGACGCTGCGCAGGTATTCGAGCGCCTCGGCGCCGTCGCGGGCCACCTCGATCGGGTTGGCGAGCTTGCAGCGGGCCAGCGCGGCCAGCGAGAGCTCGAGGTCTTTCGGGCTGTCCTCGACCAGCAGAATGGGGCGCAGCGAAGACGTCATCGCGAAGGCTCCTGAACGTTCGTGGGCACGCCGATGCGGAACACCGCGCCCTGATTCAACACGCCTTCCGCGGCGATCCAACCTCCGTGGCGGTCGACGATCCGGCGCACCAGCGCCAGGCCGATGCCGGTGCCCTCGAACTCCTCGACCCGGTGCAGGCGCTGGAACACGCCGAACAGCTTGCCGACATAGGCCATGTCGAAGCCCACGCCGTTGTCGCGCACGGTGTAGACCGTCTCGTGGCCGCGCTGCTCGCCGCCGATCTCGATCACCGCGGGCTCGCGACCGCGGGTGTACTTGACCGCGTTGTCGATCAGGTTGCCGATCGCCTGGCGCATCAGCGCGGCGTCGGCCCAGGCCGGCGGCAGCGGCGCCACGCGCCAGTCGATCGGCCGCGCGCTCAGGTCGATCTCGAGCGAGCGACGGTGCTCGAAGACCAGCTTGTTCATGTCCACGCGCGTGATGTCGAGCGCGGAGCGGCCGAGCTGCGAGAAGTTGAGCAGGTCGTCGACCAGCTGGCCGGCCGCGATGGCGGCTTCGATGATCGAATCGACATAGTGGCGCGAGCGCTCGTCGAGCGCCGCATTGCGCTCGCGCAGCAGCTGCGCGTAGCCGACCACGTGGCGGAACGGCGCGCGCAGGTCGTGCGAGACCGAGTACGAGAACGCCTCGAGCTCGCGGTTCGTGGTCTCGAGCTTCTCGGTCAGCTGGGCGCGCTCCTCGGCGCGCTTGAGCACGAAGGTCACGATCGAGTTGCGGAACGCATCGACCGCGTCGAGCGCGGCGGCCGGCCACGGCTCGGCCTGGCCGCGCACGTGCTGGGTCCACTGCGCGAACGAGTGGCGCGGATGCAGGCGGCCGTCGGCGCCGCGGTCCTTCGCGTCGGGCTGGCCGCCCCAGCGCACCGTCTGCACCAGCTCGGGCCGGAACCACATCAGGTAATGCGGGTGCAGGGCCGAGATCGGCACCGCGAGCAGGCCGCACGCCACGTCGCTCACCCTGGCGGCCGGCGCGTACGCGGCGCCAAGCGATTCGGTCGCGAACAGCTGCCCGCCGTGCTCGCGGCGCAGCCAGTCGGCCAGCGCGGTCAGCGTGCCGACATCCGGGCAACGGCCGGCCGAGAACACCGCGCCGTCGTGCACGATGGCCGCGCCGCTGGCGCCGGCGAGCCGCAGCCAGGCGTCGGTGTTCTCGCCGAGGCCGCTCTGGATCGACGGCGCGCGCGACACCCGCGCCAACAGCTCGGTCTCGATGTTGCGCAGCGCCAGCCGCGCGTCGGCGTGGTCATGGCGCTCGCGGGCGCCGATCTGCATCGCGAGCAGCTGGCCGACGACGTCGCAGCTGCTGCGCAACTGCGGGCCGAGCGTCAGCGGCCGGGCGTGGTGGCAGGAGATCAGGCCCCACAGCTCGCCGTCGATCAGGATCGAGATCGACATCGACGCCGCCGTGCCCATGTTGCGCATGTACTCGAGGTGCACCGGCGAGACGCTGCGCAGCGCGGCGTCCGAGAGATCGAGCGGCTGGCCGTCGAGCGGGCTCAGCGCCGGCAGCACCGGCACCGGCGTGTAGGTCGCGTCCGGGATCAGGCGCAGCCGCGTGCGCCGGTACAGCTCGCGCGCCTGCGCGGGGATGTCGGTCGCGGGGAAGCGCAGGTCGAGGTAGGAGGGCAGCGTGCCGTCGTTGTCCTCGGCGATCACCGTGCCGTGCCACTCCGGGCCGAAGCGGTAGACCATCGCGCGGTTGAAGCCGGTCATGCGCCGCACCTCGGCCGCGGCGACGCTGCACAGCGCGACGATGTCCTGCGCCGCGGCGATCCGGTCGACGAAGCTGCGGATGCTCGGGAACAGCGTGTCGAAGGCGCCGGCCTCGGCGCGCGCGGGCCGCTCCAGTTCGACGATCACGCCTTGCGGACCCCTGCTCGCGACCAGGCTGATCGGCCCGTCGGGGCCGGCGATCGAACGCACGGTGCCGCTCGCTTCGTCGGCCGGGGCCGCGGCGAGTGTCGCGAGCATCGCGTCGATGGTGGCCACACCGGCGGGCCACGGGGCGCCCGGCGTGACACGGGCGCCGATCAGGTCGGCCGCGTTCGTGCTCGCCTGCAGCAGGCGCCAGGTGGTCGGCTCCAGCACCAGCAACGCGCCGTGGGGCTGGATGCTGCCGGGGATGCGGATGGGCTCGTTCGCGCAGGCTGCGGCGTCGGAGATCTCGATCGATGTCGCGCTGGGCTCGGGCATGCGGTGGAACGGATGGGGGATCGGGCGTCGGGGCCGCGCAGGCCAGATTTCGACGGGTCAGATGATGCCGACGACCTGTCGATCCCCCTGTAGGAAGAGATGCCGAGATGGCCCGGGGCCGCGAGAATCGCGCGGCGGGCGCCGCGCGGGGCCGCGGATCAGGCGGGCGAGTACGCCAGCCGAACGTAGATCGGCGCGAAGGCCTCGGCCTGCGTCACCTCGAGCAGGTGCTCGCGCGCCAGCTCCAGCATCGCGATGAAGGTGACGACCAGCACCTGTGGGCCGCGGGTGGTGTCGAACAGCTCCTCGAACATCGCGAAGCGCCGGCCCTGCAGCGTGCGCAGCACGATGCTCATGTGCTCGCGCACGCTGAGCTGCTCGCGGGTGATGTGGTGGTGCTGGTTGAGCTTGGCGCGCTTGAGGATGTCGGCCCAGGCGGCACGCAGCTCGTCGGCGTCCACATCGGGGAAGCGAGGCGCGAGCGACTGCTCGATCACCACCTGCGCGCGCAGGAAGTCCCGCCCGATCAGCGGCAGCTGGTCGATGCGCGCCGCGGCCAGCTTCATCTGCTCGTACTCGATCAGCCGGCGCACGAGCTCGGCCCGCGGGTCCTCGGGTTCCGCGCCGTCGACGCTCTTCTTCGGCGGCAGCAGCATGCGCGACTTGATCTCGATCAGCATCGCCGCCATCAGCAGGTATTCGCTGGCGAGCTCGAGGTTGGTCTTGCGGATCTGCTCGACATACGCCAGGTACTGGCGCGTCACGCTCGCCATCGGGATGTCGAGGATGTTGAAGTTCTGCTTGCGGATCAGGTAGAGCAGCAGGTCGAGCGGGCCCTCGAAGGCCTCGAGGAAGACCTCCAGCGCGTCCGGCGGGATGTAGAGATCCGTCGGCATCGCGAACAGCGGCTCGCCGTACAGGCGCGCCACGGCGATGTGGTCGACCACGGCCGGTTCGTTCGCCGCGCCGGGCGGCGCTTCCGCGAGCATCAGCCCTTGGTCTGGTAGACGTAGGGCTGCTGGGGCACGCGGGCGTCGCTGTACTCGGCCTGGGCCTCGCGGTCGATGCGGCGGTCCCAGAGCAGGTGGCGGCCGGCGCGCTGTTCTTCCTCGAGCGTGGGCTTGTTGGCCTTCAGCTGCTCGATGAAGGAGGTCACGTCGGATTTGTAGGGTTTCCAGAACAATGGCATGGCAGCTTGGCGCGCCCGCGACAGGGCGGGCGCTAGAGTCAAGCCCAGATTTTAGCGGGGAGACCGACATGTCCGAACAACACCGCGCCGGCCGCGCCCGGCGCGCCTTGCAGGCGGCGCTCGGCGCGCTGGCGATGGCGGCCGCGCTGGTCGCGTGCGACGTGCAGAAGATCGCCGAGCTCGAGGTCGGCGTGACCACCGAGTCCGAGGTGCGCGCCAAATGGGGCCAGCCGGCCGCCGTCTACAACGAGCCCGACGGCAGCGTCACGCTCGAGTACCCGCGCCAGCCGGCCGGCCAGGTCAACTACATGCTGGCGATCGGCGCGGACGGCAAGCTCGTCGCGATGCGCCAGGTGCTCAAGCCCGCCAACTTCGCGAAGATCGAACCCGGCTGGGACCAGGCGCAGGTGCGGCGCCTGCTCGGCATGCCCGCCAAGACCCAGCGCTACGAGCTCAAGCAGGAAGAGGTCTGGGACTGGCGCTTCGCCGACAACGCCGAGAACAAGCAGTTCTCGGTCACCTTCGACACCAGCGGCCGGGTCACCGCGACCGCGACCACGATGGACCCGCGGGAAAGCACCGGGCGCTGAAGGGCGTCGCCGCCGGTTTCATCAAATCCGCCGGGTCGGGCTGGCACGATCCGGCCCATGCATGAGATCGAACTGAAGCTGCAGGTGCCGGCCGAGCGGCTGGCGGACGTCGAGGCCGCGGTTTGCGGGCGCCAGCCGCCCCCGGCGCTGCGCCTGCGGGCCGCCTACTTCGACACCGCCGACCGCCGGCTGGCCGGCGCGGCGCTCGCGCTGCGGCTGCGTCGAGAAGGCCGGCGCTGGGTCCAGACGCTGAAGGGCGCCGGCGACGACGGCCTGACGCGCCAGGAGCACAACGTGGCGCGCGGCAGCGCCAGCGCGATGCCGGTCATGGACCCCACGCTGCACGCCGGCACGCCGGCCGGCGAACGCCTGCTGGCGCTGCTCGGCGCGGCACCGGCCGCGGCGCTGCACACGCTGTACCGCACCGACATCGCCCGGCACGTGCGCGAGCTGCGGGTGCGCGCGGCCGGCGCACCGCAGGCGCGGGTCGAGCTGGCGTTCGACCGCGGGCGGATCGAGGCCGACCCCCACGTGCTCGCGGTCGGCGAGCTCGAGATCGAGCTGCTCGCCGGCTCGCCGCACGCGGTGATCGAGACCGCGCGCCGCTGGCAGGCGCGCCACGGCCTGTGGATCGACCTGCGCAGCAAGGCCGAGCGCGGCGACCTGCTGGCGCGCGGCGAACGCATCGCACCGGCCCGGCACGCCGCGCCCTCGCGCGTCGGGAAGTCGATGGACGCGGCGGCGGCGTGGCAGGCGGTGCTGCGCGCCTGCGCCGAGCAGATCCTCGCGAACGCGAGCCAGATCGCCAGCGGCGAGCACGCCGCAGAACACGTCCACCAGCTGCGCATCGGGCTGCGGCGGCTGCGCAGCGCGGGCGCGCTGTTCGAGCATCCCGACAGCGGGCTGATGGCGGGCGCGGCGCGGCTGTTCCGGCAACTCGGCGCGGCGCGCGACGCGGACGTCGTCGAGCGCGAGTTCGGGCCGTCGCTCGACGCGGCGATGCGCAGCACCGGGCTGGACCCGGCCGCGCTCGCCGCGCCTTCCGAGGCGCCCACCGGCAACGTCGACGCCACGCCGCCGGTCGCGCTGGTGCGCGCCGACGCAACGCAGCAGTGGCTGCTCGATCTGCTGGCGGCGATGCAGCCCGACGCGGCGGTCGCCGGCAGCGCGGACAACGCCAGCACGGGCGACCGGATCGACCCCGCCGCGACCGCCGAGGCGCCGCCACTGCGCGCCCTGCTCGCGGCCCGGCTGAACCGGTGGCACCGCCGCATCGTCGCCGACGCCGCCCGCTACGCCGAGCTCGACGACGCCGACCGCCACCGCCTGCGCAAGCGCGCCAAGCGCCAGCGCTACGCGACCGAGTTCTGCGCGCCGCTGTTCGGCCGACGCGCGGTGCGGCGCTACCTGAAGGCGCTGCGCGCGCTGCAGGAACGACTCGGCGCGGTCAGCGATGCGGCGATGGCCGCCGCATCCTTCGCGACGCGCGCACCGGCGGACCCGCAGGCGATGTTCGCGCTCGGCTGGCTCGCAGCGCGGCGCGATGCGCTGGCGGCGGCAGCGACGCCCGAACTCGCTGCATTCGCGAAGGCCGAGCGGTTCTGGAAGAAGGCGCCGAAGCGGCGCGATTGAAGCGCCGCCGGGCGACGGCGGGACGGCGGCGGGCGCGTCAGCGCAGCTCGCGCCCCATCAGCCGCTCCAGCGTGCCGCGCGGCGAGGCCTCGGGCCGCTGCTGGTGCGCCACGTCGAGGTAGAAGGTCTGCTCCATCATGTGCTGGCCGCCCATCGCGGCATGCAGCACCTGGTCGCTGAACACCACCCAGGTGGTGCCGGGCGCGAAATCGACGCGCGCCTGCGGGCTCACGCGCTGGAAGTCGGCGTCGGCCTTGGCGCGGTCGTGCAGCTGGAGCATCACGTGGTCGTATTCGGTGCGGCGCCGCTTGGTGATGCCGGTCGATTCGAGCAGCCAGGCGGAGCCGGGCAGCGGTTTCGGGATCACCGGCAGGTAGCGCCGCGCATGCGCTTCGAACGGCTCGCCGACCCGCCACTCGCGCGGCCGGCCGTGCGGGTTGACGTTGCAGAACACGCGCAGCAGCCGCGTGCC